>JAIQFX010000042.1 GCA_020073005.1 Terriglobia bacterium | reverse complement strand
CGCGCGCTGCGCGACGCGGGGATGGAGGTCATCTACACGGGCCTGCGCCAGACGCCCGAGCAGATCGCCGCCGCCGCGCTGCAGGAGGACGCCGACGTCATCGGCCTCTCGATCCTCTCCGGCGCCCACAATCACATCGCGCCTCGCCTGATGGAGCTCCTGAAAGAGAAGGGGCTGGACGATGTGCTCGTCGTCATTGGCGGGATCATCCCCGACGTGGACATCCCGAAGCTGAAGGAAATCGGAATCAAGGCGGTCTTCTTGCCCGGTACGCCGATGCAGGAGATCGTCGATTTCATCAACTCAAACGCGAGAGCGAGAGTCTAACTGACAGCCGATAGCTGACGGCTACAGAGTTCCAGCGATTCTTCCGATAAGACCAAGGTGCCGCACACTCTGCTTCTCGCCGACGACTCCGTCACCATCCAGCGCGTCATCGAGTTGACGTTCGCGGACGAGGACGTCCAGGTCGTGGCCGTCAGCGACGGCGACCAGGCCATCGAGCAGCTCAACGCGCATCCGCCGGACATCGTCCTGGCCGACATCGGCATGCCGGGGAAGAGCGGCTACGAGGTGGCGCAGTACATCCGGCAGTCGCCCCGCCTGCAGCACATTCCCGTCGTCCTGCTGACGGGCGCGTTCGAGCCGGTCGATCAGGAACGCGCCAACGAAGCGGGATGCGACGGCGTGCTGGCGAAGCCGTTCGAGCCGCAGGCGGTGATCGGCCGCGTCAGGGAACTGCTCGCAAGATCGAAGAAGAGAGGCGAGACCGCCCCCGCGCCGCCGCCAGCCGCGCGCCCCGTGGCCGCCGCGATGCCGCCGCCCGCGGCCGCGCCCGCTGCCGCGCCCGCAACGAACGAGTACTTCGACAAGCTCGACGCCGCGTTCGCGACGCTCACCAACGCGCCCGCGGCTTCGTCGCCACAGATGGGCGATCTCCCGACCGCCGCGCCGGAAGCGGCCGCCAGTGAGATCGACTGGTTCGCCTCACAACTGAATCCGCCGCCCGCCGCCGCGAGCGCGACGGAGACGTGGGACCTGCCGGGCCCCGCCGCGACAAACGACCCGGACGACCTGCCGTTGACGACGACCGAAGAGCCGTCTGTCGCAGACGACCTCAACATCATTGACAACGGTGCCGAGGTGCTGAGTGCTGAAGTGCCGGGTGCCGTGCAGGGTGCAGAAGTGCAGAGTGCGGCGCACGCGGCACCCCAGCACTCTGCACCGCACCAAGCACCCCAGCACCCAGCACCGCAGCACCCGATCATCTTGCCGTCCATCGCCGATGCGTTCGCGACGCTTCTCGCGGCCGAACAGAACCAACCGCGCCCGGCCGTCGCGCCCGTATGGCCGGTGGCCGGCTCGTCGCTGCCCGCCGCCGCGCCGCCGCCCGTCGACACCGACGCGCTGGCCGAGCGCGTCACGCGCCAGGTGCTCGAGCGGCTGTCCGGCACCGCGCTCCGCGACGCCGTCGCCGACGTCACGTCCTCGATCGCCGAGCGCCTCGTGCGCGAAGAGATCGAGCGGATCAAATCCTCCATCAAGTAAGATCGTCGGATGCCGCTGCCAGAAAAGCCCGCGCTCGAGGGGCTCGAAGCGAAGTGGATTGCCCGCTGGGCCGAGTCGAAGGTCTATCAGTTCGATCGCACGCGTCCGCGCGCCGAGGTCTTCTCGATCGACACGCCGCCGCCGACCGTCAGCGGATCGCTGCACGTCGGCCACGTCTTCTCCTACACGCACACCGACGTCGTCGCGCGGTTTCACCGCATGCGCGGCAAGGCCGTGTTCTATCCGATGGGGTGGGACGACAACGGGCTGCCGACCGAGCGCCGGGTGCAGAACTACTACGGCGTCCGCTGCGATCCGTCGCTGCCGTACGATCCGGCGTTCGCGCCGCCGGCGCAGCCAGGCAAGCATCCGATCTCGGTGTCGCGGCCGAACTTCATCGAGCTGTGCGCGCGGCTGACGGCGGAAGACGAGAAGGCGTTCGAGCACCTGTGGACGTACCTCGGGCTGTCGGTCGACTGGGCGATGACGTACGCGACGATTGGCAAGCGATCGCAGCGCGTGTCGCAGCTCGCGTTTCTGCATCTGCTGAAGCGCGGCTTCGCGTATCAGGTGGAAGCGCCGACGCTCTGGGACGTGGACTTCAAGACGGCGGTCGCGCAGGCCGAGCTCGAAGATCGCGAGATGCCCGGCGCGTTCCACAAGATCAGGTTCGCCCTGGCTGACGTGGAGTCCGGCTTCAGCCGGACTGTAGACGACGTGTCGGGCGACAGCCCGACTGTAAACATCGACACGACGCGCCCAGAACTGATTCCCGCGTGCGTCGCGCTCGTCGCGCACCCGGATGATGAGCGGTACAAGCCGCTGTTCGGCAAGGACGTGGTGACGCCGCTCTTCGGTGTCCGCGTGCCCGTGAGGGCGCACGCGCTGGCCGATCCCGAAAAGGGAAGCGGCATCGCGATGATCTGCACCTTCGGCGACATCACCGACGTGACGTGGTGGCGCGAGCTGTCGCTGCCGGTACGCGCCGTGATTCAGCCCGACGGCACGCTGCGCGAGGTGAAGTGGGGCGCGCCCGGCTGGGAATCCGTGGACGCGGCTCGCGCGCAGCGCTACTACGCGGACCTGACCCGGCTGTCGGCGTCGAAAG
Organism: Terriglobia bacterium; assembly: GCA_020073005.1. GTDB lineage: Bacteria > Acidobacteriota > Vicinamibacteria > Vicinamibacterales > CAVVIG01 > SRVP-36. The sequence continues at coordinate 39,885 of JAIQFX010000042.1, read as the reverse complement.
CGCGCGCGAAGATCGTCGAGCAGCTCAAGGAGAGCGGCGATCTGATCGGCGACCCGCGGCCGATCACGCACGCCGTGAAGTTCTACGAGAAGGGCGACCGGCCGCTCGAGATCGTCACGAGCCGGCAGTGGTTCTTCAAGACGATCGAGCTGCGCGAGGCGCTCCTCGCGCGCGGCCGCGCGCTGCAGTGGCATCCGGACTACATGCGCACGCGGTACGAGAACTGGGTGAACGGCCTGAACGGCGACTGGTGCATCAGCCGCCAGCGGTTTTTCGGCGTGCCGTTCCCGGTCTGGTATGCCATTGACGCGCAGGGCCGCGTCGATCACGGACGGCCGATTCCCGCCGCCGATGATCGGTTGCCGATCGATCCGTCCACCGACGTGCCGCCGGGTTATCGCGCGGATCAGCGCGGCGTGCCCGGAGGCTTCGCCGGCGATCCGGATGTGATGGACACGTGGGCGACGTCCTCGGTGTCGCCGCAGATCGTCTGCGGGTGGCCCGACGATCCTGATCTGTTCGCGCGGACGTTCCCGATGGATCTGCGTCCGCAGGCGCACGACATCATCCGCACGTGGCTCTTCTCGTCGGTGCACCGCTCGCACCTCGAGCACGACGCGCTGCCGTGGGCCAACGCCGCGATTTCCGGCTTCGTCACGGATCCCGACCGGAAGAAGATGTCGAAGTCCAAAGGCAACGTCGTGACGCCGTTCGCGCTGCTCGAAGAGCACGGCTCGGACGGCGTGCGCTACTGGGCCGCGAGCGGGCGTCCAGGGACCGACACGGCATTCGACACGGGCCAGATGCGCGTCGGCCGGCGGCTCGCGATCAAGATTCTCAACGCGTCGAAGTTTGCTTTGAGCGGGGGACGGGAGTCGGTAACGGGACGGGAGTCGGCGAGCGCTGGCACCGACTCCCGTCCCCTCCTGCCGGTCGATCGCGCCATGATTCGGAGTCTCGCCGCGCTCGTGACCGAAGCGACCGACGCGTTCGAGGCGTACGACTACGCGCGCGTGCTGCAGCGGACCGAGACGTTCTTCTGGCGCTTCTGCGACGACTACCTCGAGCTCGTCAAAGGCCGGCGCTACGGCGAACAGGGACCCGTGGGCGCCGGCTCGGCCAACGCCGCGCTGACCGCGGCGCTGTCGGTGATGCTGCGCCTGTTCGCGCCGTTCCTGCCGTTCGTGACCGAGGAAGTGTGGTCGTGGTGGCGCGAGGGCTCGATCCACACGTCGCGATGGCCGACCGCCGACGAGTTGCTGTCGCTGATCGCCGACAACAGCGACGCGACGCGCCTGGCGGACGAGCGCGCCTATCAGTGGGCGACAGACCTGCTGTTCGAAGTGCGCAAGCAGCGCTCCGAAGCCAAGCAGCCCCTCAAGGTGCCGATCACGCGAGTGACCGTGAGAGCCGAGGACGCGGCCGTCGCCTTGATGCCGATCGTCGAAGCGGACCTGAAGGCCGCCCTGCGCGTGCAGGCATTCGAGAGCGCGATCGGCGAGGCACGTGAAATCGTCGTGGTGGGTTATGAGCCTGCGCCACAGGCGTAATCGGTTCTTCCTCCGGGTCCTCCGTGGTTAATTCTTTGCGACCGCTGGCGCCCGATCAGTACCGCGACATCGTCCGCCACGCCCTCGCCGAGGACGTCGGCGCCGGCGACATCACGACCGAGGCGACCGTTACGGCGTCGCAGAACGCGCGCGGCATCTTCCTGATGAAGGGCGACGGCGTTCTCGCCGGCCTCGACGTGGCCTTCGAAGTCTTCCGTCAGCTCGATCCCGCGGTCCGTGCCACTCCGCGCAAGCGCGACGGCGACGCGTGCCGGGCCGGCGAGGAGCTCGCCGAGGTCGCGGGATCGGCGCGCGCGCTGCTGGTCGGCGAGCGCACGGCGCTGAACTTCCTTCAGCGCTTGTCAGGCATCGCGACGCAGGCGCGCCGCTTCATGATCGCGGCCGACGGCCGCATCACGATTCTCGATACGCGCAAGACGACTCCGGGGCTGCGCGTGCTGGAGAAGTACGCCGTCCGCGCGGGCGGCGCCACGAATCATCGTGCCGGTCTCTTCGATGCGATCCTGATCAAGGACAATCACATTCGTCTGGCGGGCGGCGTCCGGGCCGCGGTGCGGCTCGCGCGGGCGCGGCACCAGGGCCGCCCGGTCGAAGTCGAAGCGCAGCGCCTGGACGAGGTCGACGAGGCGATCGCCGCCGGCGCCGAATCGATCCTCGTCGACAACATGTCCACGGCGGACATTCGCGCCGCCGTCGCGCGCGCGAAGGGCCGCGCGACGATCGAAATCTCAGGCGGCGTCACGCTCGATCGCATTCCGGAGCTCGCCTCCACCGGCGCCAACTTCGTCTCAGCCGGCGCGCTGACGCATTCCGCGCCCGCCGTCGACATCTCCTTTGAAATCGAATCCGTCTGACTACGACCTTCCTGTCGAGTTCGCCGACGCGATCGCGCGCGCGCGCCCGCGGCTCGGCCGCCTTGGCTCGACGATTCTGTTTCACGCGTCGATCGGATCGACCAACGACGCCGCCGCGTCGCGCGCCGCCGCTCGCTCGCCTGAAAGGCTCGCGCTACAACCGTCGCCTGAGGGCCTCGTCGTGTTCGCCGACGAACAAACCGCCGGGCGCGGCCGCCGCGGCCACACGTGGTTTTCGCCGCCGGGCAGCGGGCTCTACGTCTCGGTCGTGCTCGCGCCGGGGCGGGCGAGAGTCGATCCTGAGCGCGCGACGCGGTTGCTCACGCTCGCAGTTGGCGTGGCGCTGGCGGACGCCGTCGAGGCAGCAGCTGGCCTGCGCGTCGATCTCAAGTGGCCCAACGATCTGTACGTCGCGCGACGCAAGCTGGCCGGCATTCTGGCCGAAGCGGCCGGCGATGCGGTCGTCGTCGGCTACGGCGTCAACGTGACGGCGGCGTCATTTCCGCCGGACCTGCGCGACCGCGCGACGTCGCTCGAGTCCGAGCTGGGCCGCGCGTGCGATCGGGCCGTGCTCTTCGCGGAGACGCTGGCCGCGCTCGACGCGCGATACGCGGATCTGCTGGAAGGACGGTTCGATGCTATTCTCGACGCCTGGCGCCGCCGCGCGCCCTCGGCGCACGGCGGACGCGTGCGCTGGACGACGCCCGACGGTGAGGCGAGCGGCGTGACCGCGGGGATCGACGACGAAGGCGCGCTGCTCGTGAGAGTCGGTGAGCGGATCGAGCGGATAGTGGCGGGCGAACTGAGATGGGACTGACGACGGAATATCACCACAGAGGACGCGGAGGACACGGAGGCAGGGAATTGGGTTTCTTCCTCCGTGTCCCCCGTGTCCTCCGTGGTTAACTTCTTATGCTCCTAGCGATCGACATCGGCAACACGAACATCGTCCTCGGCGTCTTCGACGGCGCCACGCTCGTCCACAGCTGGCGCCTGCAGACGCTGCGCGAGCGGACGGCGGACGAGCTGGGCCTCCTCGTCGACGGGCTCTTCGCCCACAGCCGGATCGATCGCGTGAAGATCCGCGGCGTGATCCTCGGCTCGGTCGTGCCGCCGCTGACCGGCACGATGGCGACGATGACGCAGCGCTACTTCGGCGTGCCGGCGCTCATCGTCGAGCCGGGCGTCAACACCGGGATGCCGATCCTCTACGAGAATCCCGCCGAGGTCGGCGCCGATCGCATCGTCAACGCCGTCGCGGCGTTCGAGAAATTCGGTGGGGACAAGGCCCGGCCGATCATCGTCGTCGATTTCGGGACGGCGACGACGTTCGACGCGATCACGGCGAAGGGCGAGTATCTCGGCGGCGCGATCTGTCCCGGCGTGCAGATTTCCGCCGACGCGCTGTTTCAGCGCGCCGCGCGGCTGCCGCGCATCGACGTCCGCAAGCCCGCGCGCATCGTCGGCCGCACGACGGTCGGCGCGATGGAGTCGGGTCTGTTCTACGGATACGTCGGGATGGTCGAAGGCCTCGTGCGGCGGATGAGCGACGAGCTGGGCGGCAATGCGCTGTGCATCGCGACCGGCGGACTGGCCGAAGTCATCGCGCCGGAGACGACGCTCATCGAGCACGTCGACGCGGATCTCACGCTGCACGGATTGAGAATGGTGTGGGAACGGAATCAGACTACTGCCGGGAGATAGAAACCTATCTCTGTCGCAAGAACGACGGTCACCTCATCCGCGTCGTGGGTCCCTCGTTCGATCTCGTCTCCGGCTGGGCGGCGCAGGGCGTGCCGCTCAAGGTCGCCTTCGCCGGCATCGATCGGTACGTCGAGCGCTACTACCGGAAAGGACCGCGACGGCGGCCGGTCAAGATCGATTTCTGCGAAGCGGACGTCCTCGACGTGTTCGACGAATGGCGGCGTGCGACAGGAGTGGCGATCGTAGCGCGAGGCTTTCAGCCGAGCGAGGCCTCCAGCCTCCAGCCTCCAGCCTCCAGCCTCTCTCTTCCCTCGCATCTCGAACGTGTCGTCTTGCGCCTGACGTCGGCGCGCGCGGGCGGGAAGCTCGGCGCTGGGACCGACGAGGTGATCGATCGGATCGCGGCCGAGCTGGATGCCGCGCGGAGCAAGGCGGGCGGCCTGCGCGGCGCGGCGCGTCAGGCGCTGATCGCGCGGCTGGCGGCGCTCGATGTCGACTTGCTGCGCCAGGCGCGCGCAACGCTCGACGCGGCGACACGCGCGGCGTTGACGAAGGACGCCGAGGCCGAACTGGCGCCGTTCGCGGCCAGCATGCCCGCGGACGCGCTGGCGCGCGCGCGCGCACTGGCGATCGATCGTCTCGTGCGCGAGCGCTTCGGCCTGCCGACAGTCTCGTTTGTGTAGCGCGAGCCTTTCAGGCGAGCGACAGTCATGCTGACATCCGGACACACGATTTCACTCGCGATTGAGAAGCCGGCCGCCGGCGGCCGGATGATCGCGCGCGTCGACGGCCAGGTCGTCCTCGTCTCGGGCGCGATTCCCGGCGAGCGTGTCACGGCCCGCGTCGAGAAGGCCTCCAAGAGCGTCGCGTACGCCGAGACGGTTGCGGTCGAGGAGGCATCGCCCGACCGCCGCGCGGTGTCGGGCGATCCGTTGTGCGGCGGCTGCCTCTACAGCCACATCGCGTACGCGCGTCAGCTCGAGATCAAGAGCCAGGTGATTGCCGACGCGTTCACGCGCATCGGCCGCATGACGCTGCCGTCGCCGATCGCCGTCGCGGCGTCGCCCGAGGACGGCTACCGGATGCGCGCGCGGCTGCACGTGCGCGGATCGCGGCTCGGCTTCTTTCGCGAAGGGACGCACGACGTCTGCGACGCGCGGCAGACGCGCCAGCTGCTGCCGGCCTCCGTTGACGCGCTCGAAGGATTGATGGCCAACATGCGCGCGCTCGGCGTCGAAGGCATTCACGAGATCGAGCTCGCCGAAAATCTCGACGCGTCGGATCGCGCCGTCGCGCTCGACATGACGGCCGCCGCCGACGCGAGAGCGCTCGAGGGCCTGGCGTCGACCGCCGGCCTGACGGGCCTCGCGACGCCGTACGGCGTGCACGGCCGCGTGCACGTCGTCGATCGCCTCGACCTCGGCGAGGGCCGCACGGTCGAGCTGCGGCGCCACGTGCTCGCGTTCTTTCAGGGCAATCGCCACCTGCTCGCGCCGCTGGTGACGCACGTCGTCGGGCAGGTGCCGGAGGAGAGCGACCTGCTCGATCTGTACGCGGGCGTCGGCCTGTTTTCGATCGCCGCGGCTGTCGTGCGCCGCGCGCGCGTGACGGCCGTGGAAGGCGATCGGATCGCGGCCGCCGATCTGGAGGCCAACGCGACCGCGGCCGGCGGCGCGGTGGTGCCGATCCACCAGTCGGTCGAGGAGTTTCTCGGTCCGGCTAAAGCCGGACGCCACGGAGAAGACGAGGTACGTGGCGTCCGCCTTCAGGCGGACCCGGAGTCCCGTGGCGTCCAGCTTCAGCTGGACCGTCCGCGCATCGTGATCGTCGATCCGCCGCGGACCGGCATGTCGCGCGAGGCGCTGGACGGAGCGCTCGCGCTGCGCGCGTCACGCCTCATCTACGTCTCCTGCGATGTCGCGACGCTCGCGCGCGACGCCAGGCGCATCGTCGACACGGGCTACGCGCTCACGCGTGCTGACGCGTTCGACATGTTTCCGAACACGCCGCACGTCGAGACGGTGGTCACTTTCGATCGGATTTGAGCGCCGCCTCCACGAAACCTTCGAAGAGCGGACGGAATTCGCCCGTGCGGAAGAAATTCTCCGGATGCCACTGGACGCCGAGGCAGAAGCGCGCCGCCGGATCCTCGATCGCCTCGATGACGCCGTCCGGCGCCGTCGCTGACACTTTGAATCCAGGCGCGACGTCCTTGACCGCCTGATGGTGGCGGCTGTTCACCTCGCACTCGTCCGCGTCGCTCAGGCGCTCGCGCATCAGCTTCGAGAGCAGCGAGTCCTTGTCGATCCAGATCTCGTGCGCGAGTGAATAGGGTTCATGCGGCGGCACGGTCAGGCTGTGGTTCAGCGCGCCGTGGATGGAGGACGGGATGTCCTGCACCAGCGTCCCGCCGCACGCGACGTTCAGCACCTGCACGCCGCGGCAGATGGCGAAAATCGGCAGGCCCTTCTGACGCGCGGCCTTGACGACGGCGATCTCGAATTCGTCGCGGCCGGCTTCCGCGGCGACGACCGTCGGATGCGGCGTCTCGCCGTAATGCGCGGGGGCGACGTCTTCGCCGCCCGTCAGCAGCAGGCCGTCGACGCCGGCGAGCGCCTGGTCGATCGGCGCCGACGCGTCGAGGACGCGCGCCTCGCCGCCGACGTGGAGGATCGATTGCCGGTAGTCTTCGATCTTCCGGCTCGGTGTGATGCCGATGGTTGCCATAGGTCTCCGGCGGGTCCAAAAGGACCCGCCCTGATCGCTCTACATTCGAGAGGGGACTTCGATCCCCATCAAATCCAACGCGCGCGTCAGTTGCATGCGGAAATACGCCACGCCCGCGGCGCGCCAGCGCTTCCGGTCCGCCTGCTCCTCGTTGAGGATCGGGTACCGATGATAGAACGCGCTGAAGAGCTGCGCGAGGCCGAACGCGTACTTCGCCAGGCCGGAGAACTCGAGCGAGCGGACGACCTGCTCGACCACCTCGTCCAGCCGTGACGCTTCGAAGGCGACCGCCCAGAGCGTGTGCGCCTCGCCGTCATCGTCCAGCTCTTCGGTCGACAGCGCTTCCAGCCCGCCGAGGACGTCAGCTTCGCTCAGGTGCTCGCGCTCCTGCAGCTTGTGGAAGATGTTGTTGGCGCGCACGGCCGCGTACTGCAGGTACGGCCCCGTCTCGCCCTCGAAGCTGAGCGCCTCTTCGATGTCGAACACGATCAGCTTGCCGCGCGAGTACTTCAGCATGAAGTACCGGATGGCGGCGACGGCGATCTGCGATCCGACGCGCCGGCATTCGTCCTGCGAGAATTCGGGGTTGCGTTTGGCGACTTCCGCTGCCGCCTTGTTCGTGAGCAGGTCGAGCAGGTCGTCGATCTTCACGCCGAGCCCTTTTCGCCCGGAGACTTCGACGAAGGGTTTCTTCGCGTCGACGTCACCAGGGCCCGCCGGGCCCTCATGTGGTTCGTAGCCGAGCTCGCGCGCGGTCGCGTGCGACAGCGCGACCATTTCGTAGGAAAAGTGAATCGATCGCTCGGCTTCCTGCGCATGACCGAGCGCCCGCAGCGCCTGGCTGAGCAGCGCCTGCAAGTACATCTGGCGCGAGTCGATGACGTTGTAGATCCACGCGGCGCGGCCGAACGCCGGCGCGTTCGGATCGGTGGTGCCCGAAGTCGTGGACCACAGCGCACGGCCGCCGGCCTGCGTGCCGAAGCGCTTGTAGTGAAAGTCGTGCCCCAGCAGTCCCAGCTTCCAGAACTGATTCGCGAGGTCCTTGCCGATGTAGGTGACGACGCCGTTCGAGCGCACGATGACCTTCTCACGTGCTTCGTCTTCGCCGGGCCGAGCAGGCTCGGCCCCATCAGCACCGATTGCGTCGGCCGCGGCCTCTTCAATCTTCATCACCCAGCAACCGGCGAGCTTGCCTTCCGTCTGCAGGTAAATCGCGCCCTGCGCCTTCAGCGTCTCGAACGCGTGCGCCCAGAACTTGAGGCGGACGATGTCGCCTTCGTAGGTGAGCAGGTCGTAGGCGATGTTGAGCCGCGCCATCGTCGCCAGGTGCGCGCGGACGATGCGATCGACGATGACGTTGCCGAGCGCGACCGTGTCGCTGTTGCCGGCGCCGGCATGCTCCAGCTCGTGCAGGACGCGAGCCCGCGCCGCCTGGTGATTGGGGCTCTCGTCGTACCAGCCGGTCACGCGCGAGTAGAGATCCCAGCAGTAGTAATCGAAGCGCGTCGTGCCGGCGATGTGCCGCACCTCGTCGAGCGAGCGATGTTCGATGTCGTGGAAGCCGACGATGATGTCCGCCACCTGGACGCCGAGGTCGTCGATGTAGTTCTGAATCTCGACCGGCGTCCCGCGGAACCGCAGGACGCGGCCGAGCGTGTCGCCGAGCGCGGCGTTGCGCAGGTGCCCGATGTGCGCGGCCTTGTTCGGATTGATCGCCGTGTGCTCGACGATCGTTTTCTCGGTGGCGGCCGCTTCGGCCGCGACCTGCTGCCGAACGCGCGGCAGCAGGTACGCCCGGCGGTCGAGATACAGATTGAGGTAACCGTTGGGCGCCGGCTCGACGCGCGTGACGCCGGGAATCGGGCCGAGCGCCTGCGCGAGCTCCTGCGCGATCGCGCGCGGGGCCTTGCGCAGCGTGCGCGCGAGCTGAAACGCGACGGGCACGGCGAGGTCGCCGAGGGCGCGCGTCGGCGGAACTTCGATGGAGAAGTGCGGGACGTCGGCGAGGCCGTACTGCCGGCGAATCGCGTCGGCGAGTGCGCGGTGAACGAGTCGTTGAACGCTCAGGATCATTGATGGATTGGTGACGCGCCGAAGGCGCGCGTGACGCTCGTGGTACTATTACCGCCGGTGACCGTGAAGCGCGTCCGTACCCACGAGGCCTGCGTACTCGGCCGGTGTATTCACGTTGGCGAGCAACCGGTCGCATTCGCCGAACCGGCCGATTTCCTCCGCCGTCACCACGCGCGCCCGCAGATCGGCATCAGCGACGAGATCTTTCAGCGCCAGCCGCCGCGCCTCGAGCCGGCGCGCGATGGGGGCGAGGCACGCGCGCGTGTACACCGCGCACAAGGGATGATAGCCGCGTTCGGTCCGCGGCACGACGAGATCCGCGTCGCGGGCCAGGCCGAGCAGGAAGGCGCCGAGCGCGGCCGTCACGTACGGCATGTCGCAGGCGACGACGAACACCGCGTCGCCGCGGGCTTCGGTCAGCGCCGCGTGCACGCCGCCGAGCGGGCCGCATCCCGGAATCAGATCGGCGATCGTGCGCACCGGACTGCCGCTCGCCTGAAAGGCTCGCGCTACAACCGCCATGTCGCCGCCGACGAGCAGAATGTCGCCGGACAGCGACGAGAGCTCGGCGCGCTGCCGGTCCAGAATCGTCCGGCCGTCCACGACGAGCGCGCTCTTGTCGCGCCCGCCGAAGCGCATCGCCTGACCGCCGAGGAGAATGGCTACCGAGTGCATCAAATGGCTGATGGCTTATGGCTGATGGCTGATGGGATGGATGACGGAGGTCTACCATTGACCATTCCCTCAGCCCTCAGCCCTCAGCCCTCAGCCATTACTCTATCCCGATCATGAGGGACCCCGGCATCGGCCGCGTCCTCGTCGCGAGCCTGCATCAGGGCATCGCCGACATTCTGCCGATGCGGCTCGGCTTCTACGAGAACTGGCTCAACGCGGAAGGCCTGCGCGAGGGCACGATTGGACTCGCGCCGCTCTACGCCGTCCTCAGCTTTCTCCGCCAGGAGGAGGGCGACGCGTACCAGAAGATCACGACGCGCGCCGGCGAGTACGCCGCGGAGTGGACGGTGCAGTCGATGCCGGGGATCCAGCGCCGCTTCCTCAAGGCGATGCCGATCTGGCTGCGGAGCCGGCTCCTGCTCGGCCTGGCGAGACGGCTGGTCCATGACAGCTATCAGGGCAGTCAGGCTGTCTCGCGGCTGCGCCGCGGAGTGGCGAACGTCGATCTGCGATCGTCGGTCTTCTGTTCGGTGCGCGAGCCCGTGCCGCATCCGCTCTGCGGCTTCTACGCCGCCGCGTTCACGCGCATGCTCTCGCTGTTCGATCTCGGCGCGCGGACGGAAGTGATCGCCTGCCGCGCCACGGGCGAGCGGACGTGCCTGCTGAAAGTGGCGCTCCTCGACGGGCGAGCGGCGGACGCCGCCTGAGACGCGGCATTTCCGATCGCCGGCCGGCCCTTCGCGGGCCCTTGTACTGCGCGCGGCATCGTGGTACACTCCCCAGCGAACTTGACTCAACAGATCCAGGACGACGGCTTTCATGAGATTCAACTGAACGGAAAGCAGTTGGTCTTTCTGTTCATGGCCGCCACCGTGGTGTCGGTGGTCATCTTCCTCTGTGGAGTCCTTGTCGGCCGCGGCGTCAAGGCCGAGCGGCTCGCGGCGGCCGATGCGGCGCCCGTGAACGTCGCGGCGGAGACGACCCCGCAGCAGCCGGCCACCCCGGCGCCGACGCCGGCCGGATCGGATCCCACGGCCGCCGCTCCGCCGCCCGCCGTGGACGACCTCACGTACTTCAACCGCCTCGAGAAACCGCGCGCGACCGCTGAACAACTGAAGCCCGCGGCGAAGCCCGAGGTCCCGACGCCGATGGCGGCCGCGCCTCCCGCCAAAGCGGAGAAGGCCGAGAAAGTCGCGAAAGCCGAGGCGCGCGCCGTTTCCGCGCCGCCTCCGGCGGCGGCGACGAAGCCGGCGCCCGCCGCGAAACCGGCGCCGCCTGCAAAGACGGCGTCGACGTCGCCAGCGCCCGCGGCCGCGTCCAGTGACGGCTACGCCGTCCAGATTGCGGCGATGAACGAGCGCGGCGAAGCCGACGCGATGGCCAAGCGGCTGGTGTCGAAAGGCTACGCGGCGTACGTGCTCGCGCCGGCCGCCGGCACGCCGTCGATGTACCGCGTGCGCATCGGGAAATTCCCGACCAAGCGCGACGCCGACACGATGGCCGCGAAGCTCCAGAAAGAAGAGCAGTTCAAGCCCTGGGTGACGCGGTAGATCGCCTTGTGCGGTCGCGCTCCCTCGATTACGTCCGCGCCTCGGCGTCCGGCCTCCTCCTCGCGCTGAGTTTCCCGAAGTTCGGTCATCCCGCATTCGCCTGGATTGCGCTCGCGCCGCTGCTGACGGCGCTCGCGCACGAATCGCGCTCGCCGTTTGTCGCGCCGCGAGGTCTGGCGCACGCGCTGCGGCTCGGTCTGCTGACCGGCGTCGTCTACTTCGCCTGCACGCTGTACTGGATTACGGGCGTGATGGCGACCTACGGCGGCATCGCGACGTGGGCCGCGGTCTTGGTCAATGCGGCCCTGATCCTCTACCTCTCGCTGTTCCCGGGTCTGTTCGCCGTGATCGTGCGGCGCGTGTTCCTGTCGATCGGCCGTCGCGCGCTGCTCGCGGCGCCGATCGTGTGGGTCGCGACGGAACTCGGCCGCACGTATCTCTTCACCGGATTTCCGTGGGTGCTGCTGGGCTACAGCCAGGCCAGCGTCCTGCCGATCGCGCAGCTCGCCAGCGTCTTCGGCGTCTGGGGCGTGTCGATGCTCGTCGCGTCAGTCAGCGCCGTCTTCGCGTTGTTCGCGCTGGACTCGAGGCCGGCCGGCCCCACTCGATGGCTGCCGGTGGCGGTCGTGCTCGCGTTGGTGCTCGCGGTCGCCGTGTGGGGCTCCCGCCGCGCGGCGGCGAGCGAGTGGACGCGCGAGGGCGAGGCCGTGCGCGTCGGTTTGATCCAGGGCAACGTCGATCAGGGGCAGAAGTGGAGCCCGGACAGCGCGGCCGCGATCTTCGACAGTCACATCCGGATGACGCGTCAGGCGATCGCCGCCGGCGCCGAGTTCGTCCTGTGGCCCGAGTCGTCGACGCCGTTCCGGTTCGAGGAGGATCAGGCGGACGCGGATCGGCTGCGCGCGCTCGCGCGGCAGGCGCGCGTGCCGATTCTCTTCGGGAGCGATCAGATCGAATGGCGGAACGAGGGTCTCCGGCGCGTGGTGGACAAGATGTTCAACGCCGCGTTCCTGGTGCGGCCCGACGGGACGACGGGTGGCACGTATCGGAAAATGCATCTCGTGCCGTTCGGCGAGTACGTGCCGCTGCAGCAGGTGTTCTTCTTCGCGGCGCCGCTCACCGAGCAGGTCGGCACCTTCTCGCCGGGCCTGGAGGCCGTCGTGCTGCCGGTGCGCGGCCATCCGGTCAGCGTCGCGATCTGCTACGAGGTCGTGTATCCCGCGCTCGTGCGGCAGTTCGTCGCGGGCGGGAGCGAGCTGCTGGCGACGATCACCAACGACGCGTGGTTCGGGGCGACGTCCGCGCCGTATCAGCATTTCGAACAGGCGTCGATGCGCGCGATCGAAGAGGGACGGTATCTGGTCCGCGCCGCCAACACCGGCATCAGCGGCATCGTCGATCCGTACGGCCGCGTCGTGACGAAGAGCGCGATCTACGAGGCCGCGGTCCTCGTCGGCGAGGCGCGCTATCTGCGGACGTCGACGTTCTACGCGCGCCACGGCGACGTCCTGCCGTACGCGTCGGCGCTCGTGACGCTCGCGCTCCTCGTGGCGAGCAGGCGACGTGTACAATAGAGGTGTTCGTCCTGATTACTCTGGAGAATCGTTCGATGTCCACCGTTGACGACTTGATGCGCCGCTACGAGGATCTCGGCAAACGCGCTGCGGATCTGCGGAGCTATCTTTGAAGCCGCCCGCCCAGACGAAGAACTGACCCGTCTCGAGTCCCGCGCCGCCTCACCCGATTTCTGGAAAGACCAGGCCGAAGCGCAGAAGGTCCTGCAGCGCCGCCGGCGGCTGGAGCAGGACCGCGATCTCATGCTGTCGCTCGGCAAGAGGATCGACGATCTCGCCGTCCTCGTGGAATGGTCGAAGGCGGGCGAGGCCGTCGACGCCGAGTTCGCGCAGGCGCTGGACGCGCTGGAGCAGGAGGTCAACGCCGGCGAGATCAAGAAGATGCTCGGCGGCGAGCACGATCGCAAGAACGCGATCCTCACCATCCATCCCGGCGCCGGCGGCACCGAGTCGCAGGACTGGGCCGAGATGCTGTTGCGCATGTATCTCCGCTGGATGGAGCGGCGCGGATTCAAGCGCGAGATGATCGACTACCAGCCCGGCGAAGAGGCGGGCCTCAAGAGCGTCACGCTCACCGTCACCGGTGAATACGCGTACGGCCTGCTCGCGGCCGAAGCCGGCGTCCATCGCCTCGTGCGCATTTCACCGTTCGATCAGGCGGCGCGGCGTCACACGTCGTTCGCGTCGGTCTACGTGTGGCCCGAGCTGCCCGATGACGTGGACGTCGTCATCGACGACAAGGACATCCGCATCGACACCTACCGATCGAGCGGCGCCGGCGGGCAGCACGTCAACGTCACGGACTCCGCGATCCGCATCACGCACCTGCCGACGGGCCTCGTGGTCTCCTGCCAGAACGAGCGGTCGCAGCATCGCAACAAGGACTCGGCGATGCGCGTCCTCAAGGCGCGGCTGTACGACATGAAGCTCAAAGAGCAGCAGGCGAAGCTCGACCAGATTGGCGGCGTGAAGAAGGACATCGCGTTCGGCCATCAGATCCGCAGCTACGTGCTGCAGCCGTACCAGCTCGTCAAGGACCACCGGACGAAGGAGCAGGTCAACGACCCTGCCCGCGTGCTCGACGGCGACATCGACGTGTTCATCAAGTCGTATCTGATGAAGAAGTCGAACGGCACGCTGGGCCAGGCGACCGACGACGACGTTGACTGAGACATCCGCCGATCACGCTCGCCTGAAAGGCTCGCGCTACAAGAGCGCGGGGTTGGTGGCCGCGGGGATTCTCTGCAGCCGCCTCGCCGGCCTCGTGCGCCTGCGCGTGTTCGCGTACTACTTCGGGCTCCAGTCCGACGCCGCCGACGCGTTCAACGCGGCGTTCCGCATTCCGAACTTTCTCCAGAACCTCTTCGGCGAAGGCGCGCTGTCCGCGTCGTTCATTCCGGTGTACGCCGCGCTCGTCGCGCGGGGCGAGCGGCGCGACGCGGATCGGGTCGCCGGCGCCGTCGCGTCACTGCTCGCGCTCGTCGTCGCCGTGCTCGTGCTCGTCGGCGTCCTCGCGACGCCGCTGCTGATCGCCGCGATTGCGCCGGGCTTCACCGGCGACAAGCGCGCGTTGACGATCGTCATCGTCCGGATTCTGTTCCCCGGCGCCGGCCTGCTCGTGCTGTCGGCGTGGTGCCTCGGCGTCCTGAACAGCCATCACAAATTCCTGCTCTCGTACACCGCGCCGGTGATGTGGAACGCGGCGATGATCGCGACGATGGCGTTGTTTGGCGCGCGCGAACCGGCGCGGCTGGCCGTGCTGCTGGCGTGGGGATCGGTGGCCGGCAGCGCGCTGCAATTCGGCGTGCAGGTGCCCTTCGTGCGGCGCGTCGCGCCGGATCTCCGGTTCGCGCTCGACGCCATGTCGTCGCACGTGCGGATCGTCGTGCGCAACTTCGTGCCCGTCTTCGTCAGCCGCGGCGTCGTGCAGCTCAGCGCGTACATCGATTCGCTGCTCGCGAGCCTCCTGCCGACGGGCGCCGTGACCGGGCTCGCGAACGCGCAGCTGCTGTACACGCTGCCGGTGAGCATGTTCGGCATGTCGATCGCTGCCGCGGAGCTGCCGACGATGGCGGGGGAGGTCGGACTGGATGCGTCGGGCACGGACGGGCTCCGCAGCCGCCTCGACGGCGGGCTCCGCCAGATCGCGTTCTTCGTCGTCCCGTCCGCGATGGCGTTTCTCGCGCTCGGTGACGTCATCGCGGCGGCGCTGCTGCAGACGGGACGGTTCCGTCACGAAGACGCCGTGTACGTCTGGGGCATTCTCGCGGGATCGGCCGTCGGCCTGCTTGCGTCGACGCTCGGCCGCTTGTACTCGTCGGCGTACTACGCGCTGCGCGACACGCGGACGCCGCTGCGCTATGCGATCGTGCGCGTCGTGCTGACGACAGTGCTGGGGTACGTCTTCGCGGTGATGCTGCCGCCGAAGCTCGGCGTGCCGCTCGTCTGGGGCGCCGCGGGGCTCACGGCGTCCGCCGGCATCGCCGGGTGGGTGGAGATGCTGCTGTTGCGCCGGACGATGAATCAGCGGATCGGCCGGACGGGATTGCCTGTGGACTACGTCGCGCAGCTGTGGACGTCGGCGGTCTGCGGCGCCGCGGTCGCGTGGGCCGTGAAGATCGTCGTGCCGCCGCCGAATCCGATCATCGCGGCCGTTCTCATCCTCGGTCCCTACGGCGGAGTGTTCTTCGCGACGGCCTTCGCGCTCGGGATTCCGGAAGCGTCGCGAGCGCTCGCGCGTGTGAAAGCCTGGGTTCCGCGCGCCTGAAAGGCTCGCGTGACACGCCCGGCTTATCTCGCGAAGCTGCCTGCTCCCGGCTGCGTCCCCGCGATGAAGGCTTCGTGGATGGCGCCGGGCGTGCCGGACGGCACGACGGCGCCGTTGGCGTGCTCCACGTTCAGAAACACGATGTTGCCGGGCGCCTCGAAGGCCGGCGGATCGTCCTTGTCGGGACGGCCGTCGATGTAGGCGCGCATGAACTCCATCCACATCGGCAGCGCGACGAACGATCCCTGTTCCGCCGTGCCGAGCGACTTGCGCTTGTCGTCGTTGCCGATCCACACGCCGACCGTGATGTCGGGATCGAAGCCGACGAACCACGCGTCGGTGTTGTCGTCGACCGTGCCGGTCTTGCCCGCCAGCGGCCACTCGCGCGCCAGGCCGGCGGCCCGGGCGCCCGTGCCGTGCTCGCTGAGGACGCCCCGCAGCATGTTGGTCATCACGAACGCGGTGTCGGCCCGGATGACGTCGGACGGCTCCGCGCGGTTCTCTTCGAGCAGGTTGCCGTTGCGGTCGGTGATGCGCATCACCGAGAAGGGCTTCATGCGGACGCCCTGATTCGGGAAGGTCGTGTAGGCGCTGGTGATCTCGAGCAGCGTCGCGTCGCCCGCGCCGAGCGCGATCGGCAGGAACGGCGGAAAATCTTCCTCGAGCCCGAACTTCTTCGCGTACTCGAGCACGCTCTTCGGCCCCAGCGTTTCCATCATCTTGACCGCGGGAACGTTGCGCGATTCCTCGAGCGCGTAGCGGAGCGTGACCGGTCCCAGGAACTTGAGGTCGTAGTTCTTCGGCTCCCAGACCGCGCCGATGTCGCTCGTGTAACTGACCGGCGCGTCGACGATAATCGACGCCGGCGTGAAGCCGCGATCGATCGCCGTGGTGTAGACGATCGGCTTGAACGTCGACCCGAGCTGCCGGTACGCCTGCATCGCGCGGTTGAACTTGCTGCGCGTGAAGCTCCAGCCGCCCACCATCGCCTTGATCTGGCCGGTGTGATTGTCGATGGCGAGGAGCGCGCCCTCCACCTGCGGCGTCTGCTCGAGCGTGACGGTCGCGGCGCCGGGCCCTTCATCAATCTTCGTCACGGCCACGTCGACGACATCGCCCGGCTTGAAGAGGTCGGCGGCGGTCGCGCGATGCGTCCACGTGTACCCGGCCTTGTCGAGATCCGCGTGGTACTTGCCGATGCGCAGCCGCGCGGGTCCGCCCCTGGGCGCGGTGACGACGACGGCGGGGACGACGTCGCCCGCGACGATCGGCCGGTTCCAGCGATCATCCGTGTACGAATCGATGGTGCGCTTCTCGTCGGCGACGTTGCGCGCCGGCTTCCGCCAGCCGTGGCGCTTGTCGTAGGCGCGCAGCCCGCGCTCGATCACGCGGTTCGCAATCTCCTGCAGCGCCGGATCGAGCGTCGTCGTGACCGAGAGGCCGTTTTCGTACAGCACCTTCGCGCCGTACTGGCGCTCGAGGTGCTTGCGCACTTCCTCGACGAAGAACGGCGCGATGCCCGGCGGCTGGTTCGGCTGGCCGCGCGTGACGATCGGCGTCCGCTTCGCCGCCTCCGCCCGCGCCTGCGTGATGTAGCCTTCCTCGGCCATGCGCTGCAGGACGACGTTGCGCCGCGCGGTCGCGCGCTTCATGTCGACGAACGGGCTCTGACGCTCGGGCGTCTGGAAGATGCCGGCGATGAGCGCGGCCTCTTCGAGGCTGAGCTGTTTGTTGGTCTTGTTGAAGTACAGACGCGACGCGGCCTCGACGCCGTACGCGCCGTGGCCGAGGTACATCTGGTTGCAGTAGATCGTGAAGATTTCCTTCTTCGTGTAGCGCTTTTCGATCTGGACCGCGAGGATGATCTCCTTGACCTTCCGCTCGAGCGACTGCGCCGCGCCTTCCTCGCTCTTCGACGTGAGCCCGAACTGATCCTTGAGGTTGCGGGCGAGCTGCTGCGTCAGCGTGCTGGCGCCCTGCGCGCGCCGGCGCTCGAGGACGTCGGTCAGCGCCGCCGCGGCGATGCGCCACACGTTGACGCCGAAGTGCTTGTCGAAGTCCGCGTCCTCGGTCGCGATGATGGCCTGGCGCAGGACCGGATTGATGTCGTCGTAGGCGACGACGACGCGGCGCTGCGTGGCGAACTCGCCGATGACCTGTCCGCCCGCGGCGTAGATGCGCGTGATCGTACTCGGGTTGTAGTTGTCGAGCGAGGTGACCTGCGGGAGGTCGCCGGCATACGCGAACAGGACGCCGCTGAGGATGCCGAGCATCGCCGCGACGATGAACAAGGCGACGATGCCGGCGTTGCGGGCGATGCGGAGGACGACGTGCGCCATGAATCAGTATTTTAGCGCCGAATTTGAGAGTTTGTGAGAGTCAAATTGACAATGAGGCACTCAGCTTTCATAATCAACGCGATATCACATTCCCCCAGTCGACGAGGAATTCATGAGCAAAATCATCGGCATCGATCTCGGCACCACGAACTCTGTCGTGGCGGTCATGGAAGGCGGCGAGCCTGTCGTGATCACCAACCCGGAAGGCGGGCGCCTGACGCCGTCCGTGGTGGCGTTCACCAAAGCCGGCGAGCGCCTCGTCGGCCAGGTCGCGAAGCGGCAGGCCGTGACGAATCCCGAGAACACCGTGTTTTCGATCAAGCGCTTCATGGGCCGCAAGTTCGACGAGGTCAATGAAGAGATGAAGATGGTGCCGTATGAAGTCGTGCGCGCCAGCAACGCCGACGCGCGCGTGATGGCGAACGGCAAGGAATATCCGCCGCCGGAAATCTCCGCGATGATTCTGCAGAAGCTGAAGCAGGCCGCCGAAGAGTATCTCGGCGTGCCGATCGGCCGGGCCGTCATCACCGTGCCGGCGTACTTCAACGACGCGCAGCGGCAGGCCACCAAGGATGCCGGGCAGATCGCGGGACTCGAGGTGATGCGGATCGTCAACGAGCCCACCGCGGCGGCGCTGGCCTACGGCCTCGACAAGAAGAAGGACGAGACGATCGCCGTCTACGACTTCGGGGGCGGCACGTTCGACATCTCGATCCTCGAAGTGGGCGAGGGCGTCGTCGAGGTGAAGGCGACCAACGGCGACACGCACCTGGGCGGCGACAACCTCGACCAGCGCATCATCGACTGGATCATCGCCGAGTTCAAGAAGACCGACGGCATCGATCTCAGCAAGGACCGCATGGCGCTGCAGCGGCTCAAGGAGGCGGCGGAGAAGGCCAAGATGGAGCTCTCCACGGTGATGGAGACCGACATCAACCTGCCGTTCATCACGGCCGATCAGAGCGGCCCGAAGCACCTGCAGATGAAGCTGTCGCGCGCGAAGTTCGAACAGCTCGTCGACGATCTGCTGCAGAAGACGGTCGGGCCGACGAAGCAGGCGCTCTCGGACGCGGGCCTCGATCCGTCGAAGATCGACGAGGTCGTCCTCGTGGGCGGCTCGACGCGCATCCCGAAGGTGCAGACGATCGTCAAGGAGCTCTTCGGCCGGGAGCCGCACAAGGGCGTCAATCCGGATGAAGTCGTGGCGGTCGGCGCGGCGGTGCAGGCGGGCGTGCTCGCCGGCGACGTGAAGGATCTGCTGCTGCTCGACGTGACGCCGCTCTCGCTCGGCATCGAGACCATGGGCGGCGTCATGACGACGCTCATCGGCCGCAACACGACGATCCCGACGCGCAAGAGCGAAATCTTCTCGACGGCGTCGGACAACCAGACGAGCGTCGAAGTCCACGTCCTGCAGGGCGAGCGCTCGATGGCGCGCGACAACCGCACGCTCGGCAAGTTCCATCTCGTCGGATTGCCGCCGGCGCCGCGCGGCGTGCCGCAGATCGAAGTCACGTTCGACATCGACGCCAACGGCATCGTGAACGTGTCGGCGAAGGATCTCGGCACGGGCAAAGAACAGAAGATCACCATCACCGCGTCGAGCGGCCTCGGCAAGGACGAGGTCGAGCGGATGATGAAGGAAGCCGAGTCGCACGCCGAGGACGATCGGAAGCGGAAGGAAGAGATCGAAATCCGCAACAAGGCCGATCAGGCCGTGTACGGCGCCGAGCGGATGCTGAAGGACACGGGCGACAAGCTGAGCGAGGCGGATCGGTCGGCGATCGAGACGAACATGGACGCGGTGAAGAAAGCGATCGAGGGGACCGACGGCCCGGCGATCCAGCGCGCGCTCGATCAGCTCACCGCGGCGCAGCACAAGGCGGCCGAGAACCTCTACCGTCAGCAGGGCGCGAGCGCCGGCGGCGGCGCGCCGGGTGCGGCGCCGGGCGGCGGCCAGGCACCGCCGGCCGACGGCGGCGGGAGCGCGCCGAAGGGCGACGTGATCGATGCTGAAGTCGTGGATGAAGGGAAGCCTCAGTAGCTGATATTGCGGAGTGATCCGCAATTCCATGGACTTTTACATCATTCTTGGCCTTCCGCGGGCCGCGACCGCGAGCGACATCAAGCGCGCCTACAAGCGTCTGGCGCGGCGGCATCACCCGGACATCAACCCCGGCGATCGGATGGCGGCGGAGCAGTTCCGCCGGATCGCCGAAGCGTACGAAACGTTGATCGATCCGGAGCGGCGCCGGCGCTACGACGCGGGCGGCCAGGTGGCCGAGGACGCGGGCGCGACGGCGTTCGGCTTCGAGGGATTCGACTTCACGGTCAGCGCGCACGGCTCGGACGCGTCGACGTTCGGCGATCTGTTCGCGGACGTGCTGCTGCAGCGCGACGCGCCGCGCAGCCAGGGCGCGCCGGAACGCGGCGTCGACCTGCATCAAACGACGACGATCAGCTTCGAGGACGCGCTGCACGGCGGCCAGCGATCGCTGACCGTCATGCGCCAGGAGCGCTGCCGCGGGTGCAAGGGCGCCGGGCACCTGTCCGTCAGCGAGTCGCGGTGTCCGAAGTGCCAGGGCAGCGGCGTCATCAAGTCGGCGCGCGGGCACATGGTGTTCTCGAAACCGTGTGGCGCGTGCAACGGCTCGGGCCGGCTGCGCCAGACGCGGTGCCCGACCTGCGGCGGCCAGCAGGTCGAGATGCGCAGCGAGGCGCTCGTCATCAACGTCCCGGCCGGACTGGCGGACGGCGCGCGCATCCGCGTGCCGGGGAAAGGCCACGCCGGGCGCAACGGCGGCGAGAACGGCGACCTCTACATCACCGTGCACGTGCAGCCGCATCCGCTGTTCCGGCGCGAGGGCGACGACCTGCATCTCACGGTGCCGGTCGCGGTGCACGAAGCGGCGCTCGGCGCGAAGATCGACGTTCCGAGCCTCGACGGTCCGGCGCGGGTGCGGGTCCCGCCGGGCACGCAGTCAGGGCAGCGCTTCCGCCTGCGCGAGCGCGGGATGCCGTCGCCGCGCGACGGCCGTCGCGGCGACCTCGTCGTCGAGGTGAAGCTCGTGCTGCCGAAGATCCTCGATGAGCGATCGAAGGAACTGCTGCGGGAGTTCGGGAAGATACATGCAGACGATGTGAGAGGCGAACTGAAGATATGAACCACGGAGGACACTGAGGACAGTGACCTCCGTGGTTAACGTTCTTGAGGACCATGAAGAAACCCGGCAAAGCGTTCTACATGATCAGCGCGGTGGCGCAGAAGTACAACATCCACCCGCAGACGCTGCGCTTGTACGAGCGGGAAGGGCTGCTGAAGCCGTCCCGGACCGAGGGCAACACGCGGCTGTACTCGGAAGAAGACCTCGAGCAGCTGGAGACGATTCTGTCACTCACCCGAGATCTCGGCGTGAACCTCGCCGGCGTGGAGATCATCCTCAACATGCGCCGCAAGATCGAGGCGATGCAGCACGAAGTCAACGAGTTCATGGAGTACGTCAAGCACGAGATGGCCCGCGGGCTCGACGGGTGGGAGCAGCGGCTGTCGACGGCGCTCGTCAAATCGGCTCCGACTGATCTGGTCCGCGCGTCGAAGCCGGAAAGCCCGAAAAAGTGAAAACTGAAAAGTCCGCGAAGATCAAGTTTTCTCTTTTCAGTTTCAAGTTTTCAGTTTGATGTATGCTTCCTCCATGCCGCGGCGGTATGGAGCGAGCGAAGACGATGCGAGCGCGCTCGCCGCGTACCTGAGAGAGATCGCGAGGCTGCCGCGGCTGACGGTCGAGGAAGAACGCGCGCTCGGCCTCCGGATTCAGCAGCACCGCGACGAAGCCGCGATCACGCGTCTGGTCGAAGCCAACCTGCGATTCGTCGTCTCCTACGCGAAGCGGTACCGCGGCCACGGCGTCTCCTTTCTCGACCTGATACACGAAGGCAACCTCGGGCTGATCGAGGCCGCGCGGCGCTTCGATCCCTCGCGCAACGTCAAGTTCATCACCTACGGCGTCTGGTGGGTGCGCGAAGCGATGATGCACGTGCTCGCCGATCAGACGCGCGCGTTCTGCTTTCCGCCGAAGCTGTTCGCCGCGCTGCACCACGGCGGCGAGGACATTTCGCTCAGCGAGCCCGTGATGTCGGCCCGCGCGGAGAACCGCGGCGGGACGCGCGAATTCGGCGATCTGCTGCCGCAGGACGGCGTGCCGGCGATCGAGGACGAGCTGATCCACCAGTCCGACCTCGACGAGCTCGCGGCCGCGCTGCTCGATCTCGACGGGAAGGAGCGCGAGGTCGTGCGGCTGCGCTTCGGGCTCGAAGACGACGAGCCGCGCACGCTGCAGGAAATCGGCGACCGGCTGCACCTGTCGCGCGAAAGAGTCCGCCAGATCGAGTCGCGCGCCAAGGAAAAGCTGCGGCGCTCGGCGAAGATTCACAGTCATCTCAACTGACACGGGTTCAGCGTACCGGGTTCAGGGTTCTTGGTTCATGGTTCAAGAGACGGTGTGTCCCATCTGTGACGGTACGGGCTGGAAGCCCCTCGACGATCCAGCGACCGGCGTCCGCCGCGTGGTGCGGTGCGACTGCTGGCGCGAGCAGATCGGACGGCACCGCCTCGCCGACGCGAACATTCCGACGCGGTATCAGCACTGCACGCTCGCGAACTTCACGGCCTACAACGAGTCGCTCGAGCAGGCGGTCGCCAAGGCGCGCCGCGTCGCGGAGTCGTTTCCCGTCCACACGCGCGGCTTGCTGCTCGAAGGCCAGCCGGGCGTCGGCAAGACGCATCTCGCCGTCGCGGTCTTGAAGCAGATCATCGAGGCGACCGGCGCGCGCGGGCTCTTCTACGACACGCGCGATCTGCTCCGCATCATCCGCAGCACCTACGATCCGTCCATCCGCACGACCGAACTCGAGATTCTCCGGCCGGTGATGACGGCCGACCTGCTCGTCCTCGACGATCTGGGCGCCGAAAAGACCTCCGAATGGGTCGAAGAGACGATGAACCTCATCGTCAATACGCGGTACAACGAGAAGCGCCTCACGCTGTTCACGTCCAACTACCAGGACATTCCCGACGACACCGAGCCGAACTCGCTGCTGTTCCGCATCGGCCACCGCATGCGTTCGCGCCTCCACGAGATGTGCGAGTTCGTCGAGATGGACGGCGCCGACTACCGCGAGATGCCGGCCAACGGCGGCGTCGACGATCTCGTCACGCTCTGGAAGATGCGCAAGAAAGCCGGCGTCCTGCCGTCGCCCCGCGGCCGCCAGGCGCGCGCGCAACTGCGCGACGGCCGCGCCGACCTGAAATGGCCGGGCGGACGGGCGGGAAGCTAAAGTTAGAACTGAAGACTGAAAATCTGAAACTGAAGCTGCACCCAGCACTCAGCACTCAGCACCCAGCACCGTGCACCCCGCACCCCGCACTCCGCACCCCGCACCTCTCGGACTCTACGTCCACATTCCGTTCTGCTCCGCCATCTGCAACTACTGCAACTTCAATCGCGGACTGTTCGATGCGGATCTGAAGGCGCGGTACGTTGACGCGCTGCTGAGAGAAATCGCGCGGGCAGGTGAGGCGGGACGGGCAGGAGGGGCGGGACGGGAGAAGGCCGACACGATCTACTTCGGCGGCGGGACGCCGTCGCTGCTCGAGCCGGACGAGATCGCGCGCATCGTCACGGCGTGCGAGTCGTCGTTCGACCTCGCGATCGATCGCGAGGTCACGCTCGAGGCGAATCCCGAGACGGTGACCGAGGCGCGGCTCGCGGCATTCCGGCGCGCGGGCGTCAATCGCCTCAGCTACGGCGTGCAATCCTTCAAAGACGATGAGCTGCGCCGGCTCTCGCGGCTGCACAGCGCCGACCGCGCGCGGCACGCGGTCGCCGAAGCGCGCGCCGCCGGCTTCGACAACCTCAGCCTCGATCTGATGATGTGGCTGCCCGCGCAGCGCGTCGATGACTGGCTCGCGTCGGTCGACGCCGCCATCGCGCTCGCGCCGGAGCATCTGTCGCTGTACCTGCTCGAGGTCTACCCGAACGCGCCGCTCAAGGACGAGATGGCGCGCGCCCGCTGGTCGCAGGCGCCCGACGACGACGCCGCGGCGATGTACCTGACGTCGCTCGATCGGCTGGACGCCGCCGGCTACGAGCAGTACGAGATCTCCAACGTCGCCCGGCCCGGCCGTCGCTCCCGCCACAACCTCAAGTACTGGACCGACGGCGAGTGGCTGGGGCTCGGCTGCGGGGCCCACTCGACACGCGATGGGGTCCGGTGGAAGAATGTCGCGTCCACCGAGGAGTTCGTGGACCGGATCGCGCGCGGCGAGTCGACGCGGGTCGACGAGCGGCGCCTGAACCCGGACGAGCGGCTCGGGGACGCGCTCTTTACGGGCCTGCGGTTGGTCGACGGTATCGACGGCGATTCCATACAAAAACGTTATGGCGTCGACGTCTGGCGCCGGTTTGGCCGGGATCTCGAGCGGTTCCTCGAGGCCGGCTGCCTCCGGCGCGACGGTGCCCGCCTTCATCTGACCCGCCGCGGAATGCTGCTGGCCAACGAAGTAATGACCGTTTTCGTGTAGCCCTGAGTACGCTAAAGTAACGCCCTTTCGCAGGAGGAGGCCGTGATGCGTCGTTGGATTGCCTTTGGATTTGTCGCCGTCATGCTGTCGGCGACCGCTACGTCTGCCCAGCAACCGGCGGCGCAGGCAGCGGCCCCGCCCACCGCGCGCGTCTTCGCGTCCGACGGCGGCATGGTGCTCAACTTCATCAAGCCCGACAAGACCGGCGACTTCGAAGCCGTCGTGGGCAAGCTGAAGGAAGCGCTGCAGAAGAGCGCGAAGCCGGAACGCAAGGAGCAGGCGAAGAGCTGGAAGGTCTTCAAGTCGCCCGACCCGGCGGCCGGCGGCAACGTGCTCTACGTCTTCCTGATCGATCCGTCGGTCAAGGGCGCGGACTACACGGTGTCGAACATCCTCGCCGAAGCGTTTCCGCCCGCCGAAGTGGCCGATCTCTACAAGCAGTACGCCGGCGCCTACGCGTCGGGCCAGAATTTCGTCAACCTGACGCTCGTCGCCGATCTCGGCAAGTAACTCAGAACTTCAGATTCAGTCCTGCGTAGACACGGTGCGCTGTCGAATACAGCGCACCGTTTCCCTGCTTGAACACCCGGTAGTCCACCCGCAGCCGAATCGGGCCGAGGAGGTTCACCTTCACGCCGCCGCCGGTGTTGAGGCTGAACCCGGTGTCCGAGCGCGTGCCGAGCGACTCGTTGTACAGCCCGCCACCGGTCGTCCAGTACGGCTGGAAGCCGAAGAAGGCGCCGGGCGTCTGCAGCAGCAGATTGCCGCTCCCCGTCTTGAGCGACGGCGCCGAGACCGTCGGATCCTCTTCGGTCGACGCATATTCGAATTCGAAGCCGATGATGACCAGGCCGACGCCGAGCGCGACGCCGCGCGCCTGCCGGTTCGCGGGCGTGGTGTTGGCGCCGATGAATGCGGTCAGGTCCGCGCGCGCGGGCGCCGCGACGAGCAGCAGCAGCACGGCGGCGACAGCGGCGTGGCGTGCACGAGCCATGAGCCCTCCTGGAATCATCATAGTACAATCGTCTCCACACCCGTGAAGGCCCACTATTACAGCCAGCACGCCATCGCGCTCCGGACGGAGCTCAGCCACGTGCTGCCGCGCGAGACGCTGCGCGCGTTCCACCGCAAGTCGGCCGCGCGGCATCTGCTGATCGCGGCGCGGCAGTTCGGTCTGCTGGCGCTGGCGACGTGGGGGCTGCTCTCGACCGCGAATCCGCTGCTGTGGATCCCGCTGGCGTTCGTGCAGGGGTTCACGGTGTTCAACTTCACGGTGCTGCTGCACGAGGTCGTCCACCACACGGTGTTCGACTCGCGGCGACCGGCGGCCGATCGGCTGCTCGGCTGGCTGTACGCGGTGCCGAGCGGCATCTCCGCGAGCCAGTTCACGCGCTGGCATCTCGATCATCACGCCGAGCTGGGATCGTTCGACGACGATCCGAAGCGGCATCACCTGTCGCCGAAGATCAACGCGCGGTGGTTCAAGCTGCTGTATTGCTCGCCGGCGCTGTTCCCGATCTACTTTCGCGCCGCGCGGAAGGAGAGCGCCACGTATCCCGAGGCGCTGCAGCGGCAGATCGCGCGCGAACGCCGCGTGTCGATCGTCGCGCACCTCACGGCGCTCGCGCTCATCTGGGCCCTGGCCGGCGGCGCCGCGGCGCTTCGCGCGTACGTCGTTCCGGTCTTCTTCGTCTTCCCGATCGCGTTCACGCTGAACCGTCTCGGCCAGCACTACGACATCGATCCGACCGATCCCACGAAGTGGACCACGCTCGTGCGCGGGAACTGGTTCTGGGATTTCACGTTCCTCAACTCGAACTACCACCTCGAGCATCACTACTTCGCCGGCGTGCCGTTCTACCGCCTGCCGGCGCTGCAGCGCGCGCTGGTCCCGTTCTACGAGCGTCACGGGATGCGCTGGCAGAATTACTCCGGTCTTCTGAACGGCTGGCTCATCGAGAACCGCGCGCCCCACACGAACTGGGCGCTGGACGAAGCGGGTGCCGTGACGCCAACCTCCCATCACCCCGTCAGCCGGGCGCTGTGAACGGCGCTCGATTCCGGAGGTGTGCCATGCGGCCGCTCGCCTTCGCGTTATCGATCGCCGTGCCGGTCGCCGGTCTCTTCGCTCAGCCGATGGCGATGCCCATCGACGTGTCGAAGCTGATCGTCGGCGCGCCGGCGACGGTCACCGAGCTCGATCTGGGGACACTGAAAGGCGAGCTGCGGCAGGTCGGCTGGTCGAGCGACGACACGCAGCTCTACGTGCAGACCGCGGACGGCGATCCGCAGTCGCCGAAGCTGCGGCACTACACCGTGCCGCGCGCGGGCGGCGTGCCGGCCGCGGTTGACGCACAGCCCGACTGGGCCCACGTGTACTGGACGAACAAATCCGATCGAACCGCGCCGGGCGTGCCGGCGCTCGTCATCGACGTCGAGCAGAAGCTCGAGACGGTCAAGATCGGCACCGGCTCGGCGGGCGCGATCGACAGCAACCGATCCGATCCGACCGGCGTCAGCCCGGGCAACATCGATCGCGAATCGCAGCGCCAGAAGCAGAACGTCGTCAGATTCAATCTGCTCGGCCAGGCCGTCAGCGAGTTCGTCAACGAGCGGCCGATTCCCGGCTTGATGTTCGGCTGGGGGCCGCGCGGGACCGGCGTGATCGCGTACACGGATCGCGACGGCCGGCTGATGCTCCTCGACCAGGAGCAACACAAGCGCATCATCCCGGGCGTGAAGCAAGCGCTGCTGCCCGCGTGGTCGACAGACGCCAGCCGGCTCGCATGGGTGCAGAAGAGCGGGCGGAAGAAGTTCACGCTGTTGGTCGCCGGAGTCAGCAAAAGTTAGAACTGAAAACGGAAAACTGAAAAGGCGTGCGCATCGTTCTTCTCCTCCTCACGCTGATCGGTCAGACGGCGACGGTCGCGCCGATCGACGTCTCGACATTCACGGCGGCAAAGCCCGTCGTCGTGTGCGAGCTCGACGAGCGTCAGCTGAAGGGCGAGTTCCGGCAGCTCGCGTGGTCGAACGACGGCGAGTACGTCTATCTGCAGACGGTCGAAGGCGGCAGCACGGCCCACGACTACATCGTCTCGCTCGTCGATCGCACGGTCAGCGCCGCGTTCGGCGAGCCGGATTGGGCGTCGGCGTACTGGGCGATGAAGTCGGACTTCAGCGCGCCGGGCAACCCGGCCCTGCGGATCGAGCTCGCCCGAGAGGACAGAAGGACGCGCGTGACGCCGTTTCTTGGCGGCAGCGGCGGCGGGAACGGCGCCTTCACGCCGGACCCGAAGAATTCCGCGGACGCGTACGCCTTCGACACGACGTTGTGGCTGCTCGGCTGGCGGATCGGCGAGTGGACCAACGGCGATCCGTTCCTCGGCGAGAACTTCAGCTGGGGACCGGCGGGCAGCGGCGCGATTCTCTTCATCAACGACGGCCGGGTGACGCTGATGGACCAGTTCAAGCACCGCACGACGCTCGCGCCCGCCAAAGGCGCGACGCTTCCCGCGTGGTCGTCCGACGGCCGGCGCGTCGCGTTCCTCGAGAAAACAGGCCGCCGCACCTACCGCCTGATGGTCATGGCAGTGATACAGTCTTGATCGGGATGGATTTCCGGCCGACCGAAGAACAGGCGCTCCTGCGCCGCACGGTCCGCGAGTTCGCGGAGACCGAGATCCGCCCGCACGTGCGCGAGTGGGATCAGACGCAGCACTTTCCCGCCGAGCTGATGCCGAAGCTGGCGGCCCTCGGCCTGCTCGGGATCCAGTTCCCCGAGCGGTACGGCGGCGCGGCGATGTCGGCGCTCGACTACTGCATCTGCATCGAGGAGCTGGCGCGCGTCGACCCGGCGATCGCGCTGTCGGTCGCGGCGCACAACGGTCTGTGCGCGTCGCACATCGCGCTGTTCGGGACCGAGGCGCAGAAGACGAAGTTCCTCACGCCGCTCGCGCGCGGCGAGAAGGTCGGCGCGTGGGGCCTGACCGAATCCACGTCCGGCAGCGACGCGGCCGGCATGCGCACGCAGGCGACGCGCGACGGCCATGACGACAATGTCTGGGTGCTGAACGGATCGAAGACGTTCACGACGCACGGGCGCGTCGGTGACGTGTTCGTCATCATGGCCGTCACCGATCGCGCGGCCGGCACCAAGGGCATCAGCGCGTTCATCGTCGAGAAGGGCACGCCCGGCATCTCGCCGGGGAAGAAGGAAGACAAGCTCGGGATGCGCGCGAGCGATACGAGCGAAGTGCTGCTCGAGAACTGTCGCGTGCCCGGCGATCAATTGCTCGGCGAAGCCGGGCAGGGGTTCGTCAACACGATGCAGGTACTCGACGCCGGCCGCATCGGCATCGCGGCGCTCGCCGTCGGCCTCGCGCAGGGCGCGTACGAAGCGGAGCTGCGCTACGCGAAGGAACGGACATCGTTCGGTAAGACGATCTCGACCTTTCAGGCAATTCAATGGAAGCTCGCGGACGCGGCCGTGCGGATCGAAGGCGCGCGGTGGCTCACGTACCGCGCGGCGTACCTGAAAGGCCAGGGCGCGCGGACGACGCTCGAGTCGTCCATGGCGAAGCTGTACGCGAGCGAGATCGCCGTGAAGGTGGCCGACGACTGCGTCCAGATCCACGGCGGGTACGGCTTCGTGAAGGATTACCCGGCCGAGAAGTTCTTCCGCGACGTCAAGCTCACGACCATCGGCGAGGGCACGAGCGAGATCCAGCGGCTCGTGATCGCGCGCCAGCTGCTGTCCCGCTCGTGACCCCGACTCTCGCCGACCGCGTGCTGGCGGGCGATCCCCGCGCGATGGCCCGCGCCATCACCCTCGTCGAGAACGAGGATCCCGCCGCCGCCGAGCTCGTCCGCGCGATCTTTCCCCGCACCGGCCGCGCGTACCTCATCGGCGTGACCGGACCGCCGGGCGCCGGGAAGAGCACGCTCGTCGATCGGCTGATCGTGGCGCTCAGAACGTCGAGCGCGAAGAAGCCGCAGACCGTCGGCGTGATCGCGGTCGATCCGACGAGCCCGTTCAGCGGCGGCGCCGTGCTCGGCGATCGGCTCCGCATGCAGACGCACGCGGCCGACAGCGGCGTGTTCATCCGCAGCATGGCGACGCGCGGTCATCTCGGCGGGCTCGCGCGCGCGACCGGCGACGCCGCGCTCGTCCTCGACGCAGCTGGCCTCGACATCGTCATCATCGAGACGGTCGGCGTGGGTCAGGACGAGGTGGACATCATCCGCACGGCCGACGTGTCCATCGTCACGCTCGTGCCGGGCACCGGCGACGAAGTGCAGGCCCTGAAGGCCGGCATCATGGAGATCGCCGATCTGTTCGTCGTCAACAAAGCCGATCGCGAGGGCGCGGACCGGCTGGCGTCGGCGGTCGAAGCGAATCTGTCGCTGCAGACGTTTCAGCCGGACGAATGGCGGCCGCCGATCCTCAAGACCGTCGCGACGAGCGGCAACGGCGTGCCGGAGCTCCTGGAGGCCATCTGGCAGTTTCGCGCGCACGGCCAGCCGAAGCAGGCGGCGCGGCGGAAGTCGCGGAGCGAGTACCGGCTGCGCGAGCTCGTGTCGCACCGGTTCATGCACCGTCTCGAGCATGCCATTCTCAAGCCGGGCGAGCTGGCGTCGATCATCGACCGGATCGCCGCGCGCGAACTGGATCCGTACACGGCGGCGGACGATCTGATGTGGCGCGTGATTGCTGATGGACGCGCCGGTAGCCGCGAAGGCACGACATGAAGGCCGTTCTCGATCACGTGGGAATCGCGGTCAAGGATCTGCCGGCGGCGCTCGCGTTCTATCGCGACGCGCTCGGCCTCGAGGTCGAGGCGCCCGAGGACGTCGTCTCGCAGCGCGTCCGCGCGCATTTCATTCCGGTCGGCGCATCGAACCTCGAGCTGCTCGAAGCGACGGCGGCGGATTCACCGATCGCGAAGTACATTGACAAAAGAGGGCCGGGCCTGCATCACATCACGCTGCGCGTGGACGATGTTCACGCGGCGGTGCAGCAGCTCAAGGCGCGCGGCGTGCGGATGATCGACGAGACGCCGCGTCCGGGCGCGGAAGGATCGACGATTGCGTTCGTCCATCCGTCGGCGACGCACGGTGTGCTCGTCGAGCTGAAGCAATCAGCTGTGAGCTCTCAGCCGTCAGCTGTCAGCCGTGATTCGCGAGTGAGACGCTTTTCCATCGGCGAGATCGAGCTGATGTCTGTCTGCGACGGCTTCATCCGCTTCGACGGCGGCGCGATGTTCGGCACCGTGCCGAAGGTGTTCTGGTCGAAGCAACATCCCACCGACGATCGCAACCGTGTGCTGCTCGCCATGCGCTCGTTGATCGTGCGCGGCGCGCGGACGATGATCATCGATGCCGGCCTGGGCGATAAAGAGGACGCGAAGTTCCACGAGATCTACGGCGTCGATCGATCGCGCAACCTCGACCACGCTTTGGCGGAAGCGGGCGTCGGCGTCGAGGACATCGACATCGTGCTGGCGAGCCATCTGCATTTCGATCACGCGGGCGGCTTCACCGTCCGCGACGCGGGCGGCCGCGTGCGCCCGAGGTTTCCGCGCGCGCAGTACATCGTCCGCCGCGGCGAGTGGGAAGACGCGACGCACCCGCACGCCAGGAATCGCGCGAGCTACCTGCGCGACAATTACGTGCCGCTGGCGGACGCGGGCGTCCTGCAGCTCGTCGACGACGATCAGATGATCATGCCGGGCGTGAAGGTGCGGCGGACGGGCGGCCACACGATGCACCACCAGATGACCGTCATCGAATCCGGCGGCAAGACCGCGGCGTTCGTCGCCGACCTGATGCCGTTCACGTCGCACGTGCCGGATCCGTGGATCATGGGCTACGACCTGTATCCGATGGACACGCTCGCGGCGAAGCAGCAGTTCGTGAAGGAAGCGATCGAGAAAGAGATCCTGGTGTTCTTCGCGCACGATCCCGTCGTCGCGGCGGGCTACATCCGCGAGGAGAACGGGAAACGCATCGTGGTGGCGGGTGGCTAGTGGCTGGTGGCTGGGGAGACGACATGGCCGTTGAGATTGGAATCGTCGGGGGCAGTGGCCTGTACGAAATGGCGGAGCTGGACGACCGCGAGGAGAAGCACGTCAAGACGCCGTTCGGCGATCCGTCGGGGCCGTACGTGATCGGCACGCTGCGCGGCAGGCGCGTGGCGTTTCTTGCGCGGCACGGCGTTGGGCATCGCATTCTGCCGTCGGAGCTGAACTTCCGCGCGAACATCTACGGCTTCAAGGTGCTGGGCGTCGACCGGATCCTGTCGGCGAGCGCCGTCGGCAGCCTGAAGCACGAGTACAGGCCGCTCGACATCGTCGTGCCCGATCAGTTCTTCGATCGCACGAGGGGGCGCATCAGCACGTTCTTCGGCCGCGGCCTCGTCGCGCACGTCGCGTTCGCGCATCCGCTGTGCGGGGATCTGTCGAAGGTGGCCGCGGAATCCGCGGCGTCCGTCGGCGCGACCGTGCATCGCGGCGGCACCTACGTCAACATGGAAGGGCCGCAGTTCTCGACGCTGGCCGAGTCCAGGCTCTACCGGTCGTGGGGCATGGACGTCATCGGCATGACGAACCTGCAGGAAGCCAAGCTCGCGCGCGAAGCGGAGATCTGTTACGCGACGCTCGCGCTCGTGACCGATTACGACTGCTGGCACCCGGATCACGATTCGGTGACGGTCGATCTGATCATCGCGAACCTGATGCAGAACGCGGTCACCGCGCAGAAGACGATTGCCGAAGCCGTCGGACGCCTGACCGGCCCGCGCACGTGCGCGTGCAAGGACGCGCTCGCGACCGCCATCATCACCAGACCTGAACACGTGCCGGCGCAGACGAAGCAGGAGCTCGCGCCCATCGTCGGAAAGTACATGAAATGAAAATCGTCGTCACTGGATCGATCGCGTTCGATTACTTGATGTCGTTCCCCGGGAGGTTCACCGAGCACTTCCTTCCGGATCACATGGACCGCGTCAGCCTGAGCTTTCTCGTCGACTCGATGGACAAGCGGCGCGGCGGCTGCGCGCCCAATATCGCGTACACGCTCGCGCTGCTCGGCGAGAAGCCGCTGCTGATGGCGACGGCGGGCGAGGACTTCGGCGAGTACCGGCAGTGGCTCGAAGCCGCCGGCATCGACACGTCGCTGGCCAGGCAGATTCAGGGCAAGTTCTGCGCGTCGTTCTTCTGCAGCACCGACCAGCACAACAACCAGATCGCGTCGTTCTACACCGGCGCGATGGCCGATGCCGGTCAGCTCTCGTTCCGCACGGTCCGCGACTGCGGCCTCGCGATCATCTCGCCGAACGATCCCGGCGCGATGGTGCAGTACGCCGAGGAGTGCCGGACGCTCGGCATCAAGTTCATCTTCGATCCGGGCCAGCAGTGCGCGCGGATGTCAGGCGACGAGCTGCGCGACGGCCTGACGGGCGCGACGCTCGTCATCGTCAACGACTACGAGCTCGAGCTGCTCAGACAGAAGACCGGGCTCGGCGAGCGGGAGATTCTCGACGAGGCGGGGACGCTCGTCGTCACGCGCGGCGAAAAGGGCTCGTCGGTGATGACGAAGGAAGAGCGCGTCGATGTCCGGGCCGTCACGCCGCACCGCATCATCGACCCGACGGGTGTCGGCGACGCGTACCGCGGCGGGCTGATGAAGGGGATGTCGCTGGGCGCGCCGTACCGGGTCGCGGCGCAGATGGGCAGCGTCGCGGCGACCTACGCCCTCGAACATCTCGGCGGTCTCAGTCACGCGTACACGTGGGCCGAGTTCACCGCGCGATACGCCGAGCACTTCGGACCGCTGCCCTTGTCGTGATCGGACCGGTTCATGGAAGCTCGTACCGTTCGCCTCTGGCGTGTGGTGCCGGTGTGGCTGGCCACGGTGCTGACGATCGCCGCCATCGGCGCGTTCGATTACTTCAGCGGCGTGGAACTGCGCGTGTACCCGCTGTACTACGTGCCGATCAGTCTCCTCGCGTGGTATCGCGGCCGGCGGGGCGCGCTGATCGCGTCGGCCTTGTGCACCCTGGCGTGGCTGACGTCCAATGTCGAGGCCGGCCGCCAGTACTCCCTCCTCGGCATCTGGATCGCGAATACGGTCGTTCAGGGCGTCTCGTTTGCGATCGTCGGCGTGCTGATTGCCTCCCTCAGGGCCGCGCTGATGCGCGAGCGCGCGCTCAGCCGCATCGATCCGCTCACCTCGCTGCTGAACAGCCGGGCGTTCTACGAAGAGGGACGGCGGAGCCTGGCGCTGTGCCGGCGGGCTGGACGGCCGGTGACCGCGGCCTACATCGACCTCGACAACTTCAAGTCGGTCAACGACACGTTGGGGCACGAGGCCGGGGATCGTCTGCTCCGAATCGTCGCGGATCACCTGCGCACGTCGGTCCGGCCGAGCGATCTTTCCGCGCGTCTCGGTGGCGACGAGTTCGCCCTCCTGCTGCCCGAGGTCGGCCCGCAGGACGCGGCCGTAACGCTCGAGCGCCTGCGGTTGACATTGACCAACGCCGCTGACGCCAGTCCCGGCACGGTGACCGTCAGCATTGGCGGGGTGACCTTCATCGCGGTACCCGGAGACATGGAAGAGATGATCCAGCAGGCGGACTCCCGCATGTATGAGGCGAAGGCGGCAGGCAAGAACCGCGTGCGCCTGGACGTTGCGGGCTCGGCGTGACCTCTTTCGGCTCCAGGCGTCACCAGAAGACCACGCTTGTGTGCGTCGGCGCTGTTTTTCGATGACATTGGCGGCAAATCGCGGGATACGTTGGCAGGATCCTTGCGATATAACGGGGCGGGGGCGTGCTATGAACCTTTCAAAGACTCTGCTGGTCACCGGTCTTTCGGCCGTTCTCGTTGGCGTGGCGCCATCAGCGTTTGCGCAACAGCGTGGCGATCGTGGCGGACACACTCGCGGCGCGTCGGCCAGTCGCGGCGGCGGCGTCCCTCGGGGTGCGTCGCGCGCGGCGTCGCCGCGATCCGCGCCCGGCTCGCGGGGCGTCGTCGCGGGCAGCCCGCGAGCGTACTCCGGCGTGCGCGGCGGCTCCAGCGTGCGCGGCGGCTACGGCGTGCGCCGCGGTTACGGCGTGTCCGGCGGCTATGGCGTGCGCGGTGGCTCCTACGTGCACGGCGGGCCGCGGTACTCGTTCGTGGCGCCTGCGCGCTTCTTCCGTCCGTACTACACGTTCCGGCCGCGCCTGAGTCTGGGGTTTGGCCTGTGGATGGGCTATCCGTTCGCGTACTCGAGCGCGTATTACGATCCCTACTACTACCCGTACGGCTACGACAATCCGTACGGATACTCGCCCTACGGCTATCCGGCGACAAGCTATCCGGCGTATCCGCCGGCCCAGGCGTATCCACCGCCGTCGAACTATCCACCGCCGTCGAACTATCCGCCGTCGACGTATCCGCAGGACCAGCAGGGTCCACAAGGATCGATCGGCGTCCAGCCCGGCCAGGCGAACACGGGCGGCGTGAGTTTTGAAATCACGCCGAACACAGCGCAGTTGTTCGTGGACGACGCCCTGGTCGGCACGGTCGGCCAATTCACGCCGACATCGCAGCCGCTCGGCCTGGTGGCGGGGCGCCATCGCATCGAAGTGCGCGCACCCGGCTATAAGACGATGTCGTTCGAGGTGGAGATCATCGCGGGCCAGGTCATCCCGTATCAGGGTGAACTGGAGCGGTAGCTCGAGGAGCCCGCACGGCCGCGCCGCGGCTAGGCGGGTTCCGACTCTTCAGACAGCGCCGTCGCGAGATCCCGGACGGCCCGCAGATCAGTCTTTCCGGTTCCGAGTGTCGGGATGGCGTCGACGAACCGCAGGTCTTCGCGCTTGGGCACCCACAACTTCGGCAGCGCGGTGCGGCCGAGCTTCTTCCACAGATCAGCCGGCGTGACCGTCGGGTCCGTGTAGAACGCGACGAGCCGCTCGCCGCGATCGCTATCCGGCACGGACGTGACGACGCACGCGCAGGTGTCCGGCAGCAGCGACTGCAGCTGTTCCTCGACCCGCATGTGCGGCACCATCTCGCCCGCGATCTTGCTGAAGCGCGACAACCGATCCGTGATGCGGATGAATCCTTCCGCGTCCATCGTCGCGATGTCGCCCGTCACGTACCAACCGTGGCGGAACGCGGAGCGCGTGCGTTCGGGATCGCCCAGGTAGCCGACCATCGCGTTCGCGCCGCGGACGAGCAGCAGGCCTTCGACGTCCACGAGCGGGCCGTCGCCGGTGCTGATATCCACGATCTTCGCGTCGATGCCGGGCAGCGGACGTCCGACGGATCCGCGGGGCAGGTTCTCGGTGGACGTGATGTCGCGATCGGGCACGTTCACCGCCACCACCGGTGACATCTCAGTGCAGCCGTAGCCCTCGACGAGATCGTGGCCGAACCGTTCCTTGAAGGCGGCCGCGGTCGCCGGACGGAGCTTCTCGGCGCCGACGATGGCGAAGCGCAAGGCAGCGAACTGTTCGGGCTTGCAGACGCGCGTATACGTTCCGCAGAACGTCGGCGTGCTGATGAGGAGCGTCGCGCGATACCGCTCCGCCATCTCGCCGATCGTCTTCGCGTCGGTCGGATTCGGATGGTAGGCGACGCCGAACCCGATGATGAGCGGCAGCCAGAGCGTTCCCATGTAGCCGAACGCGTGGAAGAACGGCAGCACGCCCAGCATCACGTCCGCGTTGTTCAAGCGGATCGCCCGGTTCGCGGAGTCGATGTTCGCGAGGATGTTCGCGTGCGAGAGCATCACGCCCTTCGGCACGCCGGTGCTGCCGCTCGAGAAGATGATGGTGGCGATCCCTTCGGCGTCCGGCGCGGCGAGAAAGATCGATTCGATCAGCGCTGCCGGCAGCACGCGCGCCGCGACGAGCATCAGGAGCTTCGCCGCCGCTGACGTCTCCTTCAGCACGTCTTCGAGGAAGACCATGCCGTCCATCGGCTCCAGGCCGGCCTTGCTGAGGAACGTACGCGACGTGAGGATCGTCGCGATCTGACAGCGCGCGACGGCGGTGTCCATCGCCTCGCGCCCGGCGGTGAAGTTCAGATTGACGGGAACCTTGCCGGCGATCGACGCGGCGATGTTCGCCAGCGCGCCGCCGACTGACGCGGGCAGCAGCAGGCCGATGTGACGCTGGCCCCGGGCGCGGCTCGTGACGGCGCGGGCGAGAAGCAGGCTGCCGACGAGCGCCCGGCCGTAGGTGAGCTCACGGCCCGTCGAGTCCGCCATGCAGAACTGCGACCACCGGGCCTTCGCCGTTCGGACGAATCGGACTGCGAGGGTGTCGAACGCGCGCGCCATGCGGCGCTGATTTTACCAGTGCGTCGCCCAGCCCGCGCGGAGCAAATCCTTGAGCCGCGCGTCGGCGTCGGTCAGCGCGAGCTCCCGCGTCGGCCAGCGCCTCGCGTAGATCGGCTCGCCGTCGTAGTAGCACTTGAGCTCGACACTGCCGGCGTCCGGGCCGGCAACGCCAAAGATCCGGGCGTCGATCCAGGTGTGATTCCTTCGCACCCGCCAGACGCGATCGGCCATCGACTACCGGCCGCCCGCCGCCGCCGCCGGTGGCGCCTGCTGCAGCGCTTCGAAATCGACGAGCGACAGGTCGTAGGCGAGGACGGCGCCGAGCTCGTTGTTCTTGGCCTGCGCGAGATCCCGCTGGGCCTGAATGACGAGGAAGCTCGTCGACATCCCGACCTCGAATCGCTTGCGCTCGGCGTCGAGCCGCTGTTCGGCCAGCGAGCGCGCCGCGCGCGTGGTCTCGATCCGCTTCGCGTTCATCTCGATCTTCCACGCCGCGTCGCGGACCTGCTGGATCGCCTTGGACTCGGTGCTCTTCAAGCGTTCGTCCGCCTGCGATCGCTCGAGCCTCGCGCGCGCGAATGTGGCGCGGTCCGCGCTCTCGCCGAGCGGGTAATTCACGCTGACGCCGACGGCCCACGTCGGATAGTCGTGCGCGAACAGCTGCCCGATGACGTTGCCGAAGTCGGTCACGGCGCCGGGTCCGACGATCGTGCCGGGGAAGCCGCCGGTGCGGAGCACCTGCGTGCCGCCGAGTCCGCTCGCCTGATAGCTGGCGTTGAGGCGCACGTCGGGCAGCCGCTGGTTGTCCGCGTACTGCAGCGCCGTCTGCGAGTTGTCAATGTCCTTCCGGCCGCGCGCCAGATCGGAGCGCTGCGCGATCGTGTTCGTGACGGCCGCCTCGACGTCAATGGACGGCGTGGCGATCGGCGGCGAGTCGACGGCCTCGATCGTTACGTTCCAGTTCTCACGCACGGTGCCGTCGAAGATCAGCACGCGCAGCCGGTCCTCGGACTGCTTCACGGACGTCTCGGCGATGATCAACTGTTCCTGATCGGCCGCGACTTCAGCCTGCGCCGAAACCAGATCGAGCGGCGGCGACGTCCCGACGTCGACCTTCGCCTTGTTCACGCGCACGAGCTCCTCAGCGAGATCGAGCGCCGATCGGCGCGCGTCGACCGTCGCGACAGCCGACACCAGATTCCAGTACGCCGCCTTCACGTTCGCCGTCGTGTGGACCAGGCTCTCGCGCAGGCGCGTGTCGGCGATGTCGCGATTGGTGCGGCTCGTCACCAACTGCTGGCGGTTCTGATCGATCTTCAGATCGCGGATGAGCGGCTGCGAGACGCTCAGCGCGAGCCCTGATTGCACCAGCGGGTTGTAGCTGTTGAGAAAGCTGTTGCTGTCGGTGTGCGTCGTCGTCCAGCCCACGCTGTAGGACGTTCCGAACCACGGCAGTTTCTGCGCGACGCCGGCGTTCGTCGTGACGACGTCGGTCTGCGTCGCGACGGGAAAGAGCAGGCTCGTCGGCGGCAGCAGCTGATTGTTCGAATTCACGCTCGAGTTGACCGACGGCCGGAACGCGCCGGCGGCGGCCGCGACCCGCGTGTCGCTGATCTGCGGATCGAGCCGATCCGCGCCGAGGTCCACGTTGTGTTCGAGCGCCATCGCGACGGCGGCGTCGACGGTCAGGCGGAGCGTCGCGGGCGCCGTCGCGGTTTGCGCGGCGGCGGACGCCGCGAGGCCGGTGGCGAGTGTGGTCAGCAGAATTGTTCTACGCATGATTACACCTGAGAAGGAAGCGGCGCCGGTACGACGCCTTCGTCCGTCCGCGCCTTCGCGCGGCTGAAGAGGCGCCATCTGGACGCGTCGTCAAAGAGCGAGTACGCCACGGGCGTGACGATCAACGTCAGCAGCAGTGCGAGCGACTGGCCGCCGAAGATGACGAAGCCGATTGCGTGGTTCGTGCCGGCGCCGATGCCCTGCGAGACGATGAGCGGCACCATCCCGGCGACGAACGCGAACGTCGTCATCAGAATCGGACGCAGACGATTGCGGCTGGCGCGAATGACCGCGTCGTGCGTGGACATGCCCGACGCCTTGAGCTGATTCGCGTGGTCGATCTGCAGAATCGAGTTCTTCTTCACGACGCCGAACAGCACCAGCAGCCCGAGCGCCGAGAAGATGTTGATCGACTGCCGGAAGATGATGATCGACAGCAGCGCGAACGGCAGCGTCATCGGCAGCGACAGCAGAATCGTGA
This sequence comes from Terriglobia bacterium, assembly GCA_020073005.1. Lineage (GTDB taxonomy): Bacteria > Acidobacteriota > Vicinamibacteria > Vicinamibacterales > CAVVIG01 > SRVP-36. The sequence continues at coordinate 881 of JAIQFX010000042.1, read as the reverse complement.
TGGGATGCAGCCACGACTCGAACTGCGCCGCCAGAATCAGATACATGAAGATGAGCGAGAGCACGAAGGCCAGAACGAAGTTCTCCGCGGCGCGTCCGAGCTCGCGCGACCGGCCGGTAAAACCGCCGCGATAGTCGCCGCCGGCGTTGAGCTTGTTGAACTCCGCCAGCATGGTGTTCTGGATGGCCGCCTGAGATGCCGTCGGCAGGAGGTTGCAAAAGACCGTCACCTGCCGCTGACGATTCAGCCGGTTGATGTCGGACGGCGCCGTACCGGGGGAGAAGTCGGCGACGTTGTCGAGCGACACGCTGCCGAGCCTCGATGAAGGCACGGTCAAGCTGGCGATCGCCGCCTGCGTGGACCGATCCTCGGCGCGCGCGCGGAGGTGCACTTCGTACTGCTCGCCGCCTTCGTTGTACGTCGTGACCTGATCGCCCCCCACCAGCAGCCGCAACGCCTCCGCGGCGTCGGAAATCTGAACGCCGAGATCCGCGGCCTTCGGCCGGTCGACCTGCACGGAGAGCTCCGGCTTCCCGACGTTCATCGACGTGTCGGGGTCGACGACGCCGGGCATCGTCTTGATGCGCTCCACCATTTGACGGCTGATCGCATCCAGCTTTCGCAGGTCAGGGCCATTGATCAGGAACTGCACGTCGGCGGACTGGGCGCCGCTGCCGCCGATCGTCGCGACCGGCTGCACCGACGTCCGGAGATCCTTCGAGAACGGCGGGAGCACCTGTTCCCGCACGACGTCCATGATCGCGAACTGATCGCGGGACCGCGCTTCGATCGGCGACGTCCGGACGTAGATGTTGCTCAGGTTGCGCGTCTTCGCCGGATCGCCGCCGACCGTGACGAGCGTGTATTCGATTTCCGGGAGC
>JAIQFX010000129.1 GCA_020073005.1 Terriglobia bacterium | reverse complement strand
CGCGCTCTGAATTCGCCACGCGGTCGACATTCACGCGGAACGCGGCGCCTGTCGGATCGTCCGATCCGGCGAGGGACAGATCCAGCGTGCGGAGCGGCTGGTCCGGCGAAAAAGCGATCGACGCCACCGGTCCTGGCGCCATCTCGAGCTGCCCGTTGAGACCAGCCACTGCTGCTCCATCGAACCGCACGTCGGCCGTCAGCCGACTGATGCGCGCCTGCGGCGTGATGCCCTCGAGCGACACGCCACCGAGAGACAGGAACGGCCTGACGGCGGCAACGATCGCGTCGGTCTCTCCGCGCTGCGTCGCCGCGACGGCCAGCCGGCTTGACGTCACGTCGAGCGTCAGGTCCGCCAGCGATACAGGATTCGTCCCGAAGAGCGAGGACGACACGCGGGTCGCGGTCTCGCCAATCGCAGCACCTCGATGCCCGCGCCGGATGGTCCCTCCAGCTTGATCCCGGGCCACACGCCCTGCACTCTGAAGCGTCGCTCGGTGGAGACGACCGGACCATCCAGGCACGGCTGCAGGCGCGGCTGGAGATCCGCGATCGCGTCCGGCGGCGACCATCGCGCGATCTGACCCTCGGTCGCGAGATCGAATCGCGAGATGTCCTCCAGGCAAAACGCCTTCGGCGCCGGCGGCGGCGTCAGCGTGTTCCATCCGCTGTCGTACGACACACGGCCCGCAGCGCCAGTGATGAAAGACACGGCGAGGTCGCGAAGCTCGGCCTGCACTGGACCTGAGTTGAACGGAACGCGCGGCACGCGCACGCGCGCGTCGATCCGGCCGTCGCCGGCCGATGGCGTCGACGGAAGACGGCCGTCCGCCGCGATCGAGAACGCGAGATCGGACGGCAGCCCGGCCACGATCGATTGGCTGAGCACCTGAGTCTGGACGGGCACGACAATCGATCCGTCCCACACGTCGGCACGAAACCGCAGTGGCGTCGTGTTGTGGATCTGTCCGTCAGCTGCTGTAGCGATCGACACGTCGAGCGCGCCGTCCAGGTGCTGCGGAATCAGCTCACTGGTCGAGAAACCGCGGCCCGTCAGTTGAACCGCGGGAAGACTGCCGTCGATTTCGGCCGGGCCATCTGCGCTCGGCCGGACGGTGAAGTGCACGTCATCGAGGCGCGTGCGAAGCGAGACGGCTTGCCGGCTCGACGCATCTTGCCGCGTGACGCGCGCATCGGTTCGCGCAATCCGTGCGCGGGCGCCGCGCCCGGTGTCGACATCAGCGCCTGCGATGGCGACAACGATCGACTGATTCACAGGCGAGCACTGCGGCGCCGTGGACGCGGAGGCGTCCGCGGACGCCATCCGCACGCGCGCGGCGCCGCGGGCGATCCCCAGTCTTACGAGCGTCACGTGTGCGGCTGGGCGATCGCCGAAGGACAGCGTGCCGCTGCCGCTGCCGACATCCACGGCCGAACCCGGGAGCGATCGAATGGAGCGCACCTCGACGTGCGACAGATCGCCGTCGCCGGACGCGACGAGTTTGGCTTGCGGCGTCAGGACGCGCATCGCGGTCGCGTACGTCAGCGCGCACTGCCGCGGATCGATCGTCACCCTTGCCCGGACCGCAATCGTCGATTGAACATCGTCGAACCGATCGAGGTCGCCGGCGGCGGCCGTCGAGGCGCCGGCGGCGCGCACGTCGACGTCGAAGTCGGTCGCGCCGAGCCCGCTCACGATCGGTGCGAGCACGCGGACCTTTCGCAGCTCATCGACCAGCGCCGCGGACTCGGCCGATCCGCGCAGACGCAGCCGCGCGTCGATCTGGCGAATCCGTTCCGTCTTCCAGTCGAGCGTCACTTGAATCTGGTCGGCGCTGGCCTGCGCGTCCGGGATGCGGACCGCGTCGACGGTCGCGCCGCTTCCATCGCGAACACCGGCCGAAAGATTCGGGATCCGTACGGTAGCGATGCTCAGCACCGTGTCGTCACGCGCGGAGGCCGGCAGGCCCACGGCGACGTTGTCGATCCGCGCGCTCTTCATCGCCGCCGAGAATCGCCGTTCCTGGCCGCAGCTGTCGTTGGAGCCGCTGAGCGTCACGTCCGCGACGCCGACCCTGCCGATCGTCACCGACGAAAGCGCGCGCGGCGCCATCGAGGTAAAACTCACCGCACCGAGCGGCAGCACGATGAGCGCACACGCCACGTCGACCGCACACGGCTCCCAACGTTCGTACCGGCGCGGAGCGTGACGGTAGATCACGTAGTACATGATGGCGCCGGCCAGCGCCGACACCGCGAACGCGAGCACGGCGAGGCGCGCCAGCGGCAGTGCGCCGGCCAACGCGTACAGCGCCAGCGGGATCAGCACGCACGCGGCGCCGAGCACGAATCGCCGGCGCCATTGGCCAGTCCAGGCGGTCACCCATATCTTCAGCAGGAAGAGCGCCGCGGGCAGCAGCAGCGCGACATATATAAGGTTGCGGTGCAGCCGCCCGACCGCGCGACTCAGGCGGTCGATCGACGCGCTCGTGGCGGCGGCCAGGCGGCCGCTGCTGACGAGCGCCGCGTGCGTCTGTTCGCAGACCTCCGCCGCCGGCGCCGGCGACAACCGGACGTCCATTCCGGCGGCATCGATCGACGCCACCGTCAGCTCACCGGTCTGTTTTGAGAGCACCGGCGGCGCCATTGACACCTGTCGCACCGCAACCGTCGAGTTCGTGGTGGTCGTGAACCGGACGTCGCGAGCGTCAGTGCCCTTCGCCGAAACATCCACGGCGCCGATCTGGAGACCGGCGCCCCCGTCGACGTGTGCGCGCACGCTTTGGATCGAGAGCGGATGGGCGGCACACACGTGGAGCCCAGCGACGTCAATCTGAAGACCATCGAACGCGGGCAGGAGGACGTGGACGCCGCTCGCGTCGAGTCCGGCGCCACAGTCGGCGTGAAGACAGCCGACGCGAAGCGATCGGACGTGATACTCGACGCCGAGCCGGCGCGCGAGGCCTCCGACCACGCCCGAGTTCACCAGGCCAGCGGGCACCTCGCCGTGCCGGAGACAGAGAACGCCTGCGAACGCACATAGCAGCAGCGCCGGTATCAGGAAGAACAGAAGAACGAATGGCCGGAGCGCCGTGAACCGTGAGGGCATGACGTCAGTTCAGGGACAAAGCCCGCGGATTCTAACGTACGCCTCAGAACCTTCTTTCTCACTATTCGCATCGCGCGCAACGCCGAACCTCCCTATTGCTGGTGCGCCTTGCTCTCCGCCGCGAACGGCATCGTGTCCGGTACCACTTTCACGCCCGTCGTGAATTTGAAGGGCGCGTTGGTGAGCCCGCTCGGGAAGTTCAGCTCGACCATGTACGCGGTCCAGCCTCGCGCGGGCGCCGCCACTCTGGCGACGTACTCGCCCTTCGCCTGCTCGCCGAGCGGCGTGCTGGTCCATCGCGGCCCGATGCTGGTCAGGCGGAAGTCGCGCGCGCCGGGATTGCTCACCTGCCAGAGCTTGACGGCCGCCGGCGTGTCCTTCGTCTTCACGTGGATCGTGCCGTCGCCGTCGATCTTCCAGTCGAATTGCGGCGGCGGCGTCTTCGTCAGGACCGCGTTGTAGCACGCCAGCGCCGTGACGAACGCGTCCGTGTTGTTGAGCGAATGATCGCCGTTCGGCACGTAGCGCAGGTACTTCACGCCGGAGAGATCGTTGAAGTAGTACTGCCACGAGTCCGGCAGGAAGAACTGATCGTCCGCCGCGTTGATGAGGAACTTCGGCATCGTGAGACGCCGGCGGTACTCGTACGGCTCCTCGATCTTCATCAGCGCGTGGAACTGCGGCGTGCCGAGCCACTTCATGATGCCGTGCTCTTCGTAGTCGGTCACCGACGGCGCCCAGTAGCCATACGCCGCGAAGTGGTGCGCGAACGACGGCTCGATGTTGAGCAGATCGATGACCATCGGGATGATCGCGACGACGCGCTTGTCGACCGCCGCCGTCGTCCACGTCGTCCACCCGCGCTTGGAGGCGCCGGCCACGACGAAGCTGTCGGCCTCCACGCGTCCACCGGCCGCGCTGCCGAGAAACGACGTCACGGTGTCCATCGCGCGCACGGCGGCCTTCGTCATCGGCAGGCGCGCCGGCCACGTCTCGTCGCCTGTCTTGAGGAACTTGTCCCAGCTGTACGCGATCAGGCCGTCTTCCGTCTCCAGCTTCCGCTCGTCGGAAAAGATCAACGGCTGATTCGGCACCATGCGCAGCTCGGTCACGACGGACTTCGTCGTCACGGCGATGTTCGCGAGGTTTCTGTCGGCTGTTTCCGGCGGAGGATTTCGATTCGCGCCGCCGGTGATGAAGAGCAGCGACGTCGTGTGCTCCAGATCGTTCGGCGTGATGATGGTGACCCAGTGCTTCCACACGTTGCGGTCGACTTCGCTCGACGACCGCCAGGTCTGGGACGTCATGTCGAGCACGTACGCCCTGTAGCCCTCGCCGGTGATCGTCTTGACCAGTTCGTACTTGTAACTGGGATCGGGCAGCGCGATGTAGCGGTCGAGCGCCGTCTGATCGGAGAGGACGGCTCCGGACTGCCCGGCCCCGACGACAGAGAGACAACTCAACGCCACCAGCAGCGCGGCGCTGCGGAAGCGAGCCAACTTCGAATACGCCTTGATCATGGTGACTGAGCCCCTCTATCCCTTGGGTTTCGACAGGTACGCCTTCGACGCCGCCTCATCTCTCAGCGGCGTCTTCTTGTCGGGATCGATTCGTACCATCAAGTAGGTGATGTGATCGTCGATCTTCGTGAACCAGTGTCCCGTGCCCGCCGGGATCACGATGACGTCGCCCGCCTTCAGTTGGTGTGTGACGCCGTTGCGAATCGACTCGGAGTTGTTGCCGGGCCCGTTGAACAGCCGCACGGTCTCGAGCGTCGCGGGCCGCCGCTTCTTGCCGACGAGATCCGGGCCGGTGACGAGCGTCGCCGAACCGTCGATGATGTGATAGACCTCGCTGACGAAGTCGTGCTCGGCGACGGACTCGTTGGCCGGCGCGGCGAGCGTGCCGCGATAGACCATCCCGATCGCGACGTGGCTCTTGCCGATGTCGAGGTCGCGCACCTGCTGATCGACGAGATGCTCGGCGATCGCCTTCTTCGTGTACGCCTGCAGCTCGTCGACGGCGATGTAGGTCGCCGGACACATCCTGCACGTGGGCTGCGGGTCGTCGCCCTGCGCCATCAGCGCGCCGCAGAATCCGATCGCTCCAACGAGCCCGAAGATCACTTTTCGCACGGTGTCCCTCCTTGAAACGTGGGGGCCGGCTTCAGCCGGCCCGACGGTCCGCCTGAAGGCGGACGCCACGAAATCCAGCGCGTCCACGAAATCTATCGAGGCAACGCGAACGCGAGATACTCGCCGCTGTAGTTTCCGCCGCTGATCGGCACGACGATGAACTGCCGGCCGTTCACAGAGTACGTCATCAACGTGCCGGACTGCTGCGCCGGCATGAAGACGTCGCCGACTTCCTTGCCCGTCGCCTTGTCGTACGCGCGCAGCATCGCGCCTCGTGCTCGTCCCGGGACCGTCGTCGCGAGCGGGTCGCCGGCAATCACGAGCGTTTTCGTGACCAGCGCGCCGACCGCGCCCGACTGCCCCGTCCGCGGAATCGTCAATCCCTTGAGCGCCGGATGATTCCTGACGCTGTCGGGCGTCTCGCCGTGCGGCACCTGCCACAGGATTTCGCCGCGATCGAGGTTGATCGCCGAGATGCGCCCGTACGGCGGCTTGACGAGCGGCAGGCCCTGCACGGTCGCGTTCGCGTTGACCGCCGCGTCGCCCGTGGTCGCGACCGGCGCGTTCCCGCGGCCGCGGCCGCTGGCCGGCACGGCATCGGCGCCGACATTTTCTCCAGGACCGGAAATATACCGCACGCCCGTCAGCACGTTCGCCGAGACGTACGGCAGATCGGAGAACGCCTTGTTCGGCGGCGGCAGCAGGCCGAGAATCGGCAGCGCCGTGAACGACGGGACGTAGGCGATGTGCGTCTCCGGATCGTACGAGCCGCCCGGCCAGTTCGTCCCGCCCGACGATCGGAAGCCCGCGATCGGCCCCTCGGCCTTGCTGACCGGCGGCGGCGTGAAGATCGGTCCGATCTTGAAGCGCGCCGCGACCTTCAGCGCCTCGGCGTGCAGCTCGGGCGTGAAATCGATCAGATTGTCGAGCATCGGGCCCTGGTAGTCGTACGGCGGCGGCTTGGTCGGAAACGGCTGCGTCGGCGACGTTCGTTCGCCGGGCACGTCGGACTGCGGCACCGGCCGCTCTTCGATCGGAAAGATCGGCGCGCCGGTCTCTCGATTGAAGAGGTAAAGCATCGCCTGCTTGCCCATCGCGGCGACGGCTTTCACCGGCCGGCCGTCGACGGTGAGATCGACCAGGATCGGCGCGGCGGAGATGTCCATGTTCCAGATCGGATGGTGCACGAGCTGGAAGTGCCACCTGCGTTTCCCTGTCTTGTAGTCGATCGCGACGAGACTCTCGGCGAATAAGTTGTGGCCCGGACGCAGGCCGCCGTAGAAATCCGAGCTCGGCGTCTCGACCGGCAGATACGCGAGGCCGAGCTCTTCATCGGCGGCAATCTGATTCCACACGCCGACGTTGCCGTTGACGGCCCACGACTCCTCGAGCCACGTGTCGTTGCCGAATTCTCCAGGACGCGGAATCGTGTTGAACGTCCACAACAGCTTGCCGGTGCGAACATCGAATCCGCGGACCAGGCCTTTCGTGTTGTTGTGCGTCTTCGGCGTGCCGCCTTCGAGAAACGCGGAGCCGATCATCACGATGCCGTCCTTCGTGATGGCGGGCGTCGCGTGCAGACCGATCTCGCCGGCGACGAGATCGATCGGCTGCCCCTTGCCGAACACGGCGCCTTCCTTGAGATCGACGATGCCGTCTTTGCCGAATGTCGGGATGCGGCTGCCCGTCTTCGCGTCCAGCGCGACGAGCCGATAGCCCGTCGTCACGTAGAGGATGCGTTGATCGCGGCCGTCGGTCCAGTACGCGACGCCGCGTCCGGAGAGTTGCCGCGGCGACGCCGCCGCGCGCGCGCCTTCGAGTTCCGAATGCACCCAGCGCAGTTCGCCGGTAGTCGCGTCGAGCGCCACAACCGCGCGTCGCGTTCCGCCGGTCGTGTAGAGCATCCCGTTCACGACGAGCGGCGTGCCTTCGAGTTTGTACTCGGGCCGCGGACCGAGGCTGTCGGTCTTGAATCGCCACGCGACTTCGAGATTGTTGAAGTTGGTCGCGGTGACCTGCGCGAGCGGCGAGTAATGGTGATTGCGCAGATCGCCGGCGTACGACCGCCATTCGACCGGCACGGGCGCAGACTGGCCCGCGAGCTGGTGTCCCGGGGCGCTCGTCAGCACGGCCAGGACAATCAGGACCGTGAGCGCGGCGGCGAAGTCGCGTATCCTCATGGCATTGCTCTCCGAAGCCGCCATTATGGGCGCGAACGTACGTACTGTTCCACTCGTCTTTAGGGCCAAATGATGCAGACGAGCGGAAAGGTCGCCGAACGATCCGGCGTCAGCCGCGACGCGATTCGGTACTACGAGAGGCGCCCGGGCAGGGCCTCGCGCGCCCCAACGGGACAAAAACGTCTTGACCCTCGTGTCGACTCCAGGGTTTAGCATCGGATCCATGACTCACCGGTACATTGCACACGTTGCCGTCACCGCGCTGTCAGTCCTCGCGCTCGCGCACGTCGCGCTCGCCGCTCAGCAGCATCCGCCCATGCCGCCTGGCATGACGCACGAAGAGCATCTCGCGCAGATGGCGAAGGAAGCCGAGATGAAGAAGCGCGGCGCCATCGCGATGGGATTCGATCAGGATACGACGACGCATCACTTCCGCCTGCTGGCGGACGGCGGCGCGATCGAAGTCGGCGTCAACGACGCCGCCGACTCGAACACGCGACAGCAGATTCGAACTCACCTCGAGGAGATTGCGAAGGAGTTCGCGCAGGGAACGTTCGACAAGCCGTTCGCGACGCACGGCGAAGTCCCGCCTGGCGTCGAGGCGATGCAGCGGCTCAAGGAGAGGATCGCGTACGCGTTCGAGCCGACGGACGCCGGCGGTCGCGTTCGGATCACCACGAGCGATGCCGCCGCGCGCCAAGCCATTCACGAGTTCCTGATCTATCAGATCAAGGAACATGCGACGGGCGACCCGCTGACCGTGCAGCGCTAGCTATTCCGCGCGAAGGGCGATCACGGGATCGACGGCGACCGCGCGGCGCGACGGCAGCCAGACGCCGACGAACGCGACGGCGGCGAGCACGAGCGGCGCCGCGATGAACACGAGCGGATCCCGAGGCGTCACGCCGAACAGCAGGCTCGCGATCACGCGCGCGAGGCCGAACGCCGATCCAAGGCCCACGACGACGCCGACGAGCGCGAGCGTCATCCCCTGCCCGATCACCAGCCGCCTGACGTCGCTCGCGCTGGCGCCCAGCGCGAGGCGGATGCCGATCTCCTGCGTCCGCTGCTCCACCGCGTAGGCCATCAGCCCGTAGATGCCGATCGCCGCGAGCAGCAGCGCCGACGCGCCGAAGACCGTCATCAGCAGCATGTTGAAGCGCTGGCGCGAAATCGACCGCGAGACGACGTCCTCCATCGACCGCACGTCGGACACCGGCAGGCCGCTCACCTGGCGCAACTGCTCCTGCACCGCCGCGCTGACCGAGTACGGCGCCATCCGCGTCCGCACGATCCACGCCATCGGCGTGATGCGCACGTTGAGCGCGTTCGCCTCGTCCGGCACCTGCGCCTGCGGGATGTACATCGTCGGCCCGGGATCGCTGTTGAGCCCGCCGTCGCGCACGTCCGAAACGACGCCGACGATCTGACGCGGCTGCTCGCTCGCAAACTCGCGCATCGCGCCCCTGCCGATGATGAGGCGATCGTTCATCGGATCGCCGTCCTTCCAGAACTGGCGCGCCATCGCCTCGTTGATCACGACGACGGGCGGCGCCGCCTTGTCGTCGCGCTCGGTGAACGTGCGCCCGCGCTTGACGGGAATTTTGAAGACCTCGAAGTAGCCCGGCGAGATCGTCAGCCATTGGCCGCCGCCGTGAAACGGCCGGTCGGTCAGCGGGCGGCCGGCGATGACGAACGACAGGCCGTAGCCGCCTTCGAGCGGCACGCAGCA
>JAIQFX010000128.1 GCA_020073005.1 Terriglobia bacterium | reverse complement strand
ACGACAAGGTTCATGACCTCTTCGACCGCGGCGCCATAGAACAAGCCGCACACCAGCGGGTGCTCCTTCAGGAAGCCGAGCGTGCGGCTGGCCGCGTAGTAGACCGCCGCGAACGAGGTCGCGATGAAGAAGTGCAAGCCGACACCAAGGACATAGGTGCCGACGCCGCCCTTGAAGGCCGGCCGTCCCAGCAGGCCGGCGGCAATCGAAAGCGGGATTCTCGTGCCGAACAGGATCATCGCCTGCGTGAGGTCCAACGTCCCGGCGGTCAGGCCGCCCACTCCGATCGCCAACAGCGCGTTTCTTTTCATCAATAACCTCTCCTTCGCCCCACAATACGCAGGCGCGAAACGAGAAGTCCTGAACCTGGCCTGAAGTATCCTGAATACTTCTGAAATGACCACGAAGCTGCTTCGCGTCGGCGACTGGTGCGTCGATCCCTCGTCCGGACAGATTTCAAAAGATGGAGAGACCGCGCGGCTGGAGGTGCGGACGCTGCGGCTGCTGCTGTGCCTCGCCGGGCGCGCCGGCGGGGTCGTCAGCATCGACGACCTGCTGAATCAGGCGTGGGCCGGCGTGATCGTCAGTCCGGATTCCGTTTACCAGGCGGTGGCGTCGCTCCGGCGTCAGCTCGGCGACGACTCGAAGCAGCCCACCTACATCGAGACCGTGCCGCGGCTCGGGTATCGGATGGTCGCCACCGTCGGTCCGTGGGTGGATCCGCCGGCTGCGCCCACATCAGACTCACGACTCGGCCCCCGCGTCATCGCGGCTGCCGGCGCGGCGATGTGCCTCATGCTCGCCGTCGGGTTCGTGCTCGTCGGAAGGGTTGCGAACGGCAATCGCCCGCCGTCACCGGCCGTTGCCGCTCCGCAGCCGGAGCGATCGATCGCCGTGCTGCCGTTTCACGACCTGACGGAAGAAATGAACCAGGAGCCGTTCGCCGACGGCATGACCGTGGAGCTGATCGACAAGCTCAGCAAGGTCCCGGGCCTGCGCGTCCACGCGCCGATGTCCGCGTCCTCGCTCAAGGGAAAGACATTCACGATCACCGACATGGCGAAAATGCTGAAGGTCGCCTACGTCGTCGATGGGAGCGTGCGCAAGTCAGGCACGAGGTTGCGCGTCGCCGCGCGGTTGATTCGTGGAGATGACGAATACGTCGTCTGGTCTGACACATACGACCGTCCGCTCGACGACATCCTGACCGTCCAGGACAACATCGCCGGCGAAGTCACGAAAGCGCTGAGGGCGTCCATCGAGGCCAGACCGGACCACTCTGGGGGCCACTAGATCTTTGGTGCCGGGGGCGGGAATCGAACCCACACGCCTCTTTCGAGACCCGGGATTTTAAGTCCCGTGCGTCTGCCAGTTCCGCCACCCCGGCATGATCGAAGAGCCCCAATTACCCAACTACTCAATTCCCCAATCGTCTGTGGAACCTGTTGATTCTACAGGAGGGCCGACTCAGACCTTTGGCTGATTGACCTCCCCCGCCCCACGCGGTAGAAGGGGCGCGCCATGCTGGACCAGACATCCGTACATGTCGACGCCCCGACGGTCACGACGCCGGACGACTACCGCCGCGTCCGCGACGTGCTCGATCGCGCCGGCTACACCGACGAAAACATCGTCAAGCTGATGGGCGTGGACCTCAGCCGCCTCGGCGAACGCAAGCTGCCCGCCCTGCTGCGCCGCCTCAACGGCGGCACGCCGCTCGAGACGCTGGTCAAGCTGTTCATCCTCGACCAGGACGTGGACGCCGCCGCCGTGCAGAAGGCGCTCGCGCCGATGACGCCGGAGTCGTGGGCGGCCATCGGTCTCATCGAGCCGGCCGGCGCCGGGCAGTACGGCGCGTGCGTGCAGCTGCGGTGCTATCAGGGCCTGATCCTCGCGTACGACTTCACGCGCCGCGGACGCGGCGGCGTGCGGTCCGACTTCGTCATGAGCGTGTCGCCGAGCACGATCGTGCTGCTCGGCATGACCGTGCGGCGGAAGAATCACGCGATGCTGGATCTCGGGGCGGGCTGCGGTATTCATGCTCTGGTCGCGGCACGCCACTCCGATCGCGCCGTCGGCGTCGACGTCAACCCGCGCGCGCTGGCCATCTCGCGCTTCAACGCCGGTCTCAACGGGCTCGCGAACGTCCAATTCCGAGACGGCGACATGTTCTCAGCCGTCGAAGGTGAGACGTTCGACCTCATCGTCTCGAATCCGCCGTTCATCATTCAGCCCGAGAGCCGGCACACGTTCCTGAACAGCGGCACCGAAGGCGACGACATCTGCCGCCGGCTCGCGAAGGACGCCCCGCGATTCCTGAACGACGGCGGTTTCTGCATCTTCAACGCGAACTGGGCCGTCGTCGACGGCGAGGACTGGAAGGCGCGGCTCGCCGGCTGGTTCGACGGCTCCGGCTGCGACGCACTCGTGATCGAGCAGGGCATCGTCGACCTCGGCGAGTACGCCGCCGGCTTGATAGAAATCGGCGAGGGCGAGCAGGCCGAGTTCCTGCGGCTCTTCGATCGGTGGATGGACTACTATGCCCAGCGGAAGATCGTGAACATCGGGCGCGGCGTGATCGTCATGCGCAAGGCCGGCGGGCGGCCGAACTGGTTCGATGTGATCGCGGGGCCCGCCGAGATCACGTTCCCGTCAGGAGACGACGTCGCGCAACTCGTCGAGCTGCACACGTTCCTGCACGGTCTGCGCGACGATCGCGATCTGCTGGACGTCCGGCTGCGCCTGGCGCCCAACGTGCGGTTCGAGCAGACGAGTCAGGCCGTCAACGGCGCGTGGACGCAGGTCTCGGGCCGTCTGCGGCGGGTGAATGGATTGGGGTACTCGGGAGCGGCGGAGGCGATGACGGCCGCGCTCGTCGCGCGGTACGACGGTCAGCGAGCGGTGAGAGATCATCTCACCGAGCTCGCTGCCGCCGCCAATACGCCGGTCGCCTCGATCGAGCCGTCAGCGCTTGCGATCATCAGACGGCTCGTCGAGCAGGGGTTTCTCGTCCCGGTCGATCTCGTCAGCCCTTCTGCGTGATCTTCCCGCCGACCTGAATCTCGACCTTCGCGAAGTTCAGCGACACGCTCTCGAGCGGCGACGCGCCGCCGTCCACGGTCGGCTGGAAGTTCAGGTCCTCTTTGTACTCCGAGATGAACACGTCGAAGAACGAGACGGTCATCTGCCGCTGACCGTTGATCGTCAGCTGCGCGTTGGCGAAATTGGTCCCCTGCGCCGCATGCAGGAAGAGATCGGGGGACTGGCTGCCGAGCTTTGACGTGAAGTGGAAGTCCTGGAACGCGATCTTCCCCGCCCCGGCGCCGCCGCCGTCCACGTTGCGCGAGATCGAATTGGACAGGCCCCAGCTGAAGCTCTCGAGGCCGATCTCGCCCTTGATCTCACCCTTGATGCCTTCGATCTTGAGAAACGCGTCGAACAGCGCCATGAGGCCTCCTTAAACAAACGTGAATGTGAACGTGGCCGTGCCGTCGCCGCCGAGCTCCGTGTGCCGCTGCGTGGCCACGTAGGCGCCCTTGACGCCGAGATATTTGCCCGTGCCGCCGACGATCGCGAAGTGCCCTTCGCTTTCCGAGGCGGCGCTCGCGATGCCGGAGCCGATGATGGTGCCGTCGGAGAACACGAACGTGTGGAGCTCCAGGCTCCCCGGTTCGTGGGACGCGACCTTGCCGGGCGCGCTGAGCCGGTGGTACGTCGCGAAGAAATTCGCGACCTTGCGGCCCTTCACCGGCTTGTCGACGAGCTCGCCGCGCGTCAGCATGCGCACGCCGACCGGCGGCAGCACGCCGCGCTCGACGTCGCGCGACGCGATGCGCCACGCGCGGCCGTGCAGCGTGAGACCTGTCGCCGGCTTTGCGCTCGACGCCACTTCAACTTCCGATGCGTTCGCTGATCGGCCCGCGACGGCCACCGCCGCCGCCGTGCCGATGAGCGAGACTCCTCGCTTCAATACATTCCGCCGGTTTGTAGCCACGGCATCCACCTCCGCGCGCACACGTTACGCAAACGCGGGCGGCCCCGCAATGCGACGTGTGGCTGTCAACCAAAGGTCGTACTCGGCGGGGCTATCATACGGACGCCATGGGCCCGCGGTTCGGCATCGCCTTCGAGGGCTGCGCGTGCCGCGCCGCGTTTCACGTCGGCGCGATGGAGTGGTTCGCCGAGCACGATCTGTTTCCCGCCGCCGTCGCCGGAGCGAGCTCCGGCGCGCTCATCGCCGCGGCCATCGCCGTCGATCGCATTGCTGATCTGCGCGCGGTCTGGGAAGGGCTCTACGGCACTCAGGTCCGCGATCTGCGCCGGCTGCTGCGCGGGCGCTGGCCGTACCGGATGTCCGAGATCGTCGGCGGCGTCGCGAAGCGGCACTTCGGGACCAGGCGCCTCGCCGACACTTCGATTCCTCTCTCCATCACCGTCTCGCAGTGGCGAGGAGGCGGATTCGAGCGGCGGACGCTGACGGCGCGCGACGATCTCACGATCGAGCGCGCGGTTCTCGCGTCGTGCTTTTTTCCCGGACCGTACTCGCGGCACGTGCCGATCGATAGACGCCTGACCGTGGACGGCGCGTGGCTCGGTCGCGTGCCGGTGGTCGAAGCGGCCCGCCTCCGCCAAGGCCACGGCGGGCAGGCGGATCGCGTGATTGCGTGCGTTGGCGATGATGCGGGGCGGTTGCTGCGCGGCGCACTGCGGCCGAAGCCGATGGCCATTCCGGCGTCGGTGGATTACCGCGTGCTGGCGCCGGTCGAGCCGCTGCCGCTCGGCGCGTTCGACTTCGACGGCGACCGGACGATCCGGACGATGGCGATCGGACGCGCGAGCGCTGAGGCGTTCGTCCGCACGCATCGCGAGTGGATGGGCGGCTAGCGTCGCACTTCCACCAATGCAATCTTGTTCACGCCGCTCTCGGCCATCACGATCTTGCCGTCGCTGGTGGACTTGATGTTTCGCACGACTCCGCCGCCGCCGGGGATGATCCAGCTCTGGAACTTCTCGCTCTTGATGTCGAACCGCACGAGCACGTTCGGCTTGATCGCCGATTCGACGTACCAGATGGCGCCGCTCAGATAGGTGATGCCGTACGGCTGGGACTTCGGGCCGCTCGGAGATGGCCATTCCGTCACTTTGCCCGTGTTGGGATCGAGCCGGCCGAGATAGCCGCGCGAGTAGTCCGCGTACCAGATGATGTCGTCGGGACTAATCGCGATCCGGCGAGGCCGGCTCTCGGGACTGGGCAGCCCGTATTCCTTGATGGCGAGCGTGTCCGGATCGATCCGGATGATCTTGTTGGTGCCGAAGTCGCACACGAACGGCACGCCCTTCGTGGTGAATACCATCCCGTACGGGTTCGCGCGCTCCGTCGGCGTCCTGACGACCTTGATCTCTCCGGTCTTCGGGTTGATGCGGCCGACGGTGTTCGAGTTCTGCGCCGTGAAGAACAGCATCCCGTTCGGCGCGAAGAGCGGCGTGTGCGGATCGCGCACGCCTTCCGGCATCGCGAACTCGCCGATCTCGCCGGTCTTCGGATCCAGCTTGCCGATGTAACCCTTCGAGTTGGCCGTGAACCACAGCTGGCCGTCCTTGTCGAACGCCAGGCCGTGCGGCCCGGACGCCGGCATCTTCACCGGATATTCCTTGAACTGCCCCGTCTTCGGATCGAACCGTCCCAGCACATTGGCGAACATGCCCGTCCACCAGATCGTGCCGTCCGGTCCAGGCTCGGGATCGTGCGGCCTCGAGCCGAGCGTCGGAACGTTCCACTCCTTGATCGAAACGTTCACAGGTCCGGGAATCACCACGGCGGGCGGTCTGGGCTGCTCCGGGAAGTTCTTTGCCAGATATTCCGCGACGGGCGCCTTCTGATCGTTCGGCAGCTGAACCATCGTGCCGACGAGTTCCTCCCAGCCTTGTCTGGTAAACCCGCCTGAGTTGGCGATCAGGCCGAGCGCGTGGCACTTCGTGCATTGGCCCTGAACGATCTCTTTGCCAGGTCCATCGGGCAACACAAGAGCCTGACCGCGTCCGCGCCCCTGCGTGTGGACGGGAGCGGCCGAGAAGACGATGGCGCAGAGGACAGTCGCCACGAGCGCCAGAAATGACTTCGTCCGCATATTTCCTCCTGGTTCCCTACGCGTTCACGTGACGCGCGATGAACGCCTTCACCATTTCGCGCGCGCGATCGGTCTGCGGTCCGGGCGCGGCGACCCATTCGTGCTCGCAGCCTTCGAACAGCTCGTAGCGGACGTCGCCGCCGGCCGCCTTATAGGTCTTCGCGAACTTCTCCTGAATCGACGGGAGCATATTGTCGTCGAGCGCGCCCTGCATGATGAGCAGCGGCACCATCGTGACCTTCTCGTGGCGCTCGAGGATCTCCTGCGGATTGCTTTCGTGGATCGTGTCCCACGGCTGGAAGAACGTCGTGTGGTTCTTGATCATCGCGTCGCGCTTCAGACGCTCGGCGTTCTCGAAGCGCGCAAGCGGATTGCTGATCGGCGAGCGCATCGCAACGTAGGCGATCGTGGCGTCGACGTTCGGCGCACTGGGCAGCGGGATCGCGTTGTAGCCTGGGTCGCGCGGCCGCATCGCGAGAAGTTCGGCGACGTGGCCGCCGCTCGAGCTGCCGTAGACGCCGATCTTCGATCCGTCGCCGTTCCACGACGCGGCCTTCGACTTGAGCCAGCGCACGGCGAAGTTGGCGTCCTGCACGCACGCGGGGTACGGCGCCTCGGGCGCGAGCGTCATGTCGACGGCGACGACGAGCACGCCGCTCGCCGCGATCGCGCGGTCCATCGGTTCTTCGGCCGTGCGGTTCTTGGCGTTCCACGCGCCGCCGTGCAGATCGAGCAGCGTCGGAAACGGTCCCGTGCCCGCCGGCTGATAGATGCGCGCCAGCAGCGAACGCCCGGCTTTCGTCTTCCGGTATTCGACCTCGCTGACCTTCACGTCGAACTTCGCCTTGGGATCGTACGGCGTCTTCATATTGATCCTGGCCACCACGCCGAGAGCGGTGACGTTCTTGAGAAAGTCTCGTCTCTTCATTCTTAATTCCTAATTCTTCATTCCTAATTCTTCGGCTTGATGAACACTTCCACCGCCGTCGCGGTCGAGTCGGTCGCGTTCTTGAATCCGTGCGGCGTGCCTTTGTTGATGAAGTACACGTTCCCCGCGGTCGCGTTGATCGTTTCCGTGCCCATGTTCAGCTGCACCGAGCCCGTCAACGGAATGAACAGATGAAACTGCACGTCGTCGTGCTGATGCACACGACGGGTGCCGCCCGGCTTGATCTCGAGGCGTCCCGCGCGCAGCTCGGCGCGGTCGATGACCGGCGACGTGTTGAAGACGCCCGGATCGACCTCGCGCGTCGCGGGCGTGCCGGCCTGCGACGGAGCGGGCGCCTGAGCGCGGATCAGCGACGCGAATAGTACGATGCCGGCGACGACGACGATCGACGCGCGCTCTCGCATGGCTCCCTCCAGCTATCGGTTACTGCTTCGACGCCGTAAACGTCCCGCCTTTGTCGACTCTCGTGAAGCGGCCCTTCATGCTCCTCCCAGCTTCATCGACGGTGCCGGTGAACGTTGTCGTCTCCGGAGGATTGCCGGCGCTGATCCGCCACGTCACGGTTTGTCCCCTCAACTCGCCGGTCAGGGGAGCCTCGCCGTCTGCGCAGGCGCCGGTCAACTGTTCGCCGTTCTGCTTGAATGCGCAATCGAACCCGCCACCGGCCATGCTGGCGTCGTCGAAGCTGGCATCCACTTCCCAGGTCCCCGTCAGGTCGGAAGCCGCGACTACAACGACGAGTGCGAGCCCAGCAAACACCACCGCGACGATCATTCTCATGGCGCGTCTCCGTCGCGTTGCACAGTTGGCCGTGATCGGGTGGCCGCGAACGGGCGCCCGCTCGGGGGCGCAGGCGGGGCCATCGAAGCGTCCATCCGCCGAGCACACGAGGGGGCTGTTCGCGGACAGGACCCGAGGGCGGCCATAATAAGGAGCATGCTGGAACACGACTTGCGGAACACTATAGCGCTTCTCACGCGCACGCCCGCGTCGCTCAATACGCTGCTGCGCGATCTGCCGGACGCGTGGACGTTTAGTAACGAGGGCGGCAACACGTGGAGCCCGTTCGAGATCGTCGGCCACCTGATTCACGGCGAGCGTGCCGACTGGATCCCGCGCGCGAAGATGGTGCTGCAGTTCGGCGAGACGCGGACGTTCGAGCCCTTCGATCGCCTGGGACAGCAGCGCGAGATTCAGGGCAAGTCGCTGCCGCAGTTGCTGGACGAGTTCGCGCGCCTGCGGTCGGCCAACCTGGACGAACTGCGCGCGTGGAATCTCAAGCCGGAGGATCTCGAACGGCGCGGACGGCACCCGGCGTTCGGCGCCGTCACGCTGTCACAACTGCTGGCGACGTGGGTCGTTCACGATTTGACGCATCTGCACCAGATCTCGAGGGTGATGGCGCATCAGTACCGCGAGGCCGTCGGACCGTGGACCGTTTACCTCGGCGTCTTGCAGTGTACGAGTCATAGCTCTTCGTAAAGCCATTACCCACTTGTTCAATTACCCAATCACCCGATTCGATCAGTACTTCCAGCTCTTCGTGTCCGCGCCCCGCGGCGCACTCTTCTCCATCCTCTTCTCCATCCACTGCGCCATCGCCGGCATGTAGCGCTGATGCACGGTCCGGCTGCCGGCGTTGTTCGGCACCTCGGTGTCGCCCGTGAAGCAGTGCTCGCGCCGCTCGCCGTAGACGATCTCCGATTCGGACGACGGCGTCGCGCGCATCAGGAATTCTTCCATCTGGTAGACAGCGTTGTTCAGATATCCGTTGTCCATCGTGCCGCTCGTGATGTGAATCTTCCCGCGCAGCTTCGGCCCGAGCGTCGCCCAGTCGCGCTGCAGGATGTACCGCAGATCGTAGTTGTCCCGCCAGTACTTCGCGACCTCCGGATCGATCGCGCCCGTCGCCTTGTCGTACAGCGGCTTGTAGTACCCATCGTCTCCGACCGGGCCGAACACCGACGCCCACGCGTCGTGCTGCCCCGCCGATCGCCCGTGCGTCCCGAGCGCCAGCTCGACGAGGTTGCGCTCCTCGAACGTCGAGAACAGATGATCGCGGTAGTCGCGGTAGCCCGGCTTCGGCGTCCGCTTCCACGGGTTGTCTTCCAGGTAGTAGTACGCGTTCTTCTCGTCGTAGATGTTCACCGAGCGGTACGATCGGAAATCGATCGGATCCGGACACAGCGCCCACGCGCCGTTGTACGCGTCGGGATACATCACCTGCACGCCGAACGCTTCCCATCCGCCGGTCGATCCGCCCGTCAGCACGCGCGCCCAGCCCTGGCCGATGCCGCGGAACTGCTTCTCGATCATCGGAATCAGATCGAGCGTGATCGCGTCGCCGTACGGACCGTTGTTCGCCGAGTTCACGGCGTACGAATCGTCGAAGTACGGCGTCGGATGCTGGATCAACAGATGAATCATCCGCGGGAAGTTCGGGCCGTTCCAATCCTGGTAGAACTTGTACGCGGCGGCCTGGGCGTCACGCTGATTCGCCGGCGCGTTCGGATCCGGCGGCGTCTCGCGCCACGTGTCGCTCTCCATGTTCGCGGGAAAGTGACCGTGATGCACGAGCAGCGGATAGCGCGCGTTGGGATGCGTGTCCCAGCCGGCCGGCAGCAACACGATCGCGCCGAGATACATCGGCCGGCCCCAGAACTTCGTCAGCCGATCGTTCCGCACGCGGAGATACTTCACGAGCTTCGTATCGGCCGGCAGCGTGATCGGCGGAACTTCCCGATCCATCGAGATCGCGATCTCGCCGCCGCTTGAGGGATCGACGTGCATCTTCACCGGCGCGCTGTAGAGATTGCCGGGCTTGCGCGACCACTGCTGCCCTTCACCCTGATCCATCGGCATCTTGACGGTCTTGCCGTCGCCGCGATGGAACGTCTCGTAGCGATTGATCATCGCCTGCACGTAGTAGTCGCCGGCGGGAACGTCCTTCAGGCTGCGCGCGGGCCAGCCGGCCACGCGCTCGTCGACCACGACGGGCGCGCCGGGCGTGAGGCCATCGACGTCGACGCCGAAGATCGGCCGCGTCGTGTTCGCGCGGTACTGATCCGTCTGAAACCGCGGTTCCGTCCGGCCATCGTCTGAAATGAACAGCAGGACGCGGCCGTCCAGCGGCTCCGCGCTCCGCGCGGCGGGAAACGAGATGCTGAAGCGAAGCGGACCGGCGGCGGTCGCATGCGGCGTGACCATCCACCCGGTGATCGCGACAAGCAGGGCCAGTACCAAACCAATGAGCGTTCGCATGCGGAAATTGTAGCGTGACCCTTTCAGGATCGCGGCGTCAATCTGCTGATCACGACGCGCTCGATGACCCGGACGACCGCGCCGGGATTCGCGCGCAGCAGCGCATGGGCGCGATCGATCGTCGCGACGTCGAGGTGCGCCGCGCGCCACTTTCTTCTGAGATGCGCGTCGATCTCTTCCGGCGAGTCTGCTTGGCTCGAGAACGTGAACGTCGCGCGCTCTTCGCGAATCCACCCATGGTTCGCGACGGCTTCGTCGAGCGCGAGTTCGGCGGCATGATGCCGGCCCAGCGGGCCCTTCGCGTCGCTCTCGTCCTGCACCTCGCCGACGCGAACGATCCCGCCCGGCGTGCACACCTCGACGTGCGCCAGTTCGCCGGCTGGATGGAGATCGATCAGGCAGCCGTCAGGCCGGAGCCATCGCCGCGTCCGGTTCAGGGCATGGACCATGCCCTCGCGCGCGATTCATCACAACGACCACGACATGAGGACGACGTCGAAGTCAGCATCGTCTCGAGCGATCTGCAGCGTTTCGATCGGACTTTCCCGCAGCTCGATCCGTCCGGCGAGATCGGCCGGCATGGTCTGTCTGCACTCGTCGAGCTCGAGCCGGCTCGAATCGATCGCGAGGACGCGCGCCACCATGTGCGCGTACCGCCGCGTCAGCCGCCCGTCGCCGCAGCCGATCTCCAGCACGCGCAGATTCGCGCGCCGCGGCAGGAACGCAGCAAGTGATGAAATCTCATGACCCTCAGGATCAAGTCGCAGAGACACTGCCGTGTCCTCCCTCCTCCCCTCCGCGTCCCCGTGGTTGCATTCGCGTCAATGAACAGTCGTGGACGGAGGAGCCGCGTGGCTCGCGATGACCCTCGCGATCATCGCTTCGAGCGCGCGCTGATCGATCGTGAACGGCCCGGCGATCGCCGCGCCCATCGTGATCTCGATGGCAATGACGACGCCGCCTTCGTCGTACGGGTTGACGATCCAGCTCAGGCCGCGCAGCGAGATCGCGCGGTCCGCCTCGCCCGGACGCTTGAGCCGATCCATCGCGCGCAGCATGCCTTGGAGGACGAGGCGGACGTCCTCGTCCACCCACTCAGCAGGCGGGCGCGCCAGGCCGTCGATCGTCGCGGTCGTCGCAAAGTCCTGTCCTCGGAGCCAGACGTCCACCGACACCGTCATGCGAACGCCCTTTCGAGTGCCTCAACATCGGTGACCGGCGACTCGCACGTGAAGTTGCGGCAGATGTACACCGTCGTCGCGCCGTCGACGGGCTGCATCGCCGCGATGAACGGCAGCCGCTCGCCGAGCGCGCGACGCTGGTCCGCGTTCACGCGCA
>JAIQFX010000041.1 GCA_020073005.1 Terriglobia bacterium | reverse complement strand
GTGGTCGCGCCCGGTCCGCCGCGGCGCGCGTCGAAGAGCTGGATACTGGTGCTGCTGCTGGCGCTGGCGGGGCTCGCGGCCGCCGCGTGGTTCGAGCGCGAGATGATCCTGCGCCTACTTCGCTGACAACAACGCGGCCAGCCTCGCGCGATCGATGTTCGCGCCGGTGACCACGATTGCCGCGTTCCGGCCCGCGACGTCCACGCGCTTCGCCATCGCTGCCGCCACGCCCGCCGCGCCCGACGCTTCGGTGATGACGTGCTCGGCATCGATCAGTCCGACGATGGCCGCCGCCAGATCCGGTTCGCTCACGGTGACGATGCGATCGACGAGGCGTTGGATCATCGGCCACGTGATCGTCTCGGGATCCGGATTGCCGCCGAGTCCGTCCGCGAGCGTCGCGCCTGGCACGATCTCGACGAGTCGTCCGGCACGCAGGCTGGTCTGAAACGCGCACGACGCTTCCACTTCAACACCGACAATCTCGCAGCGCGGCTCGATCGATGTGGCCGCCGTGGCGACGCCGCTGATCAACCCGCCGCCACCGACCGGGACGATCAGCATGTCCGTGTCGGCGGCTTCCTCGACGATCTCGAGACCGACGGTCGCCGCGCCGGCGATGACGTCGGCGTCGTTGTACGGTGAGATGAATTCAGCCCCGCTCTCCGCTGCGAACGTCTTGGCGATCCGCTCCGCGTCGTCGTAATCGCGCCCGACCGCGCGCAGTTCCGCGCCGTGCGCGCGGATCGCGGCCAGCTTGGTCTGCGGTGCGTCGATCGGCGTGTAGACGATGAGCGGCAGATGGAACGTCTCGGCGGCGGCGGCCAGCGCGCGTCCATGATTGCCGGCCGAGGCCGTCACCAGTTGGACCGGCGCACGCCCCGGACGCTCGAGCCGCGCGATGACGGCGTTGAATGCGCCGCGCACCTTGAACGAGCTCGAGCGCTGGAGCGATTCCAGCTTCAGCGACACGCGCCCGCCGGCGAGGGCCGACAGCCAGGAAGACTGAACGAGCGGCGTGCGCCGCACGTACGGCGCGATGCGCTTCCGCGCGCGAAACACGTCGATCAGTTGCATGATTCGTTGCGCGAGCCTCTCCTCGGTTGTAGCGCGAGCCTTTCAGGCGAGCGTGTCCCGTTTCAGGATCTCTCCCAGCTGCATCGTGAACGCCGAGCGCGGGAGCACTTCGCCCACGCCCGCGTGGCGCGCGGCGGCGATCACGTCCGTCTGCACGTGCGACGCGTACCCGATTGTCGGAATGGACGCGAGCGCGGGATCCTGTTTCATCGTCGATACGATCTCGAGCGGAGCGGTGCGCGCGTTGTTCAGGTCGAGAATCACCAGCGCGGGCGCGGCCTTTCGCATCTCGCCGAGCGCGGCGTCGGCCGACCGCGCGAACGTCACGGTCACGCCGAGCTGGTTCGCGGCGGTTTTGATCTTGGACGTGAACATCAGGTCGTCAAGGACTGCTAGGATCATGGGACCCCATGATAGTTGAGAGTCAGGCCGTCGGCCCCTTCTTCAAGAACGGGTTCGTCGTCGGATGCGAGCGGACGCGCGACGCGGTGCTCATCGATCCCGGCGACGAGGTCGCGAGCCTCCTGGCGTTCGCGGAGCGGGAGAAACTCACGATCCGCCACATCCTGCTCACGCACGCGCACGTCGATCACGTGACGGGCGTGGCCGCGGCGAAGCGCGCGCTCGGTGTGCCGGTGTATCTGCATCGCGACGATCAGTTCTGGTACGAGCGAGCGGTGGAGTCTGGCGCGATGTTCGGCTTGAAAGTCGAACCGCAGCCGCCGATCGACGTGTACTACACGCCGGGACAGGTCATCGCGTTCGGCGACTACGAGGCGCGCCCGCATCACACGCCGGGGCATTGTCCGGGCGGCGTGTGCCTGCAAATCGGCAGGCACGGCGATGCCGGCCGCGAGCTGTTCGTGGGCGATACGCTGTTCGCCGGCGGCATCGGCCGGACCGATCTTCCTGGCGGGGATTACGCGACGCTGATCGCGTCGATCACAAACGTGCTCTTTGCGTTCGGCGACGAGGCGATCGTGCATCCGGGTCACGGGCCGGACACGACGATCGGCCGCGAGCGCCGCACGAATCCATTTCTGAATGCGTAGGGGCGGAGCTTGCTCCGCCCTAGTTCGTCAGTCTCTCGAGCTTCAGCTCCACGCGTCCCACTTTCAGCCGATCGCCGTGCTTCAACTGCGCGCGCTCGACGCGCCGGTCGTTGACGTACGTCCCGTTGGTGCTCGAGAGGTCGACGACTTCGACGCTGTCGTCGGCCGCGGTCAGCCGGCAGTGCACGCGCGACACCAGCGCGGCGTCCACGATGAACTCGGCGCCCGGGGCGCGGCCGATCGTCTTGATCGCGCCGGGCCGCAGGCGGAACGTCAGCGCGGGAACCGCGCCCTCGGCGTCCGCTTCGAGCGCGGCGCTCTGCAGGATCCACATAGCCGGTGATCTTAACCTCTGGGGCCGTTTCCCTGCGTTTTGCGGCCGGAAATCTGAAACTTCGCTTGTCACGATCTCGTCACACGTTCACATGAGCTCAGGAGTCCGGAAGTCACGCAAGCGGCTTTACATCTCTGCCACCATCGGTTTGGCCATCGCCGTCGGCGCGGCGGGCCTCGCCACGCTCAAGGGGGCGTCGGCGAACGTCGATGCCTCGAGGCTGGCGACGGTCGAGCGCGGGACGATGGTGAAGTCGGTCGTCGCGACGGGCAAGGTCGAGCCGATCACGAAAGTCGAAATCAAATCGAAGGCGAACGGGATTATCAAGGTCCTCAACGTCGACGTCGATCGCGCGGTGCGCGAGGGCGACGTGCTGGTCGAGCTGGACAAGGAGCTGCTCGCCGCGACGCTGCGCGGCGCCGAAGCCAACCTGCTCGCGGCGCGCGCGGCCCTCGAAGGGGCGCAGGCGCAGCTGAAGAAGAATGTGGTCGAGGCCGAAGGACCGGACGCCGAGTTCGCGCGCCGCGCGTACGAGCGCGCGACGTCGCTCTTCGCGCAGAACCTGATCGCGCAATCAGCGCTGGACGACGCGCACGGCGCGATGGAGATGGCCGCGAACCGGAAGCACGCGGCCCAGTCGCAGCTCGCGATCAGCGAAGCCAAGGTGACGGAAGCGCGGGCGCAGGTGGCGCAGGCGAAGGCCGCGGCCGATCGCGCGGCGGAGGACCTGGCAAACGCGACGATTCGCGCGCCGATTCGCGGGATCGTGCTCTCGCGCGACGTCGAGATCGGCAGCGCGGTGTCGTCCATTCTCAACCTGGGCGCCAACGCGACGCTCGTGATGACGATCGGCGACATCGATGAGGTCTTCGTGCGCGGCAAGGTCGACGAGGCGGATATCGGCCACGTACGTCTCGGTCAGTCCGCGCGCATCCGCGTCGAAACGTTCAAGGACAAGACGTTCGACGGGCGCGTCACGCAGATTTCGCCGATGGGCGTCGAGAAGGACAACGTCACGAACTTCGAAGTGCGCGTGTCGATCGACAATCCGGGCAAGGCGCTCAAGGCCAACATGACCGCGAACGCCGAGATCGTGCTCGAAGAGCATCCTGATTCGCTCATCGTGCCGGAAGCGGCGATCACCTACGACGCGCAGAAGAACGCGTTCGTCGAAATCGTCGCGGCGGGCGCGAAGAACGGGCGCAAGAAAGTGCCGGTGAAGATCGGCGTCGGCAACGGCACGAAGATGCAGATCCTCGAAGGCCTCAAGCAGGGCGACAAGGTCATTCTCCCGAGCTGACGGCTGATAGCCGTCAGCTGACAGCCTTCTCATGCGCGAAGCCATCACACAATCCCTGCAGAACCTGCGTGCGAACAAACTGCGCAGTTTCCTGACGATGTTCGGCATCCTCTGGGGAATGATCTCGGTCGTCGTGCTGTCCGCGACCGGCGAAGGTTTCCGCCAGGGCAACGACAAGGTGCTGCGCGAGCTCGGCAAGAACATCGGCATCGTCTGGGGCGGCCGGACCAGCATGCAGGCCGGCGGCGAGCGGGCCGGCCGTCAGATCTTCCTGACGCTCGACGATGCGCGCGCGCTCGCGAGCGAGTCGTCGATGATCGCCGTCGTCAGCCCGGAGCTCGAGCGCGGCGCCGTGAAGGTGAAGAGCGCCTACAACGCCGCGACGGCGCGCGTGAGCGGCGTCGAGCCGCAATATCAGGACATCCGCACGATCGAACTCGAGTACGGGCGCAACTTCGCCTGGCCCGATGAAGAACAGGTCGCGCGCGTCGCGATTGTCGGCTTCGACATGGCCGAGCAGCTTTTCGGCAAGCGCAACATCCTGAACGAGACGATCACGCTGAATGGCACGCCGTACGTGGTGATTGGGAAGATCCGGAAGAAGAATCAGGACAGCAACTACAGCGGACCGGACAACAACAAGATCTTCGTGCCGTTCGCGGCGATGAGCCGCGACATGCCGCGCCTCGGCGCGCCGGACGGCACCCTGTCCGACATCATCGTGTCGCCGAAACCATTCGTCGTGGACGATCTGCCGCGCGCGCTCGACGAGCGGACAGGCCGCATCGAGGACGTCGACTGGCCGCTCGAACAGCACGTCCGCGGCATCCTGGCCGCGCGCCATCAGTTCGATCCCGCGGACAAGCAGGCGATCGCGATGTGGGACACGTCGCTCGAGACGCTGATGTTCGGCCGCATGATCGATCACATGAAGCAGTTCTTCACGATCGTCGGCATCGTCACGCTCGCGCTCGGCGGCATCGGCGTGATGAACATCATGCTGGTCGCCGTCAAGGAGCGGACGCGCGAGATCGGCGTGCGCAAGGCGCTCGGGGCGACGACCGCGACGATTCAACGGCAGTTCTTTCTCGAGGGTTTCTTCCTGACGATTCTCAGCGGCGGCACCGGCATGCTGCTCGCGCTGGGTCTGTGCCGGCTCGTGAATCTCGCGCCGATGCCGGAGCGGTTCTCCGGAATGATTCTGTCGTGGCAGGCCGGCCTGCTGTCGCTTGCAACGTTGATTCTGATTGGAGTCGCCACCTCCACGTATCCCGCGCGCCGCGCGGCGGAGCTCCCGCCGGTCGAGGCGCTGCGGTTCGAGATGTAGCGATGGCATTTCCCCTTACGGTTAACCACGGAGGACACGGGGGGCACGGAGGAGAAATGGCGTCCTCCGTGGTTCAACGTCTGTCCCTGATCAACGAGATCTTCCGCGAAGCCTTCTACAGTCTTTACCACCATCGCTTCCGCGCGGCGCTCTCGATGCTCGGCATCTCGTGGGGCATCATCTCCGTCGTCGTCCTGCTCGCGTACGGCAACGGCTTCCGCGGCGCGCTGGACGCCGGCTTCCGCGGCGCGTTCTCCGACGGCACGGTGATCTCGTTCCCGGGTCAGACGAGCCTGCAGGCCGGAGGCGAGCGCGCGGGCAAACGCGTGCGCGTCACCCCGGACGACGTTCTGGCCATCGGCGAGCTGCCGCTCATCAAGAGCGTCAGCCCCGAGTTCATGCAGGAGTTCCCGACCATCTACGGGAACAAGCAGTCGAGTTACATGACTCGCGGGGTGGCCGCGTCCTACGGCGTGATGCGCGCGGAGAAGCCGCAGGCGGGCGGCCGTTTCCTCGAGGAAGACGACGTCCGGCTCCGGCGCCGCGTCGCGTTCATCGGGACCGAGGTGCAGCGCAAGCTGTTCGGAACGATACCGCCCGTCGGCCAGACGATTCGGATCGCGAACGCGCCGTTCGAGATCGTCGGCGTGATGGAAGACAAAGTCCAGCTGTCGAACTACAACCGCCCCGACAAGTACTGCATCTTCATCCCGTGGACGACGATGGGCAATCTGTCGGACACGCGGTACGTGGCAACGTTCGTGTGGCAGGCGATGTCGCCGATGCTCGAGCCGAAGGCGACGCTGCAGGTGCGCGAGTATCTCGCCAAGCGCTATCGCTACAACCCGGCCGACGAGCGCGCGATCAACATGTTCGGCTCGGAAAAAACGAACGAGATCACGAGCGGCATCGTCGGCGGACTGAAGATCGTCCTGACGTTCATCGGCGTGTTGACGTTGATGATCGGCGGCGTGGGCATCATGAACATCATGTTCGTGAACGTGCAGGAGCGGACGCGCGAGATCGGCGTGCGTAAGGCGCTGGGCGCGAAGCGCCGCGAGATCCTGCTCCAGTTCCTGCTCGAAGGACTGGCGACGACGTTCGCCGGCGGCGTGATCGGCATCTCGCTGTCGGCGGGCCTCGTCTGGCTGCTCAGTCCGCGTCCGTTTCTCGCCGAGCTTCTCGACGACGCGAGCCGCGTGACCGACATCCACCTCGTCATGTCCGTCCAGCTGGTCGCGGTGACGACGACGATCCTGATGGTCGTCGGCCTCGTCAGCGGATTGCTGCCAGCGATCAAAGCCTCCAATCTGGACCCGATTGAGGCGCTTCGCTACGAATAACACAGAGTAACCATCCGCCGGCCCGCTCCGTCTAAAGTTGGAGCATGGGTGCGTTCGTGTTCGATCTGCGCGACACCCTCAAATCCCTTCGACGATCACCCGGCTACGCGGCAACGGTCATCCTGACGCTCGCGCTCACGATCGGCGCGACGACGGCCGTGTTCTCGATCGTCAACGGCGTCCTGCTGAAGCCGCTGAGCTACAGCGAGTCGCACCGGCTGGTGTTCCTCAGGGAAACATGGCGCGAGGTGTCGAAGCTCGCGTCGTCGCTCGAGCTCAACGAGCAGCACTTCGAGTACTGGCGCGCGCATGCGCAGTCGTTCGATTCACTCGCGCAGTACATCCCGCTCCCGGCGAATCTGACCGGCGGCCGTGACGCCGCGCAGATTACGCTCGTGCACACGAGCGGCACGCTGTTCGACGTGCTCCGAGTCCCGGCGGCGATCGGCCGGACGCTGACCGCCGACGACGAGCGATCGGATCGGCCCGCGGTCACGGTCCTCACCGACACGCTCTGGCGCCAGCGATTCGGCGGCGATCCCGCGATTCTCGGTCGATCGATTGCGCTCGACGGCAAGCCGCACGTCGTCGTGGGCGTGCTGCCCGCGGGATTCCGTCTGCCTGTCGGTGCCAGGCTGAGCGACACGCTCGACGCGTTCGTCGCGATTCGAATGGACGACGAGCACGTCGGCTGGGTCGGCGATCATAACAACGCGGCGATCGGAAGGCTGAAGAACGGCATCGAGGCGGACCGCGCGCAAGCGGAATTGAACGTGCTGCAGGCGCAGGTCAGCGTGCGGGCGACCGCGCAGGCGCACGAGCCGGTCACGCTCGGCAGCGTCGTGCTGCCGCTGACCGAGCGCATCGTCGGGCGATCTCGCAACGGTTTGCTGCTGCTGCTGGGCGCAATCGCGGCCGTGCTGCTGATTGCGTGTTCGAACCTCGCGAACCTGTCGTTGACCCGGACGATTGCGCGCCAGCGCGAGGCGGCGATCCGCGCGGCGCTCGGCGCGAGTCAACCGCGCCTGGTCGGTCAGGCGCTGATCGAGCAGATCGTGCTGGCTGGCGCGGGCGGCGCGCTCGGGCTCTGGGTCGCATGGGCGGCGCTCGCCGTGTTCGTCCGGACCGCGCCGATCGATCTGCCGCGCGTCAGCGACGTCACGCTCGACGGCCGCGTGATGGCGTTCGCCGCCGCGGTGTCGATCGCCGCCGGGCTGCTGGTCGCGATGCTGCCCGCATGGACGATCGCGCGGGGCGCGCTGCAGAACACGCTTCGGGCGAGCGGCACGGCGGTGACGAGCGACCACGCGGCGACGCGCACGCGCAGCGGACTGCTCGCGCTGCAAGTCGGTCTCTCGGTGACGCTGCTCGTCGTGACCGCGCTCCTGAGCGTGAGCTTCATCCGGCTGATGAACGTCGATCGCGGGTTCGACGCCGACCGCGTCCTCGCCGTCGGCGTGTCGATGCCGGCGACGCGGTACGCCGACGAGCGCACGCGGCTTGCGGCGTACGAGCGACTGCTCGCCGACGTCCACGCGCTGCCCGGCGTCACGGGCGCGACGACTTCGTCGATGGTGCCGCTCGCCGGCGAGGGCCAGGTGAACTTCATTGTCGCTGACGGAGACGAGCGGCCGCGCTCCCAGATGCCGTCGGCGAACTTCCGTTTCATCGCGCCTGAATACTTCCGGACGATGGGTGTCGCCGTGCTGCGCGGCCGTGCGTTTACGGCGGCGGAGCGCGATCCGAATCGTCCGGCGCCGACGCTCATCTCGGCGAGCGTCGCGGCGCGGCTCTGGCCCGGCCAGGACGCGATGGGGAAGCGTTTCAGCCGCGGTGAGCGCGACGAACAGAACTTCGAGGTCGTCGGCGTCGTGGCCGACGCGCGGACGACGTCGCTCGAGGCGGCGCCGCCGCTGATGGTGTACGTGCCCTACTGGTGGCGCAGCCGGCCGACGCTCACGCTGCTCGTGCGGACGATGGGCGATCCGCTGGCGCTGATGCCGGGCCTGCGTCGTGTCGTGCGCGAGATTGATCCGGAAATCGCGCTCGGCCAGGCGCGG
Source organism: Terriglobia bacterium (assembly GCA_020073005.1). GTDB lineage: Bacteria > Acidobacteriota > Vicinamibacteria > Vicinamibacterales > CAVVIG01 > SRVP-36. The sequence continues at coordinate 34,896 of JAIQFX010000041.1, read as the reverse complement.
CCGCTCGATCAGATCGTCGACGCTGCGTTCGCGGCGCGACGGTATCAGGTGCGCCTGTTCGTCGCCTTCGGCGTGGCCGCGCTGCTGATCGCGATGATCGGCGTCTACGCCGTCACGGCGTACGGCGTGTCGCGGCGGCGGCGCGAGATGAACATCCGCGTCGCGCTCGGCGCGCAGGCGTCGCAGGTGTTGTCGATGATCGTGCGGCAGGGCAGCGCGCCGATTCTCGCCGGGGTCGTCGGCGGCGCCGGCGGCGCGCTCGCGATCGGCGGGATCGTCGCGAGCCTGCTCTTCGACGTGCGCGCGCGCGATCCGCTTGTGATCGCGACCGTCGTCGCGGTCGTCGGCGGCGTGGGGATCCTCGCGTGCCTGCTCGCCGCGCGCGCGAACCTGTCGCTCAATCCCGCCGCCGCGCTTCGCGAGGAATAGGGGCCCTCGTCGCGCGAGCCTTTCAGGCGAGCGTCAGGGTCCCATCCATCGCTCGACCGTCGCGCGCAGCATCCGCATCTGTCCTGGTGAGAACTCCAATTCGCTGCCGAACGCGCGATAGATGATCGTGTTCGCCGCGATCATCTTCGCGAAGGCATCGAACGCCATCGTCGTCGCAATCGAACGCCGCGCCTTCAGCCGGGCGGAAACCGATTGCGTCTCGCCGTCGATCTGCACCGCCATCGCCGGCGACTCGTCGGCCGGGTGCACTTCAGTAATGATGACGTCCACGACGCCTGGCGACGCGGGCTGATGATCCGCGACGCGCGTGACGAACTCGACAGTGAAGTCCGGCCGGTTGTCGTCGGGGCCGAAACGCAGCGTGACCGTGTGCTGGGTCACCTGCGTTCCGGCCACCAGATGAAACGCTTCGCCGATGCTCCCGCCTGGCACGCGCCCGGCCAGCCCTGTTTGTGCCGACGCCGACGCTGCCACCACACCGCCCACGAGGACCGCAATCGCAATCTTCATAGACCCTCCGTCGCGATCCGTTAGACCCCGAAAATGTGCGGTTGGTCGGCTATGCCATGTGGTGTCCCGCGTCTCCGTTCTCGGCGAGCACGTGGCCGCCGTAGCGCCTCGTCCGGAAGCTTCCAGCGAGCGCGAGCGCGCCGCACCCCATCATCAGCAGCGCCGGCGCCGTCGCCGTGCCCATCTCGCGGATCATCGTCGTGGCCACGAGCGGCGCGGTACCACTGAAGAGCGTGAAGCTGACGTTGAACACGAGCGCGACGCCGGAGAAGCGGATGCGGGTCGGAAACAGATCCGTCAGCAGGCACGCGAACGATCCGTTGGTCAGTCCAGCGGCGAGTCCGGCGAGCGTCAGGAGCACGGTCAGATTCACCGTGTGCGCGCCGAGCGCTGAATAGAACGGAAACGCGAAAACAGTCAGCAGCGTTACGCCCAGCCGCAGCAGATAGCGAGGCGGGATGCGATCGCCCAGCCAGCCGGTCGCGAGAATCCCGAGCGCGGAGGCGATCACCCCGACCGTCTGCGAGTAGACGGCCTGGCGCGGATCGTAATGGAGCACGCCCGCGAGATGAGCCGGCATGTACGAGAAGAAGAGCCCGTTGAAGCCGGCCGTGCCGGCGAGCAGCGCGCAGCCGACGAGGACGGGCGGCGTATGCGTCCGCAGCAGTTCGCGGAACGGCTGGCGCGACGCGAGGCTGCGCATGCGCGCGAATTCCGGCGACTCCTCGAGCGATCGGCGCAGCACGAAGCTCAGGATGCCGCCGAGACCGCCGATGACGAACGCGATGCGCCACGCATAAACTGGCACGGCCGCCGGCGTCAGCAGCGTGCGCAGCGAGAGGCTGATGCCGGTCGCCGCGGCGACGCCCATCGTCACGCAGGCGAACACGACCCCGCACACGAACGGCGCGATTCTCGGAGCGGTCTCGACGACGTACGTGAGCGCGCCGGGCAGCTCCCCACCGAGACAGAAGCCCTGCACGATGCGCAGCGCGACCATCAATGCGCTGGCGGCCGCGCCCCACCGCGCGTACGACGGGACGAGCCCCATACCGAGCGTCGCCCCGGACATCACGAACACCGACCACAGGAACACCGTCCGCCGGCCGTAGCGGTCGCCGTAGTGGCTGAGGACGATGCCGCCGAGCGGCCGCGCCAGGTAGCCGGCGGCAAACGCCGCGAACGATGCCATCAGCGACACGAGCGGCGAGCTGCTCGGGAAGATGGCGTCGGCGATGTCGCGCGCGAAGATGCCGAAGACGACGAAGTCGTAGAACTCGAGCGTGCCGCCGAGGCTGGCGAGCAGCACGATGCGCCATCCGGCGCCGGTGATGCGATCGCGCGTCGCGGTCGAGGCGATCGCGTCAGTGCCGAGCATGCCGCTAATGTAGCCTGATCACCGCTACTGACCCTCGACCAGAACGAACTGCGCGCTCGCGGCGCCTTCGCGCAGCTTCCGCGCCGCCTGATATTCCGGCGACGTGTAGAACTCCTGGGCGTACGCCTTCTTCGTCGTTTGCTACACCGCCCACGCGCTCCCAACGGCGAGCCCCGCCAACACTGCGGCGATAGCCAACGTTCTCGTTTTCATTCTCCTCGTCTCGCGTAGCCCCGCCCGAGCTCACGCCATGGCTGGGTTGACCAGTATTTCCGTGCCGCCCCGGAAGGTGACGGAAGAACATGAATCAACGTTGGTCCGATCTTCTCATCACGCAGGCCGTAGGCGACCGAGTGACCGACGAATTCCTCAGCCGCACGCTTGCTCGTGAACGCCAGCACTCGGGGAACATACCGTTCGATCCTGGCTCGCAGTCCGTCGCGATCGAAATGTTCATCGCGAAGCACATGATCCGATCCGGAGATGGTTTGTGCCAGATCGGTGAGGCCCAGACCGTACTGCGTGATGCTTTCGTACTCTTCTGGCTGCAGCAGGCGCGGAGTGAGTCCAACCTCGAACAGCGTCCGCCAGAACGCGTTGCCAGGTCCGGCGTAGTACGCCTGACGACGGGCTGATGCATCGCCTGCGGCCGTGCCGCAGAACACGATCTGAAGGCCCGGGGCCAGAACATCGCGCAGCACACTCATCGTTGATGCCGAACGCGCGGTTGAGTCGCGACGAGCTGCGTCTCGAAGTGTAGTTGTGAGTGGCGCCCACCGTGAACCGGCACCCGGCGACGTTCAAGGCGAGTACGATGCACAGCGATCCGAAGCCACGCAAGGAGGTCGACGTGTTCTCGACACGAACCATGATCACCGTGAAAAGCTCCGTAGTCGTAGCCGCAATCGCAGAACCGCGCTCCGTCCGGATTCACGAGGCGACACGCCGGACATTCTTGCGCCATGGATCAATCTCCGCCCGTCTAACTCTCCGTAAAAAGACCGCGGCGAATCCCTCGCAGCCAATCACAACTCGATCGGAGCGAGTCCGATTGGCGCTACAGCACACTCTCTCGGACAGCGCGGATGAGTGAGTCGGCGGATCGATCGACGTCTTCGTCGGTCGTCGACCAGTTGGACACCGAGATCCGCATCGCGTCCATCCCGTGCCAGCGCGTGCCGCCGAGCCAGCAGACGCGTTCGTCCTGGACGCGCTTCAGCGCATCGCGCGTCGCCGCGTCGGCAGCGCCGGCATCACTACCCGGAGGCTCGACGCGGACCAGCACCTGATTGATCACGACGTCGTTGAGGATCCGGATCGACGGCTCCGCGCGCAGGCGATCGGCGAATCGCCGCGCGAGACGGCAGCAGCGCTCGATCATCTCGGCGACGCCGCTGCGGCCGAGCGATCGCAGCGCCGCGTAGATCGCGAATCCGCGGGCGCGGCGGGAACTCTCTGGAGTCCAATCCATGGCCTCGCGCGGCTGGTCGCCCGATCGCATGAGATACGCCGCGCTGAAACTCATCGCGGCGCGATGCGCCGCCGGGTGCGCGACGAACACCAGCCCAGAGTCGTACGGCACGTTCAGCCACTTGTGCGCATCGGTCGCCCACGAATCCGCGCGCTCGGCGCCGGCGAGGTGATGCTTCAGTGTCGGACTCGCGGCCGCCCACAGACCGAACGCGCCGTCGACGTGCACCCACGCCTCGTGCACGTGCGCGAGATCCACGATCGTCTCGAACGGATCGAATGCGCCGGTGTTCACGTTGCCCGCCTGCGCGCACACAATCGTCGGCCCGCCGGACGCGAGCCCACTGGAGAGGGCTGTCGCGAGCGCCTCGGGCTGCATGCGCCCTTGCCCATCCACGTCGACCCGCTCGACCTGACTCATGCCGATCCCCAGATACCGCAGCGCGGCCATGACCGACACGTGAACCTCGTCGCCGACGATGACCCGAAGAGACGGCGCGCCTTGCAGACCGTCAGCCTCGACGTCCCAGCCCGCGCGCCGCAGCATCTCGTGACGCGCGGCCGCGAGCGCCGTGAAGTTCGCCATGTGACAGCCGGTCACGAAGCCGACGCTGCTGGACGCCGGCACGCCGAGCAGATCGCGAAGCCACACGCCGGCCACTTCTTCGACGACCGCGCCGGCCGGCGACATGACGAACAGACCGGCGTTCTGATCCCACGCCGCCGTGAGCCACTCGGCCGCGACCGCGGCGGGCAGCGCGCCGCCCGTGACGAATCCGAAATAGCGCGGGCCGCTGGTCTCGACGAGGCCCGGCTCCGCCGCGCGGGCGAGCGCGTCGATCACTGTGGTTGAATCGATCGGACTTGCGGGAAGCGGACCGCCGAGCGCGGCCCGCAGCTGGTCGAGCGTCGTCGTCGGCCAGACCGGACGATCGCCGCGCGACGCGATGTACGCGCGCGCGATCGCTAGCGCGCGGTCGAGAGCGTCTTCGTCAGCCACGTTGCGATCGCCTGGGTCACCGCCGGACTGACGGTCTTGTCTTTCAGCGAGCCGTACTCGTCGACTTCGCCCGTCGTCGCGGGCACGAGCAGGTGATTGATGCCCGGCAGCTTGATCATCTCGACTGGCGGCGCGTTCTTGCGTCTCTTCGCCAGCGCCTCGAGCTTGTCGGCGTTCGACGGCTCGACCTGCGTGTCGAGCTCGCCCTGCACGATCAGGATCGGCTGCCGCACTTCGGGAACGACCTTCGCGGGATCGTTCGCGAGAATGCTCTGGAACTCCGGATTGTCCACCTGACGGCGGACGACTTCCTTCGGCAGTGCGTCCCATCCTTTGCCGGTGAGCACGGCCTCGTGAATCTTCTTCTGCAGATCGACCTTCGCCTGACGCTCTTCCGCCGACAGCTTCAACCGATCGAGCGCGTGCGCCTGCTGCGCGAGGATGAGCTCCGCGCCCGTGACGCCGTTGGCCGCGAGCAGACCGACGGCCGCGATCGCCTTGTCCTTCGACGCCGCCATCAGCGCGACGGCGCCGCCTTCGCTGTGGCCGATGACGACGATCTTCTTCTTGTCGACGTCCTTGCGCTTCGACAGCCACTGGACCGTCGCGCGCGCGTCCTCCGCGTAATCCGCGAGCCCGGCCGACTCCGCGCGTCCGCCGCTCTGGCCGAGGCCGCGCTTGTCGTAGCGCACGACGATGAAGCCGGCGCTCGCGAGCGCGTCCGCGAGCTGCCCGAGCACCGGGACGCCGAACACCACGCCGTCGCGATCCATCGCGCCGCTCCCGCCCACGAGCACGACCGCCGGCAGCACCTTCGCCGTCGTCGACGTCTGCACCGGTCTGGACAGCGTGCCGGCGAGAACAAAACCGTTTGCCGGAATCTTCACCGGCTCGTCGTTCGGCCGCGAAATCGTCACGCTGCGCGAAGACACGGCCGCGACGTCCTGCCGGACGACGTCGAGTCCCTGCGTCGCCATCGTGAAACGCACCATCCGGCCGCTCTCGTCGGTCCACAGCTCGCCGTCGAGCGGCGCGCCGGGCAGGATCAACGTGATCTGCGTCCGCCGCGCGTTGATCAAACGATCGGTCGTCTGTATCGGCGCCGCCGACGATTCGCCGACGCGGATCGCGAACGACAGTTGCGCCGGGCCGTAGACGGGAATGTCGGTTCCGACGGCGGCCGTCTTCAGTCGCGCGGCCACGGCTTCGTACGGTCCGAAGAAATTGCTGGCCATGATGACGAGCGCGTTCGGATCGATCGTGTCGATCTTCTGCGTCGTCTGACTGTTCGCGACGATGTCGTTCGTCGCTTTCGCGCCGTCGATGATCGTGTGGATGCTCTGCGCCTGACCGCGGGCGGTCCCGTCGTACGTGAATTCGAACGCACGTCCCTCGGCGTTGTAGCGCACCTGCAGGCGCCGTGCGACGAGGTCGACGGGCGGAGCGAGCCGGCCGCTGCTGGTGATGCTCCAGCCGTCGGCGCTGCGCGCGACGGTGACGGTCTCAGAGCCGATCGGGATCGAGCGGACGAAGATCGTGAACGTCGCCTCGCCCGGGACAATCTGTAACGGTCCTGGTGCGCCTTGCGCCGGCGGTTGCGCGGGCGCGGCGTGCGGCGCGGCGAGCGCCAGCGTCGCCAGCAACGCGCGGATAGAATGGGCGAGGCGCATACGTAAGAATACCATCATGGTTCCCGCAGCCTCCCTCCCCCGGAATCACCTCGGCCGCATCGTCGTGTCTGGCGCGGACCGCGCATCGTACCTCCAGGGTCTGCTGACGAACGACGTCGTGGCGCTGAAAGCGGGGCAGGGCTGCTATGCGGCGTACCTCACGGCGCAGGGCCGCATGATCGCGGACCTTCACGTCTACGAGCTCGGCGACGTCATGCTGCTCACGATGGCGCGCGAGGTGAAGGACACGGTGCTCGCGAAGTTCGATCAGTTCATCTTTTCTGAAGACGTGCAGCTCGGCGACGTGACCGAGACGTTCTTTCAGCTCGCAATCGTCGGTCCCGATGCCGCGCGCCTCGTCTCGACGATCGTTTCGGGCGCGACCGTCGATGCGCTGCGCGCGCTGCCCGAGCACGGCAACGCGCGCGTCCAGTTCGCCGGCCGTCCCGCGATCGTCGCGCGGGTGACGGACACCGGCGAGCCCGGCTTCGACGTGTTCGTCGATCGCGCGCACGTGGAGGCACTGTCGTCAGCCGTTGCGTCGGCGGGCGCGGTGCCGATGAACGAGGCCGCGGCGGAGGCGATTCGGATCGAAGCGGGCGTGCCGCGGTTCGGCCGCGACATGGACGAAGAGACGATTCCGCTCGAAGCCGGCATCGAGTCGCGCGCGATCAGTTTCAACAAGGGCTGCTACGTCGGGCAGGAAGTGATCATCCGCGTCAGAGACCGCGGGCACGGACGCGTGGCGCGCACGCTCGTCGGGTTGACGGTGGAAGGCGATCGCGTGCCGGCGCCGGGCGCCGCCATTCGCGCAGGCGATCGCGAAGTCGGCTACGTGACGAGCAGCGCGCTGTCGCCCGCGCTGAAGCGACCGATCGCGCTCGGGTACGTGCACCGCGATTTCGTCGACCCGGGAACGACGGTGACGGTCGAAGGCGCGACAGCGGTCGTCACTGCGCTGCCATTCGTGCCGCGCCCGGCCTTGTAGCGCGAGCCTTTCACGCGAGCGAGAGCTTCTCGATCAATTCCTTGTCCGCCGGCGGAAACTCCAGTGCGGCGAGATCCTCGCGCCGGACCCACTGCATCGCCTGACCCTGCTGCGGCCGCGGCTCTCCCAGGAGTTCGCACGCGAAGAAGTGCAGCTCGACGCGCCGCTCCGGGTACGCGTGCGCGGCCGTGAAGATCTCGCCGCCGATGCGCGCGTCGACGTCGAGCTCCTCGCGCAGCTCGCGCGCGAGGCACGCCGCGAGCGCCTCGCCCGGATCGCATTTGCCGCCGGGAAATTCCCAGCAACCCTCGAGGTGGACGCCCTGCTGCCGCCGCGTGACGAGAAACCGCCCGTCGCGCTCGATGACGGCGGCCGTGACGATGAGAAGGGGACGGGTCATTTGGGAACGGGTCTCGCCCGTCGTGTGTTGCGAGACCCGTCCCCTGTGATCCAGCGGCAATCTTTCTTCATCGGACACACGAGACACTTCGGATTTCTCGCGACGCAGATCATCGCGCCGAAATCCATCAGCGCCTGATTGAAGTCGAACACGTGGCGCGACGGAATCAGCGTCGCCGACAGCGTCCAGAGATGCTTCGTCATCGCGTGGCTCTTGAGCTCGCCCTTTCCGACGAACACGCGAAAGAGCACGCGCGCGACGTTCGTGTCGAGGATCGCGGCGCGCTCGCCGAACGCGAAGCTCCGAATCGCGCCCGCGGTGTACAAGCCGATCCCTTTGAACGACAGCAGGGTCTCTTCGTCCGACGGCAGCTCGCCGCCGTACCGCGCGACCGCTTCGCGCGCGATGCTCTGCAGCCGTCGCGGGCGGATGTTGTAGCCGAGCGGACGCCAGGTCTCCGTCACCTCGTGCTCCGGCGCCGACGCGAGCACGTGCATCGACGGGTACTTCTCGAGCCACTCGGCGTATTTCGGCAGCACGCGATCGACCTGCGTCTGCTGCAGCATGATCTCCGAGACGAGGATGTGGTACGGGTCGCCGGTCTTGCGCCACGGCAGGTCGCGGCCGTGCCGGCGGTACCACGTCAGCAGGCGCTGGCGGAACCGGCGGCGGGCTGGCGGCGCCGGGATCGGCAGGTGTCGCGGCATAGAATAAGGGGACGGGTCTCCCATTGTGAGGACGGGGAGACCCGTCCCCGACGCATGAAAATCTACACGCGAACCGGCGACACCGGCGAGACGGCGCTCTTCGGCGGCACGCGCACGACGAAAGACGATCCGCGCGTCGACGCCTACGGCGAAGTCGACGAGCTCAACGCCTGGCTCGGCCTCGTCCGCGCGTCAGGCCTCGACGCCGCGCTCGACGCCGAAGTGGTCCACCTCCAGCGCGACCTCTTCGCGCTGGGCGCGCAACTCGCCGATCCCGCCGGCAAGATCGCGCCGCGTGTGACGAAGGCCGTGATCGCCGACGCCGACGTCACGCGGCTCGAGGAGCTGATCGATCGGCTCGAAGAAGAACTGCCGCCGCTGCGCCGCTTCATCCTCGCCGGCGGCACGCCGACGGGCGCCGCGATTCACGTCGCGCGGACGGTCTGCCGCCGCGCCGAACGCCGCATGGTCGCGCTCAGCCCGCCGGTCGATCCCGTGCTCATTCGCTACGTGAATCGCCTGTCCGATCTGCTGTTCGTCCTCGCGCGTGTCGTCAACACGCGCGGCGGCGTGCCGGAGACCGAATGGTGACGCTCGCCTGAAAGGCTCGCGCTACATCACATCACGCTGCTCGAGATCGCGCTTGACCGCGTCGAACACCGTCCGCGCGAGCTCCTGCGACACGCGCTCACGAATCGCGCCGCATTCGACCAACGTCGTCCCGCCGGCCGTTTCGATCGCGACATCCCACCGGTCGCGCGCGATGCCTTCCGGCCGATCTTCGAAGCGCGTCGCCTGACGCGCGGCTTCGCCCGCGTGGCGACGCGAGACGTACGACGCGATCGGCGCGCCGTTGATCAGCACGCGCACGGCGACGATCGCCTTCTTGTCGATCGCGTGGTCGCGGAAATGAAAATGCGTCGCGTCGGCCGTGAACAGGACCAGATCCTCGTCGCCGGGAATCTCGGCGATGACCGTCCGGCCCTGATCCTGCTCGGCCGTCCGGGCGCGCAGCCGGCGGCGGCGGAACGTCTGCAGCGTCGTGGCGAGGCTCGCCGCGGCCAGCAGCAGCACGATCGCGGCCACGCCCGCAAGGACGTCACGCATGAGCCGGACCACGCATCCACGTGGCGTCCGGCTTTAGCCGGACCGGAGTGGCGTCCGGCTTTAGCCGGACCGGAGTGGTGTCCGGCTTCAGCCGGACTAAAATGCCCCGGTGCCGAGCTCGCCCGGCCCGCTCGCGCGCGCGTACGCGGCGTGCGAGGCGCTGGCCCGATCGCATTATGAAAATTTTCCGGTCGCGTCCTGGCTGCTGCCAAGGGCGATGCGGCCGCACATCGCCGCGGTCTACGCGTTCGCGCGCATCGCGGACGACATCGCCGACGAAGGCGAGGCGCCGGCCGCCCAACGCGAGTCGCAGCTCCGCGCGTGGCAGGATCGGCTTCACGCCGCGATTTCCTCCTCGACCGAGGGTATCCCCGCTGCGTTCGGTGATGACAAGGGGTTGATGCTGGTGGCGCTCGCGCATTCAATTCGGACGTTCGATCTGCCGATCGCGCTGTTCGACGATCTCGTGAGCGCGTTCGCGCAGGATATCACGACGTCGCGCTACGACTCGTGGGACGAGGTCTTCGACTACTGCCGCCGCTCGGCGAATCCCGTCGGACGGCTCGTGCTGCGCATCGCCGGCTACACGGATGAGGCGCTCGATCGATCGTCGGACGCGCTCTGCACCGCGCTGCAGCTGACGAACTTCTGGCAGGACTTCGGCCGCGACGTTCGCATCGGCCGCCTGTATGTCCCCCGCGACGTCGTCGTCTCGTCCCGCGCGCGGGAGATGGAGTTGTCCGGCCCGTACCTCACCGACTCGTGGATGATCGCGATGTCGCAATGCATCGACGTGACACGCCGGCAATTCGCCGCGGGCCGCGCGGTGTGCGACGGCGTCACGGGCCGCCTGCGGTTCGAATTGCGTTTCACGTGGCTGGGCGGCACACGGATCCTGGATCGCGTCGAGCAGACCGGTCCCGATCTGCTGTATCACCGTCCGGCGCTTGGTGTCCGCGACCTTCCGTCGCTCGTGTGGCGCGCCGCGCGCTGGACGTCACCGTCGTAATGGCGCGCAAGACCAGCTTCTACTATTCGTTCCTCGTGCTCCCCGCGGAGCAGCGCCGCGCCATCATCGCGGTGTGGGATTTCTGCCGGGCCGTCGACGATGCGGTCGATGAGGAGCCGGCGGTCGCGGACGGATTGCCGACGGGCAGCGACGCGGTGGCGTTCTGGCGCGCGGAGCTCGGGCGCGCGTTCGAGGGCGGCTCGCCGCGGACGCCGCAGTGCCAGCGGCTGCAGCCGTTCATCACGCCCTTCGATCTGCCGCGCCAGGCGTTCGAGGATGTGATCGACGGCGTCGCGATGGATCTGGACACGACGCGCTACCGGACGTTCGACGATCTCTTCCAGTACTGCCGCCGCGTCGCGTCGGCGGTCGGCATGATCTGCATCCGCATCTTCGGATGCACCAACCCGCGGTCGTCGGACTACGCGCTGAACCTCGGCGTCGCGCTGCAGCTCACCAACATCCTGCGCGACGTCAAGGGCGACCTCGAGATGGGCCGCGTGTATCTGCCGCTCGAAGATCTGGACGAGCACGGCTGCACCGTCGACGACCTGAAGGCCGGCATCGTGAACGATCGCGTGCGGGCGCTGCTGGCGTTCGAGTGCGCGCGCGCGCGCGATTTCTATCAGCGCGCCGTGGACGCGCGTCCGCCGGAGGACCGGCGGCGCCTCGTCGCCGCGGAAATCATGCGCGCGGTGTACTTCGAAACGCTGCGCCGGATCGAGCGCAATCAGTACGACGTGTTCACGGCGCGCGTGCGGGTGCCGCGTCCGCGCCAGGCCCTTATCGCGCTGAGACAATGGCTGTTTCCGTCATGAGTCCGGCTGAAGCCGGACTCCACGAGAGTCCGGAGCGAAGACCTGTGGCGTCCGGCTTCAGCCGGACCGATCAGCACGGCGCTGCGACGTACGACGCCATCGTCATCGGCGCCGGCTGCGCGGGGTTGAGCGCGGCGGTCCGGCTCGCGCGCGACGGCGCCCGCGTCCTCGTGCTCGAAGCGCGCGGCCGGCTCGGCGGGCGCGCGACGGCGTTTCACGATCGCGAGACCGGCGAGCTCGTCGACAACGGCCAGCACGTATTGCTCGGCTGCTATCACGAGACGTTCGCGTTCCTGCGCGAGATCGGCGCGATGGAGAACGTCCGGGTCGAGCCGCAGCTCGCCGTGACGATGATCGATCGGATGGGGCAGCGATCGCGGCTCTCGTGTCCATCCCTGCCCGCGCCGTTTCATTTGATTGCCGGCATCCTCGACTGGGACGCGCTGTCGTGGCGCGATCGGCTGTCGGTCATCGGGATGGCCGGGCCGCTCAAGATCGCGCGGCGCGAGCTGCGAGGCGGGACGCTGAAGGCGGCGTCGCCGGGAGAGACCGTCAAGGACTGGCTCGGGCGCAACGGCCAGACGCCGCGGATGTGCGAGATGCTGTGGGATCCGCTGGCGCTCGCGGCGCTGAATCAGCCGCCGGATCAAGCCGCCGCACCGGCGTTCGCGCGCGTGCTGGCCGAGATGTTCGGCGACGATCCGACAGCCGCGGCGATCGCGCTGCCGACGAAGCCCCTGCATCTCATGTACGCCGAGCCCGCGCGCGACTACATCGAACGCCACGGCGGCGCGGTTCGCACGGGCGTGACGGCGACGGTTCGCGTCGAGGGCGACGCGGTCGCGAGCGTCAGCGCCGGAGGCGAGACATGGCGATGCGACCGCGTCATCTCCGGCGTGCCGTGGTTCGCGCTCGCAGGTCTGTTCGAAGAACCGCCGTCCGCGCTGGCTGACGTGATCGATCGCGCGCAACGGATGACCGCGTCGCCGATCGTGACGGTCAATCTCTGGTTCAACCGCCGGATCATCGACGAGCCGTTCATCGGACTGCCGGGCCGGACGCTGCAGTGGGTGTTCGACAAGGGGCTGGTGTTTGGGGGCGAGGCCTCGCACCTGTCCCTCGTCTCGAGTGGCGCGGCGTCCATCGTCGGCATGGCCAATCACGAGCTCGTCGCCCTCGCGCGTCAGGAGATGTTCGAAGCCGTGCCGGAATCACGCGCCGCCGCGCTCGTCCGCGCGACCGTCGTCCGCGAACCGCGCGCGACGTTCTCCCTCGCGCCGGGCCAGCCGGTGCGACCCGCGACCGAGACGAATGTCAGAGGATTCGTTCTCGCTGGGGATTGGGTGGACACTGGGCTTCCCGCGACGATCGAAAGTGCGGTCCGTTCGGGACACCGTGCAGCGGCGGCAGCGAGCTCGTGATGCCATTACCCGGTTACCCAATTACCCAACTACCCAATTGATGAACAGCATCGTCGTCCATTACAAGGAGCTCGCCCTCAAGGGCAGGAACCGTCCCTGGTTCATTCAGATGCTCGTGCGCAATCTCAAGGCGGCGCTGGCCGGGCTGCACATGCAGGCGTTCCGCTCGGTCATGGGCCGCATCGAGATCGAGATGGGGCCGGAGACGGAGTGGGAGGAAGTGCGCACGCGGATCGCGCGCGTGTTCGGCATCGCGAACTTCTCGCCGGCCAATCGCGGACCTCACGACTTCGACGCGCTCGCGGCGGCCATTCTCAAGGATCTCGGCGATCGCGAGGCCGCGTCGTTTCGCGTGTCCGCGACGCGAGCGGACAAGCGGCTGCCGTTCACGTCACCGGTCGTGGAGCGCGAGGTCGGCGGCCGCATCAAGGAAGTGACGGGCTGGCGCGTCGACCTGAGCCGTCCGGCGCTGACGATTCATCTCGAGATGCTGCCGGACGGCGCGTTCTACTTCTTTGGAAAGGACCAGGGCGCCGGCGGACTGCCGACCGGCACGTCCGGCCGCGTCGCGTGCCTGCTGTCGGGCGGGATCGACTCACCGGTCGCCGCGTATCGCATGATGCGGCGCGGCTGCACGGTCGTCTTCATTCATTTCCACAGCTATCCGATTCTGTCGCGCGCCTCTCAGGAGAAAGTCCGCGAGATTGCCGGCCTGCTGACGAAGTACCAGCTGCGGTCGCGGCTGGCGCTCGTGCCGTTCGGTGCATTGCAGCAGCAGGTCGTCCTCGCCGTGGCGCCGGAGCTGCGCGTCGTGATCTATCGCCGCCTGATGCTGCGCATCGCATCGCGGCTCGCGCGGAAATGGCACGCGCGCGCGCTCGTCACCGGCGAAGTGATCGGGCAGGTCGCATCGCAGACGCTCGAGAACATGACGACGATCGCGGACGCCACGAGACTCGAGATCCTGCGCCCGCTGGTCGGCATGGACAAGGACGAGATCGCCGCCGAAGCGGAGCGCATCGGGACGTTTCCAATCTCGATCATTCCCGACCAGGATTGCTGCACGCTGTTCACGCCGAAGCATCCCGCGACGCGCGCGCGGCTCGCCGACGTGGCGAAAGCCGAAGAGGCGCTTCCCATAGAGGAAATGGTCGCGGCGGCGGTCGCCGCGATGACGGTAGAGGACTTCAGATTTCCGATATAAAATCACCGATTATGCCAACCACTGCCACCTCCTCCAAGATCACCGAAATCCTCGGCGAGGACGCCGCGGGATTGCTGCAGCATCAGTGCAAGACGATTCCGAAAGCGAGCCTGAATCTGCCCGGACCGGATTCGGTGGAACGCCTCTTCGGCTGGTCCGATCGATCACCGCGCGTCATGACCGCGCTCCAGTCCCTGATCGGTCACGGACGCCTCGCGGGTACCGGCTACGTGTCGATCTTGCCCGTCGATCAAGGCATAGAACATTCAGCCGGCGCGTCGTTCGCGCCGAATCCCGCGTACTTCGATCCCGAGAACATCGTCAAGCTGGCGATCGAAGGCGGCTGCAACGGCGTCGCGTCGACGCTCGGCGTGCTCGGCTCGGTCGCGCGCCGGTACGCGCACAGGATTCCGTTCATTCTGAAGGTCAACCACAACGAATTCATTTCCTATCCCAACAGCTTCGACCAGATTCGCTTCGCGAACGTCAAGCAGGCGTTCGAGATGGGCGCGATGGGCGTCGGCGCGACGATCTATTTCGGATCGGAAGAGTCGAAGCGCCAGCTGCAGGAAGTCACCGAGATGTTCCATCAGGCGCACTCGCTCGGGATGTTCACCGTGCTGTGGTGCTACCTGCGCAACCCGGCGTTCAAGACGAAGGACGCGGACTATCACCTCTCCGCGGATCTCACCGGGCAGGCGAATCACCTCGGCGTCACGATCGAGGCGGACATCATCAAGCAGAAGCTGCCGGAGAACAACGGCGGGTTCACGGCGCTCAACTTCGGGAAGACGAGCAAGAAGGTGTACTCGGATCTGACGACGAACCATCCGATCGATCTGACGCGCTACCAGGTGGCGAACTGCTACATGGGCCGCGCGGGGCTGATCAATTCAGGCGGCGCTTCGTCCGGCGACAGCGATCTCAAGGAGGCCGTGAAGACGGCCGTGATCAACAAGCGCGCCGGCGGCATGGGCCTCATCTCCGGGCGCAAAGCGTTCCAGCGTCCGATGACCGAAGGCGTCGGCCTGCTGAACGCGATTCAGGACGTCTACCTCAGCAAGGAAGTCACGATCGCCTGACGAAAGACGGACGGGCTGACGGTTGGCCACGAAGACACGAAGACGCGAAGAAGAGAGATGAATGTACAACCTCACTCTTCTTCGTGCCTTCGTGTTTTCGTGGTTGCATTGGCGTTCGCCTCGTGGACTGGATGCCGAAGACCGTCCAGATAATTCCTGAGGCCCTCGTGCGTGCTGCGGAACGCGAGGTCGTCCCACGGCAGCGCGTCGCGCGCGAACGCGGCGCTCTCGAGACTTTCCTCGTCTATCGTCAGCGTGCCGCCGACCGCCGTCGCCGCGTACACGACGATCACCGGCGCGCGGCCGGCGTACGAGTAGACATTCACCAGCGCGTCGAGACGGATCTCGAGGCCGCATTCTTCGCGCGCCTCGCGAATCGCCGCCGAGGTCAGCGGCTCGCCGCGATCGACGTAGCCGCCCGGAAACACCCACTTGCCGTAGCCCGGCTCGATCGCGCGCCGCACGAGCACGAGCCCTTCATCGATGGCGATGATCGTGCCGACGGCGATCTTGGGGTCGATGTAGTAGATGAAGCCGCAGCGCGCGCAGACGGGACGCTCCGGCTCGGTCGATTTCAGCAGCCGGCGCTCGAGCGGACCTCCGCAGCGTGGACAGAAGCGGAACCCATGCGGATCTTCAATCACGCGCACAGTATAATTTCAGTGAGATGTCCATTCTGAAAGTCGCGCGCATGGGCCATCCCGTGCTGCGCTCGAAGGCGAGACCGCTCGAGCGATCAGAAATCCGGACCGCGCCGGTGCAGAGGCTGATCGACGACATGCTCGACACGATGAGCGAGTATCACGGCGTCGGCCTCGCCGCGCCGCAGGTGCACGAGGGCCTGCGGCTGTTCGTCGCGATGCTCGATTCGGGCGAAGACGACAAGGGCAAAGAAAATGAGTCGAAAGACGAGCCCTTCGCCATCATCAATCCGGAGATCACGGTCGTGGGCCAGGAGATCGTCGAGGATTGGGAGGGCTGCCTGAGCATTCCCGACGTGCGCGGGAAGGTGCCGCGCGCGAAGGAAATCAAGGTGCGCGCGTTCGATCGGTTCGGCGAGCGCATCGAGCTGAGCGCGCACGGCTTTCCGGCCCGCGTGATTCAGCACGAAACCGATCACCTCGACGGCATGCTGTTCTTCGATCGGATGCGGACGTTCGACACGCTGACGTTCTTGGAAGAGTACTCGCGGTATTGGAGGAAGGAAGAGGATTAGAAGTCGGTGGCTAGTTGTGAATGCTAAACACGTTGTTCATTCGGGAGACTCTGGAAACAATGGGGGTTCTCACACCAACCCGTTGCCTCTGGAGGGCCTCCCGAATGACGTCCCATCGTAATGCGAAGACGAATGTGTATCAGCGACAAATGCTCATCTGCCGCGTGCGCCGGCAGGGCTGGACGCAGCGGCAGGCGGCCGAGGCCGCGGGCGTGAGCGTGCGCACCGTCGCCAAGTGGCTGGCCCGCGGTGACGCGGCGCTGGAAGATCGTTCGTCGCGCCCGCATCGGCAGCCCCGGACGCTCGACGTGGCGCGGACGACCGCGATTCTCGCGTACCGGCATCAGCGCGCGACGGCGTGGGAAATCAGTGCCCGCGTCGGCGTGCCGCGATCGACGGTGACGCGCGTGTTGCAGCGGGCCGGGCTGAATCGCGTCAGCCGGCTCGACGTGCCGCCCGTCATTCAGCGGTACGAGTGGCCGCACGCGGGCGACATGCTGCATCTGGATATCAAGCCGCTGAGTCGCATTCGCGGCGTCGGCCATCGGATCCATGGGGATCGGACCCGTCAAGCCCGCGGCGTCGGGTATGAGTACGTCCACGTGGCGATCGACGATGCGACCCGCGTGGCCTATGTCGAAGTCCGGCGATCGCAACGCCGCCGCGCCTGCGCGGCGTTCCTGCGGAATGCGCTCGGCTGGTTTCGGCGCCGTGGCGTCACGATCCGTCGTGTGCTGACCGACAACGGCGGCGGGTACCGGTCGCGCCGCTTCGAGGGGGTCTGTCGCACCTGGCAACTCCGCCATCGCTTCACGCGGCCCTACACCCCGCGCACGAACGGGAAGGCCGAGCGCTTCATTCAGACGCTGCTGCGCGAATGGGCCTATCGCCACGCCTTCCCCAGCTCCGCGCGTCGCACGGCCGCGTTGGTCCCGTACCTGCGTTTCTACAACCACCGGCGTCCCCATACGAGCCTCGGCCGGCGCTCGCCGTGGACGCGTTTCCAAGAGGCTGCGTAATGAACAACCTCTTTGACATTCACAGCTAGTGGCTGGTGACCAACGACCAACGACTAACGACCAACGACTAACGACTATTCCGTTTTTTCTCCATATTCCTTTCCGACTGCAGGCGTTCCAGCTCCACTTCTGAATGATCGGTGAACCGCATCGCGGCTGCGATGGCGCGATGGCCCGCGACCTCCCCGATCGCCGTGTGCATCAGCTGGCAGATGCGGCGGTACGACGGATGGCCCTGCGGCGAGGTGCGCAGCTCGATCACGTGCATCGCCTCGCGCGCATTCATGTCCATGTAGAACCGCACGCGGTACGCCATGACGACGGCGTAGGACGCGACGAGGGTGAGGCCGGCCGAGCTGATGCGCTCGTAGAGATCCGCGGATCGATCCATCACCGCGCGCCAGTCCGCGAGCGCGCCGGCTTCTTCGATCGCCGCCGGCTCCACGTACCCGTGACGCGTGCTGAGCGGCTGCCAGTCCAGCGTCAGCAGGCGGTGGCGCTGCAGATCGCGGAACGCGCCGTAGTCGGCGAGGATGTCGAAGCGATAGCTGGTGCGCTCGAACGCGCGGCCGGGCTTGTGCCGGCGGTTGGCGCGGTCGCCGATGTACGCGCGGAGCAGCGCGACGCGATCGTCCGGTGACAGGCGCCGCGCGATCGCGAGGAGCTCGTCGTCGGGGAGCGCGGAGGCCGAGTAGAGCGCGGAGGCCACGACTTTCGTCTCGCCGTCGGGATCGAAGCCGGTGAGCGTGACGTCTTTGCCAGGGCCGCGCGCGTCGGTCGCGACATTCTCAAGGTGCTCGACGAACGGCCGGGCGGCGGCCTGGAAATCGTCGCGCGTGCGCGCGAAGTACTCGATCCAGCGTCCGCCGCGATTCGGTTGATCGAGCCGCGCGACAAACGCGGGAATCACGTGACGCAGCTCGGTCAGCATCTGCTGGGCGCAGCCGCGCACTTCCTCGAGCGGGTGCGCGAACATCCGGAGCAGCAGCGCCTCGAATGCCTGGCCCGTGCCGAAGAGTCCCACGTTGGACATCGTCGCGGCCGGCAGCATGCCGCGCAGCGTGTCGAGCGCCTTGGCGCGAATGACGGACTTGTAGACGAAGTCCGAATCCTCCGGCGACTTCGGGTACTTCGCGCGGAAGTGATCCTCCATCGCCGGGATCCAGCGCGCGTAGGCCTCGAAGGCCGCGTCCATCGTGCGGACGAACTGTTCCTTCAGCGGCGACCGCTCGAGCTCGGCGGGCACGTGATACTTCCAGCGGCCGCCCGGCTTGTCGGTGTACGGGACGTAGCGCGTCGACTGCTCGAGGTACGCCATCAGGCGTCCCCACTCGAGCACTTTCGTCAGCACGTTCGACACGCCCTCGCAGGCGATGTGCGCGCCGCCGAGCTGCGCGACCGAGTCGTCTCCGTATTCGCTGAGGACGCGCGCGTAGAGCTTATCGGCGCGTTCCGTTCCCACGGCGGTTGCGCGAGTCGCCGCCGCCGATCGCATCTCGCCGAGGAACTCGTCGAGGAACAGGCGCCGGACCGACTTCGCGGATCGCGAGTAGCGCGCGAAGAGCGCGCCTTTGACGGTCTCCGGCAGATTCGTCAGCGCGAAGACCGGCCGGTCGGTGTTGGTGAAGTAAGGTTCGAGCGCGCGCGTTTCTTCGGGTGTGAAGGTTTCAGCAGCGACGGTCGGGAAGCCCACGGTGGTCGAGTATTCTACCGCGCATGGCCACCGATCGTTTCGTCTATCGACACCGGCTCAGCGTCCGCTTCCGCGATTGCGACGCGATGGGCCACGCGAATCACGCCGTCTACTTCACGTACTTCGAGCAGTGCCGGCTGACGTTCTGGAAGGAGCAGACGGGCGCCGCGTCGCCGTACGGCCGCGTGATCCTCGCGCGCGCGGAATGCGACTACCGCGCACCGGTACATTTCGGCGACGAGGTCGAGGTCCGGCTGACGGTCGGCGACATCGGGCGGTCCAGCTTCGCGCTGGCATACGAGATCGTCCACCTCGGAAGCTCGACGCTCGTCGCCACAGGGAAGACCGTCATGGTCGGCTACGACTACGAAGCGGGCAAAGCCGTGCCACTCTCCGATACGGCGAAGGCGCTGCTGGAAGGGCTGCAATAACTGCAACAGGGTCCGACCCCGGTCCGACCCCGATCGGACCGGGGTCGGACCCTCCAGCTCGAGGTCGCTCACGGTGTGCCTGCGGCGTCGAGCCTTTGGTCGGCCAGGTCGGTCTCGCTCAAGAACGGATCGCAGATCGCTCGATAGGCCGATTGGCGCTGTTGTGCGTCCGCACCGAGCGCCAGGTAGACCGAGTGCGCCGTGAGCCATGACGGTGCCTTACCAAGAGCGTGAGCGCGATAGCTCGACCAGGGGTACTCCTCCGGTGACCGGACCATACCAGCCCGCACCGGATTCTGCTCGATGTACCGCAGACAGGTCAGCCAGTACTGCTCGTCTTCGATGTGAAACGCACGATACCGCCCACCCCAAAGCGTCCCGCTCCGGCCGTACTTGCGGTTGTAGTACCCGACATAGCGAACCCCGAGCGCCTTCATCGCATGTGGAAGCGCGGAACCATCAGTCGGCGTCACCAAGAGATGGTAGTGATTCGGCATCAGCGCATAGGCGTGGAGCGACACCTCGTAGCGCGCCACGGTCTTTCGAAGGATGGCCATGAACCATTCGTAGTCACGGTCGTCCTGAAACGTCGACCCGCGATTGTTTCCGCGATGAATGACGTGCAGACTGAGACCAGGGACAAGTACTCGCAGCTTTCGCGCCATAGCGATCGGCGGTGCAAGATTCGATCTCAGCGAAACACCGTGTAAGTGATTGACCCGTGATTGATCGTCAAGAGACCACCGCAGATTTAGCCAGCCCCAGACCTGCCGAACACTGCAAGAACCGCAACAGGGTCCGACCCCGGTCCGACCCTTATCGGACCCGGGTCGGACCGGGGTCGGACCCGGTACAATGACGAAATGACGATCATTTTCGGCAAGGACACGTGACCCTACACGCAGGCCGCCCGTGAGGACTTCGGTCGGCGGCACGTCGCGTTCGAGTACATCAACGTCAAGAAAAACCCGGCCGAGCTCGAGCGGATGCTCGGCCTGAGCCAGGGACGCCGCGCCGTGCCGGTCATCCTGGCCGACGATGGCACGGTCACGATTGGATTCGGCGGCACCTGAGGCGTCTGAGGGCGCTCGGTTCGAGCGCCACGCACACATTCCACAAGCCGACGCATGTCCACCGCCACGGCGATCGAGCTCGATCGCGTTACGAAACAATTCGAAGGCAAACGTAACGTTATGGCCCTCGACTCCGTGTCGCTCGCCATTCCGCGCGGCGAGATGGTGGCGATCATCGGGCCCTCGGGCTCGGGCAAGTCGACGCTGTTGAATCTGATCGGCGGTCTCGACCGCCCGAGCGCCGGACACGTGCGCGTCGACGGCGAGGAACTCTCCAACCTGTCCGACGATGGATTGACGAAGGTCCGTCGGGACAAGATCGGCTTCATCTTCCAGTTCTTCAACCTGCTCCCGACGCTGTCGTGCCTCGAGAACGTCGGCCTGCCGCTGCACCTGCGCGGCTGGACGCGCAAGAAAGTCGACGAGCGCGCCCGCGAGCTGCTCGACCTCGTCCAGCTCGGCGCGCGCATGCAGCATCTGCCCGACGAGCTCTCCGGCGGCGAGCGCCAGCGCGTCGCGATCGCTCGCGCGCTCTCGATCTATCCGCCGATCCTGCTCGCCGATGAGCCGACGGGCAACCTCGACACGCACACCGGCGCGGAAATCCTGACGCTGATTCGCGATCTGCACGCGCGTCTGAAGTCGACCGTCGTGATCGTCACGCACGACATGAATGTCGCGCAGAGCTGCGAGCGCACGATCGCGCTGCGCGACGGCGCGATCGTCGAGGATGTCCGGCGACGCGCGGCGTCGCCGGGGGAAGACGTGCGGCGGAAGCACACCGGGGTGGGGGCCCCGGAGTAATCAATGACCCTGCTGCGCCTCATCAGCTGGCCCTACTTCCGCCGCCACGTCCTGCGGACGCTGCTGACCGTCGCGGGCATCGTGCTCGGCGTCGCCGTCTTCGTCGGCATGCACACGGCGAATCACACCGTGCTCGACGGCTTCTCGCGGACGGTCGATCGCATCGCCGGCAAGACTGAAATCCAGGTGACCGCGGGCGAGACCGGCTTCGACGAGGAGATCCTCGACAAGGTCCAGTCGGCGTCGACCGTGAGAGTCGCGGTCCCGGTGATCGAAGCGGTCGTCGATACGAACGCCATCGATCACGGGGGCCAGGGCAACCTGCTGATCCTCGGCATCGACATGACGGGCGACCGCAGCCTCCGCGACTACGACCTCGAGAGCGGCGAGGACGCCGTCATCGACGATCCGCTCGTCTTCCTCGCGCAGCCCGACTCGCTGATGCTCTCGAAGGAATTCGCGGACAAGAATCACATCACCGTCGGCAGCCGCCTGCCGCTCGGCACGGCCGAGGGCGAGAAGCCGTTCACCGTGCGCGGCGTGATGAAATCCTCAGCTCTCACGAGCGCGTTCGGCGGCAACCTCGCGGTGATGGACATCTACGCGGCGCAGAAGATGTTCGGACGCGGCCGCACGTTCGACCGCATCGATCTCGCGGTAAGACCGGGCCGGACCATTGCTGAATGTGAGCGCGAACTGCAGACGATGCTCGGACCGGGATTCCAGGTGGAGCCGCCGTCGGGCCGCGGCCAGCAGTTCGAGGCGATGCTCGCCGCGTACTCGATGATGGTCAACATCTCGAGCGCCTTCGCGCTCTTCATCGGGATGTTCATCATCTACAACTCGTTCGCGATCGCCGTGACGCAGCGGCGATCCGAGATCGGCATCCTGCGCGCGCTCGGCGCGACGCGGCGGCAGATCCGCTGGCTGTTTCTCGGCGAGAGCGCCGTCACCGGCCTCATCGGCTCGATCGGCGGCGTGGTGTTCGGCGTAGTGATCGCGAGAGGCATCGCGGCGTCGATCGGCACGCTGATCAGCGACGTCTACGGGCAGACGCAGAGCACGACCGAGGCGCTGGCGACCGATCCCCGGCTGCTCGGCGTCGCGCTCGTCATCGGGATTCTGACGAGCCTCGTCGCCGCGGCGATTCCGGCGCGCAACGCGGCGCGCGTCGATCCGGTGCAGGCGCTGCAGAAGGGCAAGTACCAGGTGCTCTCGGCGGGCGAGAGCCGCCTGCGCGCAATGCTCGCCGCCGTGCTCGGCGCGATCGCGCTCGTCTGCCTCGTCGCGCCGCCGTTGACGTCGGCGTCACGCCAGGCCGGCGGCGCGCGCGCGTTGTTCTATCTCGGCTTCTCGCTCGTCATCGTCGTCGCGCTTCTGCTCAGCCCGCTGCTCTCGCTCGGGCTCGCCAAGGCGCTTCGGCCGCTGCTCACGCGCCTGCGGCCCGTCGAAGGCGTGCTGGCGGCGGACAGCCTCATCCAGGCGCCGCGGCGCACGTCCGCGAGCGTCGCCGCGCTCATGCTGTCGCTGACGCTCGTCGTGGCCTTTGCCGGCATGGCGCGCGCGAGTTACGACTCGATCATCAACTGGATGCAGACGGCGCTCAATCCCGACCTGTTCGTCATGCCGTCGCAGAGCATCGTCGTGCGCACGATCCGGTTCCCTCCGTCCGTGGGGCCGGACATCGCGGCGATTCCCGGCGTCGAGCGCGTGCAGACGGTGCGCGACGCGCGCATCGTGTTCCGCAAGACGCCGATCATGCTCGTGGCGATCGAGGTCGCCAGCATGGCGCAGACCGCGCAGCGCGTGCCGGTCGCCGGCAACGCCGACCAGATGTACCGCCGCGCCGGCGCGGGCGAAGGATTGATCGTGTCCGACAATCTCGCGCTGCTGCAGCACCTGTCGCTCGGCGAGATGCTCGAGATCCCGGCGCCGAACGGCCTCGTCCGCCTGCCGATCGTCGGCATCATCGTCGACTTCTCCGATCAACAGGGCACGATCTTCGTGGACCGCCGGCAGTTTCTGAAGTACTGGGGCGACGATTCGGTGAACGTCGTGCGCGTGTACCTGAAGCCCGGCGTCCAGATGCCGGACGTGCGCCAGCGGATTCTCGAGCGGTTCGCCGGACAGCGGCAGGTGTTCGTGCTGACCAACGCCGAGCTGAAGGCGTACATCCTCAGGGTCACCGACCAGTGGTTCGGGCTGACGTCGATTCAGATCGCCGTCGCCGTGCTCGTCGCGATCCTCGGGATCGTGAACACGCTGACCGTCTCGATCACCGACCGGCGCCGCGAACTCGGCGTGCTGCAGGCCGTCGGCGGATTGCAGGGCCAGATTCGGCGGACGATCTGGCTGGAGGCGCTGAGCATCGCGGTCATCGGGTTGACGCTCGGGTTCGTGCTGGGCGCGATCAACCTCTATTACATTCTGCAAATCGTGCAGTACGACATCGGCGGCATGCGGCTGGACTACGAGTTCCCGTACCCGACGATGCTCGCGCTCGTGCCGGTGATGCTCGCGGCGGCATTCGTCGCGGCGATCTGGCCGGCGGAGTCGGCGGTGCGCGGATCGCTCGTCGAGGCGCTTGAGTATGAGTAAGCAACGCTTGTGGCCACGAAGACACGAAAACACGAAGAAGAATGGAGTGCACGTTCTTCCTTTCCATTTCATTTTCTTTTTCTTCGTGTGCTTCGCGCCTTCGTGGCCTACAGGCCTCCAATCCAGCCTCATCGCCGCTGATAACGCCAGGCAGATCGTTGAGGAAGCTCAGAAGCGGACCGACGCGAAGTCGCAGCGTTACGAAGGCGTGCTTCAGGTCTTCGACTCGAAAGGGAAGATCGCCGACAAGCGGTGGACCTTCGAGCGGCTCGGATCGCACGGGCAGAGCAAGGTCGTCCTGCGGTTCACGGCGCCGGCGGAAGTGAAGGGCGTCGCGATGCTCATCGTCAATCACCCCGACCGCGCGTCGGATCAGTGGATGTGGACGCCCGCCATCGAGCGCGACCGCCGGATCGCGCTGCAGGATCGCTCGACGCGCTTCTTCGGGACCGACTTCAGCTTCGAGGACCTCGAGGAGCGCGACGTCAACCAGTACGACTACACGCTCGCCGCCGGGGACGACGCCACCGTCGACGGCGCCGCCTGCTGGAAGATCCAGTCGACGCCAAAGGAAAGCAAGTCGTCGCAGTACACGAAATCGATCGTGTGGGTGCGCAAGGACGACTACGCGTTCGCGAGAATCGAGAACTACGTCAAGGATCAGGTCGTCCGCCGCATGGCCTACAGCGACATCCAGAACGTGCAGGGCATCTGGACCGCGCGGCAGCTGGAGATGGCCGACCTGCGCCGCGGCAGCCGCACGCGACTGACGCTCGAGAAGCTCGAGTACAACGTGCCGCTCAAGGACGAAGACTTCACGCTTCAGGCCATTCGTCGTCAATGACGGAAGCGCGGCGGGTTATCACGAAGGCACGAAGGACACGAAGGTTCACGAAGCGGGTCGTGTGCCAATCTCTCTTCGTGCTCTTCGTGTTCTTCGTGTCTTCGCGATATCCGTCAGCGCAGACAGTCGCGCAGCGCGGGTTCGTCGAGGGCAGCGCTTTCCTGTTTCCGCAGGACGCGCCCAACGACGCCACGCGCATCGTCGGCGATCTTCTTGTCCGTGACGAGGTGTTCGTCACGCCGGCGCCGTGGATTCAGTTCGCCGGCGGGCTCGACCTTCGTCTCAACTCGCACGATCAAACGGACCGCGCGTGGCGCGTCGACTTCAGCGATCGCGGCGTGCTGCGGCCGTCCATCGCCGTCCGCCGCCTGAGCGCCACCGTCACGCACAAAGCATTGACCGTCGACGCGGGCAAACAGTTCATCCGCTGGGGGAAGACGGACATCGTCACGCCGACCGATCGCTTCGCGCCCCGCGACTTCATGAACGTCGTCGATACCGAGTTCCTCCCCGTCACCGGCGTGCGCGCCGCCGTGCAGACCGGATCCGAGGATCACGACACGTTCGAGGTCGTCTGGGTGCCGCGCTTCACGCCGAGCCGCCTGCCGCTGCTCGATCAACGCTGGACCGCCGTGCCGCCCGAGGCCGCCGCGATTCCGATTGTCGACGCGGGCGCGACGTTTCCAGAGGGGCCCGAAGGATCGGAGACCGGCGTGCGCTGGAGCCACGTGGGCGCCGGGATGGAATTCGCGCTGTCGTACTTCGACGGCTTCAACCATCTGCCGAACATCGAGTCGGCCGTCGTTCTGCCCGCGGCGCCGAGCCCGATTGGCGCGCGGATCGAGGTGACGCGGCTCTATCCCGCCATTCGCGCGTACGGCGCGGATCTCGCCGCGCCGACACGCTGGGTGACGATCAAGGCCGAGACGGCGTACTTCACGTCGACGACACCGCTGACAGACGAGTACGTGCTCTACGTCGTGCAACTCGAGCGGCAGACAGGGGAGTGGGTCTTCGTCGCGGGCTACGCCGGCGAAGCCGTGACGGCGCGGCGCGCGGCGCTCACGTTCGCGCCCGATCGCGGCCTGACGCGGTCGATCGTGGCGCGTGCCTCGTACACGATCGACGCCACGCGCAGCGTCGCGTTCGAAAGCGCCGTCCGCCAGTCCGGCGACGGCGTGTACGCCAAGGGCGAGTATTCGCAGACGCGCGGGCAGCATTGGCGCGCGACGATCGCGGGCGTCGCCATCGCCGGCGCCAGCGACGACTTCCTCGGGCAGTACCGCCGGAATTCTCACGCGACGGTCGCGCTTCGGTATAGTTTCTAATCCGGCGGGTCCAAAAGGACCCGCGCTACATGTCGAGCGCTTTCAACCCTCTTCTGCTTTCCGCGCACAACCCGAGCCCGATGACCGGCGCGGGCAACAACACGTACCTGCTCGTCGCGGAGGACGGATCGGCCGTGCTCATCGACGCGGGCGTCGGTGACGCGCGGCATCTCGCCGATCTCGCGTCGGCCCTCGAGACGCGCCACGCGCGTCTCGAGTCAGTACTGGTCACGCACGGGCATCGCGATCACGCGAGCGGCGCGCCCGCGATCGCGCGCGCGCATCCCGCCGCGACGTTCGCGAAGCGGCCCTGGCCGCAGGAAGACGCGCAGTACGCCATGGAGTGGCGGGCGCTCGACGAGGGCGCGACGCTCGACGCTGGCGGCGGGCCGCTCGTCGTCCTGCACACGCCCGGTCACTCTCCCGATCACCTCGCGTTCTGGCACCAGGCGAGCCGGACGATGTTCACGGGCGACCTGGTCGTCTACGGCAGCAGCGTGATGATCCACACGAGCGCCGGCGGCGACCTCGTGCAGTACATGGCGTCGCTCGAACGGCTGCTGGCGCTCGAGCCGCGCGTGCTCCTGCCGGCGCACGGCCCCAGGATCGACCACCCGGCGCGCGTGCTCTCCGGCTACCTCGAGCATCGCCGCGCGCGCGAGCGCCAGGTGATCGACGCGCTGCGCGCGGGCCATACGAGCGTGCAGGCGATCGCCGAATCCATCTATCATGGTCTCGCGCCGGCGCTGATGGCGGCGGCGCGGGAAAACGTGCGCGCGCACCTCGAGAAACTCAAGGCGGAAGGCCTCGCGACTCGCGTCACTGGTGAGGCCGATCGATGGCGACTGTAGCGGTCCTGATCGCCATAGTGCTGGCGGTGGTGCTCGTCGCGCGCGAAATCCATTGGAGCCGCGCCGTCGACGACCTCCGCCGGCGGCTGGACACCGTGCGGGCGCGCATGCGCGAAGGCGAGGAGCTCGCCCACGTCGGGCAGCTCGTGTCGGGACTCGCGCAGGAGCTGAAGAGCCCGCTGCAGGGGATGCTCGGCAACACCGAGGTGATGCTGGCGTCGGCGGGCCCGGCGTCCACGGACGATCTGAAAGAGCTCCAGGAGAACGCCGCTCGGGCCGCGGGCATCGTCCGGAACCTGCTGGCGTTTACCGAGACGGGCAAGCTCAGCCGCCGCTGGCAGGACGTCAACGACATCGTCACGCACGCGGCCGAAGCCGTCCGCGGCGACTTGGAGAGATCCGGCACGCGCGTGCAGCTCAAGTGCGCCGATCGGCTGCCGCTCGTCTACGTCGACGGCCGGCAGCTGGAGAGAGTCGTGGTGATGCTGCTCTCGCGATCGACGCCCGAATCCGCGGAGCGGCCCGTGCCCGCGACGATCATGCTGACGACGAGGCGCGGCGGCGAGCATGACGATCGGCTCGTGATCGAACTCGACGATCGCATGGCCGCCGACGTGGAAGACGAGGCCGCCTGGTCCGGCGATCTCGCCGCGTGCCGGCGCGTCGTCGAAGCGCACGGCGGCACGCTCGAGGTCGAGCATTCGGCGGGCGCTGGATTCCGGTTCCATTTCGAGTTGCCAGTGACCGCGGCCGGCGTGGACAGCCGCGAGCCAGGCGCCAGCCACCAGCCACGAGTCACCAGCCACCCATAAGGGACGCCCATGGACAAAGTCATCGATTTCATCAACGTCAACCGGGAAAAGTATCTCGAAGAGCTCAAGGCGTTTCTCGCCATTCCGAGCATCAGCGCGCTGCCCGAGCACGCGGGCGACGTGAAGCGCTGCGCGGAATGGTGCGCGGACGAAATGCGCCGCATCGGCCTGCAGAACGTCCGGCTGATCGACACGCCGGGCAATCCGGTCGTGTACGGCGACTGGATGGGCGCGCCCGGCGCGCCGGCGATTCTCTTCTATGGCC
This sequence comes from Terriglobia bacterium, assembly GCA_020073005.1. Classification (GTDB taxonomy): domain Bacteria; phylum Acidobacteriota; class Vicinamibacteria; order Vicinamibacterales; family CAVVIG01; genus SRVP-36. The sequence continues at coordinate 6,748 of JAIQFX010000041.1, read as the reverse complement.
ACTACGACGTGCAGCCCGTCGATCCGCTGAACCTGTGGCAGACGCCGCCGTTCGAGGCGACGATTCGCGACGGCGAGATCTACGCGCGCGGCGCGGCCGACGACAAGGGCCAGGTCTTCATGCACTTCAAGGCCGTCGAAGCGCACATGAAGCAGAACGGCCGGCTGCCGGTGAACATCAAGTTCATCCTCGAAGGCGAAGAGGAAGTCGGCAGCGTCAACCTCGACAACTTCGTCAAGGCGCACAAGGACGAACTGAAGGCGGACGTCGTCGTGATCTCCGACTCGCCGATGTTCGCGCGAAGCGTGCCGTCGATCTGCTACGGCCTGCGCGGGCTCGTGTACTTCCAGATCGATCTGCGCGGCAGCAACACCGATCTGCACTCGGGATCGTTCGGCGGCGCGGTGGCGAATCCCGCGATCGTGCTGGCGCAGATGCTGGCGTCGATGAAGGATCGCGGCGGCCGGGTCAAGATCCCCGGCTTCTACGACGATGTGGTGCCGCTCACCGAGGAAGAGCGCGCCGCGTGGGCGACGCTGCCGTTCAACGAGCGGCAGTACAAGAAGGACTTCGGGATCCCGAAGGTATTCGGTGAGTCCGGGTATTCGACGCTCGAGCGCACGTGGGCGCGGCCGACGTTCGAGGTGAACGGCCTGCTGTCAGGCTTCACGGGCGAAGGCGCGAAGACCGTGCTGCCCGCCGTCGCGATGGCGAAGGTCAGCATGCGGCTCGTCGCGAATCAGGATCCGGACAAGATCGCGAATCTCTTCGAGGCGCATCTGAAACACATCGCGCCGAAGACCGTCGAGCTGAAGGTCACGCGGATGCAGGGCGGGAAGCCGTGGATGACGTCGTACGACAATCCGTTCGTGCAGGCGGCGAGCCGCGCCATCGAGAAAGGCTTCGGCCAGAAGCCCGTCTACACGCGCGAAGGCGGATCGATTCCGGTGGTCTCGACATTCCAGGAAGTGCTCGGACTGCCGTCGGTCCTGTTCGGCGTCGGACTGCCGGACGAGAACGCGCACGCGCCGAACGAGAAGCTCGATGTCGCGAACTTCCACGGCGGCATCATCGCCTCGGCGATTCTCTACGACGAGATCGCGAAGACAAGATAACCACAGAGGACACGGAGGGCACGGAGGAATCGTAGGGTTAAGATACACGCACACGATCAACGAAGGAGCCTGCCATGGCACTGCGACGAATTGCGTTGTCCGTTCTCGGCGTTGGCGCTGCGGTTCTCCTCGCGACGCACCACCTCGACACACGCGTCACCGCGCAGTCCCGGCGCGCCGCCGTGGCCAATCCGATCACCGGCGAGGGACTGCCGAATCCGAACCCGGTCGTGACGCGGAACTGGGGGCAGCTCCCGGCAGGCCGCAAGTGGGGCACGACGGCCGGCATCGACATCGATCCGATCGACGGCAACGTCTGGGCCTACGAGCGCTGCGGCGCGGGCACGGCCGGCGGCGGTCCCGTCGACTGCGACAACACGCCGCTCGATCCCATCTTCAAGTTCGATCGGAAGACCGGCGCCGTGCTCGCGAACTTCGGCAAGGGTGTGATGGTCACGCCACACGGCATCGCCGTGGACAAGCAGGGCAACGTGTGGGTCGCCGATTTCGCGGGCAACAAAGACGGCACCAAGGGCCATCAGGTGCACAAGTTCAGTCCGAAAGGCGAGAAGTTGATGAGCCTCGGCACCGCCGGCAAGCCCGGCAGCGCCGACGGCCAGTTCAACCAGCCGAACGCCGTCGTCGTCGGGCCCGATGGCAGCATCTACGTCGCGGACGGTCACGACGCGCAGGGCATGACGACCGCCAACGCCGTTGCGGAGGGTCTCAAGCGCGGCGCCACCTCACGAATCAGCAAGTTCGCGCCCGACGGGAAGTTCATCAAGTCGTGGGGCAAGATCGGCGTGCGCCACGGCGAGTTCCGCACACCGCACGCGCTGAAGTTCGACTCGAAGGGCCGTCTGTGGGTCGCCGATCGCGGCAACCACCGCATCGAAATCTTCGACCAGAACGGAACCTACCTCGAGTCGCGCTACAGTTTCAGCCGCCCGAGCGGCATCTTCATCAAAGGCGAGACGGTCTACGTGATCGACTCGGAGTCGAGCCCGTTCACGCACCCGAACTGGCATGACGGCGTCCGGATCGGCCCGCTCGATGAAGACCGCGTCACCGGATTCATTCCGCCGTTCGATCGTGAGGACCGCGTGTATCAGGGCACGATGGGCGAGGGCGTGGCGGTCGACGCCGATGGGAACGTGTTCGCTGCCGAAGGGCCAAACTCGATCCAGCAGGCGGGCGGCGCGTTTACGAAGTACTCGAAGCGGTAACGGGAAGCCGGGTCCAAAAGGACCCGGCCTACTGGCCCATCCGCTTCTTCACCTCGTCGAGCCAGTGCTCGATGACGACGACCGTCTGTGCGTCCCCGGTGGCGCCGACGGGCTCTTTGATCAGGAAGAAGCGGCCGTCGGCGGCGACGTCGTACGTGCGGCCGATCAGCTGCGACCGGCCGCTCTCCCGGCCGAAGTAATAGGGCTTGATGCTGAACAACTGCGTCGGCCGGCCGTACGTGAATTCCTTGCCCGCGTCGCCTGACACCGGCACCGCCATCATCAGGTCGTCGGCCGAGACGTAGAACAACTCGCGCCCGCTGCGGGCCCACACGGCCCGCGTGCCGCCGGCGGTCGAGATCTGCCAGCGACCGGCGTCCACCGAGGGAAACGGCCGCACGTAGATTTGGGGCCGGCCGGATTCGTCGGACTCGTACGCGAGCCATTTGCCGTTCGGCGAGACCTCGCCGTTGGTTTCCAGCTTCGGCGTCGCCACGAGCTGCGTCGGTGTGTGATCGCCGGTGAGCGGCATGGCCTTCACGTTGTAGTCTGGTTCCTGGGCGCTGTAGACGACGAAGTGCCCGTCCGGAGACACCGACGTCGGCATCATGTTCGTCGTAGGCTCTTCGCCCAGCTTTTCCGAGGTCCCGGTGCCGTCCGCGGCGCGCTGCAGTAGTACCGCGTGCGCCGCTTCGGTCGACGTGTAGAAGAGCGAACGGCCGTCCGGCGCCCACGTCGGCCCTCGCTTCTCGGTCGTGTCTCCTTCCAGCGTCAGGCGGCTCAAGATGTCGTGCTCGAGATCCCAGGTCCAGATGTCGCGGTGGTCGTCCTGCGCGTCGAGCGCGACCTTCTTGCCACTGGGCGAGATGCGCGGGTAGATGTATTCGCGCGGCTCGGCCGGTATCGGCTGCTCGCGCCCCTGTCTGTCCACCCACACGAGCGTTCGGCGCACGACGTTGGACTGCGCGGCCGCCGGAAGGTACGCGATTCGACCGTCGCTGGAAACGCTGAACTGCCCCGCGCCGCCCTGGTTGATGGCGCTGGCTTCGGTCACGCCGACGATGAGCGGTACCGGATCGCCAGTCCGCTCCGCCCGGCGCACGTCGAAGCGTGCGCCGAAGATCGTCCCGTCGCGCGCATACACGAGATGGCCGCTGGGCAGCACGCGGCCGTCGTGGCCGCCCGGAATGACGACGCGCCGCGCGCCGCCAGCCACGGGCTGGACGACGATGTCGGCCTGGTTCCAGTTCTTGGCGCTCTTCTTCGTCAGGCTGAACAGCAATGTGCGTCCGCCGTCGATCAGCTGTGGCGCGGCTGCATTCGTCTCCTCGGCCTGCAGCGTGACCAGTTGCCGGGGTGTGCCTCCGCCCGGGGGAACCGAGACCACGCCTCCGGGTCCCTGCCCGATTGCGATGACGTCGTTCTGCCAGCTGACGCCGAACGGGAAGCCGAGCGAGGCCAGCACCATCGATGCTCCACCCGTCACCGGAATCTTCTTGAGGGTGGCCGGCGTCAGTACCGGCGCCTTTGGCCCTGCATCGGCGCCGGGTTGCCCGCCCCGAGCCCCGCGACCGCGTCCGCCGCCGGCCGCCGGCGTGTTCCCTCCATCCACGGGAACGAAGTACGCAATCCACTGTCCGTCCGGCGAGACGACGGGATCGATCGGATCTTCCTCGCTCCCCTTGATCGGCTGCGCCTCGACCTCGTTCATCCGCCGCATGAACAGCTGGCTGTTCGCGACGAACACGAAGAACGAGCCGTCCGGAGACATGGCGACGGTGTGTCGCCCCGTCCTCGTGAACTGCTGACCCGCACCGAGCGTGTGGACGAAGCGTGTGACGACGGCGGTCTGTGGGGGCGCGGGCTTGGCGAACCAGGCCGCCACGGCGCCGATCGCGCCCACCGCAAGCGCGACGCCCATCCACATGGCTCGCTCTCGTGATCGCCGGCGCGCGAGCACCGGCGCCGGCGCCCCGGCCGCGGATCCGCCTTCCACGATCCACTGGAGATTCAGCAGCAGATCGTGCGCGCTCTGGACTCGCTGGTTGGGATCCTTCGCGAGGCACGTGCGGACGATGCGATCGAGCGCGGGGTGCACCAGCGGCTGCACAACCGAGACCGACGGCACGTCCTCCTTCAGAATCGCGCCGAAGAGGCTCGCCTGGCTCTTGCCGACGAACGCGCGCCGGCCGGTGAGCATCTCGAAGAGGATGCAGCCGAACGCCCAGATGTCGGCGCGTGCGTCCGCTTCTTCGCCCTCGACCATCTCCGGCGCCATGTACGTAAACGTTCCAAGGATCGTCCCCTGCATCGTCAGCGGCGTCGTCATTGTTGGCGGCATGGATAACGGGGACGGGTCTCGGCCGGGCGCACTCCGAGACCCGTCCCCTTGCATCGTGCCGCCGACGATCTTCGCGAGGCCGAAGTCGAGGAGCTTGACCCCTGCCGGCGTCAGCATCACGTTGCCGGGTTTCAGGTCGCGGTGGAGAATGCCCTGGCGGTGCGCGGCGTGCAGCGCGCTCGCGATCTGAATGGCCCACGGCAGCGCCTGCTCGACCGGAATCGGTCCCTTGGCGATGCGGGCCGCCAGCGTCTCGCCCTCGAGGTACTCCATGACGAGAAACGCCGTCTGGTCCTGCTCGCCGACGTCGAACAGCGTGCAGATGTTGCTGTGGCTCAGCTGCGAGATGGCGCGCGCTTCGCGCTCGAAGCGCTCGCGCAGGTCAGGCGCGGCGGCGATGTGGGGCGGCAGCGTCTTGACGGCGACGACGCGATCGAGGCGAGTGTCTTTGGCCTTGTAGACCTCGCCCATCCCCCCGGCGCCGATGGCGCCGAGGATTTCGTACGGGCCGAGGCGCGTGCCGGCGGAAAGGGACATAAGGGCAATTCCTCGATCAGCGTGCGACGTGGGCCAGCCGCGCCGCGCAGGCGAATTGGTCGAAGTATTTCTGCAACGACGCGCCGGTTGAGCCGTACTCGTTCGGCCCCGCCAGGAAATCGATCACCACCTCGCGGGCGCGGGCGATTTCACGCAGGCGCGGCAGTGATTGCCGGTGCCGGGGATCATCCAGCGTCAGGTCGATCAACTCGAGCGCTCGATGGAGTGCGGCCTCGGCGGTGTCCGGGTTCTTCGTCGACCAGCGCACGGCCCGGCTGATTTCACTGCCGATGTTGCCGAATTGCTCGGCGATCGACAGGCTCCACCAGTGCCCGCTTGCGATGTCGCGGTGCTGCCACTCGGTCATCGGCGTACCACGCGCGCCACGAGCCCGGCGATCGCCGCCCGCGTTGCGGCATCGTCGACGCCACGAGACCGATTGCCGAATGACGGACGGAGATTGATCATGGAATCGAATTCCAGCCAGTCGTCGCCGGCCACATCAGGATAGAGGTTGATTCCCCAGAGGTCCGCCTGTCTCGACCCGTCGGCCAGCAGTTCTGCCTCCTGATCGGCATGCAGGTCGGCATCGAGCAGCAGGATGCCGCGCGCGAGATCGACGACGCCCTTAATCATGTCACCGAATCGTCCGCGGGCCAGCGAGCGGATCTCGTCCAGGGAGATAGGTTGCGACTCGGTCACTCGTCTCATGGGGCAGTGCAGCATTCTACCCGGCGCGCGAGGCGTCATCTCTGCTAGCCTTCTTCACGAGGCGATTTCATGAGAATTCGTGCTTTTCTTGCCGTCATCGTGTTCGCGGTTGCCGCACGCGAATACACCGGGTCGGCACAGGCGCTGCGTGGGGCGTCGCCCTTTGCCGCCGACACATTCACCGGCCTGAAGGCGCGATCGATCGGACCGGCCGTCACGTCCGGCCGCGTTATGACGATCGCGGTCGATCCGGCGAACAAAGCCGTCATCTACATCGGCGCTGCGTCGAGCGGCGTCTGGAAGACCGTGAACGGCGGCGCGTCGTGGCAGCCGGTCTTCGACACGCAGGGTTCGTTCTCGATCGGCTGGGTGACGATCGATCCGCATCACTCGAACGTCGTCTGGGCCGGGACTGGCGAGCGCAACTCGCAGCGCTCGGTCGCGTACGGCGACGGTGTTTACAAGAGCGTGGACGGCGGACGGTCGTGGACCAACGCCGGTCTGAAGAACTCCGAGCACATCGGCCGCATCGTCGTCAGCCCGAAAGACAGCGACACCGTGTACGTCGCCGCGCAGGGGCCACTATGGAGCACCGGCGGCGATCGCGGGCTCTACAAGACGACCGACGGCGGCAAGACGTGGAATCAGGTGCTGAAGATCTCGGAGAACACCGGCGTCACCGACGTCGTACTCGATCCGCGGAACCCGGACATCATCGTCGCGAGCGCGTACCAGCGCCGGAGGACCTTCGCCACGCTGATCGACGGCGGCCCAGAGGCCGCGATTCATCGCAGCACTGACGGCGGCAAGACGTGGAC
>JAIQFX010000127.1 GCA_020073005.1 Terriglobia bacterium | reverse complement strand
GGATGGCCGTTCATGATCGCCAGCGTCGACGCCTTCACGACGCCCTTGCCCTGATGCTCGGCGATCCCCTGCCACGTATCGCCTTCGCGCGCCGTGTAGAGATCGATGCGATTGGGATGGATGCTCTCCGCTTCGGCCCGCGTCAGCGGACGGAACGAGTTGAGACTCTTCGTGAACGCCGGCTCGAACCGATCGTAAATCGCCTGCGACGCGATGCCGGCCACGAGAAAGATCGAGCGATCGTGGACGACGTGCGCGGCGCGAACCGTGACACGGCCGAAGTCCTGCACGGTGCCTGCGTAGGTGCCGATGAACGCGTCCAGCCCGTTGATCGTCGTCCGGCCGCCGTCGAGCTCGCGGAAGCCCGCGCCTTCCATCGACCGCAGCGAGATTTCCTGAATCGACCGGCCCACGGGCCGCTGCACTTCCTGGAGCAGGATGAGCGCGTTCTCGCCTGACTGCTTCGCGACGACTTGCGTCTGTCCGTTGTTGATGTCCCAGCCCTGCGGGAACTCGACGGCGAAGCGCAGGCCCGCGTGCAGGAAGCTCCCGTTGCGCACGACGCCCTGATCGGGGTTGTCGCCGTACACCAGGCCGGTGATGCGTTTCAGGTACCCCTCACGATCCGTCGTGAAGCGGTCCGCGCCTTTCTCCGCATCGCGCACGGCGGCCTGCACGCGCTGGATGCGATCCTCGGCCACGGGGTGCGTCTGCAGCCAGTTCGGAACGCCCTTGCTGTCGCTCGCCTCCTCGATGCGCCCGAGCGTCGTCAGCATCGCGGGCACGCCGGCCGGATCCCATCCGGCGGTCGACGCGTACTTCACGCCGAGCGCGTCGGCCTGCGCTTCGTCGTCTCGTCCGTACTTGAGCATCAGCACGCCGAGGCCGCTCTGGCCGAGCGACGCGAACGGCCGGGCGGCCGGGACGAAGATGCTGCCGAGCAGCAGGCCGAGGCCGGCGCTGGTCGACCGCGAGTACTGCTGATTCGCGTGGCGCGCGGTGACGTGTCCTGTCTCGTGACCGAGGACGCCGGCGACCTGCGACTCGTCGTCCAGGAACGGCATGATGCCGCGCGTTATATAGATGTAGCCGCCGGGCAGCGCGAACGCGTTGATCGCCGGCGAATCGACGACCGTGTAGTGCCACGGCAGCTCCGGACGCTCCGACACGCGCGAGAGGCGCACGCCGATGTCCATGATGTACTTCTGGAGCGCTTCGTCGGAGTAGACGCCCATCTCCTTGCGGACCTGGACGTCCTGCTCGCGGCCGATCTGGAGTTCCTGCTCCTCGCTCATCAGCGAGAGCTCGCGTTTGCCGGTGACGGGGTTCGTCGCGCACGCGGCCATCACCGCGGCGGTCAGAAGGAGTACGGGGAGGACCAAACGCCGCATGATGCTTATGCTGGCACGCGGTGCCGCTGGAAGTTTTGTCTGGCGAGCGCGCTCTCCAGCGCGCCGCGCAGCAGGACGATGAGGCGCGGCGACGAGCTGGCGCCCATCAGGCCGACGCGCCAGATCTTGCCGGCGAGCGGACCGAGGCCCGCGCCGATCTCGATGTTGAATTCGTCGAGCAAGTGCACGCGCACCGCGGCTTCATCGATGCCGCTCGGCACGCGCACGGTGTTGAGCGTCCACAGCCGATCTTGTTCCGCCGGCAGAAGCGAGAGCCCGAGCTCCGCGAGCGACGCGACCAGCGCGCGATGGTTGCGCTCGTGGCGCGCCCACCGCGCATCGAGCCCTTCTTCTTCCACGATCGCGAGCGCCTCGTCGATCGCGTAGACCAGGGTCGACGACATCGTGTGGTGGTACTTGCGGCGCAGCCAGTAGTCCTCGAGGAGCGAGAGGTCGAAGTAGAAGCTGCGGCACTTCACCCGCTTGGCGAGCGCATTCGGACTGAAGACGACGGGCGCAAGCCCCGACGGTCCGCCGAGGCACTTCTGCGTGCAGCTGTAACACGCGTCGATGCCCCACGCGCCGACGTCCAGCGGCACGCCGCCGAACGACGTCACCGCGTCGACGATCGTCAGCGCGCCCTGCTCGCGGGCGATCGCGGCCATCTCGCGCACCGGATTCACGACGCCCGTCGACGTTTCGGCGTGGACCATCGCGACAATGTCCGCAGGCGCGGCTTTCAACGCCTGCCGCAGCGCGTCCGGATCGCACGCCTTGCCCCACTCGACGTCGAGGCGTTTCACGGTCGCGCCGTAACGCTCGCACATCTGCGCGAGCCGATCGCCGAAGTAGCCGCTCACGACCACCAGCGCGCGCGTGCCGTCCTTGACCAGGTTCGCGACCGCGGTTTCCATCCCGGACGTGCCGGTGCCGGACACCGCCAGCGCGAACGATCCTTCCGGCGCGCGGAACGTCCGCAGCAGCCGCGCGCGGACGTCGTCCAGCAGCCGGATCATCAGTGGATCGAGATGGCTGACGGTCGGCGCGGCCATCGCGCGCATCACGCGCGGCGCGGTGAGACTGGGACCGGGCCCGAGCAGAATGCGGTCGACGTCGGGAAGGAGATTCATGCCGGGATTCCTTCGAGCTGCGCGATCGCATCGCGCAGAGCTTTCACGGCCGCCTCGGGCACGGGCGTCAGCGGAGGACGCGGCACGCCGACGTCGTAGCCGATGAGGCTCATCGCCGCCTTGAGCCCCGGCACGCCGTAGGCCTGGCCCAGCAGTTTCGAGAGCGGCACGAGCTGACGCTGCAGCGCGAGCGCCTCCTTGTGCTTGCCGGCGCGCGTCAGTTCGAACAAGCGCATGCACGCGTCGGGCACGACGCACGCGAGCGCCAGAATGCCGCCGATGGCGCCGACGCACAGCGACGCGTAGAACGTGCCCGCGCTGCCGGCGAGAATGCGGAAATCATCCGGCGTCGCCGACACGAGATCGTTGATCTGCCCCGCGTCGCCGCCGGATTCCTTCATCCCGATGATGTTCGGATGTGTCGCAAGCTTCGCGACCGCGGCCGGCTGGAGCGTCACGCCCGTCAACGCCGTGAAGTTGTAGAGAAGGACCGGCACCGGCGACGCGTCGGCGACGGCCGTGTAGTGACGAACGAACGCGTCGTTCGTCATCTGCGGCTTGAAAAAGCCCGGCGTGCGCACGAGCACGGCGTCGGCGCCGTGTTCGGCCGCGCGCTTCGCCGCGCGGACGGCGGCCTGCGTCGACTCGCGGCCGGTGCCGACGATGAAGCCGCGGCCCTTCGGCACGGCCTCGCGGGCCGCGACGATCGCCTGATCGGATTCGAACTCGTCGAGCAGCACGGCTTCGCCGTTCGATCCCAGGACGACGAGCCCGGTGAGCGGGATCTTCATCCAGCGGTCGATGGCCGCACGCAGCCGCGTGGTGTCCACACGGTCCTGCTCGTCGAATGGCGTGGGAATGGGCGCGAAAACGCCGGCAAGATTGAGGGGATTCATCTCAACGATTCTATTCCACTCGCCCGCCGTTCGAGTGCAAGGTTGAGTCCGAGCACCACGACGAACATCGCGGCGGCGGGGCTCAGCAGCCACGGAAAGTCGGCGAAACGGATGTTCGCCGCGTCGTGCAGCATCGTGCCCCAGCTCGCGACCGGATCAGGAAACCCTAAGCCGACGTACGACAGCGTCGCTTCGGCCACGATGAACGCCGGCACCAGCAGCGTCATCTCGACGGCGATGAACCCGCCGGCGGCCGGGAGCAGATGGCGGACCAGCAGTCTGGCGTCGCTGGCGCCGAGCGCCTGCGCCGCGGCCGCGTAGTCCAGTCCGCGCTCGGTCCGCACGATCGCGCGCACGCCGCGGGCGATGAACGGCGCGCCGACCACCGCGAAGATGCCGGCCAGCAGCGAGAACACGACGGCGGGCGCGAGCACCGGCGGCAGCACGGCCCGCAGCGCGAGCACGACGTACATCGCCGGCAACACCATCACGAAATCCGTCGCCCGCATGAGGACATCGTCCGTCATGCCGCCGGCATAGCCGGCGATGCCGCCGATGCCGGCGCCGATGAGCATCGCGCCGATCGCGGCCACGGCCGCGAGGCTGAGCGAAATGCGCGCGCCGAAAAGCAGCCGGCTGAAGACGTCGCGGCCGAAGCTGTCCGCGCCGAGCAGTAGAAGCGGCGCCCGGCGATCGTCGGTCGAGCCGAGGAGGCGGCCGCCTGAAAACCACGCGAGCGGCACGCGCGCGGACCGATCGGCCTCGTACTGTTGCTCCAGCTGATTGACGAGTTGCCACCTATATATAAAAGGTGCGTGCCAGGACCCGGCGTCGTCCTGCACGTGCGGCAGCGTCGGCGGCGCGTTGAGGAGCCCGGGGAACTGATCGTCGATGGCGTGCGGCGCCAGCCCCGGCGCGGCCACGGCCGCCACGAACGCGATCGCGACGAGCGCGAAGCCCAGACGACTGTAGCGCGAGCCTTTCAGGCGAGCGTTCATGCTCTCCCCCGCGGATCGACGAGACCGAGCGCGAGATCGGAGACAAGCGTCCCGATGGCGAGGAACATGGCGCCCGCGCCTGCGCAGCCGGCCACGAGGTACACGTCGCGCGCGCGCAGCGCGTTCAGCATCAGGTTGCCGAGGCCGGGCCATGCCGTGATCACTTCGACCGCGAACGACCCGCTGAGCAGCGTGCCGATGATCAACCCGTACACGGAGGCGACGGGCCGCAGCGCCGGCTTCAGCGCGTCGCGCCAGACGACGCGGGCGCGCGGCACGCCGCGGGCGAGCGTCGCGAGCACGAACGGCTGATCGACGACTTCGCGCATCGCCTGCGCTTGAACGCGCTCGAGCATCGCGGCGAGCGGCAGGCCGATCGCGGCCGCGGGAACGACGAGATGGCGAATCAGATCGAGCAGGGCGCCGCCGGCCGGCAGCTGCGCGGACCGCATCCCCGCGACCGGCAGCCAGCCGCTGCGTGCCGCGAGAAACACGAGGAACAGCGACGTCAGCAGCGGCGGCATCGAGAGCAGGACGAGCGACGCGGATCGAATCGCGCCGACGACGGCCCCGCCGCGGCGGCTGCCGCTGATCACGCCGAGCGGGAGGCCGACGAGCGTCGCGAGGACGATCGCCGTCAGCGCGAGGATCGCGGTGTTCGCCGCGCGCTCCGGGATGAGATCGCGGACGGGACGGTCGTACAGGAGCGACTGGCCGAAGTCCAGGTGCGCGGCGGCGACGATCCAGTCGACGTACTGCGCGCCAAGGGACTTGTTCAGGCCGTACTGCGCGCGCGCCCGCTCCATCGCCTCGCGGCTCATTTGTCCGCCCTGCGACGCGGTGACGAAGTCGCCCGGCGCGAGCCGCGCGAGCACCAGCGACGCCGACGATACGGCAATCACCAGGAAGACCGCGAACGCCAGCCGTCGCGCGAGATACTTCGTCAATTCTTGCGGGCTGTGGACGTGACGGCGATCGTGTCGGGCGACCACAACAGCTGCGGCCGCCAGACCGACGGCGTCAGGTTGGTCATGCGCGTCGAATGCGCGACGTAGATCCGCGGCGCGGCGAAGTACAGCATCGGCAGGTGCTGCGCGAAGATCTTCTGCATCTCGTCGTACAGCCGCTTGCGTTCGGCGTGGTCGGCGGACGCGCTCTGCTTGGCCATCAGCGCGTCGAGCTGCCGCTCCCACTCAGTGGCCGGTGTTTTCTGCTCGAGGTTCCAGAAGTGCGCCGAGCCCGAGCTGAGCCAGTAGTCCGGGTTGATCGCGGGATCGCTGTCGGTCTTGTCCGTGTTGAAGAACACGGCGTCGTAGTGAGCGGAGATGACGGCCGCGTAGATGGCGCCGGCGTCGAGCGTGACGACGTCCACCTGCAGGCCGACCTTCTTCAGCTCGTCGCTGATCACCTTGGCGCCGCGCTCGAGATTCGGCCGGCCCTTCTGCGTCAACACCGTGAAGCGCGCGGGCCGGCCGCTCTTGTCCTCGAGGATGCCGTCGTGATTGCGATCCTCGAGCCCGAGCTCGGTGAGAAACAGTTTCGCGCCCGCGGGATCATAGGGCGTGACGGGACCGTTCCAGAACCACTCCGTGTTCGCCGGCGTCTCCGGGCCGTACACGGGAACGCCCGCGCCCAGGAACACCGTGTCGGCGTACACCTTGCGGTCGACGGCCATCGAGATCGCACGGCGCAGCTCGTCGCGCTGCAGCCACGCCGCGCGCGGATCGTTCCCCAGCGCGCCCGGCTTCAGGTTGAACCACAACGCGTCGGCGTTGTACGAGACGCCGAGGTCCAGCAGCTTCACCGTGCCCGCGTCCGCGGCCCGTTTGATCGGCGCGTACGCCTCGGATGAGATCTCACTCGTCAGAGAGTCGAGCTGGCCGCTCTCCAGCCGCAGCAGTTCCGCGGACGCGTCGGGGATGATGTCGAGCGTCACGCGATCGAGATACGGCAGCGGCCCGCCGTCCGGCGCCCTGCGGAAGTAGCGCGGGTTGCGCGTGAAGACGAGGCGCTGGCCGGACGTGTACTCCGCGAGGACGAACGGCCCGAGGCCGGCGAGGTCCGCGGGCGGCGTCGACGTGCTCCACGCCTTCGCGAACGTCCCCGCGTTGAACGCCGCCTCGAGCGTGTGGCGCGGCAGGATCGGGAGATTGTCCAGGATGCGGAGGCCCGGCGCGAACGGCACGGGGAACCGGATGACGACCGTGTGCGGATCGGTCGCCTTCACCTCGAGCTTCTTCCCGGCGACCTTCAGCGCATCGGTCAGCGGTCCGCCGGTCCGGTCGTCGTACGCCGCCGCGAACGAGAACAGCACATCGTCGGCCGTGAACGGATGGCCGTCTGAAAAGACGACGTCGCGGCGCAGAGTCAGCGTGAACGTCTGGCCGTGGTCCGACACGGACCACTTCTCCGCGAGCCACGGCTCGATCTCCTGCGTGACGCGATTGAGCCGGACGAGCGGCGCCTGCGTCAGCGTCGCGACCAGGAGCGTGCTGCTGTCACGCTGCGTGTACCGGTTGAACGTCTGGGGATCCGTGCGGATCGACGCGAGGAGCTCGCCGCCGCGCGTGACCGGGATTGATGGGGCGCTCGTCGCGCCCCCTTCGGACGCGGGCTTCGAGCCGCATCCCGCGGTGAGGGCAGCGACGGCTGCGGCACAGACGAAGCAGAGCGCCAGCTTGCGTGTGAGTCTGGTCAAAATCTGGCTCAACGGTTAGAAAACTGTCCGATCAAAAACGTGCGCAGAAATCGCGTCCGACCGCATTTTGCGTGCAAAGGTGCCTGTTTTCACGAAAGTCGCAACCCTGTCGGCTAGGTTCTTGGCCGGGACCGTCGAACGTCACCGCAATTTAACCGGCCTCAAATCGCGACGCAACTTCATATTTTGCCATGAGTTACGGCGCAACCTGCGGCCGATCCGCAGACTGGCACCCCCCGTGCCCTTATAGAGGAGCGGAGGGGAAACCAGATGGATATCACTGACAGCGGGGTCCACCACGCCTTCGAACCTCGTATCGGCCGCAGCGTTTCGCTGGACCATGCGGCCGAGATCCTGGGCGTGTCACGCCGGACCATCTACAACCGCATCCGCGAAGGGCGGCTGCAGACGATTCGGACGCTGGGCGGTTCACAGCGGGTATTGCTCGACTCGGTGCAGGAAGTGCGGAGCCAGACCGCCGACGCGGGTTCGCGCGGCGCAACTCACTAATCAACCGGAGTCCTCCGATGGCCCTCGTCGGTCACACGTCGCGCGGCCGCTTCCTGAGTGGCGTCTGCGCGGCGGTTCTGATTCTCTCGGCGGCTGTGCCGGCCGCGGCGGAACACGCCGCCCGGCTCAGCGCCGATCTGCACGACCACCTCGCCGCCGGTTCGCAGTCGATCGAGGTCATCGTGCATGGAACGAAAGCCAACTGCGACGCGATCGCGCGCACGTACAACCTCGTCGTCAAGCGGTACCTGACGGCGGACGGCTGCGTGCTGCGCGTCAACGCGGGCCAGCTCGCAGCGATGCGGCAGGACGAGTCGATCGATCATCTTTCCGGCAACACGCGCATCAGATCGCTGGACGAAGTGACGGCCGAGGCGATCGGCGCGGATCAGGTGTGGGTCGGCGAAGGCGGCCTGCCGCAGCTGACGGGCTCGCACGTCGTTGTCGCGGTGATTGATTCGGGCATCGACACGTCGCACGCGGCGCTGAGCAACCGCGTCGTCGCGACGAAGGATTTCACGGGCGGCACCGGCGCCGACAGGTTCGGGCACGGGACGCACGTCGCCGGCATCATCGCGGGCCAGTCGGTCAAGGGCGCGGACGGCCACGACTATCGCGGCATCGCGTCGGGCGCGTATCTGGTGAACCTGCGCGTCCTCGGCGACGATGGGTCGGGGGAAGTGGCGGACGTCGTCGACGCGATCGACTGGGCGGTCGATCATCGCCAGCAGTACAAGATTTCGATCATCAATTTGTCGCTCGGCGCGCCGGTGCTGCAGCCGTACCGCGACGATCCGTTGTGCGAGGCCGTCGAGCGCGCGGTGCACGCGGGCATCACCGTCATCGCGGCCGCGGGGAATTTCGGCCAGGTGAACGGCAAGACGGCGCTCGGAATGATCACGTCGCCGGCGAACAGCCCGCACGTGCTGACCGTGGGGGCGATCGACACGCACGGGACGCCGGAGCGGTCGGACGACACGCTGGCGGTGTACAGCTCGCGCGGGCCGACGCGGTACGACCTGATCCTGAAGCCGGACGTGGCGGCGCCGGGGAGCCACATCGCGTCGGCGGAGGCGCAGGACTCGTATCTCTCGAAGACGTATCCGCAGCGTCACGTGACGGGGACGGGGTCGAACGCGATCATCCAGTTGTCCGGCACGAGCATGGCGGCGGCGGTCGTGAGCGGCGCCGCGGCGCTGCTGATCGACGAGCGTCAGAATCTGCGGCCGGCG
>JAIQFX010000003.1 GCA_020073005.1 Terriglobia bacterium | reverse complement strand
TCGTCGAGCTTCGCCGCGCCCCAGGGCGTGCCGAGGCGGAACGCGTTCGCGTTCGCGTTGATCGCGCCGCCCGTCAGCAGATGGTTGCCCCAGATGAGGTGCTTGCTCCACATCCTCTGCGTCGGCATCGTGTCGCCCGGCTGCGCGTTCGCATAGAAGCGCGCGAGGCGGACCGCGCCGACCGCGTTGAGGAAGCCCGCGCCCTGCGTCAGGGCGTTGTAGCCGGGATACTTCTGCGCGGTGTACTCGAGGATCGCCTTGACGGCGTTCGGCGTCAGCGCGGGATTCGCCTGCAGCATCAGCGCGACCGTGCCGGTAACGACGGGCGCCGCCATGCTGGTGCCGGTCAGGCTCAGATACGGCAGCGACGCCGTAGCCAGCGTGCCCGGCAGCAGCGCGTTCGCCTTGTGCTGATAGAAATTGCTATCGGGCGCCGCCAGCGAGACGGTACCCGTGCCGGGCGCGACCAGATCGGGCTTCGCGTTCCAGTCGATGTACGTCGGTCCGCGCGAGCTGTACGAGCCCATCGTGTCGTCGCCGCGATTCGGCGTGCCGTTGGTGCTCGACGCTCCGACCGTCAGCACCCAGGGCGCGTTGCCCGGCGCGCTGATGCCGCCGTACTGCGGCAGTCCGGCGGTGTTCTTGCCGAAGTTGCCGGCCGCGGTGACGACGACGACGCCGGCGTCGACGACGGCTTTGGTGGCCAGCGTCAGCGGGTCGGTCCACGCCGACTCGTGAATCGCGGCGCCGACCGACATGTTGACGATGCGGATGTTGTACTGAACGTGATTCTCGAGCACCCAGTTGAGGGCGGCGATGATGTTGCCGATCGTGCCGGCGCCGTTCGCGTCGAGCACGCGCAGCGAGATGAGGCTGGCGTCGGGCGCGGCGCCGGACTTCAAGCCGCCGGAATCGTAGCCGTTGCCCGCGATGATGCCCGCGACGTGCGTGCCGTGCCCGTCCTCGTCGTGCGGACTGCCGTTGTTGCCGCGAAGTCGACGAAGCGGAGGACGCGCTGATCGCCGTAGGGATAGAGCGCGCTGGAGCGATTGGTCAGGTCGTCATGCCAGGTCGCGATGCCGGAATCGATGACCGCGACCGTCACGCCGGCGCCGGTCAGCCCGAGCGTTTCCTGCACGGCGCGCGTGCCGATCGTCAGCGAGGTCCGGTAATTGAACTTGGCGGCCGGGCGCTCGAAGTGACAGCTGAGCGTCGCGGGACTCGCGCAAAGATGCGCCAGCAGGCTGTCCGGCAGGTTCAGCCGGTACGCGTTCAGCGCGCGCAGCTTCGGGCCGTTCGCGTATCGCTTGTAGGCGGCCGGCAAATTCGCGTTCGGCTGCAGTCTGACGAACACCTGGCTCACGTGCGAACTGGGGGCGTTGATCGCACGCTTCGTCAGCTCATGGTCGAGCTTATAGGCCTTCGCATTGACGTTCGGTCGTCCCGGCTTGACCTTCGGAGCCTGCCGCAAGTGCCGGCTCTGAACGGGTGCCTTGGGGGCCCGCTGCCGCGCGGCGGCGAAAGCGTTCGGCGCCAGAGCCAGCACCAGAAGCGCGGTCACCGCCAGCGTGCGACGGGGTCCCCAGACGGCCTTCCGCTTGATTGAATTCAACACATATAGTGAGAGCATAGCGACAGACATTAGAGCAAGATGGTCGCCAGAACGACACTTTGCACACAAATACAGTGTAAGAGGCTTGTTTTCAAAGCTTTATCACATGAGCCAATGTGCAGTCCCGAGTCGGACTAACCATCACTTTGTGTTCAGATTGGCGACACGATGATCGGAATACCGTCGTTGCAATTCGACCAGAAATCGCGAAAAACCCAATGAAATAGGCCTCACATCTAGAAATGTACCGTGAAAGCACATGGTGATCAGAAATGGGCATCAAAAGACTCACTGGGTCTTATATTGTCATATGAATCTTCGCGCGGGATGTCCCAATACTGGGCTGAAACCGCCACAAAATGAAAATGGCCGGCGACGCCGGCCATCCGAAATTCCTTTTGAAGGAGACGCGCGGGAGACCCGCGCGAAGCTAGTGCTGTCGCCGGGCCGACACCACAACGCCCGGCGTCCATCGTGACGCCCGGCGGTCATCGGCCAGGATCGAATACAGCGCCTGATCGAGGTGCTGTCCCTTGCGCAGGAACGACTTGCGGAGGATGCACTCCTGGACCGCGCCGATCTTCATCAGCGCGCCGTTGCCGCGACCGTTCAGCACGGCCGCCCGCGCTTCCAGGCGATGCACGCCGAGGGTGTCGAACGCGAACTCCAGCACGAGGTCAGCGCCTTCGTGGAAGATGCCGGTGCCCCAGAATCCGGAGCCCAGCGCGAATCCCCACTCGGCGGTGCCGAAACCTCGCTCGGTCTCGCGCACCTGGAAGATCCCGATCGCCGTGTCGAAGCCTTTCAGCGTGATCGCGAAGCAGACGTAGGTGCCGAGCGTCCGCTGCCGCAGCGTCCAGGCGATGAAGCGCTCGAATCCCTCGACAGACGTCGGCGGCGGCGAAATGAACCGCGCCACCTCTTCGGCCGTCAGCAGCGCGAACAGAGACGCGGCATCCGAGGCGCGCAGTTCCCGCAGCACGACCTGTTCGCCGTGCAGCACGGGAAGCCCCGCCTGCCACTCACTGCGTGCCGCTTCAACCGTCGACACCACGGACACCGTTGCGTCCAGGTCCGATCGGTAGGGCATCTTTTCCATCGTCGCCAGTCTCCGCCGCGCGAACGCTACTTGTGATGCCCGCGCACGGGCGCTTTGCGATACCCGTGCGTCCAGTGTCCGACCGCGATCCCGCGGCCGTCACGCGTCTTGAATGTATCGCCGAATTCACGGCTGACCCACAGCACGTCGAAGTTGCGATTCAGGAACATCCGGTACCACTCTTCCTGCGACGCCGGCTTCGTGGTCGGCCGGGCCGTGCCCCAGACGATGTTTTCATCGTCAGTGCCCCAGACGATGTTCTCGTCGTCAGTGCCCCACACGATGTTCTCGGTGTCGGTGCCCCAGACGATGTTCTCGTCGCCGGAGTCGTCGGTGCCCCACACGATGTTCTCGTCGAAGTCGTCGGTGCCCCAGACGATGTTTTCACCGTCATCGTCGGTGCCCCAGACGATATTGCCCTGGGCATCGGTACCCCAGACGATGTTGCCGGCCGCGTCGGTGCCCCAGACGATGTTCTCGTCGCCCTCGGCCGTGCCCCAGACGATGTTGCCGTCTTCGCTCTTGGTGCCCCAGACGATGTTTTCGCAATCGCCGCCGCCGCAGTCCGTGCCCCAGACGATGTTCTCGTCGCCGAAATCGGTGCCCCAGACGATGTTGCCGCTTGGATCGTCCTGGGTGCCCCAGACGATGTTGCCTTCGTCTGCCGTGCCCCAGACGATGTTCTCGTCGTCCGACGTTCCCCAGACAATGTTCTCGCCGCAATCAACAGCGCCGCACGACGTGCCCCAGACGATGTTCTCGCCGTCGTCGGTCTTCACGGCGCCCCACTCGACGCCGACATTCCACGCGTTCGCCGTCGGCAGCATCAGGCCGCCGGACAGCTCGTGGTTGCCCCAGATGAAGTGCTGGCTCCAAATCGGTTCGACCGGCACGTGCTGACCGATGCGGGCTGTCTCGTAGAAGCGCGCGAGGCGCACCGCGCCGAGCGCGTTGAGGAAGCCGGCGCCCTGCTCGAGCGGCGAGTAGCCCGTGTAGTCCTGCGAGGTGTACTCGACGATCGCCCTGATCAGATTCGGCGTCAGCCTGGGATTCGCCTGCAGCATCACCGCGGCGACGCCGCTCATGACGGCGGACGCCTGGCTGGTCCCGGTGAGCGCCAAGTACGGCAGCCCGGCCGTGGGGAATGACCCCGGCAGCAGGAAGTGCAGGACGTCGGCTTGTTTGTAGAGCGTGCTGCCGGGCGCCGACGTCGACTCGATGCCGACGCCGCCGGCGAGAATGTCGGGCTTCGCGTTCTGGAGCGGGAACGCCGGGCCGCGCGAGCTGAACGCCGCGCGCTTGTCGTCCTGCCGGCTGTACGTTCCCGCCGAGCTGTCCGCGCCGGCCGTGAAGACCCACGGATACGAACCCGGCGCCGTGATGCCGCCCCACGCGTCGCACTGCGTGTTCTTCCCGTTCAGCAGCGTTTCGACCGGCTGGCAGTCGACCTGGCCGACGTTGCCCGCGGCGCCCACGACGAGGATGCCGGCGTCGACGAGCTTCTTCGTCGCGAGCGCGAGCGGATCCTCGTTCAGCAGCTCGCCGACGGATTTCGGATCGCCGTTGCCAATCGTGCCCGTGGGCGCGATGCCGAGCGACAGGTTGACGACGCGGATGTTGTAGCGCTTGGCGTTCTGCAGCACCCACTGGAGCGCATTCAGCACGCCGGTCAGCGAGCCGCTGCCGTCCTTGCCCAGCACGCGCAGCGAGATGAGCGACGCGTCGGGCGCCATGCCTGACTGCTCGCCGAACGAGTAGAAGCCGTTGCCCGCGATCGTCCCGGCGACGTGCGTGCCGTGCCCGTTGGGGTCGCACGGCGCCGCGCACGCGATCTCCGAGTCGAGGTGATTCTTGTCGGGAACGAGAAAGTCCCGGAAGTACGCGATGCGGCTGCGCCCGGGCCGGCGGCCCACGCCCTGCCACGCCGCGAACTCTTCGTTGACCGTGATGCCGGAATCGATGACCGCGACACCCACGCCAGCACCGGTGAAGCCCAGCATCCGTCGCGCGAAGAACGCGCCGTTCTGAATGCTCGTGCGGAAATTCGTGGCGACCGCGGTCCGTTCGGAGCTGGCGAACTCGGTGCCCGGATCCTCGTTGACGGCCTTCAGCTTGCCGTTCGGCACATCGAGGACGAACGCGTTGATGAATCCGAGGTTACCCGGACGCGCGTACTTCTTGAGACCGGCCGGAAGGTCGCTGCCCTTGACGCGCAAAATGACGGTCGTCGTTTGCGACGATGCGCCGGTCGTCGCGCGGCGATTCAGCTCGTCATCGAGCTTGGCATAGCGGTTCAGACTGCCGGCGGCCAGCGCGCTCGACACGAAGCCCAGCACCGCAATGACGAAAATCGTAATGAAAGCGCAAACGCGCAGAAGGCGGTGCTGACGTTCGGGTACTCGAAGGACTTCCGTCGACCGGCGTATCTGAAAATCGGACAAGTTATTCTCTAGAAACAACTTATAGGCACAATTCTTGCGGGAACCTCGACCAGACACGAGAGGATAACATAGTACTGTACTGGTGTCCATAGCACAGATCTGCCGAGGAATCGGTCACGCGTGAGCCGGTTCGTATGCGAGGTTCGCGGAGAGCCATCGCTCGACCTGCTCGATCGACTGCCCCTTACGACGCGCGTACGCGGCGATCTGGTCGTCGCCCAGACGCCCCACCGTGAAATACCTCGCCTGGGGGTTCGCGAAGTAGAGGCCGCTGACGCTGGCGGCGGGAGTCATCGCGGCGTGGTCCGTCAGGTTCATGCCGAGCTCGCGGGCCTCGAGGAGGTCGAACAACTTGAACTTCTCACTGTGGTCGGGGCACGCGGGATAGCCGAACGCCGGGCGAATGCCGCGGTGCTGCTCATTAATGATGTCGGCGGCGGCCGACCGCCCATCGTCGAGGCCCCAATCGTGGCGCGCGATCCTGTGGAGATACGTGGCGAACGCCTCCACCAGCCGGTCCGCCAGCGCCTTCACCAGAATCGCGTTGTAGTCGTCGTGCTCCCGCTCGAAGCGCCGCGCGAGATCATCCGTCCCCAGCCCCGCCGTCACGGCGAACGCCCCGAGGTAGTCGGGGCGGGCCGCTGATCGCGGCGCGACGAAGTCGGCGAGCGACAGGTTGGGCTGGCCGTCCGCCATCGCTTCCTGCTGCCGCAGGAGGTTGAACCGAATCAACTCACCCGAGTGAGCGCGATCGCGATACACGACGATGTCATCGTCTTCGCTGGCGGCGGGCCAGAAGCCGTAGACGCCGCGCGCCGTCAGCAGTTTTTCGGCGACGATGCGATCGAGCAGCCGCCGCGCGTTCGCGTACAGATCGCGGGCGGCCGGGCCGTACTGCGGATGATCGAGGATCGCCGGGAAGCGTCCCTTGAGTTCCCACGCGGCGAAGAAGAACGTCCAGTCGATCCAGGGCACGAGATCGCCGAGCGGCACGTCGGGAAGGACGCGGCGGCCGATGAACGCAGGCTCGGGCAGCGACTCGCGCGACCAGTCGATCGTCAGGCGATTCTTCAGCGCGGCGTCGTAGGAGAGAAGCGGGCGCTCCCGGCGCGCGCTGTGTTGCTCGCGCAGGCGCTGCTGCTGGTCGCGGTTGGTCTGCTCGAACGCCGGGCGGCGCTCCTCGCTGAGCAGACTCGACACGACGTCGACGACGCGTGACGCGTCGAGCACGTGCACGGTCGACTGCGTGTACTCCGGCGCGATCTTCACCGCCGTGTGCTGCTTGCTCGTCGTCGCGCCGCCGATCAGCAGCGGCAGCGTGACGTGGCGGCGCTCCATCTCCTTCGCGACCATCACCATCTCGTCGAGCGACGGCGTGATGAGGCCGCTCAATCCGATCAAGTCGGCCTTCGCGTCGAGCGCCGTCTGCAGGATCTTGTCGCACGGGACCATCACGCCCAGGTCGATGACGTCGTAGCTGTTGCAGCCGAGCACGACGCCGACGATGTTCTTGCCGATGTCGTGAACGTCACCCTTCACCGTCGCGAGCACGATCGTGCCCTTCGACGCGGTCTCGACCGCGCCGCCCGCGGCCATGCGCGCCTCGCGCTCGGCCTTCATGAACGGCTCGAGGTACGCGACCGCGCGCTTCATCGCGCGCGCGCTCTTGACGACCTGCGGCAGGAACATCTTTCCGGCGCCGAAGAGATCGCCGACGATCTTCATGCCGTCCATCAGCGGCCCTTCGATGATGTCGAGCGGGCGCGGATACTTCCGGCGCGCCTCCTCGACGTCGGCTTCGATGAAGTCCACGACGCCGTGCACGAGCGCGTGCGAGAGCCGCGCCTCGACCGGCTGGTCGCGCCAGGCGAGGTCCTGCTCGCGCTTCTTGCCGTCGCCTTTCACCGTCGCGGCGAATTCCACCATCCGCTCGGTCGCGTCGGGCCGCCGGTTGAAGATGATGTCCTCGACGTGCGTCAGCAGGTCTTTCGGGATGTCCTCGTAGACGACGAGCTGCCCGGCGTTGACGATGCCCATGTCGAGGCCGGCCGCGATCGCGTGATACAGAAACGCGGAGTGAATCGCTTCGCGGACGACGTCGTTGCCGCGGAACGAGAACGACAGGTTGCTGATGCCGCCGCTGACCTTCACGCCGGGACACGTCGCCTTGATGAGGCGCGTCGATTCGATGAAGTCGATGGCGTACGCGTTGTGCTCCTCGAGGCCCGTCGCGATCGCGAGCACGTTGGGATCGAAAATGATGTCCGACGGATCGAAGTCCGCGCGCTCGGTCAGCAGGCGGTACGCGCGCTGGCAGATGGCGACCTTCCGCTCGATGGTGTCCGCCTGGCCCTGCTCGTCGAACGCCATCACGACGACGCCGGCGCCGTAGCGCCGCACCGTGGCGGCCTTCTTGAGGAACTCGTCCTCGCCTTCCTTGAGGCTGATCGAGTTGACGACGGGCTTGCCCTGCACGCACTTCAGACCCGCGAGCAGCACCGACCACTTCGAGCTGTCGATCATCACGGGGACGCGCGCGATCTCCGGCTCGGTGGCGATGTAGTTGAGGAAGTCGGTCATCGCGCGCTCGGAGTCGAGCATGCCTTCGTCCATGTTGACGTCGATCAGATTCGCGCCGCCGCGCACCTGATCGAGGGCGACCTGCGTCGCCTCGGCGTAGTTGCCCGCGCGAATCAGCCGCGCGAAGCGCTTCGAACCCGTCACATTGGTGCGCTCGCCGATCATCTGGAAGTTCGAGTCAGGGCGGATGGTCAGCGTCTCGAGACCGGAGAACTGGGTGAAGCGCGCAACCGCGGAGGACACGGAGGGCTTCCGTGGCGGCACTCCCTCCACGGCTTTCGCGATCGCGGCAATGTGATCGGGCGTCGTCCCGCAGCAGCCGCCGACGATGTTCACGAAGCCGCTGCCGGCGAACTCGCGGAGGTAGTCGCCGGTATCGCGCGGCTGCTCGTCGTACTCGCCGAAGGCGTTTGGCAGGCCGGCATTCGGATAACAACTCACCCAGCAGCCGGCGATGCGCGCCAGTTCGGCCAGATACGGCCGCATGTCGCGCGCGCCAAGCGCGCAGTTGATCCCCACGCTGAACGGCTTCGCGTGCGCGATCGACGTCCAGAACGCGTCGATCGTCTGGCCGGACAACGTCCGTCCGCTGCGATCGGTGATCGTGACCGAGATCATCAGCGGCAGACGCACGCCCGTCTGCTCGAACGCCTCCTCGATCGCGACGATGCCGGCTTTCGCGTTCAGCGTGTCGAAGATCGTCTCGAGCAGCAGCAGATCGCAGCCGCCGTCGATGAGCCCGCGCGCCTGATCGCGGTACGCCGCGCACAACTGATCGAACGTCAGCGCGCGAAACGCCGGGTTGTTGACGTCGGGCGAGATCGACAGCGTGCGATTGGTCGGCCCCATCGAGCCCGCGGCGAACCGCGGCCGGTCGGGCGTGCGCGAGGCCGCCTCCGCGCACGCCTGCTTCGCGAGCCGCGCGCCCGCGACGTTGAGCTCGTAGGCGAGCGACTCGAGTCCGTAGTCGGCCTGCGAGATCGCCGTGCTGTTGAACGTATTGGTCTCGATGATGTCGCTGCCTGCGTCGAGGTACTGCCGGTGGATGCCCGCGATCACGTCGGGCCGCGTCAGCACGAGCAGATCGTTGTCGCCCTTCAGGTCGTGCGCGTGGCGCGCGAAGCGATCGCCGCGGAAATCCGCCTCGGTCAGTTTGTGCCGCTGGATCATCGTCCCCATCGCGCCGTCGAGGACGAGGATGCGCTGCGCCAGCAGACGATCGAGCTGGTCAGTGTTTCGTTTGATGCTTTCGTGGCTTCGTGGTGGCATTGGCCTTTGTCCCGCTCGCAATCAGCACGGTGAACGGATCCCGCGTCTTCCGCGCGCCGACGCCGACGGTGACGTCGACGAGGCCGGCGCCGAGCAGGAGCCGTGTCAACTCCTCGTCTTCGAATCCGAGCCGGCGATCGCCGAGCTTCGCGCGCACCCACTCCTCCTGATGCGTGCGCAGATCCAGCACCAGCACGCGGCCGCCGGGCTTCACGATGCGCGCGGCCTCCTGGACGGCGCGCGCCGGGTTGTGCGCGTGGTGCAGCGCCTGCGAGAGCATCGCGACGTCCACCGTCGCATCGCGGATCGGCAGGCGCTCGAGCTGCCCTTTCTTCCAGATGACGTTCGACACGCGGCGCCGCCGCGCGAGCGCGCGCGCGCGCTTCAGCACGACGTCCGACCGATCAACGGCAATCACGCGATCCGCCCATCGGGCGGTCTCCACCGTGAGGTAGCCCTCACCGCATCCGAGGTCCGCGACCTTGAGCCGCGGCAGGAGCAAGCCGATGGCCCGCGACCACGCCGCCCAGCTGCGGCCGGGCACGAGCTGACGCGCGTCGCGCGTGTCCGGGCCCGCGTGCACGTCGAAGTTCTCCTTGCGCAGGCGCAGAACCTCCTGCAGCCGCGCCTCGTCGGCGCGCACGTTGCGGTCGGCGGCCGACGCTTCGAACTGGCCGCGCAGCACCTCGGCGAGGCCGCCGGCGCCGTCGACGTTGTTCCCAGGCCGCTCGGCGAGGCGGTAGTAGCTGAAGCCGCCGTCGCGCTCCTCGGTGACGAGCCCGGCCTCCTTCAGCAGGCGGAGGTGCCGCGACACGCCGGACTGGGCGAGGCCGAGCACGCCGGTCAGCTCGGTGACGTTCAGCCGCTCGCGCGCGAGCACGCGCAGCAGGCGCAACCGCGCCTCGTCGCCCAGGAGCCGGTACAGGCCGGACGCCGCTTTCATATCCATAAATCTACATGTATTGATTTGATGATGCAAGACGGGGTCGAACCAGGTCGCGCCGCAGGGCACCGCGTGCAGCCAGAACGGCGGCACGGTCTGCGACGGCGCGGGAGCGTGCACGAATGGGACCACGTGCGGCGTGGGCCAGGCTAGCTGCGGCGGGACCTGCAGCAACCTGTCCACCGACGTCAACAACTGCGGCGGGTGCGGCAGGTCCTGTGGCGCGAGTGCCTTCTGCATCAGCGGGAGCTGTGTCTGCGCCGCCGGCACAACGGCCTGCTCGAACGGTTGCGCCGACCTCACCGCTGACGCAAACAACTGCGGCGCATGCAACAACCGGTGCGCAGTCGGCCAGACCTGCTCGGCCGGCGCGTGCGTCGGCGGCGGACTGAACGACGATGCTGCGGTGCCAATGCTGTTCTCGAGCGTCCCGCGATAGGCTGACCCTGGGACGATTACAGGTCGTCGATCGAGCGCGGCCAGTCGTCCTTGAGTAATCGCGACATCGAACGGTCGGCGAGCCGCCGGCCGTTCGTCTGGCACTTCGCGCAGTAGTTGCACTCGTTCTCGGCGTAGACGATCCGCTGCACCGGTGCGCCGCAGACGGGGCACGGCTGCTTGAAGCGGCCGTGCACGGCCATCTGGTCGCGGAACGCCGTGACCTTCTCCGGAAAGCCGTCCTTCACGTCACGCCGCAGGTGGTCTATCCATATTAATAAGGTGGCGCGCGTGGCGTCGTAGAGGCGCGTCGTCTCGGCGTCCGACAGCGACCGCGTGAGCTTGAGCGGCGAGAGCCGCGCCGCGTGGAGGATCTCGTCGGAGTACGCGTTGCCGATGCCGCTGAAGAGATGCGGATCCGTGAGCGCGCGCTTCACCGTGTGGCTCTCGCGCGTGAGCGCCGCCGCGAACTGCTCGAGCGTGGCGTTGAGCGGCTCCACGCCGCCCGGATCGAGCGCCGCCAGCGCCGGCTCTCCACGCACGAGCTGAATGGACGCGCGCTTCTTCGAGCTCGCCTCGGTCAGGTACAGGGTGCCGTGCGCTAACTCGAACGCGGCGAGCAGCATCTTCGGTCCCATCCCCGGCTTCTTGCCCGGCTCGCGCCAGCGCAGCCGGCCCGCGATCATCAGATGGATCACGAGAAACAGATCGGCATCGAAGCAGAGCACGATCCGCTTGCCGACGCGCCGAATCGCGCGAATCGTCTGGCCAGAGACAATGTCGATTGGAGGATCGACGGTGCGGAGAACGAAAGGACTGAGGAGGCGGACGCGCTCGAGGCGCTCCCCGACGATGTGGCGCGTCAGGGCTTCGACATAGACAACGACGTCGGGAAGTTCAGGCAAGACTCACGACTGGCGACTGACGACCAACGACTAACGACCAACGACCAACGACTAACGACTACTTCTTCAACCATTCCACGATCTGTTCTCTCGTCCAGTGATGGTCGTCGTTGAGGTGGAGGATGATCGAGTTGAGCGGCAGCCGCTTGTTGCAGCCTTCGGGACAGCGCCGGCGGACGTTCTCAAGACAGTCGAAGAGACGTTCAAGGCGCGGCCGGATGGAATGTGCTTCGTGCGGATCGCGCGGCAGCGCGTACGCGCCTTCGTAGGCGGCGCCGAGCGCGCAGGATCCGCCGTGATCGGAAAAATATTCGCCGAATGCCTGCTCCGGCCGGCGTTTCGCACCGGCGGCAATCGCGTCGGCCAGCATGATCTGATCTTCGCGCGGGACTTGATGCATGCCTCGCCTCCAGCCTGTCTGCGCGCATTCTACGCCCTGCGGCGCGGCGGCGCATCTGTTCGGATTCGAACGCGCGTCCCGATGGCGCAACTCCTGCAAACGCAGTAACCTTGGCTCAGGACAGCCGGGGATTCCTTCACGACGTCTGAAACGATATGCGGTCGATGGTTCTGCTGTTTACGGCGATTCTCGGCGCCGCGCCCGTCGGCGCGCAGACGCCGGCCGCGTCCTCCGCGCGGGAATCGTCGTCTTCATCGCAGGACGCGCCGCAGAATCCTGAACCAGGAATCCTGAACCCTGAACCCGGTACCCTTCCAGTCTCTCTCGACAAGATCCGCGGCGCGCTGCAGCAGAAGCAGGCGATCACGCTGCGGACGCTCGACGAGCGGCCGACCTTTCGCGTGCAGATTCTCGAGCGGCAGCGGATCGAAGAGCTGCTCGCGACGCTCAACTTCAAGTCATCGTCGCCCGCGCCGGCCGGCGGCCTCTACGGCTACGAACAGCAGCGGCAGATCTGGAATCCGGTCGACAACCCGATGATGCAGCCGTTCGCCGCGTTCAATCAGGGCGAGCTCCTGACGATCGCGCTCGAGAATCTCATCGGCAAGTACGTCGTCGGCCAGGGCGTCACGGCGGTCAAGAATGCAATCAGGACGAGCCAGGCCAATGCCGCGCGCGAGGAAGTGCGCCAAGCGATCACGGACTACTGCGCGGCGCAGCCCAACAACGGCGCCGGGATCGCGATCTGCGAGACGTCGAACGCCTTCCCCCGCTGACTTGACGCCGTAGCCGTCCGCGCTGTATCCTTTCATCCGGTTATACGGATGAATCGCGCGCCCGCTATTCACGACCATCTCTCGGTGCTCGCGGACACCACGCGCAGCCGCCTCCTGCTGGTCCTCGACCGTCACGAGCTGACCGTCTCCGAGCTCTGCGCCGTGCTGCAGCTGCCCCAGTCCACGGTGAGCCGCCATCTCAAGGCGCTGGCCGACAGCGGCTGGATCGCGTCGCGCGCCGAGGGCACGAGCAACCTCTATACGATGGTCCGCCCCTCGGCGCGCCCTGGGCGCGCCGAAGGAGGCGATGCCCTCGACGACGCCTTGCGCCGGCTGTGGCCGCTCGTCCGCGAGCACGCCGGATCGACGCCGGCCGCCGCGCAGGATCAGCGGCGCCTGCACGCCGCGCTCGCCGAGCGCCGCACGAAATCTCAGGAGTTCTTTTCCTCGTCCGCCGGCCAGTGGGACCGCGTGCGCGACGAGCTGTTCGGCGATCGTTTCCATCTGGCCGCGCTCGCGGCCTTCGCACAGAGCGACTGGACCGTCGGCGATCTCGGCTGCGGCACCGGTCAGGTGAGCGCCGCGCTCGCGCCGTTCGTGAAGCACGTCGTCGCCGTGGACTCGTCCGCCGCGATGCTGCAGGCCGCGAAGCGGCGGCTGCACGAGTTCGAGAACGTCGATCTGCGGCGCGGCGATCTGGAAGCGCTGCCGATCGACGATGCGCGGCTGGATGCGGCGACGGTCATGCTGGTGCTGCACCACGTGCCCGATCCCGGCCGCGCGCTCGCCGAGGCCGCCCGCGTCCTCACGCCGGGCGGACGGCTGATCGTCGTCGACATGCTGCCGCACGATCGCGAGAGCTACCGTCAGCAGATGGGCCACGTGTGGCTCGGATTTTCCGAAGAGCAGATGAGCCGCCTCTTCGACGAGAGCGGATTCACGAATGTCAGAGTCGTGGCGTTACCGTCGGACGCAAAGGTGAAGGGCCCTGGACTATTTGTCGCGACTGGAATCAGACACTAATTTTTGCAGCCAAGGAGATTGAGCAACATGGCAACCGTCGTTGAAAAGCTTCATCCGTTCGCGGCCGCGAAGAAGGCGGGACGCGAGCCGTACAAAGTGAAGGACCTGTCGCTTGCCGAGTGGGGCCGCAAGGAGATCCGCCTCGCCGAGCAGGAAATGCCGGGACTGATGGCGATCCGCGATCGCCACAAGGGCAAGAAGCCGCTCGCCGGCGCGCGCGTCATGGGATCGCTGCACATGACGATTCAAACCGCCGTGCTCATCGAGACGCTCGCCGACATCGGCGCGGACGTGCGATGGGTCTCGTGCAACATCTTCTCGACGCAGGATCACGCGGCGGCCGCGGTCGTCGTCGGCCGGCCAGAAACGGGCGGCACGCCGTCCGATCCGCGCGGCGTCCCGGTCTTCGCGTGGAAGGGCGAGACGCTCGACGAGTACTGGTGGTGCACGACCGAAGCGCTGCTCTGGCCCGACAACGGCGGCCCGTCGCTCATCGTCGACGATGGCGGCGACGCGACGCTGTTCGTGCACAAGGCGTACGAGTTCGAGAAGGCCGGCAAGGTCCCCGCGTTCAACGCGGCGAGCGAGCCCGAGGAGTGGGGCGTCATCCTCACCGCGATCTCGAGCGAGCTGAAGAAGCGGCCCGGCGTCTGGACGAAGCTCGCGCAGGGCATCCGCGGCGTCTCGGAAGAGACGACGACGGGCGTACACCGGCTGTACGAGATGATGAACGCGGGCACGCTGCTCTTCCCCGCCATCAACGTCAACGACTCGGTGACCAAGAGCAAGTTCGACAACATCTACGGCTGCCGCCACTCGCTGCCCGACGGCCTCGCGCGCGCGACCGACGTCATGCTCGGCGGCAAGCTCGCGGTCGTCTTCGGCTACGGCGAAGTCGGCAAGGGCTGCGCGCAGGCGCTGCGCGGCCAGGGCTGCCGCGTCGTCGTCACCGAAATCGATCCGATCTGCGCGCTGCAGGCGGCGATGGAAGGCTACCAGGTCGTCCGGATCGAGGACGTGCTCGAGACCGCGGACATCTTCATCACGGCGACCGGCAACTACAACATCATCTCGGCCGAGCAGATGTGCCGGATGAAGGACAAGGCGATCGTCGGCAACATCGGCCACTTCGACAACGAGATCGACATGGCCGGGCTGAAGAAATTCGCGGGCATCACGAAGATCAACATCAAGCCGCAGTACGACGAGTGGCAGTTCCCCGACGGCCACAGCGTGCTCGTGCTCGCGGAAGGCCGGCTGCTGAATCTCGGATGCGCGACCGGTCATCCGTCGTTCGTGATGTCGGCGTCATTCACCAATCAGGTGCTCGCGCAGCTCGAGCTGCACGCCAACGCGGAGAAGATCGGCAAGAAGGTGCTGATGCTCCCGAAGGTGCTGGACGAGGAAGTCGCGCGGCTGCATCTCGAGAAGCTCGGCGTGCACCTGACGACGCTCACGCCCGAGCAGGCGAAGTACATCGGCGTGAAGGCCGAGGGACCGTACAAGCCGGATCACTATCGGTACTAGCGGCTGGCCTGCCCGCCGAAGCGGCGCAGCCCGCGAAGGTGGCTGGGAAGAGTGTAGGCGGGTCCCTTCGGACCCGCCTTTCTTTTTTGTACGGTGCGATAATCGCGCGGGGAGGCGTTATGAAACGGTTCATTCTCGGCACGCTCGTCGCGGTCACTCTTGCTGCGGCGTTTCCGCAGGCGCAACAAGGCGGCGGACTCAGTGCCGTCGAAAAGACCCGGCGCTGGGATGTCGAGAACGAACTGCAGTCGCTCGCCGTCGTCGAGCGCAAAGTCATGATGCCGATGCCCGACGGCGTCCGGCTCGCGACCGACATCTATCGTCCGAAGAACGCGGCCGGCACAGTCCCCATCATCTGGGTGCGCACGCCGTACAACTTCAACTTCTGGGACATTCAGAACGGCGTGCCCGCCGACATGAGCGCGCAGCTGACGGCCATCAAGCGCGGCTACGCGTACGTCGTCCAGAACGAGCGCGGGCATTTCTTCTCCGAGGGCAACTACGACATCCTCGGATCGAAAACCGACGGCTACAACACGGTCGACTGGCTGACGAAGCAATCGTGGTCGAACGGCAAGATCGGGACGACGGGTTGTTCGTCGACGGCCGAATATCAGATGGGCGTCGCGGCAATGGGCCATCCAGGCTTCGCCGCGATGAACGTGCAGGGGTTCGGCGCCGGCGTCGGGCGCGTCGGGCCGTACTACGAACAGGGCAACTGGTACCGCGGCGGCGCGGTGCAGATGCTGTTCATCGCGTGGCTCTACGGCGAGCAGAACCAGGTGCGGCCGATGTTTCCGCCGAACACGTCGCGCGAGGATCTGATCCGCGCGTCGAAGTCGTTCGACCTCGCGCAGCACCTGCCGCCGGTGGACTGGTCGAAGGCGCTGTGGGATCTGCCGGTGCAGGACATCATCAAGAACGTGGACGGCCCGCGCGGAATTTTCGAAACGGCGATGCCGATCGAGACCGGCGGCAAGATGATCCAGCGCGCGCCGAACGATCCGGCGTGGTACCAGGGCGGGCTGTATCACGACGACATGAAGCTGAACGTGCCAGGGCTGTGGTTCATGTCGTGGTACGACGTCTCGGTCGGCCCGAATCTCGCGCTCTACAACCACGTGCGCAAGACCGCGTCGCCCGACGTCGCGAATCAGCAGTGGGCGGTCATCGCGCCCGTCGCGCATTGCTCGTACACGCGCGCGACCGCTGATACGATCGTCGGCGAGCGCAGCATGGGCGACGCGCGGCTCGACTACAACGAGGTCGTCTACGGCTTCTTCGACAAGTTCCTCAAGGGTGAAACGAACACGCGCCTCGACCGCCTGCCGAAGGTCACCTACTACACGATGGGCATGAACAAGTGGCAGACCGCCGACACGTGGCCGCCGGCGGGCGCGCAGCCGATGACGTTCTTCCTGACGTCAGGCGGCAAGGCGAACTCGATTGCCGGAGACGGCATGCTGACGACAGCCGCGCCCGACGCCGACAAGCCGGATGCGTTCACGTACGATCCGATGAACCCCGTGATCTCGTACGGCGGGAACGTCTGCTGCACGGGGACCGCGGTGCAGGCCGGCGCCTTCGATCAGCGCCGGATGGAGGCCCGGGACGACATCCTTATATATACGTCCGAGGCGTTCCGCGAAGGGACCGAGGTGAGCGGCCCGATTACGCCGACGCTCTACGTCTCGTCCGACGCGAAGGACACGGACTTCACGGTCAAAGTGCTGGACGTCTATCCTGACGGACGCGCCTACAACCTGGACGAGTCGATTCAGCGGATGCGGTATCGCGACGGCTACGACACGCCGCTGGCGTGGATGGAAAACGGCAAGGTCTACAAGGTGACGCTGCAGCCGCTGACGACGAGCAACTTCTTCGAGGCCGGCCACCGGCTGCGCATCGAGGTCTCGAGCAGCAACTTCCCGCGCTTCGATCGCAATCTCAACACCGGCGGCCACAACTACGACGAGTCGAAGGGCGTCGTCGCGCACAACGCCGTGCACCACTCGAAGCAGTACGCGTCACAGATCACGGTGACGGTCGTGAAGCGGGCCGCGCCGTCGACCGCGGGGCCGGGCCGGTAGATTAGCGCGCGGGCGTGAGGTCCATCGCTTCGACGATGCGCGTGAACGGCAGGCCGGCGGATTCGTTCACGTCGCGGACGGCGTCCGCGTTCGAGGCCTCGAAGAGGCACATGCAGCGCGCCTCCCCGGGCACGAACGTGCTCCGGATGTACCGCACCGGCGTCCCGCTCGTCGTCGACTTCTGCGCGCTGGCGATCGCGGCGCGCTGCGCGCCCGCCAGCTGCTCGGCGGTAATACCGGGCAGATCCCGCTCGACCATGTAGACAGCCATGTGATGCTTCTCCTGTTAACAGAGAGTATTCATCCTTTTCTAGCTCAAGAATCTTTAGGACGCACGTCAAGAACTCTCAAATAATGGGTGCGCGACTTTTCCATGAAACTGCCCGCGTACG
Source organism: Terriglobia bacterium (assembly GCA_020073005.1). Lineage (GTDB taxonomy): Bacteria > Acidobacteriota > Vicinamibacteria > Vicinamibacterales > CAVVIG01 > SRVP-36. The sequence continues at coordinate 117,469 of JAIQFX010000003.1, read as the reverse complement.
AATTCGGCGGATTCCGGCTCGACCTCAAATCGCGGCGGCTCCTGCGCGGCGACGAAGCCATTCCGATCACCGTGAAGGCGTTCGACACGCTCGTCGCCCTGGTCGAGCAGCCCGGCGGCGTCGTCGACAAAGACGAACTGATGCGCCGCGTGTGGCCGGACGCCGTCGTCGAGGAGGCCAATCTCAGCCAGCAGATCTTTTTGCTGCGCAAGACGCTCGGCGAAGGCCCCAAGGATCACCGGTACATCCAGACGGTGCCGCGCCGCGGCTACCGGTTCGTCGCGGACGTCGTTGAGATCGAAGCCTGCGACGCGGATCGGCACGCGGCAGGCGACGCCGCGGGCCGGGCCGGCGCGGCGGCCGCGCCGTTGCGCCTGTCGCTGATGCTCTCGGCGGACGCGCCGCTCGCGATCGGCGCGTGTTCGCCGATTGCGGTCTCTCCCGACGGCCGCTCGCTGGCGTACGTCGCGCGCGAAGGTGGCACGACGTGGCTGTATCTTCGCGGACTGGATCAGCTCGAGTCGACGCGCGTGGCTCGCACGGACGGCGCGTCGGCGCCGTTCGTGTCGCCCGACGGCAAGTGGATCGGCTACGTCGCCGGCGGCCGTCTCCACAAGGTGCCGGCGACCGGCGGCGTGCCGACGACGATCTGCGACGCGAGCTCCGAATGCCGCGGCGCGTGCTGGACGACGCGCAACGAGATCCTCTTCGCGCCGTCGCCCGCGTCCGGCCTCTCGATCGTGTCCGCCGAAGGCGGGACGCCGCGTCCCGCGACGACGATCGATTTCGGCGAGGGCGAGCGGACGCACCGGTGGCCGGACGCGCTGCCCGGCGGCCGGCACGTGCTGTTCACGCTGGCGCGCGCGGGGTCGGCGTCGTTCGACGACGGCGAGATCGTCCTCGCCTCGCTCGAGACCGGCGAGCGCCGCGTGCTCGTGCATCACGGCAGCTGCGCGCGGTATCTGCCGACCGGCCACCTCGTCTATATGCGCGGCGGATCGATCATGGCGGTCGCGTTCGACGCCGAGCGCTTCGCCGTACGCGGATCCGCGATTCCCGTCGTCGATCAGGTCATGACGCAGCCGACCGGCGCGGGCTACTTCACCTGCTCGCAGACCGGCTGCCTGCTGTACCTCACCGGCGAATCGCACGACGTCAAGCGGCGGCTGGTCTGGCTCGATGCGAACGGCCGCGTCGAGCCGCTCAGGATTCCGGCGCACGCCATCGAGGAGCCGCGGATCTCGCCGGACGGCCGGCGCGTCGCGCTCGGCATTCGCGGCACGACCAACGACATCTGGATCCACGACATCGATCGATCGACGCTGACGCGCGTGACGTCCGAGGGCGACAACTTCGCGCCCATCTGGTCGCCGGACGGAACGCGGATCACGTTCAGCTCGAACCGCCACGGGCCGTGCCACATCTTCAGTCAGGACCTCGAGCAGACGGAGGCGCAGCAGCTCGTCGGCGGCGATCACGATCTGGTGCCCGGATCCTGGTCGCCCGACGGCCGGCATCTGCTGTTCACCGAGTACAACCCGCAAACCGGCGCGGGCATCTGGGTCTACACGCCGCTCGGCGGCAAACCGCCGCGGGCGCTCATCCGGACGCGCTGGAACGACTTCGAGCCGGCGATGGCGCCCGACGGAAGATCGTTCGCCTACACCTCGGATGAGTCGGGGCGCTTCGAGGTCTACCTCTCGCCGTTTCCGGAATTCGGCGCGAAGACGCCCGTCAGCGTGGACGGCGGAGCGGAGCCCGTGTGGTCGCGCGACGGCCGGCTGTACTTCCGATCGGGATCGAGCGTGATGATGGCGACGATCGATCTCGAGAACCGTCAGCGGATCGGCGCGCCGGAACGCGTGGCGGATGGTCCGTATCAGCCCGGCGCGGTCGCGGGCCTGCCCAACTTCGACGTCGGCGCCGGCGGCCGTCTGCTGCTGATCGCGCAGACCGCCGCGCAGGCGCAGCCGGACCGGCTCTCGGTCACGGTGAACTGGTTCACGGATCTGGCGAGCCGCTTCAGCTGAACAAAAAAAGCCCCGGGCACTCGCATGCCCGGGGCTCTCCTTCCAGTCGAACCGCGCCGCCGGCTACCGGCTGATCATCTTCAAGCTGTCGCCGTGGATCATCATCTTGCCGTTCATGTCCATCGTGTCGCCGGTGATCTCCACCGTGTGGCTGATGTGCGGAACGATCTTCGCGTTCTTGTCGGCGGCGAGAGCGCCGGCGATCTCGTAGACCTTGCCGTCGGCGGTGAGGAGCGCCATCGGACGTCCCTGCTTGGCGCAGGCGATCGCGCAGTCCTTGGTGTCGGCCGGCATCTTGTGGTCGACGCCCTTGTTGTTCTCCTTGTCCTTCATGAAGCAGGACTGGTCGACGATCTGGCCTTTGACGGTCTCGGTCTTGGCGAACGCGGGCGCCCCGAGCGCGACGATGAACGCGGCGACGGTGAGGGCGGCGGATGTCTTGCGCATGACGAACTCCTTTTGAAAAACCTCTCGAAAACTACCATACTTCGCGGATGAAGAACATCCTCCTGCTCGCCGGCGTGGCGCTCTCCGGCGGCGCGATCCTCGCCGCCCAGCAGCCGGCGCCGCTCGCGTTGCCCAGAAGCGCGCCGACGGTCGATCAGATTCTGTCCCTCAAGCGCGCAGGATCGCCCGAGCTGTCGCCTGATGGCCGGTACGTCGCGTACACCGTGCGCGCCACGAACTGGGACGAGAACGCGTACGAAACGGAAATCTGGCTGGCCGACACGGGCACGGGCGCGGCGCGCCAGCTGACCAACGGCAGGAAGTCGAGCCAGTCGCCCGCCTGGTCGCCCGATGGGTCGCGGCTCGCGTTCATTTCCGATCGCACGGACAAGCGCCAGATCTATCTGATCAATCCCGCCGGCGGCGAAGCCGAAGCGCTGACGACGCTCGACGATGGCGTCAACAGTTTCGCGTGGGCGCCTGACGGCACGCGCATCGCGTACACGGCGGCCGAGCCCAAGTCCGCCGCCGTCAAGGATCGCGACAAGAAGTACGGTGAATTCCAGATCGTCGAGCAGGACTATCGCATGACGCAGCTGTTCGTGCTCGACCTCAGTACGCGCGCGACGCGCGCCTTGACGAACGGCGCGTTCACTGTCGGCGCGTTCGCGTGGTCGCCCGACGGCACGCGCATCGCCTTCGATCATCAGGTGAACACGAGCCCCGCGAGCTCGGGCACGTCCGACATTTCGATCGTCACCGTCGCCGACGCCGCCGTGCGTCCGCTCGTCACGCAGAACGGACCCGACTCGCGTCCGGTGTGGTCGCCCGACGGCACGCGCGTCGCCTTCGAGACCGCGATGGCGAACCCGGACTACTACTACATGAACCGCGTCATCGCGGCCGTGCCCGCCGGCGGCGGCGCGCCGGCGGTGCTGACGAAGGCGTTCGACGAGGATCCGTCGATCGTCGCCTGGAAGGCGAACGGCCTGTTCTTCTCCGCGTCGCAACGCACGTACTCGTCGCTGTTCCGCATTGACGTGGAGTCCGGCTCAAGCCGGACGCCACAGCAGCCCACCATCACGCGGCTCGCGCCGAACGAGACGTCGGTGAGCTCGAACTTCAGTTTCTCGAGTGACGGATCGAAGGTCGCATTTCTGAGCGCGGACGCGACGTCCATCGCGGAAGTCTACATGGCGCCGCTGTCCGGAGGGTCGCTCGCCGCGCCGAAGAAACTGAGCGACGCGAACAGCCAGACGCGCAGCTGGTCGATGGGCACGCTCGAGGTCGTCTCGTGGAAGAGCCAGGACGGCGCGACGATCGAAGGCGTGCTGCACAAGCCGGCGAACTTCGACGCCTCGCGCAAGTACCCCCTGCTCGTCGTGATCCACGGCGGGCCGACCGGCGTGTCGCGCGCCGTGCCGTTCACGAGCACGACGTACCCGATCGACGTGTGGGTGCCGCGCGGCGTGCTGGTGCTCGAGCCGAACTACCGCGGCAGCGCCGGCTACGGCGAGAAGTTCCGCGCGCTCAACGTCCGCAACCTCGGCATCGGCGACGCGTGGGACGTGGTGTCCGGCGTGGACGCCCTGATCGCGAAGGGCATGGTCGATCCCGATCGCGTCGGCGCGATGGGCTGGAGCCAGGGCGGCTACATCTCGGCGTTTCTGACGACGCACGATTCCGCGCGCTTCAAGGCGATCTCGGTCGGCGCCGGCATCTCGGACTGGATGACGTACTACGTGAACACCGACATCCATCCGTTCACGCGGCAGTACCTGAAGGCCACGCCGTGGGAAGATCCCGAGATCTACGCGAAGACCTCGCCCATCACGTACATCAAGCAGGCGAAGACGCCGACGCTCATCCAGCACGGCGCGACCGATCAGCGCGTGCCGCTGCCGAACGCGTACGAGTTGTATCAGGGACTCCTGGACAACAAGGTGCCCGCGAAGCTGATCGTCTACCAGGGCTTCGGCGGCATCGGCCACGGCCCGACCAAGCCGAAGAGCCAGCGCGCGACAATGGACCACAACCTCGAGTGGTTCGATCAGTACATGTTCCCGTCGACGGCGAAGCCGGCGACGGCAGCCGGGCGCCAGTAGCCGCCACGCCGTGGACGCCGAGTCGTCGCACGAACTGCTGACCAGGGTCCGCGCGGGCGACAGCGTCGCCCTGGAGCAGCTCCTTGCGCGGCACCTGCCCCGCCTGCGCCGGTGGGCGTCCGGCCGCCTGCCGAAATGGGCCCGCGACCGCGAGGATACCGACGACCTTGTACAGGAAACCGTGATCCAGACGTTAAGGAAGGTGGAGACCTTCGAGCCCCGTCATGAAGGCGCGTTGCAGGCGTACTTGCGGCAGGCGCTCGTCAACCGTATTCGCGATGCGGTCCGGCGGGCGCAGCGCCGGCCGTCCGCGGTGCCGATTGACACCAACATGGAAGGAGACGAGACGAGCCCCCTCGAACAGGCCATCGGCCGCGAATCGCTCGATCGCTACGACGCGGCGCTCGCGTCGCTGCGCGACGAAGACCGCGAGGCGATCGTGGCCCGGATCGAGCTCGGCCTCACGTACGAGGAGATGGCCGTGACGCTGGGCAAGCCCAGCGGCGAGGCCGCGCGTGTCGCCGTGCGCCGCGCGCTGCTGCGTCTCGCCGAGGTGATGCGCGATGGCCGCTAGGGACGTCCTCCGAAACGTCGCGGAAGCCGTCGCGGACGGTCACGCCGTGGACTGGGCGGCCATCGAATCCACGCCGATGAGCGCCGACGATCGATCGCTGATCGCCGAGCTGAAGCTGCTCGAGCGGCTGCATCGCGTCCATCGCGCGGCCGGCGCGTCCCCGACGCCGCGCTCGCCCGGGCAGTCGCCCGCGTCGCCCGTCTCCGATCCGGAGGCCGGCACGCACGCGGAAGGCGTGGGCGACACAGGCGAGTCGACGGCGACGATCGCCGGGCCACGGCTGTGGAGTCATCTCGACATTCGAGAGGTGCTCGGCGCCGGCGGCTTCGGCGTCGTCTATCGCGCGTGGGATCCGCAGCTCGCGACCGAGGTCGCGCTGAAAGTGCTGACGCGCGATACGGGCGCGGGCGCGACCGTGATTCAGGAAGCGCGGCTGCTCGCCCGCGTGCGTCATCCCAACATCGTGTCGATCTACGGCGCCGATCGGTGGAACGGCCAGGTCGGGTTGTGGATGGAGTTCGTGCGCGGCCGGACGCTGAAGCAGATCGTCGAGCAGCGCGGCGCCTTCGGCGCGCGGGAAGCGGCGCTCGTCGGCCTGGATCTGACGCGCGCGCTGGCGGCCGTGCACGGCGCGGGTCTCGTCCACCGCGACGTGAAACCGCACAACGTGATGCGCGACGAGGGCGGGCGCATCATCCTCATGGACTTCGGCGCCGGGATCGAGGTCGACGCGCTGAGCGCCGGGCCGCAGCGGAAGTACGTCGGTACGCCGCTCTACATGGCGCCGGAGCTGTTCCACGATCACCGGCCGTCGCCGCAGACCGATCTGTATTCGCTCGGCATTCTGCTCTACCACCTCGTCTCCCGCGCGTATCCGCTGGACGCGGTGAGCCCCGCCGACGTCGAAGCGCAGCTCGCGCGCAGCGAACGCCGCCGGCTCAGGGACGTCCGGCCCGACCTGCCGACCGAGTTCGTGCGCATCGTCGAGCGCGCGATCGATCCCGAGCCGGCGCGGCGGTACGCGTCGGCGGGAGAAATGGAAGCCGACCTCGCGCAGTTCGTCGTGCAGGACGAGCGCGCGCTCGCGGCGCCTCGAGCGGACGAGGCCGCGCCGCCCCGCCGCCCGCGCCGCGCGGCGTTTCTGACGGCGACCGTCGCCGTCGCGCTGGCCGCGGTGGTCACGGGCGCCGTGTGGCGGCTCTGGCGCCAGCCTTCTCCCGCGCCGCCGGCGCCGGTCGTGCATTCGCTCGTGGTGCTTCCGCTGCGGAATGCTTCTGGCGATCAAGCGCAGGATTACTTCGTCGACGGCATGACGGAGTTGTTGACGGCGGACCTCTCCGGAGTCTCCGCCTTGAAGGTGATCGCGAACAGTTCGGCGACCGCCTATCACGGCACCAGGAAGTCCGCGTCGGAGATTGCGCGCGAGCTGCGAGTCGACGGCGCGGTGGAAGGGTCCGTCGCGCGGTCTGGAGACCGCGTGCGCGTGACGCTACAGGTGGTGCGCGCCGACACGAACCTGAGCGTGTGGGGCGCCTCGTTCGAGCGTCAGGCCGGAGACGCCTTCCGGCTGCAAGCCGACATTACCCAGATGCTGGTGCAGCAATTGAAGGCGGCGCTGACCACCGGCGAGCGTCTGCGGCTCACCCAGACCTACGCGGCAAGCGCCGAGGTCCAGGACCTCTACCTGCGCGCGCGGTATTTGCTGCACACCTACAACCGGGAGCGGATGCGGGAAGCGCGGGCGTTGCTCGAGCGCGCCGTTCAGATCGATCCGAACTACGCGCTGGCGTGGTCCAGCCTGTCGCGCTGCTACACGTTGCTTCAGGAGTGGGGGGAACTGTCGCCGGCCGAGTCGAGACGGCTGGGTCTGGCGGCCGCGACGGCCGCGCTCCAGCGCGACCCGTCGATGTTCGAAGCGCATGCGTCGATGGCCGAGGCGTTGTTCAAGTTCGATTGGAACTGGGTGGACGCGGATGCGCACTACCGTCAGGCGCTCGACACGAATCCCGGCTTCAGCCTGGGCCGGTGGCAATACGCGCGATTTCTGTCCGCCGCCGGACGCGTCGACGACGCGGTCGCCGAAGCGAAGCGCGCGGAAGAATCGGATCCGTTGTCGACGGACGTGAAGGGCACGGTCGCGATGATGCTCTTCTACCAAAGGCGATACGCCGACGCCATCGCGAAGGCGGACGAGACTCTGACGCTGGATGCGACCCAGCAGGGCCCGCACGTCGTCCGCGCGCGCGCGCTGGCCGGCCTTGGACGGTTCGATGAAGCAGCGCGGGAACTGCAGGAAGCGATTCGGCTCTCGACCGGACAACCGGGACAGCTCGCCGATCTGGGGCGGATCTTTGCGCTGACGGGACGGCGTGCGGACGCGGAAGCGATTCTCGCGCGCTTGTCGCGCGCCCAGGGTTCGCAGGGTGAATTCCTCACAGGACAAGATGCCGCCTACGTCCTGCTCGCGCTTGGACGCCGCGACGAGGCGTTGGCGGGGTTGGAGCAGGCTGTCGATCAGCGGTCGGAGCGCGTCTTGTGGCTGAGAGTCGATCCCAAGGTCGACGACCTGCGCAACGAGCCGCGGTTTCAGCGGCTCATCCTGCGGATTGGCGGTCTCCCCGCAACGCGATGAAAGGGGGCCCGGGAAATCATCTTGACCGACCGGAACCATGCCACTAAGCTTGCGCGGCTTCAGCCAATTCACCTTTTTTTTGAGGAGGCGCCATGGCCAAGAAACGCGGGTCGAAAAAGAAGAAGACATCGGCGAAGAAAGGGGCCGCCGCGGCCGGGATCACGATCTCACTCAAGGCCCTGCACGCGGAACTCGCGTCCATCATGACGACGCTCAACCACCTGCCGACAACTCCGGCATCGGCAGCGATGAAGCGCGGGCTTCAGGCGATGCAGTTGATCGCCGACTGCGGTCAATCGATGGAAATCGACATCTAGGGCGGCGCGTCCAGTGGCGCGCGCCCGGTCGCTCCCTCGATATCGTCGCTCGCCGTTCCTCGTCATCTACTGGCGGGCCGGGGCGTTGCTCGTCCATAACTACGCGACCGGCGGCGTCGCGACCGTACCGCCGCGAACGGCGGAGCTGCTCGATTTCTTCGCTGACTGGCACACGGCGTCGGAGTTCGCCGATCGGACCGCCGTGCCGTTGCCGGCTGTCCGCCGACTGCTGAAGACGATGGCGAACGCCTCGCTGCTGCAGTCGTCGGACGCACCGCGCTCGGTGCGCGAGAAGGCGATGGCCCGCTGGGAGGCATGGAATCCGGCCGCGGGCTTCTTTCACACCGCGACACGCGACGTGCGTTTTATCGATCCGGTCGAGGGCCAGCGGGCGCTGCGGCGCAAGGCGCAGACCGTGGCGTTGCCGGCACGCGTGAAGCGGTATCGCGATGCGTGGTCCAGGGACTTGCCACGTGTGCGCGCGGTCGGCGAGTTTCCGCGCGTGCTGCTGTCCCGCCGCACGTGGAGGCAGTTCGCCAGGAGTCCGATCACGCTGGACGCGCTGGCGACGCTCCTTGGATTGACCGGCGGCATTCACCAGTGGGCGGCCGTCCGGGGACAGGGCGACTTTCCGTTCAAGACGTCGCCGTCCGGCGGCGCGCGTCATCCGATCGAGATCTACGTCTGGGCCCGTCGCGTCGACGGGCTCGCCCCGGGGCTCTACCATTACCGCGCCGATCGTCACTCGCTCGAGCGTCTGAGAGCGCACCGCCGGCCCGTCAGCGTCAAGCGATACATGCCGACGCAGTCGTGGTACGAAGGCGCCGCCGCGATCGTGTTCTTCTCGTCGGTGTACGCGCGGTACCAGTGGAAGTACACGTACGCGCGCGCCTACCGGGCCACGCTCATCGAAGCCGGCCACCAGTGCCAGACGTTCTGCCTGGTCGCGACATGGCTCGGCCTGGCTCCGTTCTGCACGATGGCGCTCGCGGATTCGCAGATCGAGCGCGACCTGGGACTCGATGGCGTCTCGGAGTCCGTCCTCTACGCCGCTGGCGTCGGCGTGCGACCACGCGGTGACGCCGTGCGATCGAAGCCGGCGGGATCGCCGCCGCTACGGATGAGACCGAATCGGCGCGTCGTCGACCCGTCGCCCAACAGCCGCTCATCCTGAGGCGCAACGGCATGGCCATCCAGCTCCAGTCAATCCGCTTCAATCATCAGCCGGCGTCCGCGGCCAGCGATGCGCTGAACTGCCGCGTCGATGGCAGCCAACCCGCACCCGACTGGATCCGCGGCGCGGCGGCGCCCAGTCCCGCTGTGTACGCGCTCAAGCCGACACGCAACCAGCAGCTCACTATCGCGTCGACGTTCTCTTTTCCCGGCGCGCTGATTCCGCCGCCCGCTCCAACGCTGCTCGTGCGGGCGCAACCGGTCTCCGGCACGTCGTCGGTCCTGGGCTCGGTCGCGCCCACGAGCGTCACGATTCCTCTTGTGGCCGGCGCGAACACGCTCCCGACGCTGTTCCCGCTGCAATCCGTGCAGATCAAGAGTGCCGGCGTCGGCAAGTACGTCGTCTCCTGGCAATGGCAGGTTCAGCTGACGCCGGGCGGACCGTGGCAGGATTTCGACCGGAGCGATCACACGATTTACGTCACGCTCGATCTGCCCGGCGCGCCCTGGTCGCAGGCGACCGACGCGGCACATCAGCCGCTCTGGCCGTGGACGCGGGTTCTCGACTGGGCGTGCACGTGGGCGCAGGGCGTCACTGGAACGAGCGCCGCGACGGTCGCGGCAAAAGTCGCCCGGGCGATTGAGAAGGGGATCTACGACCTTGGCACGCGGCCCGGCCTCGCGCCGACGTACGACCCGAACGGCGGGGAGTTCGCCAACCAGGTCCTGAACATATTTTATTGCAGCGACTTTCTGCAGCTGGTGGACGGGACCCTCCCCGCCGGCTCGATCCCGGTCATGAGCTGCATCGACTGCGCGGCCGCTGTCGTCACGTTCGCCAATGCCGTTGGCTGCGGCTTGACGTTGAAGAAGGTGCACAACGGCAGCCAGGACTTCGACACGAACGCCGTGGTCCCGATCGGCGGCAATGCTGCAAGTCCGGAAGTGCGCACGTTCGGCTTTCACGACATCGCTGTCAGGCCCGGGGCCACGACGGCGAAAGGTCATGTGTACGACGCGTGCCTGAAGATCGATCTGGAGGCCGATCCGGCGAGCGGGAGGCACCGGAAGTTCAAGTTGGCCAACGGGCTTGCGTGCGGCGCGTTCACGAGAGTCCCGAAGAAAAAGTACAAGTACGTCCACCGCCTGATCACACCGGCCGACGTGAGCAGCTCCATGATCGACGACCAGCCCATCATGTCCCTCGATGGGATTGGGCCGCCGCCTCCGCCTCCAGCGCCGGCAGTGGTCGCGGCCAAGGACAAGTTCCGGATCATCATCGATTCGGTGGCGCCACCCATTACCGACATTCACCCATTCGCGGCGCGTCTTGCTCCGATCGCGATTCCCGGTTACTCCGCGTACGAACAGATTCCAAATCCGCGACGTCTGCTCGTCCCCGAGGGCCTTGTGACCGCGTCAGCGGAGTTCTGGTACGTCGCCACCCCGTCGTCCGAAGCTCGGCGACAACCAGGTCGCGACCAGCGGATTCAGGTCTCCGTCGGCTACGCGGATTCGTCTTCTCGCGCGCGTGAGGCGCTGGCGTGGCTCCTGGTGCAGTCCGAGACGCGGCCGACAACGCTCGCGACATCCGGCGGCCGGCTTGGCGACGCGGCGTTCCAAAGTTCGGACAAGACTGTGGCGCTGGTCGTCTACAGGAACGCCGTCGCGAGGGTCCGGAGCGTGGGAAGCCGCCCGGCGCCGGTGGCCGAGGTTCTCGGACGCGTCGCGCTTTCCTTCAACGAGGAGTGATCGACCGGCCGGTTTCGAAGCTGACTCTTCAGAAGGGCCAGACGTCGACGTCCGGGTCGAGGCAATTCGTCGTCGGGTTCGGGGTGGGGCCCACACAGATCTGGTACTTGTACGCCACGTCGTTCACGCCGACATGGAACTTGGCGACTCTCCCGTCGACGGTGACAGCGGGGGCGCCCCGCGCGACCGAACCGGAGTAGGCGGGATCGGGATCGATGACCTGCGCGGGCGATCCCAGGCCGCCCCCCTCGAGATGCGGGCGGTAGACCTGGAACGCGACGTACTGCGGCGCGTCGCAGTCGCGGTTGGTGACGTGCCATTTGACCTTGTGAAACCACGCCCCGCCGAGCGCCTCCGGATTTTGCGCCGCGCAGACACCGTTCTGCATCGACAACAACACGTCGATGTCCGCCTTTCCGCCGCCCGCCAGGATACGGGTCGTTCTCCGCGTGGCGAACGTACCCAGCACGACGATGGCCACAACCCCGACGACGACGGTGGTGCGATTCATCGAACCTCCTCAGCGGTGACTGTTGAGTAACGCGGTGAACTCCGGCGAATCCTTGATCGCGGACAGATCGTAGTCGTTCCTGGCTTCATCGGCCTTGAACCCGAGCGTCAGCGCAACGCCCAGCGCGCGGAGCGCCGTGGCACGGTCGCCGATCAGCGAGGCGACCACGGCCTGTTTGTACTGCACGTCAAGATCGCGCGGGGCGAGCGCCACGGCCAGCGCGGCATGGGCCGTCGCTTCCTTCTTCAAGCCGAGCTTCGCTTCGAAGACGGACGCGCGCGACATCGCCCTCGTGTCCTTGTCGTTCACGCGCAGCGCGGCGAGCGCCCCCTCGCGCGCGAGCGCGAACTCGCGGGCGGCGTCTGCGTTCCTGTTCACGCGAAGGTACGCGTCGCCGAGGTTGCCGTGGAGGAGCGGCGACTTCGCGTCCAGGCGCATCGCGCCCTCGTACGCCGTGACGGCGTCGGTGAACCGGCCGAGACGATAGTACGCCGTGCCCATGTTCGTCAGCGCGAGCCCGGTCGGGGTGATCTTGACGGACCGTTCGGACATGTCGATGGCGCGATTGAACTCGCCCATCTCCGCGTACACCGCGCCGAGACTCGCGTACGTGCGCGCGTCGTTCGGATCGATCTCGAGCGCGCGCTGGAACGTCGCCGCCGCTTCCCGCAGACGACGCAGCTGAAAGTACTGCCCTCCGAGCGCGTTGTAGTTCACCCACCGGCGCGGCCGGTACGCGAGGGCCTGCTGCAGCTCGCCGATTGCTTCGTCCGGCTTGCCCTGCGCCATCAGCACGCGGGCGAGCACACGGTGCGCATCGTCGTTCGACGGCTGCAGTTCGAGCGCGCGGCGGAGTTGATCGGCGGCGGCGTCGTTCTGGCCGAGTCCCTGGTACACCGTCGCGACGGCCACGCGCGTCGCCGGCTGGCCCGCGTCGAGCCTGAGCGCGGTGAGGCCGGCCTCGAGCGCCTGTCGCGGCAGCGCTCCATCGTGCGTCACCTGATACTGCTGCCAGAGCGTGTCGGCGAGCCCCGCATACCCCAGCGCGAAATTCGGATCGCCCGCAATCGCCTGGCGGAAGCTCGCGCTCGCCGCGCGGAAGTCGGCGTCCGACACCGCGCTGTCGAGCAACGCCCGGCCCTGCCAGTACGCCGTCAAGGCGTCGACGTTCGCCGTCGTCGGAACGGTGAGATCCGCGGCGGCGGACGCGCGGCCTTCGATCTGGTGCACGAGGTCTTCGGCCATCGTCCGCTGCAGCGCGAAAATCGCGGCCGTGTTGTCCTCGTACGCGTCGCTCCACGCGACCGTGCCGTCCGGCCGGATCACGCGCAGCGTGACGCGGAGGCGCTCGCCCGCCTGCTGGACGCTGCCGTCGACGACGAACGAGACGTCCAGATCGCGCGCGATCGTCCGGACGTCCCGCTCGCGTCCGGTCTCTTCGCGCACTTCGCCGTGCGACAGTACCGTGAGACCCGGCATCTTCGACAGCGCCATCGTCAGCGTCTCGGCCACGCCGGTGGCGAGATAGCCCTTCGACGGATCGCCGCTGAGGTTCTCGAGCGGCAGCACCGCGACCGCGCGTCGCGCCGGCGCCGACGCGGCGGGAGCGGGCGCCGTCCGCTGTCTGATGGCGACGCCGGCCCACGCGAGCAGGAGAACGGCGGCGACGCCCGCGGCGGCCAGCGCCCACGCGCGACGCGGACGCGCCGACACACCGAACACGTCGACGGTGCTGCCGGCGAGCGCGTCCTCGAGCTCGCGCGCCGACTGAAAGCGATTGCGCGGGTCGCGCTCGAGCGCGCGGGCGATCGTCGCGCTGAGATCGGCCGGCACATCCGGATTCACGGACGCGGCGGCCGGCGCGTCGGTCGTGGAGACCGCGACCGCGTAGGCCACCGGATCGTCGGTCTGGAACGGGCGCTGCCCGGTCGCCATCAAGAAGAGGATCACGCCGGCGCTGTAGATGTCGGATCGCCCGTCGACGTCCTGCTTCTGCAACTGCTCGGGCGACATGTAGATCAGCGTGCCGGGATTGCCCGCGAGCGTCGGCTCGGCGCTGGCGTGTTCGGTCGGCGCTTCCGGACCGGTGGAGCGCGTGGACGACAGCTTCGCCACGCCGAAATCCAGGACCTTGATCGATCCGTCGCGGGCGACTTGAATGTTGGCCGGCTTGAGATCGCGATGGATGACGCCCTGCGCGTGCGCCGCCGCCAGCGCGGACGCGAGCTGGCGTCCCACGCGCCGCACGTCGTCCATCGGCATCCGCCCGCGCGCGAGCCGCGCCGAGAGGGTTTCCCCCTCGACGTACTCCATCACGATGAACGTGCGGCCGTGCTCCTCGAGCACGTCGTACACGCCGGCGATGTTCGGGTGATTCAGGCGGGCCGCCGCGCGCGCTTCACGCAGCACGCGCGCGCGGACGTCGCCGGGCTGCGCTTCGACCGCGGTCAGGCACTTCAACGCGACCTGACGCTGCAGGCGCGGATCGTGTCCGAGCAGCACCTCACCCATGCCGCCGGCACCGAGCCTGGCGAGGATGTGATACGGCCCGACGGTCGAGTCTGGCAAGCGGACCGCCTTCCAGTCAGTCGTGAACGAAAAGGGATCGGAGAATAGCGGTTTTAGCGGCGGGTTTCCAGTTCGTTCTTCGTCGCCTTCAGGCTTTCCTCGAGTCCACCGCGCGCGCGCCGTTCGACGATCGCGCGCCGCAGCGCGCTCCATCCGCCCTTGAGCGCGTTGGCGCGAAAACGGTTGCCGTACACCAGGTAGAACGCGTTCGTCGCGCCCGGGACGTCGGTCGCAATCGACAGGCCGAGCGACGCATCGAGATAGCGGCTCGAGTAGACGTCCTTCGTCGTCATGACGCACGTCTCGGCCGACGCGCAGAGGATCGTCACGTGCGTCACGGTGATGAACGGCGACGCGCCGAACTTTTCCTTGGACCAGTAGAGAAAATCTTCAGGGTTCGTCACGAGATGATTCGACGGATAGTTCTTCAGGTGATCCGGCAGCTCGGGGATCAACGCGCCGATCGACGCCGCGTTCTTCAGGATGCCGTCGAACTCGTCGACCGGACGGATCGGCCGCGGTCCATCGTCGTACTGCAGCATGCGGCCCGGGGCGCCGGAGATGTACGCGACGACATCGTCGACGAGCACCTGCTTGAACCACGCGGCGCTGCGCGCCTGCGCGTCCGGCGCCTTGAAGTCGACCTCCTGCGGCAGGCGCCGGATCGTGTCCGCGGACAGGCGGACCGAACAGTCGCCCACGCGGCAGTCGTGCGCGTCGAAGTCGCCCTCGTCGACCGTCAACGCCGCGAGATCGGCGACCGACGGCGTCGCGCTGAAACGGCCGATTTGCAGCACGTTGGGATCGCGCTTGAAGCGCACGATGTCGCGGACGCGATCGAGGAACTCCGCTTTCGACGCGTTGATGCGCACGGCGCCGACGACGGCGATTTCGCCCGGTGACGAGGTCTCGATGCCGTGCTTCACGATCTTGCCGCGCTGCAGATCCGCGAGCTCGGCCGCGGAGAACTTCAGCTGGCGCGTCATCACGTCGCGCACGGAGGGCGCGATGCCCGGCGCCGGCGCCTGCGTCAGGACGACGGTCGCGCCGCAGACGGCAACCGCCGCCGTCATCATCAGCGCGCGTGACGGTATCGGCATCATTTGAACGTGACGGCGCCGGCCCTGGCCAGCAGATCGATGTAGTCGGCCACGGCTTTGAGGTCGACGGGCTCGAACTCCGCGCTCACCGCGTCGCGGATCTCGCTGACGGTGCGCGCGCCGTCGATGAAGTTCACGATCTCGTACGTAATGTCGTCGCTGCGCGGCACCCGCGCGATCGCGAGCGCCGCCGCCGCCGATCCCGCCTTGTCCACCAGCCAGTCGCCTCGCGGATCCAGCGGACCCTTGACCGACGCGGCGCGCACCGGCACGCGGGCGTCGGCGGCCGGCTGACGGAATCCGGCGCGCGCGAGCGCCGCCGCGGCATCCGGCGCCATGAACGTCAGCAGCAGCGATGTGCCCGCGTCGGCCAGGCCCGCGCTCAACCGATCGAGATGCGCGGACGCGTCGACGCGCAGGAAGCGCGAGACCGACCGCAGCCGCCGCTGCTCGCGCAGGACCGCCTGCGACACGATGATTTCCGCGTCGCGCCCGCGCGCGCGGTCCGCCGCCATCGCGATCGCCCGCCGGCCGTCTTCGGCCAGACGCGCGTGCGCGTTCGCGTAGCTCAGCGCGATTAGGGACTCGCCGCGATCCGGCATCGTCGCCAGGTAGTACCCGCTCGCCGCCGCGATGAACGCGGACCGCTTGATTTTGGTCGGCTCGATGTTGTCCGGCAGATCGCCCGTCGTGTGGATATAGATGTCCGGGTGATCGCGCAGGTAGATCGCGGGGATGCCGAAGCCGCCTTCCTGGTAGATCCAGTGATCGCTGCCGCTCTGGTACGGCGTGATGTCGGCCCAGAACGCGTCCTTCGATCCGCCATGCGATCGAATCGCGTGCGTCATCTCGCCGTCGGCTGCCGCGCGGAACGCGCCGTCGATCACGTAACGGCCGAACGTCTCCTCGACATCGTCGGTGACCGTGGCGATTGACCAGGGCGATCGCGTGACGTGCAGGATCGACTTCGTGATGAACGGATCGGCGCCCACCATGTCGAGGTGCACCGCGGCTCTGATCCTCGACGCGATGTCCGGGTACTTGGTGAGATAGGCGATCGTGCCGGTCATCTCCGACGGCCAGATGAACCGAATCGTCCGCACCGGCGGCGGGATGCGCTTGGCGTCGATGAGCGTCTTCAGCGCGCGCGCGATCTCGAGCGTCGCCGCGCAGCCGCTGGCGTTGTCGTTCGCGCCCGGCTTCTCGTGATCCAGGTGACAGCTGAACACGACGTCGCCGACCGACGCGTCCGTGCCGGGAATCGTGGCCACGAGCGTTTCGTAGGGCATCGCGTCGTCGTTGCGGGCGCGCACGACGGCGTGCAGCGTGATCGTCTCGCCGCGGCCCAGGCGCTGCTGCAGCGCGCGGGCTTCGCGCAGCGAGATCATGATCGCGAACGTGTTGCGACGGCCGCGCGCGTCGAGGTGGCCCCAGCGGATCAGATCCTGATCGTCGCGCCACCACGCGCTCACCTGATTCGCGTTGTAGCTGACGAGTCCCACGGCGCCGCGCTGCTCCACGGCCTGACGGTGGCACGCGGACGGGACCGCGTCGCACAGCACCAGCTTGCCGCGCACGTCCTTGCCGTCGTAGTCGCGCGGCTGCGCGCCGGCGCCGACGTCCACCAGCTCGGCCGTCACGTCGGCGCTCTCGCTGTTGTCCGCCACGGCCAGCCGGACATCGTCGTACGAAATGATCCGGCGCGCCTCCGGCGTCACCTCGTCGAGCGACCCGCCGTCGACCCGCCAGCCGCGATTGCCGTGGAGCGTCCCGAAGTACGTCGCGCCGTCGCCCGGGAACGTCTCGACGTGTACGTCGCTCAGCCCGAATGCCGTCGCGCGGCCCTGCACGTACGCGATCGCTTCATGAAATCCCGGTGACGCGGGCACGCGGTGCAGCTGCGTGAGGCGCGACACGTGATCCTTCGCCGCGACGCCCGACAGTTCCTGATCAAGCGCCGTCAGCACCGCGCGGTCGAGCAGCGTCTCCGCCGGAAGCTTTGCCTCCGGCTGCTGCGCTGCGAGAGTCGAACCGGCGAGGACGCCAAGGACGATGAGGACCGGGCTCGTCCGGACACGTGAGGCCATATAGAAAGTCTAGGCGAGCGCTTCGAGGTAATCCACTGCGGCCGCGACGCCGTTTCGCGATGCGATCACCGGACCCAGGGCGGCCGCGCGATCTCGAATCCGCGCATCGTGGAGCGCCGTGTCGAGGAGGGCAGAGAGCATGTCGGCCGTCACCAACTGCACGGGCATCGGCCGCGGCCCCAGCCCGAGCACCTCGACGCGGTGGGCCCAGTAGTACTGATCAAGGAGGTGCGGCAGGATGACCTGCGGCACGCCCGCCCGCGCGGCCGCCGTCGTGGTTCCGGCGCCACCGTGGTGCACCGCGGCGGCGACTCGCGGCAGGACGAGGGCATGCGGCACGCTCTCGACCGCCAGCACGTCATCGTTGCCCGGTGCGTCGGTGATGCGTCGATCGAGCGCGGCCCAGCCGCCCGCGACGATCGCCCGGCGTCCGACCGCGCGGACGGCTGCCAGCGTCAGCTCGGCCAGTTCATGGCCGCGTGTCGCGATCATGCTGCCGAACCCGATGTACACCGGCGCGGGATCGCGCGCGAGAAACGCGTCGACGCGCGGATCGAGATCGCCGGCCTCCTCGAGAATCCACGCGTCGGTGCCGATCGCCTCTCGCGGTCGATCGTCGGGCAGCGGCGCCAAATCCGGATCGGCCGCCACGATCACCGGACCATTGATCAGCTGTGTCAGCGGATCGTGAATCGGCCGGAGACCCAGCCGGGCGCGGCCGCGATTGATCGCGGACCGGAGCAGCAGATCGCTGACGGGACCGCCGGCCTGCCAGAGCAGGCGGTTCATCCAGCGCGGCAGCGTCTGCGTGCGCACGATCGGCGGCGGGATCGCGCTGCTCGGGATCGCGCACGGGCAGAAGACGGCGGTGACGTACGGGACGTCGCGCCATTCGGCGACGGAGGCCGCGGGAATCTGCGCGCCGGCGCCGACGATCACATCCGCGGTCGCGCTGGCCGCGGCGATGGCATCGAAGAGCGGCGCGAGCGTGTCGATCAACTGCCGCGTGAGCCAGCGCAGCGAATGCGGGTCCGCACCGCTCGATCGCATGATGGCCTCGAGGTCGACGCCGTTCGGCTCAGCCTCGAAGCCGTGGCGGCGGATCGACGCGACGGAATTCGACGGCGCGACGAACCGCGCGTCGTGGCCGCGCGCGCGGAGCGCGGCGGCGAGCGCGATCGCCGGCTGCACGTCGCCGCGCGTGCCATGAGGAGCGAGGAGGACCCGCATGTGAATTCGTGGCGTCCGCCTTTAGGCGGACGAGAAGCGCGCAAGTATACTCACGCCGACCTCATGACGACTTCCCGCACGCCGCTCACGGCCAATCAGATCCGCGGTTTCTGGGCCGCCTGGGGCGGCTGGGCGCTCGACGGCATGGACTCGTTCATCTACTCGCTGGTCCTCGCGCCGGCGCTGATCGAGCTGCTGCCGCGATCGGGCATCGCCGCCACGGCCGGCAACGTCGGCTACTACGGCAGCGTGCTGTTCGCGCTGTTCCTGATCGGCTGGGGTGTGTCGATGATCTGGGGGCCGGTGGCGGATCACTTCGGCCGCGTCCGCACGCTGATATTCACGATCCTCTGTTACTCGCTGTTCACGCTGCTCTGCGGCGTCGTGACCAACGTCTGGCAGCTCGCGATCTTCCGGCTGCTGGCCGGCGTCGGCATCGGCGGCGAGTGGTCGATGGGCGGCACGTTCGTCGCCGAGGTCTGGCCCGAGGATCGACGTCGGATGGGCGCCGGATACCTGCACACGGGCTACTACTTCGGCTTCTTTCTCGCGGCGATCCTCAACTACACGATCGGCGCGCGTTACGGCTGGCGGTGGATGTTCGTGGCCGGCGGCACGCCGGCGCTGCTCGTGACCTTCATTCAGTACGGCGTGCGCGAGTCGCACACGTGGGAGAAGCGCGACGTGAAGCGCGTCTCGGTCGCCGCGCCGTTCGCGAAGCTGTTCTCGGCGACGTACGCCAGGCGCACCTGGCTGAACGCGATCTACCTGCTCATTTCGATCGTCGGGCTGTGGGCGGGATCGGTGTACGTGCCGACCTCGGTGCGGGAAATCGCGGTCCGCGAAGGCTACGGAGCGACGGCGGCGCAGCTCGCGTCGTACGGCACGATGGTCCTGTCGGTCGGGACGATTCTCGGCTGCCTCGTGCTGCCGCCGCTCGCGGATCGGTACGGCCGCCGCGTGACGCTCGGTCTGTACTTCGTCGTGATGTTCTTCTCGATCTCGGTCGGATTCGGGTACGTCTTCTACATGACGCACGCGCTCCTGCCGTTCATGGTCTGTCTCTTCTTCCTCGGTGTGGGCGGCGCGAACTTCGCGATGTACACGCTGTGGCTGCCCGAGCAGTACACGACCGACTGCCGCGCGAGCGCATTCGCGTTCGCGACCTCGGTGGGTCGCTTCGCGGGCGCCGGCATCACGTTCCTCGTCGGCAACGGCGTGCAGTATTTCCACACGATCGGGACGCCGGTCGCAATCACGTCGATCGCATTCGTCATCGGAGTGCTGCTGCTGCCGTTCGGCGAGGAAACGCGCGGGAAGGCGCTGCCGAGCTGACGCTCGCCTGAAAGGCTCGCGCTACAACTGATGGCTGATAGCTAGATTCGCGGGACCAAATGCACGTTCGTCGCCTTGATCGCAGCCGTCACCTGCGATCCCGGAGTCAGGTTCAGTTCTTCGCGCGACCGGCGCGTGATCAGCGCGTCCAGGGGAAATCCGCAATCGAGCGACACGCGATCGACCGGCCCTTCCGCGTTGATGCTGACGACGCGCGCCTCGAGATGATTGCGGGCGCTCGCGTGCGTCGAAAGCTGCATGCCGAGCGTCACGTCTTCCGCGCGAATGCACGCATAGACGTCCGCGCCCGGCGCCAGCGCGTCGCGCTCGGCGACCTGCAGCACGACATCGCGGCCCGCTGAGCCGACCGCCACCTCGAGCAGTCCGCCCGATGAAGTCAGCACGCGGGCGGGCACGACGGCCTCGACGCCGAGGGACGCGGCGACGTCGACGTCGGCCGGATGGCTGAACACGTCGCTGATGGGCCCCGTCTGGCGGACGCGCCCGCCGATCATCACGACCACGGCATCGCCCATCTCCAGCGCTTCGGTGCGATCGTGCGTGACCAGGATCGCCGGCGTCCCCGTCCGGTGCAGCAGACCGCGGACGTCGCGGCGCAGCCGCGCGCGGGTCGGCATGTCGAGGGCGCCGAACGGTTCGTCGAGCAGCAGCAGCCGCGGTCCAGGCACGAGCGCGCGCGCCAGTGCCACACGCTGCGCTTCCCCGCCCGACAACTCGCGTGGGTGGCGATTTGCGAGATCCTTGACACCGAGCATCGTCGCAATTTCTTCAACAGGGTCCGACCCCGGTCCGACCCCGGTCCGACCCCGGTCCGATCCGTGTCGGACCCCGTAACCAATGTTGTCGCGCACGGTGAGATGCGGAAAGAGCGTCGGCTCCTGGAAGACGAGGCCAATGTGGCGCGCCTGCGGAGGGCGCCACACGCTCGCGGTGACGTCGCACCACACCTCGTCGTCAAGACGAATCGTGCCCGCGTCCGGCCGCTCCAGCCCCGCGAGCTGACGCAGGATCGTCGTCTTGCCGGCGCCCGACGGACCGAACAGCACGAGCATCGATCCAGGACGCAGCTCGACGTCCATCACGGCGGACAACCGGAATCCGCCGGCGAACCGCCGCGCGACGTCGACGCGCAGAACCGACGTCAGTGCCGAGGACGGATCCATACCGAGCGCTGCAATGAGTACGTCGTCGCGAGGATCACGAACGAGACGATGAGCAGCAGCAACGACGTGCGCGACGCCGAGGCGTAGTCGAGCGACTGCACGGCGTCGTAGATCGAGATCGACACCGTGCGCGTCACGCCCGGCAGGTTGCCGCCGACCATCAGCACGACGCCGAATTCGCCGAGCGTGTGCGCGAAGCTCAGCACGACGCCGGTCACGAGGCCGCGAATCGAGAGCGGCAGCACGACGCGGCGAAACGTGTCGAAGCGCGAGACGCCGAGCGACCACGACGCCTCGAGCAGACGGCGATCCACCGACGCGAACTCGGCGCTGAACGGCTGCACCGCGAACGGCATCGAGTACAGCACCGACGCGATGACAAGACCCTCGAAGGTGAACGGCAGACCGTGTCCGGCCAGGCGTGCGTAGAATCTGCCGAGCGGACTCATCGGCCCGATCGCGATAAGCACGTAGAACCCGAGCACGGTCGGCGGCAGAACGAGCGGCAGCGCGACGATCGCTTCGACGAGAAACTTCCCGCGCCACGACGAGAAGACGATCCAGTACGCGATCGGAATCCCGATCGCGAGCAGCACCACGGTCGTGGTTGCCGCAAGCCGCACGCTCAGCCAAAGCGCGGACCAGTCCATCGTTAGCTATCCGGCAGGAAGAAGCCGTACTGCTTGAGAATCGCGCGGCCGTCGGCGCTGAGGACGAACGCGCGCAGCGATCGCGCGGCCTCGGCGTCCGCGGCCCATTTCAGGATCGTCCCGCCCTGAACCATTCTCGGGTACATATCGATCGGAATTTCCATCCACCGCGCGCGATTTTTCAGGCTCGGCGTGAGCGCGAGCGAGAGCGCGACGATGCCGGCGTCGGCGGCGCCGCTGCCGGCGAACTGCAGGGCCTGCGCGACGTTGTCGCCGTAGACGAGCTTCGGCTGCAGCTGATCGTAGAGACCAGCCGTTCGCAGTGCGGCGACCGCGGCGCGTCCGTATGGCGCGTGCTCGGGATTCGCGATCGCGACGTGGGCGACCGCGGGATCGGCCAGCGCCTGCAGTCCGCGATGCGCGACGTCGAGCGGCGACGACGCGGGCGCCCAGACGACGAGCCGGCCGACGGCGTAGCTGAACTCGCCCTGCGCGATCGTCAGGCCGCGCGCGGCGAGCTGCCGCGGATACTCGAGGTCCGCCGAAAAGAACATGTCGAACGGCGCCTGGTTGAGGAGCTGCGCGTAGAACGTGCCCGACGATCCGTAGGACACGGTGACGTCGACGTCGTGCGACGCGCGGAAGCGCTCGATCAGCGCGCCCAGCGCGACATCGAGATCCGCCGCCGCGGCGATGCGAATCCTGGCGCGCGACGGCGCCGAGCGGGGCCCGCACCCGGCCGCCGCCAGCGCGACCAGGATCTGCAGGCACAGGCAGGCCCCCGCGAATCGTTTCGACTGCACGATTGCCGAACAGTTTAATCTGATTTAAGCTGACTCATGCAACGGTATCAGTCATGTCACTCCTGACGGTCAGGCAGGCCGCCGAGCGGCTGGGCGTCGGCTACTCGACGCTGAAGCACTGGATCTACGAGGGCCGCGTGCGCACGAGCGTCACGAGCGGCGGCCACCACCGGATCGCGGACGCCGAGGTGGACCGCCTGCTCGCGCCGTCGACGACCGCGCCGGCGAAGAACGTCGCGCGCCGGCGCACCGGAGCCATCGTGTCCATCAGCGGCCGCAATCAGCTGCGCGGCTACGTCGACGAGATCCGCGTCGAGGGCCTCCTGGCGCAGGTGCGATTGCGGATCGGCGACCAGACGCTGACGGCCGTCATCACGCGGGACGCGGTCGAGGAGCTGAACCTTCACCGCGGCGACGATGCCCTCGCCATCGTGAAGGCGACGGAGGTGATGGTGGCGCGCGAGGCGGACACGGCGCTGCACGCGGCTGCGCGCCGGACGAAGCGCGGGCGCCGCGGTCGTTGACACGTCCCGAAGCGATCGGCTACGCTGGCCCTTCAATGTTCACCGGTCACCACCACGCGCATCATTCTCACCCCGGCCACGGGCCGGCGGAGCGCGCGTGATCTAGGTCGACCACCGGAGACCGAACGCCATGCAGCCCCGCCCACCCGGCGGGGTTTTTTATTTTCGGCGGAGTTCTCGACCATGGATTACACAAAACTCGACGGCCTGATTCCCGCGGTCATCCAGGACGCGGAGACGTCCGAAGTGCTGATGGTCGGCTTCATGAACGACGTCGCGCTCGCCGAAACGCGGCGGACCGGCTACGCGACGTTCTTCAGCCGCACGCGCAACAAGCTGTGGATGAAGGGCGAGACCTCGGGCAACAAACTCGAGGTGAAAGAGATCCTCGTCGACTGCGACGACGATACCGTGCTGTTGAAAGTGAAGCGTCTCGGCGATGGCAACGTGTGCCACACCGGCGAGCGCACGTGCTTCTATCGGACTTTGAAATAGGAACCACGGAGGACACAGAGGACACGGAGGTGGGAATTGTGATTCTCCGAGTCAACCTTTCCTCCGTGACCTCCGTGTCCTGCGTGGTTACATTCTTATGAAGCTGAAACTCGGAATACCGAAGGGCTCTCTGCAGGACGCGACGATCCAGCTGTTCGCGCGCGCCGGCTTCAACATCTACGTCAGCTCGCGGTCGTACTTCCCGGCCATCGACGACCCCGAGATCGAGTGCATGCTGATTCGCGCGCAGGAAATGGCGCGCTACGTTTCGGACGGCGTGCTCGATGCGGGCCTCACCGGCCAGGACTGGATCGCGGAGCACGAAGCCGGCGACGGCCGCACCGGCGTGCTGGAGAACGTCGCCGATCTCATCTACGCCAAGCAGAGTTTCGGCAGGGTGAAATGGGTCCTCGCCGCGCCGGAAGATTCGCCGATCAAATCGGCGCAGGATCTCGAAGGCAAGACGATCGCGACCGAGCTGGTCCGCGCGACGCGCGCCTACTTCGAGCGGCAGCGCGTCAACGTGAAAGTCGAATTCTCCTGGGGCGCGACCGAAGTGAAACCTCCGATGCTCGCCGACGCCATCGTCGAAGTGACCGAGACCGGATCGTCGCTCCGCGCCAACCGGCTGCGCATCCTCGACGTCGTGATGGAGTCGAACACGCAGCTCATCGCGAACAAGACGGCGCTGGCCGACGCGTGGAAGCGGACGAAGCTCGAGAACATCGCGCTGCTGCTCAAGGCGGCGATCGAGGCGCAGGGCCGCGTCGGGATGATGCTCAACGTGCGCCGCGCCGATCTGGCGGCGGTGCTCGGGCTGCTGCCCGCGTTGCAGCGGCCGACGATCTCGAGTTTGAGCGACGAGGACTGGGTCGCGGTGAACACGATCATCGAAGAGCGCACGGTGCGCGACCTGATTCCGAAGCTGAAAGCCGCCCGGGCCCAGGGGATCGTCGAATATCCCCTGAACAAGATCGTGCTGTAGGAAGGACGGGTGCGGCTGGTGAGGCAGGGAGAGCGGGTGGGAATCGAAATCGTCGAGGCGAGCGACACGCGAGCCGTCACTCGTCTGCTGACGCCGCCGGCGCGCGAAGACCGCGCGTTCACGCGCCGCGTCCAGCGCATCGTCGACGATGTGAAGACGGGCGGCGATCGCGCGCTGCTCCGCTTCGCGCGCACGTTCGACGGACTCACCGCGCCGATGGAAGTCCCGGCCGACGAAATGATCGACGCCGCGGCGCGGGTGGATCCGGCCGTGCGCCGCGCGATCCGCCGGGCCGCCGCGAACATCGCGCGCGTCGCGTTCCGCCAGATCCCGACGCACTGGGATCTCGAGGTCGCGCCCGGCGTGCTCGTCGAGCAGCGCGTCGAGCCGCTCGCGCGCGTCGGCTGCTACGTGCCGGGCGGGCGATTCCCGCTGCCCTCATCCTTGTTAATGACGGCAGTCCCCGCGCGCGTGGCCGGCGTCCGCGAGGTCATCGCCGTCTGTCCGCGGCCCGAGCCTGCCGTGATGGCGGCGGCCCTCGAGGCGGGCGTCACGAGACTGTTCCGCATCGGGGGAGCGCACGCGATCGCCGCGCTCGCCTACGGCACGAAGACGATCCCGCGCGTCGACAAGATCGTCGGGCCCGGCAACCGGTACGTCGCGGCCGCGAAGGCAATCGTCGCCGGCCACAGCGCGATCGACTTCTACGCCGGACCGACGGAGATCGTCATCGTCGCCGGCGGCGGCCGGCCCGAATGGATCGCCGCCGATCTCATCGCGCAGGCCGAGCACGATCCCGACGCGCGCGCCGTCTTCATCACCTGGAGCCGGCCGCTGGCGGCGCGCGTCGCGAAGGCCGTCGCCGTGAGAGGCGCGGGGCGGACGATCGTCGCGCGCTCGCTGCGCGCGCACGGCGCCATCGTCGTGACGAAGACGAAGGACGAAGCGGTCGCGCTCGCGAACCGCTTCGCGCCCGAGCATCTCGTCGTCGATCGCGAAGAACTGATCAAACGTCCGCTCACGGCTGGCGCGGTGTTCGTCGGCGCCTACACGGCGCAAGTGGCCGGCGATTATGCGACCGGATCCAATCACGTCCTGCCGACCGCCGGCGCCGCGCGCTTCCGCGGCGGGTTGACCGCCGCCGATTTCGTGCGCGTGATGTCGGTGCAACGCGTCACGCGCGCCGGCCTCAAGCGTCTCGCGCCGACGATCACGGCGCTGGCCCGCGCCGAAGGCCTTGAAGCACACGCCGAGTCGATTGAAGCGCGGCTCGGGCGATTCAGCCACCACTCACCAGCCACCAGCCACCAGCGATGAGCCACTATCAAAAACCACCGGAGTTGTACGAGGGGCTTCGCCTCCACCAGAACGAGAACACGGGCGGCTGCTCGCCGCGCGTCCTCGAAGCGCTCGCGAAGCTGCGGCCGGATCAGATCGGTTTCTATCCGCCGTACGCCGCCGCGACCGACGCCGTCGCGAAGTACCTCGGCGTCGCCCCCGATCGCGTCACGCTGACCAACGGTCTCGATGAAGGCCTGATGGCCCTCGCGGTCGCGTACCTCCGGCCGTCTGTCGGCGGTCCCGTTTTCGAATCGATCGTCCCGGAGCCCGCCTTCGAGATCTTCCGCTTCGACACGGCCGTGGCGGGCGGACGCCTCGTGCAGGTGATGCCGAAACCGGATTTCAGTTTTCCGCTCAATGACGTCCTCGCGGCGATCACGGCGAACACGCGCGTGGTCTTTCTCACGAACCCCAACAATCCCACGGGCCTCTCGATGCCGCTCGACGCGATCCGGACCATCGCCCAGCGCGTGCCGCCCGGCGCGATCGTCTTCGTCGACGAGGCGTACGCCGAGTTCGCGCGCGAGTCGTTCATTCCCGAGCTCGCGCATTTCCCGAATGTGATCGTCGGCCGCACGTTCTCGAAGGCGTTCGGTCTCGCCGGCCTGCGCATGGGCTGTCTCGTCGGCGCGCCCGATCGGATGGACCCGATTCGTCAGGCGATTCCCGTCTACAGCGTCAGCATCGCCGCGGTCACCGCCGTTCAGGCCGCGCTCACCGATCTCGATCACCTCAACGATTACCTTCGCCAGGTCGATGCGTCGAAAGCGCTGCTCTATGCGGCGTGCGATCGCCTTGGGCTGAAGTACTGGAAGAGCCGCTCCAATTTCGTCCTGGTCTCGGCCGGCGACCGCCTCGACGCGCTCGTGAAGGGCGCGTTCGCGCGCGGCATCTACATTCGTGACCGCTCGACCGAGCCCGGCTGCGCCGGCTGCGCGCGCGTCGGCACCGGCCTCGTGTCGCACACGCGGCAATTCATCGCCGTCATGGAAGAGGTGTTATGCGCCGCGCGGTAATCGATCGGAAGACGACGGAGACGCAGATTGCGCTGCGGATCGCGCTCGACGGCAAGGGCAAGTACGCCGTGCGGACCGGCATCCGGTTTCTCGATCACATGCTTGAGCTCGTCGCGCGGCACGGCGCGTTCGATCTCCGGATTCATGCGAAGGGCGATCTCGACGTCGATCAGCATCACACCGTCGAGGATCTCGGCATCGCGCTCGGCGAAGCCGTGTCGCAGGCGCTGGGCAACCGCCGCGGCATCAACCGCGCGGGCTACTTCGTCATGCCGATGGACGAAACGCTCGCCGTCGCCGCCATCGATCTCGGCGGCCGGCCGCACACGGTCGTCTCGCTCGGCGTGACCGTCGCGCGCGTCGGCGATCTGCAGACCGAGCTCGTCTACGATTTCTTCGAGGGCTTCGCGATTGGCGCGCGCGCGAACGTCCACCTCAAGGTGTTGTACGGACGATCGAGCCATCACAAGATCGAGGCGGTGTTCAAGGCGTTCGCACGCGCGTTGCGCGTCGCGTGCGCGAAAGATCGCCGGCTCGCGAAGATGCTGCCAAGTACTAAAGGACTGTTGTAGGGCTGAGGGCAAAGGGCTGACAGCTGAGAGCTGACAGCTGAAAGCTAATCCAACGTGAACACTGGCATCGCGCTGATCGATTACAAGGCCGGCAATCTGACGTCGGTGAAGAAAGCGCTGGCCACGATCGGCGCGGACGTGTTCGTGCCGGCGACGCCCGGCGAGCTCGCCGACGCGCAGGGCATCATCGTGCCCGGCGTCGGCCACTTCGGCGCGACGCGCGCGCTCGACGCGGCGTGGACGGCCGCGATTCTCGGTCGCGTGGGCGAAGGACGTCCGCTCTTCGGCATCTGTCTCGGCATGCAGTGGCTGTTCGAGGGGAGCGACGAGGCGCCGGATGCCCCAGGGCTCGGGCTGCTCGCGGGACGTTGTTACAAACTTGGGCAGGTCCGCCTGAAGGCGGACGCCACGATGACCAGTGGAGTCCGGCTTCAGCCGGACCCGTCGATCAAAATCCCGCACGTCGGGTGGAACAGCCTCACTCTCACGCGCGAGGCGTCCATCGTCGAGGGCGTGCCGCAGGGCTCGCAGGTGTACTTCACGCACAGCTACGTCGCGCCGGTGACCGACGACACCGTCGCCGTCGCGGAGCACGGCGAGCCGTTCGCGGCCATCGTGCAGCACGGACAGATCGCGGGCGTGCAGTTTCATCCGGAGAAGTCGGGGGACGTCGGGCTGCGGATCCTGAGGAACTTCCTGGACCTTGTCCGATAAAGAGTAACCACAGAAGACACGGAGGGCACGGAGGAATGAAACTCGGATCACACGCTAACATTCTCCGTGTCCTCCGTGTCCTCCGTGGTGGAGACCTTTCTTTTGCTCTCTAAGCGAATCATCGCCTGCCTCGACGTCCGCAACGGCCAGGTCGTCAAGGGCGTGAACTTCGAAGGCCTGCGCTCGGCCGGCGATCCGGCGGAGCTCGCGCGGCGCTACAACGTCGAAGGCATCGACGAGCTGGTCATCCTGGACATCACGGCGACGCTCGAGGCGCGGCGCGCGCTCGCGGACACGATCCGCGCCGTCGCGCGCGAGCTCTTCATCCCGCTCGCCGTCGGCGGCGGCATCCGCACCGAAGCCGACGCAGCTGCGGCGGTCGAGGCGGGGGCGGACAAGGTGAGCCTCAACACCGCGGCGCTCGCGACACCAGGGCTGATCACGACAATCGCCGAGCGCTACGGCAGCCAGGCCGTTGTCGTCGCGATCGACGCCAAGAAAGACGGCGACCGCTTCGCCGTGTACTCACGCAGCGGGTCGACCGCGGCCAATCGCGACGCCGTCGAGTGGGCGCGCGAAGCCGAGTCGCGCGGCGCGGGAGAGATTCTGCTGACGTCGATCGACCGCGACGGCACGAAGATCGGCTTCGACTGCGCGATGACCGCGGCGGTGTCGTCGGCGGTCTCGATTCCGGTGATCGCCTCTGGCGGCGCCGGCGGGCTCGACGACTTCGTGGAGGTCTTCACGAAGGGCCGCGCCGACGCCGCGCTCGCCGCATCGATCTTTCATTACGCAGAGACCAGCGTGAAGACACTCAAGCAGTACTTGAGGCAACGAGGTATACCGGTACGCCTGTAGGCCACGAAGACACGAAAACACGAAGAAGAGAGGAAGAAGAGAGATCGTGGACAACACGCTCTTCTTCGTGCCCCTTCGTGTTCCTTGTGTTTTCGTGGCACCAGGCCTCTCAAACACGCTCCAATGCTGATTCCATCCATCGATCTCAAGGGCGGCGCGGTCGTTCAGCTCGTCCAGGGCGAGCGGCTGGCTATTAAAGATGATGACGTGTTCGCCTGGGTGCGGCGGTTCGCGAAGTTTCCCAAGGTCCAGGTCATCGATCTCGACGCGGCGATGGGCGCCGGCGACAACCTCGCGCTCGTCCGGCAGATCGCGGGCGCGCTCTCCTGCCGCGTCGGCGGCGGGATTCGCACGGTCGAGCGGGCGCAGGACGTCCTCGCGGCCGGCGCGCGGCAGATCATCGCGGGCTCGTCGCTCTTCAGAAACGGCGTGCCCGATCTCACGTTCGCGCAGACACTGCGCGAAGCCGTCGGGCGCGACCGCGTGATCGCCGCCGTCGACAGCCGCGGCGGGCGGGTCGTCATCCACGGCTGGAAGACCGTCCTGCCGCTGACCGCCGTCGACGCGGTCCGCGCGCTCGAGCCGTACTGCGACGAGTTCCTCTACACGCACGTCGATACCGAGGGGCTGATGGGCGGCACGAATCTGGACGCGATTCGCGCGGTCCGCGCCGCGACCACTCGACGCGTGACGGCGGCAGGGGGGATCACCACGCGGGAGGAAATAGACGAGCTGGATGCGCTTGGCGTCGACGCCGTGGTGGGAATGGCGATCTATACCGGCGCGCTCGATCTGAACGCGCCCGGAAAGGGCTGAGGGCAAAGGGCTGAGCGCTGAAAAACGGCGAACGTTTTGGCGAACGGCCTCGTCCAACTCCCCATGCGAAAGACACTTCCCGTTCTTGCCGCTCTTGCCCTCGTCGCCCTGCCGGCGCTCGCCAGCGCGCAGGAAACCACCGAGCACGTCACCAAGACGCTGAAGCTCGACCCGGGCGGGACGCTTCGGCTGAAGAGCTTCTCCGGCCCCATCCACATCACCGTCTCGGATCGCCCGGAAGCGGTCATCGACGCGGTCCGCTACGGCACGCGCGAGCGCCTGAACCGGATCACGCTGGACATCCACGAGGACGGGTCGAACACGGTCGTCATCGACGCGAACCGCCGCGATCGCACCTGGTTCGAATTCTCGGGCCGCGACAACGTCGTCAAGACGGACTTCGAGATCAAGGTGCCGCGCCGGACGAACCTCGACATCTCGGTGTTCAGCGCGCCGGTCACGGTGGACGGCGTCGAGGGCACCTTCAAGGCGCACGGCTTCTCGTCGCGGCTGGAGTTTCAGGATGTGACGGGCCCGATTCAGGCGCACACGTTCAGCGGATCGATCGCGATTCGCGCGAAGACCTGGCAGCCGAATCAGTCGATTGACATCGATACCTTCAGCGGCAACGTCGACCTCCACGTGCCGGAGAACGCGCAGGGATCGGTCTTCTTCAAATCGTTCAGCGGCCACCTCGACTCCGAGCGGCCCCTCGTGCTGCGCGACGGCAACCGCCAGTCGCTGCGTGCCGATCTGGGCAACGGTGGCGCCAACAGCGGCAGCCTGCGCTTCAAGACCTTCAGCGGCAGCGTGAAGATCGACAAGTGAGGGGCAGGTAGGTCGGGTAGGGCAGGTAGGCCAGGTAAGAACGGTCACGGCCCACCCGCCCCACCTGACTCACCCGGCCCACCCGCCCTCGACTGATACAATCAAAGATACGGCTCCCCACACGGGGGAGCCGGCTCTCCTTATTCTTGTGACCACAGTAGTTCAGGCCGACCCCGAGGTCCGTGCCGGAACGGGATCCGCCGTGGACGCGCGGATCGCCACCGACGGGAAATTCCTGCGTGCCGGCGCGGATCGCTTCCTCGTCAAAGGCGTCACCTACGGGACGTTCGCGCCCGACGCCGAGGGCTGCCAGTTTCCGTCCTGCCAGCAGGTCGCCGAGGACTTCCGCCAGATGGCGAGCCTCGGCATCAACACCGTCCGCACCTACACGCCGCCGCGCCGCGATCTGCTCGATGCCGCGGCGCGCGAAGGCCTGCGCGTCATGGTCGGCCTGCCGTGGTCGCAGCACGTCGCGTTTCTCGACGATCGCCGCCTGAAGCGCGCGATCCGGCAGGAGCTGACCGCGAACGTCGCCGCGCTCAGCGATCACCCCGCAGTCCTGACCTTCGCGCTCGGCAACGAGATCCCGCCGGGCGTCGTCCGCTGGCACGGCCGCATCGGCGTCGAGCATTTTCTGCGGACGCTGTACGAGGACGCGAAGGCCGCGTCGCCCGAGAGCCTCTTCACGTACGTCAACTTTCCGCCGACCGAGTTTCTCGACCTCTCCTTCTTCGATCTCTGTGCGTTCAACGTCTACCTCCACCGCGAGCCGGAGCTGCGCGCGTACCTCGCGCGCCTGCAGCACATCGCCGGCTACAAGCCGCTGCTGCTGGCCGAAGCGGGCGCCGACAGCGTGCGCGAGGGCGAAGACGGCCAGGCCGCGATCACGTCGATGCACATCCGCGCGGCGTTCGAGGAAGGGGCGGCGGGCGCGATCGCGTTCGCGTGGACCGACGAGTGGTGGCGCGGCGGGCATCCGGTCGAGGACTGGAACTTCGGACTCGTCGATCGCGAGCGGCGGCCGAAGCCGGCCGCGCGCGCCGTGGCGGCCGCGTTCGCCGACGCGCCGTTCTCGCGCGCGCAGCGGGCCGCGTGGCCGCGCGTCTCGGTCGTCGTCTGCGCGTACAACGCGGCGGACACGCTCGAGGACTGCCTGACCGCGCTCGAGCGGCAGACGTATCCGGATTACGAGATCATCCTCGTCAACGACGGATCGAAGGACCGGACGAGCGAGATCGGACACGAGCATGCGCGGGTGCGCGTCATCGACACGCCCAACGCCGGGCTGAGCGCCGCGCGCAACGTCGGCCTCGCCGAGGCGACCGGCGAGATCGTCGCCTACACCGACGCCGACACGCGCGCCGATCGCGACTGGCTCACGTTCCTCGTCCAGCCGTTCGTCACATCCGACGTGGTCGGCTCCGGCGGTCCGAACGTCGTGCCGGCCGACGATCCGCCCATCGCGCAGTGCATCGCGCGCGCGCCCGGCGGCCCGACGCACGTGCTGCTCGACGACCGGATCGCCGAGCACGTGCCGGGCTGCAACATGGCGTTCCGCCGCGACGCGCTGCTCGAGATCGGCGGCTTCAACCCGATCTACCTGCGCGCCGGCGACGATGTGGACGTGTGCTGGCGGCTGCAGGCGCGGCGCTGGAAGATCGGCTTCGCCTCGTCCGCGCTCGTGTGGCATCACCATCGATCGTCGATCAACGCGTACTGGCGGCAGCAGGTCGGCTACGGCGAGGGCGAGACCTGGCTGATGGTCCACCATCGCGAGAAATTCCTCGACGGCCGCATGCTGTGGCGCGGGCGCATCTACAGCCCGCTGCCGTTCGTGCGATCGCTGTGGGGCACGCGCATCAACGCGGGCGTCTGGGGCACGGCGGCGTTTCCGTCGGTGTACCGCACGGACGTGCATCCGTTCGCGTTCCTGCCGCACTCGATCCGGTGGCAGGTGCTCTCGTTCATCCTGGCGATCGCGGGCGTGACGGTCGCGGCGCTCGGCAATCATCAATGGGCCGCGGCGATTCTGCTCGCGACCGGCGGCATCGGCATCGCCGCGACGGTCGTCAAGAACATCACGTACGCGTGGCGGTCCGACGTCGCGTCGCTGCCGGGCGTCGGCGTCGAGCGGCGCAGGAATCCGGTCCGGCGCGCGTGGGCGCGCCTCTGGTACCGCGCGCTGGTCGCGCATCTGCATTTCATCCAGCCGCTCGCGCGCGTCCGCGGACGGATTCGCGGCCTGCTGTCGCCGCCCGAGATCGCCCAGCCCGCGGGCGAGCCGCAGACGAGCCGCGGACCGCGGCCGTCGCTGGGCGAAGCGTGGCGCGCGCTGCTGCTCATCTCGGGCAGCGTCACCGAAGACCGCTTCTGGAGCGAGACGTGGACGTCCGCCGAGCGCGTGCTCGTCCAGCTCACCGAATGGTTCCGCGGATCGCGCGCCGTGCGCGCGATCGACGTGGACGAGGGCTGGTCCGACGACCGCGACATCAGCGTGTTCATCGGCCGCTGGGCCTGGCTGGACATCCGCGCGATGGTCGAGGATCACGGGGCCGGCAAATCGCTCGTCCGCATCGGCATGCACCTGCGGCCGACGACGTTCGGCATCGTGACCGCGCTCGGTCTCGGCCTGGCGCTGCTCGTCGGCGCCGCGGCCGGTCTCGCGCTGACCGTGCCGCTGGCCGCGCGGATCGTCGCGCTCTTCACGCTCGGCCTGGTGGCCGCGGTCGCCTGGCGCACGGCGCAGACGACGGCGATCGCGCGGCGGGGCATCAAGCGGGTCACGATCGGCACCGGCATGGTCGCGATGCGCTCCGGCCCCGCGCACGTGCCGCTGCTCGCGCCGGCGGGCCTCTGGGTGTACGGCCTGCGCAGCGCGATCATCTTCGTCGTGATGATTCTCTCGCTCGGCGCCGGCACGTTCATGCTGCGCGAGGCGGCGATCGGCCCGGTGATCGGCGGCCGCAAGGGATTCGCGGGCGACTACGGGCTGGCGATGGAGGCGTGGCTCGACGCGCCCGGCGGCATCGCGGTCGCGGCCAACGGCGACGTCTTCATCGCCGACTCCAACAACGACGTGATCCGCCGCGCCGACCCGCGCGACAACCGCATGTATCCGTACGCGGGCAATCACGATCTCGGCAGCGGCTTCTCCGGCGACAACGGCCCCGCCGTCGACGCGCAGCTGGACACGCCCGACGGCGTGGACATCGCGCCCGACGGCGACGTGATCGTGGCCGACTCGCACAACGATCGAATCCGGCGCGTGGACCGGCCGACCGGCATCATCACGACCGTGGCCGGCTCGGGCGAGAACGGCTACGACGGCGACGAGAAGCCCGCGATCGAAGCCGCGCTCAACACGCCGAGCGCCGTGGCCGTCGACCAGCGGAACGGCAACATCTACATCGCGGACACGCTGAACTACCGCATCCGGATGATCGACGCGAAGACCGGACTGATCCACACCGTCGCCGGCGACGGCACGCCGGGCGATGGCCAGAACGTCGGCGATGGCGGCCCCGCCACCGCCGCGCACCTCAACATGCCGAGCGACGTCGAGGTCGATCAGCGCACGGGCGATCTCTACATCGCCGACATGCACCACAACCGGATTCGCAAGGTGGACGCGAGGACGCAGATCATCACGACCGTCGCGGGCAGCGGCGCGTGGGGCGACAGCGGCGACGACGGTCCCGCGACCAGGGCGCAGATGGCCGGCCCGGCCGGCGTCGCGGTCGTGCCGGAACCCGGCGGCAAGGTCACGATCTTCATCGCGGATTTCTACAACGGGCACGTGCGCGCCGTCGGCCCCGACGGCGTCATCCGCGACGTGAGCGACGAGGGCCGTCAGGCGTTCGGCGCGCCGACGCGCGTCGCGTACGCCGCGACCGGGCCGCATCGCGGCTGGCTGTACGTCACCGACTCGAGCGAAGACAAAGTCGTGCCGCTGATCATTCCGAAGATCGCGCCGAACCTGGTGCCGCCTCGGCCGATCGCGCCGGCGCGGCGGGTGGGCGGATAGCGATGAGCGATCCCGTGACCGGCGATCGCGAGCAGTCCCTCTTCTTCTGGACGCTCAGCTTCCTGCGCCCGTACTGGACGCAGGCGGCCGTGCTGTCGGCGCTGCTGCTCTCGGAAGCCGGCCTCGGCGCGCTGCAGCCGTGGCCGCTGAAGATCGTCATCGACTACGTGCTCGAGCGTCCGCCGCTGCCGCTGCCCGAGCCCGTCGCGAGCTGGCTCACGGCCATTCACGGCGGCAACCCGGTCGCGCTGCTGATTCTGCTCGTCGTCGCGGGCGTGATCGTGCAGGTCGCCAGCCAGTTCGTCTCCGCGTACGGCACGCAGGTGCAGGTCGACACGGGCCAGCGCATGGTCTACGACCTGCGCTATCGCCTGTTCCAGCACCTGCAGGCGCTGGGACTCCACCATCACATCACCACGAGCACGGGCGACGCCGTCTATCGCGTCGACGTGGACGCGTACGCGATCGAGAACCTGGTGATGAGCGGATTGTTCCCGCTCGCGACCTCGATCATCACGCTCGGCGTGATGTTCTTCATCCTGCTCCAGCTCGACCGGACGGTCGCGCTCCTGTCGCTGACGGTCGTGCCGTTCCTGTACGTGTGCCTGCGCTACTACACGTCGACGATGGTCGATCGCGAGGAGCGCGTGAAGGAGCTCGAATCGAAGCTGATCGAGCGGCTCTACGAAACGTTCACGGCGATCCGGCTCGTCAAGAGTTTCGCGCGCGAGGGGTACGAGAAAGATCGCTACGCGAGCGCGGGCGACCGGACGATGGCGGCGCGGATCACGCTCACGTGGCAGCAATCGCTCTTCTCAGTCGTCGTCACCACGATCACCCTCCTCGGCACCGCGCTGGTGATCATCGTCGGCGGGACGCACGTCATGCGCGGGCAGATGACGATCGGCGATCTGACGGTCGTCATTTTCTACCTCGGCGCCGTGTACGGGCCGCTGTCGGCGATCGCGCACACGACAGGCCAGCTGCAAGGCGCGCTCGCCGGAGCCAAGCGCGTCCGATCGGTCTTCGCGATGATGCCGGAGACGGTCGAGACGCCGGACTCGATCGACGCGACGGACGTCAAAGGCGACATCCGGTTCGAGGACGTCGGCTTCACGTATCCCTCGGGCGCGCAGGTCCTGCGCGACATCACCTTCGACGCGACGCCGGGACAGGTCGTCGCGCTCGTCGGCCTGACGGGCGCCGGCAAGACGACGCTGGTCAGCCTCATCCCGCGCTTCTTCGACGCGACGGTGGGCCGCGTGCTCATCGACGGCGTCGACGTGCGCCGGTACCACATCCGGTCGCTGCGCGAGAGGATCTCGATCGTGCTGCAGGATCCGGTGCTCTTCTCCGGGACGATCGCCGAGAACCTGCGCTACGGCCGGCTCGACGCGACGCCGGCGGAGATCGAGGCGGCGGCGCGCGCGGCGCACGCGCACGAGTTCATTTCGCGCCTGCCCAAGGGGTACGACACCGAAATCGCGGAGGCCGGCGGCGGACTGTCGGGCGGCGAGCGCCAGCGCCTGAGCGTCGCGCGCGCGATTCTCAAGAACGCGCCGATTCTGATCCTCGACGAGCCGACGTCGTCGCTGGACGCGATCTCCGAGGAAATCGTGTTCGCCGCGCTGAAGCGCCTGCGCGCCGGCCGCACGACGATCGTCATCGCGCACCGGCTGTCGACCGTGCGGGACGCCGACCGGATTCTCGTCCTCGACGGCGGGAAGATCGCGGCGCAGGGCCGGCACGACGAGCTGCTGAAGACCTGTCAGCTGTACCGGCGGATGTGCGCGCGGCTGTCGGTCGGCAAGTCGCTGGATGAACCCGAGACGGTCGACGAGCTCATCCAGGCGACGCGGCAGTGAGAATTCTCTTCGCGGGCATCATCGCGCGGTACCCGTTTGGCGGCGTCACGTGGTGCTCCCTGATGTACTTGCTCGGCCTGCGGGCGCTCGGTCACGACGTCTTCTACATCGAGGACACGGGCGAGTGTGTCTACGACCCGGTGCTCAACACGCGCGCCACCGATCCGTCGTACGGCACGACCTACATCCACAACGCGCTGGCGCCGTACGGCCTCGGCGATCGCTGGTCGTTCGTCAACTATGACGGCAGCTACCACGGCCGGAGTCACGAGGACGTGCGCCGGTTCGCGGCCGACGCCGATCTGTTCATCAACCTGTCGGGCGGATCCTGGTTCTGGCGCGACGAGTACGCGCGCATTCCGCGCAAGGTGTTCGTCGACTCGGATCCGGCGTTCACGCAGCTCGCGATCGCCAAAGCCGAACCGTGGTACGTCGAGTTCTTCCGGCGCTTCGATCGGCTCTTCACCTTCGGCGCGAACATCGGGACACCGGCGTCGGCGATTCCGACGGGCGAGTTCACCTGGCGCAAGACGTGGCAGCCGGTCACGCTCGACGACTGGCGCCCGACGACGGCGCCGCGCGATCGTTTCACGACCGTCATGACCTGGCAGATCGAGAGCTTCACCGACGTCGGCGGCAACAAGGATCAGGAGTTCGTGAAGTTCATCGAGCTGCCGTCGAAGACCGCGCAGCGCTTCGAGCTCGCGATCAACGGACCGCAGTCCCTGCTGCGCGAGTACGGCTGGGACACGGTCGACGCGATGGCCGTCTCGCGCACGCCGGACGCGTACCGCGCCTTCATCCATGGATCGAAGGCCGAGTTCGGCGTCGCGAAGCACACCTACGTCGCGAACCGCACCGGCTGGTTCAGCGATCGGACCGAGTGCTATCTCGCGTCGGGACGGCCGGCGCTCGTGCAGGACACGGGATGGACGGCGCACGTGCCGGCCGGCGAAGGCCTGCTCGCCTTCTCGACGGTCGAGGACGCGCTCGCCGGCATCGACCGCATCAACAGCGACTACCCTCGTCACGCGCGCCGCGCGTGCGAGATCGCGCGCGAGCATTTCGGCGCCGCCCGCGTGCTGACGCGACTCCTCGACGAGGCGCTCGCGTGACGCTCCGCATCGCGCACATCGCGCCCGTCGCCACGTCGGTTCCGCCGCGCAAGTCGGGATCCGTCGAGACGATGACGTCGCTCCTCACGGAGGGCCTCGTCGCGCGCGGTCACGACGTCACGCTGTTCGCCACGGCCGATTCGAAAACGAGTGCGAAGCTGAACGCGCTGTACAAGAGCGGCTACTGGCATGATCCCAACATGTGGCCGTGGGAACTGTACGAGATGCTGAATCTCGCGGCGGCGGTGGAGCGCAGCAGCGAGTTCGACGTGATTCACTACGAAGCCGCGTACTACCCGATGTCGCTCGCGTTCACGCGGCTCTCGAAGACGCCGATCGTGCAGACGCTGCATCATTCGCCGACGGAGGCGGAGGTCCAGCTCTGGTCGCGCTACCCGGAAGCGCCGTTCGTCGCCATCTCGAACGAGCAGGCCCGCCTGCTCAAGGGCCTGAACGTCGTCGGCACGGTGCTGCACGGCATCGATACGGCCAGCTTCGTGTTCCGCGACAAGCCCGACGACTACCTGCTGTTCCTCGGCCGCTTCAACGAAGGCAAGGGCGTCCTGCAGGCGATCGAGATCGCGAAGCGCGTCGGGCTGCGGCTGATTCTCGCCGCCGCCGAGAACGAGTACTACCGCGAGCACATCGCGCCGCACGTCGACGGCGTGCGCATCATCTACAACGGCGAGGCCGACAATCCGACGAAGGTGCGGTTGTATGGCGGCGCGCGCGCGCTCCTCTATCCGATCCAGGCGCGCGAGCCGTTCGGCCTCGTGCTGGCCGAAGCGATGGCGTGCGGCACGCCGGTGGCCGCGCTCGATCGCGGCGCCGTCCGAGAGGTCGTCGACGATGGCGTGACCGGCGTCATCTTCGAGGATCTCGAGCAGATGGTGAACGACCTGCCGCGCGTGTTCGACCTCGATCGCCGGTGCGTGCGCGAACGCGCCGTCGCGAGGTTCGGCGCCGATCGCATGGTCGACGAGTACGTGAAGGTCTACACGAAGATCGTGGAGGCGCACCGTGGAACGTAATTTCGCGGGCCGGACCGTGCTCGCGATCTTCGCGCACCCCGACGATGAGTCGCTCGCCTGCGGCGGGACGCTGGCGCGCCTGGCCGACGCCGGCGCGCGCGTGATCCTGCTGTGCGCGTCGCGCGGCGAAGCCGGATCGCTGAGCGATCCGGCGCTCGTCGCCGGCGGCGACCTCGGCACCGTGCGCACGCGGGAGCTGCGCGAGGCGGCGGCCGTCCTGGGCGTCGCCGAGGTCCTGATCTTCGATCATCCGGACGGCGATCTGCGATGGGATCACGTCTCCGAGCTGCACGAGGAGATCGTGAAGGCCATCCAGCAGTACCGGCCGGACGCGGTCATCACGTTCGCCGAGGACGGTCTCTACTGGCATCTGGATCACATCGGCGTGCACGAGCGGACGTACACGGCCGTTCGATCGTTCGGCGCGGACGCGCCCCCGCTCTACTACGTGACGATTCCGGCCGGCGTCATGAGAGAGCTGGAGGAAGCCGCGCACGCCAAGGGCGGCGCGCCGCCCGACTCCAGTTTCTGGGGGATCGCGCCCGACGCGTTCGGCGCGAAGGCGAAGCCGCCGGAGTTCGTCGTCGACGTGCGGGACTGGGCGCCGCGCAAGCTGGCCGCCCTGCGCTGCCACCGCACGCAGATGGGTCCGAATAACCCGATCGCGTGGATCAACGAAGACGAGGCGCGGCGCTGGCTCGGTGTCGAGCAGTTCCGCCGGGCGCCGCTCGAATCGGTCAACGGGGCCGTGCTCGAGCAGCTCGGCGAGCCCGCGGCGTCATGAATCGCGCGACGCTCGACATCCTCAGGTGTCCTTACTGCGGCGGACGTTTGTCCCTGGTCGACTCGTTGTTCCATCGCGCGAGCGGCGACGACATCCACGACGGCATCCTCGGCTGTCACTGCTGCATCTTCCCCGTCGTCGACGGCATTCCCGTCCTGCATCTTCAGGCGCCGGCGCCGGCCGCGCGCGATCACGTGCAGGCGGGCAAGCCCGAGCTGGCGCGGCGCGTGATGTTCGGGCTCGAGGATGGTCCGCTGAGCGAAGCGTTCGATGCGGTGGCGGCGTCACCGGCGTCGACGTACCGCGACATCGTGGACGCGCTCGGGCCGACGTTCGAGGGCGGCTATTTTCTCTATCGCTTTTCCGATCCGACCTACATCGTCGCGCAGGCGGTCGTGCGCGCGACCGCGGCGGCCGTCCTCGGCGGCACGCGACGCGCGATCGATCTCTGCGGCGGATCGGGCCACGTCACGCGATCGCTGCTGGGACTCTCGTCGCCGCCGCCCGTGCTCGCCGATCTGTACTTCGCGAAGGTGTGGCTGGCGCGGCGGTTCACCGCGCCGGGCTGCGAGCCCGTCTGCGTCGACGGCAACGCCCCGCTGCCGTTCGCGCGCGGCGCGTTCGGGCTCGCGATGTGCACCGACGCCTTCATGTTCATCTGGACGAAGCGCCAGTTCGTCGGCGAGATGGCGCGCCTGATCGACGGACAACAGATCCCGGGCGCGGTCCTCATCGGCCACACGCACAACGAGCGGGTGTGGAGCCCGTCGCACGGGAATCCGCTGACGCCGGAGGCGTACGCCGATCTGTTCGAAACGCTCGAGCCCCGGCTGTTCGCCGAGGGCGGACTGTTCGAGGACGTGATTGGCGGCGGGCCGCTGGACCTCTCGCGCCGCGACAGCGCGGACGCGCTCGATCGCGATCCCGCGGTGACGATTATCGCGACGCGCCACCCCGGCGTGTTCGCGCCGCACGCGCTGCCGCCACTCGCGCCCGCGATCGGCGAGTTCCGGATCAATCCGCTCTATGCGCTCGAGGACGGCGACGGCGGCGCTGGCGACGACGTCCGGCTGCGGCTCCGGTTCCCGTCGGACGACTACGAGCAGGAATACGGGGCCTGCCGGCAGTACCTGCCGGACGAGGTCACCGTCGCGCGGTCCGTGCTCGACGCCCTGCCCGCCCGGGTCGCCGACGGCCCGCTGGCCGACCTGGCGCGCCGGCGCATCGTGCTGGATCTGCCGGCGCGGTACTACTGACCCGCCGCCCCGCCTCCGATTACGTTATTATCCGTAATCACTACTGTGTTTAACGTAACCGAGAACCCCTTCGTCTACGGCGAGGTCGTGCCGGCGGCCGCGTTCGTGAACCGCGTCGCCGAGCTGGACCGGCTCGTGCGGGATCTGGCCGCGGCGCAGAAGGTGTTCCTGATCTCGCCGCGCCGCTACGGGAAGTCGTCGCTCATCCGGCAGGCGCTGGCGGCCATGGGGCGGCGGGGCGCGCTGACCGTCGACGTCACCGTCAGCAGCTTCAGCTCGTACGTCGCGTTTCTCGAAGGCTACGCGCGCGCGCTGATGACGGCGGAGACGAAGTGGGACCGCGCGCGGACGTGGCTGCGCGAGACGATCCGCTCGGCGCGCGCGGAGGTCCGCTACGCGCCCGGCGAGTCCGCGCTCGGCGCGGTGACCGTCGCGTTTCCCGGCGTGCGCTCCGAGCGGGACGTGTCGCGGCTGGCGCTCGAGGTCTTCGCGCTGCCCGCGCGGCTGGCCGAGACGCGCCGGCGCAAGGTCGTCGTGGCGCTCGACGAGTTCCAGGCGATCGGCGGCTTCAACGGCGGATCCGTGGAGCACGCCCTGCGCGCGGCCGTGCAGCACCAGCGCGACGTCGGCTACGTGTTCGCGGGATCAGAACCGTCGCTGATGGAGCGCATGCTCGGTCCGAAGCGGCCGTTCTACAAGGCGGGCCCGGTCATGCGTCTGGAGAAGATTCCCGGGGACGAATTCGCCACCTCCATCGACGCGCGATTCGCGCGCTCGGGGATGAAGCCCGAGCAGGGACTCGGCGCCGCCATCGTCGATCTCGCGGGGAATCTGCCGTACGACGTCCAGCGGCTCGCGCACGAAACCTGGGACGAGGTGCGGGGCCGCGGCCGCAAGCGCGCGACGCTCGACGATCTGCATCACGCGCTGAAGCGCCTGCTGGTCGAGCACCAGATGATGTTCGAAGCCGTGTGGCAGCGGCTCACGCTGGCGCAGCGCTCGGCGTTGAGAGCCGTCGTGCTGGAAGAAGGCCGGGGCCTGCATTCCGAAGACGTGCGCACGCGTCATCGCCTCGGCGGCGCGTCCACCGTGCAGGCCGCGCTCGCCGCGCTCGTGCGCGACGATGTCGTCACGCGCGACGGCGACCGGCACGTCGTCGTCGATTCGCTTTTCCGGGAATGGGTCGCGCGCCAGACCTACTGAAACGTGAGCGTCGCGGCGGCGAGTCCCTGTTCACCACAGATCGAATAGAACAGGTACGTTCGACCGCTCTCCTCGAAGATTCCGGGATCGCGGAGCTGCCGCGCCGGACCTTTGATGTCGCCGGCCTCTGAGGGCGCGTTCGGCAGCGACGGGCATTCGTACGGCGCTTCGGGCCGCAGCAATTCGATCGGCGCCGACGCCTTCCAGTCTTTCCAATCGGCGGTCAGATCGATCGTCGACATCATCACGCGTTCCGGCGCGTCGCCGATGCCGGTGAAGAACACGTACAGCGTGCCGTTCCGCCGCAGCAGCGCGACGTGGCGCACGCGGTTGGCGTACGGGCCGTCCCGAAAGGCGTTCGCGCCGACCTCGAAGCTCGCGAACGGATCGCGCGATCGCAGCAGCCGGCCGAGCCGCGACATGCTGTAGAACAATCCGTCGTGCTGAAACACGCGCAGGTAGCTGGACGTCGTGATCGACGGATGCACGGTGAAGCGCAGGCCGTCGCGCGAGTCGGCCGACTGCGTGAACTGCGCGTAGCCGTGCTGCCGCGCCCACGCGCGCGCCGCGGGCTCGCCCACCGGCCACATCGTGCCCTCGGTCCACCAGCCGTGAAACCACATCACGAGCCGTCGATTGGCGTCGTCCAGGTAGATCTCCGGCGACGCGACATGCGTGTAGAAGTTTTCGAGATTCTCCGGAGGGTCGGGCTGCGGCCGGAAGAACGCCGTGTCGCTCACGGGCAGAACGCCGGGCTCGTAGATCTTCCACGGTCCCTCGATCGCGTCCGCGTACGCCAGCCGGATGAACGCGCCCATGTGGTGCGCGAAGTACATGTAGTAGCGCCCGAGCGGCTCGTCGATCCACGGCGGGACGCGGACGATCGTCGGGCCGTTGATGTTGTCGCCGAGCGACGCCGACGAGCGGAGCGTGACGAGCGGATTCTGCGGCAGCCGCGTGGCCGTGACCGGCGCGGCGGCGTGAGCCGCGCGCGGGGTCCCGATCATCGGCGCGCCGATCCAGACGAGGCCGGCGATCGCCACGAGCCCGGCAAGACGTCGCATCGGCCGTATTCTAGGCTGTCCGCTTCGTCGATCGCACGACGGCCAGCGCCAGCATCGCCAGACCGCACGCCGCCAGCGCCAGCGCCTGCGGCCACAGCGTCTCGAGCCCGACGCCCTTCAGGAAGATCGACCGCAGGATCACGAGGTAGTACCGCAGCGGCATCACGTACGTGAACGGTTGAATCGCCGCCGGCATGTTCTCGATCGGGAAGATGAAGCCGGACAGATAGATCATCGGCATCAGGAAGAAGAAAATCGTCGTCATCATCGCCTGCTGCTGCGTGGACGAGATCGTCGACACGAACAGCCCGAGTCCGAGCGTGCTCAGCAGGTACACGAGCGTCAGCGCGAGAAGCAGCAGGAGACTGCCGCGCAGCGGGATCTGAAACCAGAAGACGGCGATGCCCAGCACCAGGAACACGTCGACCATGCCGACCAGCGCGTACGGCAGCAGCTTGCCGACGACGAGCTCCCAGCGCGCGAGGGGCGTCACGTTGAGCTGCTCGAGCGTGCCCATCTCCTTCTCGCGCACGATGCCCATCGACGACAGGTTCGTCGTGATGACCAGCAGCAGCAGGGCGAGCACGCCGGGAACCATGAAGTCGCGGCTCTCGAGCCGCGGGTTGAACCACACGCGCACGCGCGGCTCGATGCCTCCAGGGCCTCCAGGGCCCCCAGGGCCGCCCGGCGGCGGCGCCCCGGGCGGCAGGCGCGCGGCCATCAGCTCCTGCGCGCGCGCCGCGATGAGCGTCGAGGCGTAGCCCATCGCGACATTGGTCGAATTGGCGTCGCTGCCATCGGCGATCAGCTGCACGGTCTGCGGCCGGCCCCGCCCGATCGATTCACCGTAGCTCGCCGGGATGCCGAGCGCCATCCACGCGCGTCCGCCTTCGAGATAGCCGTCCACCTCGCGCGTGCTGGACACGACGCCGACGATCGTGAAGTTCGGCGACGCCTCGAAGCGCGCGATCAGATCGCGGCTGGCCGCCGATCGATCCGCGTCGGCGACGACGACCGGAACGTCGCGGACATCGGTCGTGGCCGCATAGGCCAGCATGAAGAGCTGCGCGACCGGCGCCACGATCACGATGGCCAACAGGCGCCGATCTTCCTTGAGCTCGATGAGCTCCTTCCAGATCAGAAACCAGACGCGCCGCATGTCAGCTCC
The DNA here is from genome assembly GCA_020073005.1 of Terriglobia bacterium. Taxonomy (GTDB): domain Bacteria; phylum Acidobacteriota; class Vicinamibacteria; order Vicinamibacterales; family CAVVIG01; genus SRVP-36. The sequence goes on along the minus strand of JAIQFX010000003.1, from coordinate 73,312 downwards.
ACTCCCGGCGCAGCCGCACCGACGCGAGCGCCAGCACGACCGCGGCGAACGCCGTGAGCGCGACCAGCTGCACCCAGAACGTCTCGAGCCCGGCGCCTTTCAGCATCACCGCGCGCAGCGCGATGATGAAGTACCGCGCCGGCACCGCGTAGGTCACGAGCTGCAGGAACGGCGGCATGCTGGAAATGGGAAAGATGAAGCCGGACAGCATGAACGACGGCAGAAACGACGCGAGCATCGCCGTCTGGAACGCGACCTGCTGCGTGTCGGCCGACGTCGAGATCAGCAGCCCCAGCCCCAGCGCGCCGGCGAGGAACAGCGACAGCGCCAGCATGAGCAAGACCCAGGAGCCGCGCATCGGCATCCCGAACAGCGTCATCGCCGCGAAGATGATCACGAGCGCCGACGCGAGCGAGACGACGAAGTACGGGATCGTCTTGCCGATGACGTACGAGGCGGCGTCGAGAGGGGCCATGCGGACCTGTTCCATCGTGCCGCGCTCCTTCTCGCGCACGATGGAGAGCGCCGTCTCCACGACCGCCGTGATCATGATGATGTAGGCGATGAGGCCCGGCACCAGGAACAGCGTGCTGCGGAGCTCGGGGTTGTACCAGACGCGCGGCTCGATGCCGATGAGCGGCGCGGCGTTCAGCGTCGCCGGAACGTACCGGGCCGACTCGCTCCGCAGGATCGTCAGCGCGTACCCCATCGTCGTCGTCGCCGTGTTCGCGTTGTCGCCGTTCAGCAGCACCTGCACCGGGATCTGACGCGACGTCTGCAACGCCCGGCCGAGCCCGCTCGGAATCACGAGCACGGCGCGCGCGTCGTTGCGGTCCATCAGGCGGTCGATCGGGGACGGGGCTCGGCGCCCGGGCCGTCCGAGACCCGTCCCCTCTGTCCCGATACTGGCGACGAGATCGAAGTAGCCGGAGTTGACGAACGCCGCGATCAGCGATCGGCTTTCGGGCGTGTGATCGCGATCGTCGACGGCGAGATGGATGTGCCGGATGTCGAAATTGAGCGCGTAGCCGTACAACAGCAGAAAGAACGCGGGCACGAACAGCAGCATCAGCAGCGTGCGTCTGTCGCGCGCGATCTGCCTGAATTCCTTCCGCGCCACCGCCAATGACTTGCGCATGATCAGCCTGCCCGCTCGACGACTTCGAGGAACACGTCTTCGAGCGACGGCGGCACGGGCGTCATCGACGCGACTTCCACGCCGGATCCGGCGAGGCGGCGCGCGATCGCGGGCAACGCGTCCGTCGCGGCGCCCTGCAGCACCGCGTGGACCGACGTCCCGAAGACGCTCGTCTTTTCGACTTCCTTCATCTCGTCGAGCAGCCGCATCGTCTCGACCGGGTTCGCCGCGTGGATTTCGACGATCTCGCGATCGGCGAACAGCCGCTTCAGCTCGTTCGTCGTGCCGAGCGCGGCCAGCCGTCCGGCGTGAATGATCGCGAGGCGGTGACAGTGCTCCGCTTCGTCGAGGTAGTGCGTCGTCACGAGCACCGTCACGCCCGAGGCCGACAGTTGATCAATCAAGCGCCAGAATTCCCGGCGCGACACGGGATCGACGCCGCCGGTGGGTTCGTCGAGAAATACGATCGGCGGCTCGTGCAGAATCGCGCAGCCGAGCCCGAGCCGCTGGCGCCAGCCGCCGGCGAGATCCGCCGCGCGCGTGCGTTCACGGCCGCGCAGCCCGGCCATGTCGATCACGAACCGGCGCCGTTCCTCGAGCCGCGCGCCGCGCAGGCCGTAGACGCCGCCGAAGAACCGGATGTTCTGATCGACGGTGAGCCGCTCGTAGAGCGAAAACCGCTGCGACATGTAGCCGATGCGCCGCTTGACGCCTTCCGGATCGCGGCTCACGTCGATGCCGCCGACCGTCGCCGTGCCTGACGTCGGCTTCAACAGGCCGCAGAGCATGCGAATCGTCGTCGACTTCCCGGCGCCGTTCGCGCCGAGGAAGCCGAAGATCTCGCCCTGAGCGACGTCGAACGTCAGCCGGTCGACGGCCGTGAAGCCGCCGAAGCGCCGCGTGAGCTCGGAGACGGTGATGGCATTCATGACTCTGACTACCGACTACCGACCCACGGCCCTCGCGAGTCTCGCATCCGCGAAGCGGATGGCGGCAAACGCCTGCGTCCGATCGAGCTGGGCCTGCAGCAGCGCGACCTGCGCGTCGAGCACGTCGGTGCTCGTCGCAACGCCGGCCGCGAACCGCTCGCCGACGACGCGGCGGGCTTCGGTCGCACTGCGCACGGCGTCGGCCGCGGCCTCGATCGCCGCGCGGCTCGATTCGGCCTCGCTGAGCCGCTGGCGGATCTCGGCGGCGATGTTCACGTCGAAGTCCGCGATCCGCTCCTGAACCGCGCGCGCCGTCGCGGTCGTTTCGGCGACGTCGCTGCGCGTGCGGCCGCCGTCGAAGAGCGGCCAGCTGACGGTGATGCTCGCGTCCCACGAGCTCTTCCAGGCTTCCTCTCGCGGAAAGATGCGCGGGTTGGGCTGCGCGTAATCGACGCCTCCGCCGACGGCGACTGTCGGCCGGCTGCCGGCGCTCGCGGCGACGCCGCGTTCGCGCGCGGCCGCCAGTCGCTTGACGAGCAGCGCGCGTTCGGGACGCTGCTCCCTCGCGGTCGCGATCAGCTGGTCGAGCGCGCCGCCGGAGGCTGGAGCGACGTCGAGCGTCGAAACGGGTTCGAGCGGCAGCGCGGGATCCGCGCCGATGAGCCGCGCCAGATCCGCTTCGGCGACCGTGCGGAGCGAGCGCGCTTGAATCGCGAGCATGCGCTGGCGCGACTCCTGCGCCTCGACGGTCAGGACGTCGTTCGGCGGAACGAGGCCCGCGGCGAGCTGATTGCGCACGTCGCGCAGATGGGCGTCGACGCGCGTCACGCTCTCCTGCACGACCGCGACGGATTCGATCGCCGTCACGAGCGCCCAGTAGGCGCGCGTGATCTCCAACGTCAGATCGGCGCGCGCGACCGCGATGTCGTCCGCCGACGCGGTCGCGTCGATCCGCGCGGCGCGCTCGAGCGCGTCGAGCCGGCCGCCCGTGTAGATCGGCCACTGCAGATCGAGCCGCGTGCGGTAGTTGTCCGGCACATCGGGATAGATGACGCGCAACTGGCCCGTCGGCGGCACCGGGATGCCGAACTCGTCGACGTGGTTGGTGCGCGTGTACCCGGCCTGCGCGGCGATCTGCGGCAGCAGGGCCGCGTGACGTCCGCCGATCGCGGCGTCGGCGGCGTCGCCGCGCGCGACGGCTTCGGCGATGCGGTGACTGGCGTCGAGGCCGCGCCGGATCGCTTCGTCGAGCGTCAGCCGAAGAGGTTCGTCCGCAAGAAGGCGGACGCCACAAGGCAAGAGTCCGACGAGCAGCGCCGCCACCGTCAACATGCGTTTCATGGGTTGGCCCCGTGAGAATCGTGAAGGCGCGCGATGAACACGTCTTCGAGAGACGTCGCGATCGGACGGACGCTGGTCACGGGCAGGCCCGCCGCGCGCGCCTGCGCCGACAGCGCGTCGGCGGCAACGCCGTCGGCGGCGCCGCCGGGCCCGCGATCGAGCCGCACGTGCGCGCGCTCGCCGAACATCTGCACGTCACGGACGCCCGGCAGCCGTCCGAGAACGTCCGGCGCCTGCCGGTGATCGGACACGATCACTTCGAACAGCGCGCCCGGCAGCGCCGCGCGCAGCACGCCGGGCCGATCGAGCGCGAGCAGTCCGCCCTGATGCAGCAGCGCGACGCGCGAGCAGCGCTCGGCCTCGTCGAGGTACGGCGTGGCCATGATGATCGTGATGCCCTGCGACAGGAACTCCGAGAGCAGCTTCCAGAACTCCCGGCGCGACACCGGATCGACGCCGGTCGTCGGCTCGTCGAGCACGATCAGCCTCGGCTCGTGGACGAGCGTGCACGCCAGCGCGAGCTTCTGCTTCATGCCGCCGGAGAGCTGATCGGCCAGCCGCGCGCGGAACGGCGCGAGCTGCGTGATGTCGAGGAGCCGATCGCGGCGCGCGCGGAAGTCGCGCACGCCGTGGATCTCGGCGAAGAACGCGATGTTCTCGTCGACGCTGAGGTCGCCGTAGAGGCTGAAGCGCTGCGAGAGGTAGCCGACCGACGCGGTCAGGCGCCGATGCTGGCGAACGGGATCGAGATCGAGCACGCGCACGGCGCCCGCGTCGGCGTGAATCAATCCGCAGATCAATCGGATCGTCGTCGTCTTGCCCGCGCCGTCAGGACCGATGAGCCCGAACATTTCGCCCGGCTCGATCGCCAGCGTCAGCTCGCGCAGCGCGGTGGTCGATCCGTACCGTTTGGAGACGCGATCGAATGAGACGAGTGACGGCATACGCCTACTTCCCGCCGGCGAGCGATGTAAATGGGATGTCGGCTTCGACCGGCATGCCGGCCTTGAGCACGCCGCCCGTGTTCTCGACCGAGACCTTGATGCGGTACACGAGCTTCGAGCGATCCTCGGCCGTCTGCACGTTGCGCGGCGTGAACTCGGCTTTCGCCGACACGTAGCTGATCGTGCCGCGCAGGCCCGCGCCGCCGGCGTCGGTGAACACCGTCGCCGCCTGGCCGACACGCAGGCGCGGCACAACGGGCTCATCGACGTAGACGTTCGCCCAGACGTGATCGAGATCGCTGACGACGACGATCGGCGCGCGCGGCGGGAGCATCTCGCCGACGTCCGCGAGCTTCTCGGTGACGAGACCCGCCGCCGGCGCGATCACCGTCGCGTCGGCGATGGCCTTCCGCCACGTCGCGATCTGCGCGGTCGCCGCCGCGAGGCGGGCGCGCGCCGCGTCGACGTCCTCCCGCCGCGCTCCGGCGCGCAGGCGCGCGGCGTTCTCCTGCGCCGCCCGCACGCGATCGCGCGCGCCCTGTGCCCGCTCCTTCGCCACATCTCTCCGCGTGACCGCATCGTCGCGCTGCTTGCGCGAGCCGGAGTTGGACGCAACCAGCGCCTCGAACCGGTCGACGTCGGCCTGCGCGGCGGCGACCTCCACGTCCACGCTGCGCACGTCGGCTTCGGCGGACGCGATCTGCGCCTCGGCCTGGCGGATGTCCTCCACGCGCGAGCCCGCAAGCAGCAGGCGCAGCTGCGCGTCGGCCTGATCGTGCTCCGCCGTCGCGCGCGCGAGCGCGAGCTCCGCGTCCGCCGTGTCCAGCCGCGCGACGATGTCGCCCGGCTTGACGCGGTCGCCCTCGTCGACGCGCCGCTCGAGGAGCCGTCCGCCCACCTGCGCGGCGACCTGGACGTCCGTCGCTTCGATCTGGCCTGAGGCGCGCACGCGATCCGCGGGCGGCTTCTGCGCGCAGGCGCCGGCGCCGAGGCCGGCGATCAGCAGGAATAATCCGGCGCGCGTCGGGGTTCGAGAGAGAGACGTCATGATGTCCTCGCGTGGCGTGCGCTCCCGCGCGCGAGCGCGCGGCGCGTGGCGTGCTGCATGTGCCGGATGAAGTCGTCGGCCGAGGATTCGCGCATGTCCACGACGTGCAGATGCGAGATCTCCTTGCGGATCCTGGTGCCGGCCAGAAAGAAAATGACCGGCGCGAGCATGCTGAAGTAGGCGAACATCGGCGGCATCGCGCGAAACGCCCGCGCCTTGACGCCGCGGTGCACGATGGCGCCGACGACGGCGGGCAGGGCGGCGAGGGCGGTGAGGGTCTCGCGATCGAGGTGCACGCCGCCTTCGGCGACTTCACGGAGCATGATGGCGGGAAAGAACGCGTGCTCGTCCATGAACGCGGCCATGCTCGCGATGACGCGGTCCACTTTCTCCGCGTGCGACCCTGCGCCGTCGGCAATCGCGCGCAGGCGGGCGGCGGCGAGCGTGAACATGCGGCGCAGCAGCGTGCGGTACAGGCCGTTTTTGCTCTTGAAGTGGTAGTAGAGCATCGCCTTGTTGACGTGGGCGCGGCGGGCGATGCGGTCGACGCGGGCGCCGGCGAAGCCGCGCTCGGCGAACTCGAGGGCGGCGGCGGCCAGGATGCGGTCCGGCGAGACGCGCGCTGGGCGGGCCATAGAAACTAACCAGTTAGTTAACTTTGAACGGTTGGCGGTGTCAACATGAAGATTCTCATCGCGGGCGGCACCGGGTTTCTCGGGCGTCCCCTCGCCGCGGCCCTCGCGGCCGACGGCCACGACGTCGTCGTGCTCAGCCGCGCCGGCGCCGCTCCCCCGGGCGCGCGTGCCGTGCCGTGGACGCCCGACGGCGGCGCCGGATCGTGGGCGTCCGAAGTGAGCGGCGCCGGCGCCGTCGTCAATCTCGCCGGCGAATCGATCGCCGCCCGGCGATGGACCGCCGCGCAGAAACGGCGGATCCTCGACAGCCGCGTGCGGGCGACGCGCGGTCTCGTGGCCGCGATCCAGGGTGCCGCTTCTCCCCCGCCGGTCTTCGTCAGCGGATCGGCGGTCGGCTACTACGGGCCGCTCGGCGACGCCGCGGTGACCGAAGACGCGCCGGCGGGATCCGATTTCCTCGCGCAGGTCTGCGCGCAATGGGAGCGCGAGGCGCTCCGCGCCGCCGGCGATCGCACGCGCGTCGTCTGCATTCGCACGGGACTCGTTCTGGAAAAGGATGGCGGCGCGCTGCCGCAGATGCTCCCGCCGTTCAGATTCGGCGCCGGCGGGCCGGTCGGGTCAGGCCGGCAGTACTGGCCGTGGATTCATCGCGACGACTGGATCGCGATCGTGCGCTGGGCGCTGCGCACGCCGACGGTCAGCGGCGCGATCAACGCGACGGCGCCGGCGCCCGTGACCAACGCCGAGTTCGCGCGCGCGATCGGCCGCGCGATGCATCGTCCGGCGTTCATGCCCGCGCCCGGGTTCGCGCTGAGACTGTTGCTGGGAGAAATGGCGGACGGCTTGCTGCTCTCCGGCCAGCGCGCCGTGCCCGCGACAGCGGAGCGTCTCGGTTTTCAGTTCAAGTACCCGACCGTCGACGCCGCGCTTCGCGCGATCTTTTGAAGTTGTGGCGCGAGCCTTTCAGGCGAGCGAACACGTCAGTACGCGGCCAGCCGGCGCAAGGCCTTCGCGATCGTCTCGACATTCGGCAGGTTCGCCGCTTCGAGCACGTGCGAGAACGGCGCGTACGTGTCGGGATAGGTGACGCGCATGACCGGCGCGTCCAGCCGATCGAACCGCTCTTCCATGATCACCGCGGACAGCTCGGCGCCGAGGCCGAGCGTCTTCACGTCCTCGTGAACGACGAGCACGCGGCTGGTCTTCTCGAGCGACGTGAAGATTGCATCCTTGTCGAACGGCAGCAGCGTCCGCAGATCGATCACTTCGGCTTCAACGCCTTCCTTCGACAGACGATCGGCCGCCTCGAGCGACGGCGTGACCATCGCGCCGTAGGTCAGCAGCGTCACGTCGTCTCCCTCGCGGCGCGTTGCGGCGACGCCGATCGGCACGATCTCGTCACCTTCAGGCACCGGCCCCTTCGCGCGCCGGTAAAGATACTTGTGCTCGAAGTACACGACCGGGTTGTCGTCGCGAATCGCGGCCTTGAGCAATCCCTTCGCGTCGAACGCCGTCGACGGCGCGACCACTTTCAGTCCCGGCCGGTGGACGAACCACGCTTCGGGATTCTGCGAATGGTACAACCCGCCGCCGACGTTGCCGCCGCTCGGCGCGCGGACGACGATCGGCACCGACGCGCGGCCGCCGTAGCGGTAGCGCAGCGTCGCGGCCTGATTGACGATCTGGTCGAAGCCGCACGAGAGGAAGTCCGCGAACTGCATTTCGGCGACGGGCCGGTAGCCCCGCAACGCCGCGCCGATGCTGATGCCGACGATTGCCGACTCCGAGATCGGCGTGTCGACGACGCGCATCTCGCCGAATTCCTCGTGGAGGCCCTGCGTGACGCCGAAGGCGCCGCCGTACGCGCCGACGTCCTCGCCGAGGACGAAGACCTTCGGATCGCGGCGCATCTCTTCGGCGAGCGCCTCGCGGATCGCATCAAGGTATGAGAGCTCTGTGCTCATGACGGACAATTCGTTACCACAGCGGACACGGAGGACACGGACGTGAAGACGTACACACTGTACGTTTTCTCCTCCGTGTCCTCAGTGTCCTCCGTGGTTGATTCTTTATGCATAGAGATCAGTCACGGCGTCCTCAGGCGCAGGATCCGGTGAGTTCATCGCGAACTCGACCGCTTCATCGATCGTCCCGGCGACGCGCGCCTCGACGTCCTTGAGCGCCTTGTCGTCGAGGACGTGCCGCGCGCGGAGGTACGTCGTGAACGTCGGAATCGGATCGCGGCTCTTCCACATCGCGAGCTCCTCGTCCGTCCGGTAGAACGCCTTGTCGTGCTCGGAGTGGCCGCGCCAGCGGTACGTCTTGCACTCGATCAGCGTCGGGCCGTCGCCGGCGCGCGCGCGCTTCAGCGCGCCGAGCGTGGCCTGGTACACCGCGAGCACGTCGTTGCCGTTGATCGCCACGCCGTCGAATCCGTACCCGCGCGCCCGGTCCGCCACGTCGTCGATCGCCATGCTCTTCTCGATCGGCACCGAGTACGCGTACTGGTTGTTCTCGCAGATGAAGACGATCGGGAGCTGCTGCACGCCGGCGAAGTTCAGCGCTTCGTGAAAGTCGCCCGTGTTGCTCGCGCCCTCGCCGAAGTAGGCGACGACGACGTTGTCGACCTTGTCCATCTTGAAGGTGAGCGCGAGGCCGGCGGCGACGGGCAGATTCGCGCCGAGCATGCTCGTGTTGCCGAAGATGCCGAGCTCGGACACGCCGCTGTGCAGCGCCGAGTCGCGGCCTTTCGAGAGCCCGGTGCTCTTCGCGAACATCTGCGCCATCATGACGCGCGCGTCGACGCCCTTCATGAGGAACGACCCGAGGTCGCGGTGCAGCGGGCAGATGTAGTCCTCTTTCCGCAGCCCGAAGCACGTGCCGACGATGATCGCTTCCTGGCCGATGCCGCTGTAGACGCCGCTGCGGACCTTGCCCTGCTTGACCAGCACGCTCAGCCGCTCGTCGAACGCGCGGATGATCTTCAGCCAGTAGAACATCTCGAGCAATTGCTCTGGAGAGAGCTTGAACTTGGTGCGCTTAATGGGAGGCATGGAGACGATCGAATTGGGTAATTGAGTAGTTGGGTAATTGAGTAGTTTAGTGATTCCGCGTCGAATCACCAAGGCGCCATTACCCAATCACCCACTTACTCAGTTACTCAATTTACTAGTCCCTCGGCCGCGTCCACCGCGTCAGGCCAGAGTCCCGTACCGCGTTCTTCGCGCATGATGGCGATGACGCGCTCCGCGGGGAGCTTTCCGCGATACGGCCGGTCGGCGGAGAGCGCATCGAGTTGATCGGCGACGCAGAGGATTCGGGCGGACGGCGACAGGCTCGCGGCCGGCAGGTTCCGGTAGTAGCCGCGGCCGTCGAGCCGCTCGTGGTGCGCGCTGGCGTCGAAGGCGAGCTCGCCGAACACCGGCACGCGCTCGAGAATCTGGTACGTGTAGTACGGGTGCAGCTTGACGATCTCCCACTCGCGCGGCGTGAGCTTCCCCGGCTTGTCGAGGATGCGGTTCGGCACGCTGAGCTTGCCGATGTCGTGCAGCAGCGCCCCGCGGCGCAGACGGACGGTCTCGCGGTCGTCGAGTCCGAGCGCGCGCGCGATGCCGACGGCGAAGTCCGCGACGCGCTCCGAGTGGTGGTACGTGAACGGAGACTTCGCGTCGATCACCCACGCGAACGCGACCGCGATGTCGTCGAGCCGCTTCTCGTCGGCCGCGATCTCGCGGCCTTCGGGCTCGACCGCCGCCACGGTGTCGTCGAGCGACGGCGACGCGCACGCGTCCCACAGCTCGCGATCCCCGGCGACGCTCCGGAAAGCGGCGGCGAGTTCCGGATCGAACCAGCTGCCGGTCCGCTGACGCACGACGGCGGCCGCGCGCGCCGGCCCCTCCTCGCTCGCGAAGATCTCGGCGACCTGCGCAAGGCCGATGATCCGCGCGAGCAGCGGGATCTCGCCGCGCTGCATCCCGTCGGGATAGCCGCCGCCGTCCCAGTGCTCGTCCATGCAGCGGATCGCCTGAGCCGTGGCCGCGGAGAAGCCGAGCGTCCGGGCGATCTGCGCGCCGCGATCGCACCGCACTTCGAACAGCGTGCGCCGGCTCGCGGTGCTCGCGGCCAAGGGCCCGGCGAGCCGGCGCGCGCCCGAGGCGCATGCCGATGAGACAGCTGCGCGACGCGTGCCCGCGCGGGTGGCCCTCGGTCAGGTCGAGGGCATAGGAAAGTCCGGAAAGGATCGACGAGAGACGGAGAGTCGTGATCGACATGGCTGATGGCCGTCAGCCATCTAGACGAGCGTCAGCGATGTCTTTCTGAAATTTCCGCCGAGCAATCCAACCGAATCCGTCCCCAGCCAGTTGTCCGCCACGCGCGCGTAGACGGATCGGAAATCCGTTTCGAACGTCACGTCGCCCGCGGCGTTCTCGAGCGTCGGATTCTTCGGGTCGGTGTTGAGATTCGGCGCCGTCCCGTAGAGGCCGCCGTTGACGCGCCCGCCCATCGCCATCATCACCGACGCGGCGCCGTGGTCGGTGCCGTTGCTGCCGTTCTCGCTGATGCGGCGGCCGAACTCCGAGAAGCTGAGGACCAGCGTGTCGTCGAGCAGCCCCTGGTTCCGGAGATCGTTGTAGAAGGCGAGCAGGCCGTCGTTGAGCGTGCCCATCAGGTTGTAGTAGGCGCCGTTGGTCTGGACAACGTTCTGGCCCGAGTGCGTGTCGAAGCCGCCGGTCGTGACGTAGAACACGCGCGTGCCGATGCCGCGCACCATCGCGCCGGCCACCGCCTTGAGCGCCTGCGCGAAGCCGTTGTTGGCGGGATAGTTCGCCGTGCCGGTCAGCGATCCGTTGTAGGTGCCGACCGTCGCGACGCGGTCCAGCGTGGCGAGCGCGCCCTGCGTGCTGCCGTACACGAACGCGAGCTCGGGGCGATCGACCGGCACGTGCGACGCGATCCGCACCGCGGTCGCGCGCTCGGCGGTCGCTTCGGCGCCCGAGTTCGGACTCGAGAACGCGTAGCTCGACGGGCTCGCGATCGCCGGCACCGCGGTCTGCGCCGATTGCAGGACGTGCGGCAAGCTCGCGGTCGTATTCCAGCCGACGAGCGCGTCCACGGGCGACGGCAGCGAGTCCAGATAGCGGCCCACCCAGCCGAGCCCGGCGGCGTTGTTCGGGTCGGCCGTCGACCAGATGTCGACGCCGGTGAAGTGCGACCGGCTCTGATTCGGATAGCCGGTGCGCTGAATCAGCGCGAGGCGGCCCTGATCGAAGATCTGCTTCAGCCCGGCCAGCCGCGGATGCAGGCCCAGCGGAACACGCGACGAGTCCGTCCCGACCTGCAGCACCTGTCCGGCCGGCACGGCCAGCGTCGGCCGGCGGCTGTAATAGAACGGATCGTTGTACGGAATCACCATGCTGAGCGAGTCGTTGCCGCCGCTCAGATACAGGATCACGAGGTTGCGCGCGTGCGCGCCCTGCGCGAGCGCGAGCTGCGAAAGGAACTCGGGCGCCGCGTACGTCATCGTGAACGCCGCGACGCCGCCCCCGGTGAACGTGACGAACTGCCGTCTGGTGACCTTCATGCGAACTGGTACTCCGCGGAGCCGGCGATCAGGTGCACCAGCCCCGACCCCTTCGCCTGCAGCTGCGCGTCGCTGCCGGTCCACGCGCCCGTCGCGCGCAGGTACGTCGACAGCTCGGCGATGACGCCGGAATCGAGCGGCGCCGTCACCAGCTCGCGCTGCAGGAACGCCAGCAGCGTGTCGGGCGACTGGCCCGCCGCCGCGGCCTTCGCGCGCGCGGCGACGTTGAACTTCTGGTTCGCCGCCAGCTGCGACGCGAAGTTCATGCGCGACAGCATGGCGCTCGTCGAGAACCACGCCTTGCCCTGCCGCCAGCCGCTGACGTCGGGCGGCTCGTAGAGCGTCTGGCCCATGTTCGCGAGCGGCGTCAGCGCGCTGTTGACCGAGAAGCCCGTCCAGCCGACGTCCTTCAGCGCGCGCACGACGAACTCGACCGGCCACGAGTAGCGCGCGAAGTAGGTGCCGGGATCCCAGAACTGCGGCGACCGCAGCACCTCGCGCATCACGGCTTTCATGTCGTAGCCGCTCTGCAGGTACACGGCCGCGATGCTGTTGACGAAGTCCGGATCCGGCGCGCCGACGTCGTTCACGAAGAAACGGTAGATCTTCGTCGCGAGATAGCGCGCCGTGTTCGGATTGCCCGCCAGCGCGTTGATCAGATCGAGACCGTCCTGCACGCCGCCGGCCGCCGCCCGCGCGGGGATCGTCGGATTGCCGTCGGCGTAGATCGGAAAGCTGAACGTCTTGGCCGTCGTCTCGTGCTGCGCCGCGTTGTAGACGAACTCGTAGTGCGCCGCGTCGCCGGAGCCGAGCCGCTGCACGTTCCAGCCGCTGAAGACGCGCGCCGCGGCGTACACGTCGGGCTCGGTGTAGTGGCCGACGCCCATCGTGAAGAGCTCCATGATTTCGCGGCCGAAGTTCTCCTGCGGCTTCGCCTTCGTGTTCGTCACGCCGTCGAGCCAGAACAGCATCGCGGTGTCCTTCGCGATGCTGGTGAGGATGTCGCGGAAGTTGCCGAGCGCGTTGTCGCGCAGCATCTCGATCTGGCCGCGCACGCCGCCGGGATCCTCGGAGGCCTTCGCGGCCAGATAGCGGGCGCCTTCCGACGAGCCGAGCGCGCCGGCGATCTTGTTGTAGCCGGTCGCGAAATGGTTGTGCCAGAACAGCGTCATCTTTTCCTGGAGCGGACGATCGCTGTGCACCATGCGGAACAGCCAGCGCTGGCGCGCGTCGGTGATGACCGTGCGCGGCGAGAACGCGCCGTTGGTGGTGTAGCCGACGTAGCCCGGCGTGCCGATCAGGCTGTCGACGTTGGTGTTGATCTGGTCGTAGTCGACGAGGGCGTCGACGGCGTCGGGGATCGACAGGTCGCCGTAGAAGTCGAGCTCGTCCGGACGCGCGCCGAAGCCGGCGCGTCGCAGCAGATGTTCGATTGGGCGATCCGATCTCCGCGCCATCAGGGTCCCTCTCGGCGTCAGATGGTAGTCGTCGCTCCGGCCGATCGCAACGTCTTGTTGAGCGCGAACCACTCCCAGAGCATCCGCCCGATCAGGAGCGGCGAGCGCGCGAGCAGCCGCCGGCGCAGCGCGCGATAGGAGGTCCGTCCCGTGATGAAATCCAGAATCCATCGGGTCGCGGTCAGTTCACGATGCGCGCCAGCGATGATTCGGGCGATTCTGCGGCGATCGGCAAACAGATACCGCTGCAGCAGTACGGAATCTCGCAGCTCCGGGCCGATTTCGTAATCGCACGCGCGGCGATAGCGGCGCGCCAGCGTCGCGAGCGGGGCGCGTTCCATCACGGCGCGGGCCGCCAGATCGCCCGTCACCATCGCGTAGTAAATCCCTTCGGCCGTGACGCAATTGACGAACCCGCCCGCGTCGCCCGCCAGCAGCACGCGGCCGCGGCCCGGCTCTCGCAGCGGCCCGCCGACGGGAATCAGGAATGGGGTGAAATGCGATCGATTCGATGCGCCGGCCACGATCCCGCGATCGCGCAGCCGGTCGACGAATCCCCGCTGAATGTCGTACGGCGCAAGGGGACGGGTCTCGCCATCGAGTGCGAGACCCGTCCCCCGCATCTGGCGGTAGTGCGAGAGCACGTACCCGACGCCGATGTTCACGTGATCGCGCTTCGGGAAGATGTACGCGTAACCTTGGGAAGTCTTCCTATCGCGGATTGAGGATTGCGGAGTGCGGAACGAAGAAGCACTGCATTCCGCGCTCCGCATTCCGCATTCCGCGATGTTCGACTCGTAGCCGTACGAGACCCAGAGCGCGGACGGATCGAGATCGCGCAGCTCCGCGCGCGGCGTCTCTTCCATCATGTCCAGCGCGACAGACGAGGCGGGCCACCCGCGATTGAGGCCGAGCCGGCGTGCGACGACGCTGTGAACGCCGTCGGCGGCAATCACGACCGGGGCCTGGAACCGGCGGCCGTCGCGCGCGGTCAGCAGGACGTGCCCGGCATCCTGCTGCGCCTGCACGATGTCCACGCCGGACACGAGCTCGGCGCCCGCCTCGACGGCAAGCGACACCAGCAGCGCGTCGAATTCCACGCGGCGAATCAGCAGCGCGGCCGGGCGGTCGGATTCGACCAGCGTCGACTCGCCGCCGGGACCTTCCAGGTGAAGGCGCGCGACCGCGTGCGTGGCGATCCGGGGCAGCGCGGCGTCGAGGTAGGGGAACCGCCGGAGCACGCGCGCGCTGATGCCGCCGCCGCAGGGCTTGTTGCGCGGGAAGGCGGCGCGGTCCAGCAGCCGGACCCGCGCGCCCGCCGACGCGAGCGCTCGGGCCGCCGTCGCGCCGGCCGGACCGGCCCCGACAATAAGGATCGGATCGCCTGGCGAAGAAGGGGCGATCATGCGTGGAACATGGAGGATTCGGCCAATTCTGCGCGAAAGTCGCCATTATATCGGGCCGCCTTTCACCTTCCTTGGTTGCGTCCCCGGCTGCGCTATGGGATATTGGTGGCCGCACCTCGGCAGACATCACACATTCCGTTACATGCGTAACACGGCATCCTCGATCGCCCGGATCTCCATGAAGGCTGGCAGCATCGCGCTGCTGTGGCTGGTGTCGGCGTCCGCCGCGCAGGCGGCGCCCGCGCCCGGCCGCGCGGCGGCGGGACCGGCCTGCGATCCGCAGACGACGACGCTCCGGCGGCTGCCGCGGCACGCGAAATCGTTCGGCGGACCGGTGGCGCTGCCGCCGGCCCGATCGCTGTACGGCTTGACGGACATCACGGCCCGGATGCGGCGCGGCACGCGCGTCGCGCTCGGCGACCGGTTCGCGGCGATTCCGAGCGCGCCCGCGGCGCGCATCGACGCCGACGAGCGCCCGATTCCCTCTCTGCGCCCGCTCGGCGAGCTCGTCGGATCCGTGGACGGCCGCCCCCACACGCACGAGTCCTCTCCCCGGTCCCCTCGTGGACCACCGGCAGCAGCCTGACCGACGTTTCTCAGGGCTGTTCACGGTGTCGTCATAATTTGAGGTGACCGATGCGAGTTGTTCTCGCAGACTTGAAATCTTCCCGCGGCTTCGTCAGCAAGGACACGGTCGTCGGCGGCTACGGCTCGCGGCTCGAGCCGTTCACGCGCGTGACGAGCGTGATCTCGTATCTCAAGAAGCAGTTCCACGACGTCCCGAGCGTCCACATGGCGTACTGCGCCGCGATCCTCGCGCGCGCCGGCCATGACGTGAAATGGACGCGTGGCGATCTGGTGGACGGCGACGTCGCGCTCGTGCTCTCGTCGCTCGTCGACCACAAGGCCGAAGCCGCGTGGGCCGATCAGATGCGCGCCCGCGGCGTGAAGGTCGGCTTCCTCGGGATCACGGCGTCGAAGATGCCGGAGCTCTACCAGGATCACTGCGACTTCATCATGAACGGCGAGCCCGAAGCCGGCGTCATGCGCCTGGCGCAGGGCATCGTGCCGAGCGGGATGACGATCAGCGAACAGATCGACGATCTCGATTCGCTGCCGTTCCCGCGGTGGGATCTGGTCACCGAGGACCGGCGGAACCTCGGCCTCAAGCTGTTCACGCGGCCCTTCGGCGGCGGGTACCCGCTGCTGGCCAGCCGCGGCTGCCCCGAGTTCTGCACGTACTGCCCGCACCGGATTCTCGCGGGCTACCGCGCGCGGTCGATCGCGAACATCGCGGACGAGCTGGAGCGCCTGTGCGACATGCACAAGCGGCCGTACGTCATCTTCCGCGACCCGCTGTTCAGCGAGCAGCGCGACCGCTGCCTCGAGCTGTGCGACGAGATCAAGGCGCGCAACCTGACGCTGACGTTCGAGGCCGAGACGCGGCTGGACCGGCTGGACGTGGAGCTGCTCGATCGGCTCTACGACGCGGGCTTCCGCGCGATGAGCTTCGGCGTCGAATCGCTCGACCCGGCGACGCTGAAGAAATCCGGCCGCCGGCCGATTCCGCAGACGCATCAGCGCGAGGTGATCGACCACTGCCGCACGAAGGGCATCGTCACCGCCGCGTTCTACGTGCTCGGCTTCCTGCAGGACGACTGGAACTCGATCGCCGCGACGATCGACTACGCCACGGATCTGGGATCGACGTTCGCGCAGTTCAAGATCCTGACGCCGTATCCGGGCACGCCGATGTTCAAGCAGCTCGAACCGCTGCTGACCGAGACGGACTGGGAGAAGTTCGACGGCTACACGCCGACCTTCAGGCATCCGACGCTGACGCAGCGCGAGCTGCAGTTCCTGCTCGGCGCCGCGTACAAGCGTTTCTACATGCGGCCGTCGTACCTGGCGAACTTCCTGAAGATTCAGAACACGGCCATCCGTGAATGGGTGAGCCGGATGGATCGGCGCGTGAACGATCGGCATTCGCGCGAGGAGATCGCCGACATTTCACGTCCGGTGGCGTGCTGAACCACAACGCTCACGAAGGCCACGAAGGTTGCTGACTGCCATCTCGCGCTACGGAGCGCGAGTCCTTCCCAACACCGAAGAGCTCGTCGCGGGATGCAAGGCCCGCGGCGAGTTCATCCAGGGTCCCCAGATTGCGGAGTTCGAAGCGGCGTTCGCCGCGCGCCACGGCCTCGACCCGTCGTGCGCCGTCACGGCGGCCTACGGCCGCATGGCGTTCTACTACATCCTGAAGGCGCTCGACCTGCCGCCGGGGTCCGAGATCATCTTTCCGTCGCTGACGTTCTGGGTCGTGCCCGAGCTGGCGCGCGTCGCCGGGCTCACGGTCGTCTTCGCCGATGTCGATCCGAAGACGTTCACGATCGATCCTGATTCGGTCGAGCGGCTCATCACCGACAAGACGCGCGCGATCGTCCCCACGCACCTGTACGGGCTGCCGTGCGACATGGACCGGCTGCTCGCGATCGCGGCGCGGCACAACCTGATCGTCCTCGAGGACTGCGCGCACGCGCTGGGCGCGCTCTACAAGGGCAAGCCCGTCGGCACGTTCGGCTCGGGCGCGCTCTTCAGCTTCCAGACGCTGAAGCCGCTCAACTGCTACGGCGGCGGGCTGGCGCTCGTCGCGGATCGCGCGCTGGCACCGAAGGTGCGGGGGTTGATCGAGGCGCTGCCGTGGCCCAGCGAGAAGCGCGTCACCGATCGCCTGTGGACGGGACGGCTGCAGCGCATTTTCGTCAAGCCGTGGGTGTTCTCGATTTCGCTCTTCCCCGTCCTGTGGATCTCGGCGCTGATCGACGCGAACCCCGACGTGTTTCTGTGGGAGAAGATCCGGTCGCTGCATCCGCTTCCCGATCAGTACACCGAGCGCTTTCCGAACGCGCAGGCCGTCATCGGCCTCGAAGCGCTGAAGTACCTCGACCAGTGGACGGCGCAGGCGCAGGCCAACGCGAAGTACGTGACCGAGACCCTGAGCGGCATCCCTGGTATTCAAGTCCCCATCGCGCCGCCCGATCGCACGCACGTCTACTACCAGTACTGCGTGATCGGCCCCGAAGGACCGAAGCGCGACGAACTGGTCGTGCGATGCGTCCGCCGCGGCATCGACATCGAAACGCTGCACGTCGACGTGCCCCCCGACATGGAGCTGTTCGGCACGGTCAAAGCCGAGGCCGCGGGCGCGCGGCGCTGCGCGCAGGCGCTGCAGATTCCGGCGTACTGCGGGCTCCGGCGCGACCAGCTCGAGCGGGTCGCGACGACCGTGCGCGACGTCCTCGCGGAGGCGTCGGCCGCGGCGTCGTCCCCCCCGTGAATCCCGCCGACTGGCCGGGCGGACTCGCCTACGTCGCCGTGTTCGTCGCGGCGGTGCTCGAAGGCGAAGTCGTGTTCATCACGGCGAGCGTGCTGGTGAGTCTCGGCAAGCTCGACCCGCTCGGCGTCTTCGTCGCCGGCGCGCTCGGCGGATCCACCGGCGATCAGATCGTTTTCTACAGTTTGCGCGGCCGCGTCCATCGCTGGCTCGATCGATCGCAGCGTCTCGCAAAATACCACGGCACCGTCGTCGATCGCGTCCGCCGCCACTCGAAGATGATGGCGCTGACGTGCCGCTTCATGCCGGGCCTGCGGCTCATGATCCCCGCGGCGTGCGCCTACGCGGAAGTGCCGGCGCTCACGTTCAGCGGCCTCAATCTGCTGGGCGCGTTCGCGTGGGCCGGATCGATCATGCTGATCGTCGCGTATGTCGGGCCCGCGACCGCGGAACGCTTCGGTCTTTCCGGCTGGTGGGGCTTGCTGGTGCCGGCCGTGATGGTGTTCGCGTTCCTGCGATGGCTGGGAAGACCGCCGAAGGAAATTCAGAATTAAGAATTCAGAATTCAGGATTGCTGCCGTAGCGCGAGGCTTCCGCCGAGCGCGTATGGCGACAGCCGTCTTCGCGCGACAGCGGTGTCGCTCGCTCGCCTCCGATTCGCGCGCCGGGAAGTCGGTCTCCGCTCGGTACCCTTCCGCACGCGCGGCGACTATCGGCTTGCTTCAGATGCATGTGTCCGCGGATCCAACGCCGGTGGTTTTCCCGAAGCCACGGATCGCGCGGAACGAAGTCGCCGCGGAAGCCTCGCTGCGCCCGACTTCCGGCAACGGCTCCAATCGGCGCGCTCAGACGTCGGCGATCGATCGACACCGCTGTCGCGTTGGTACTGCTCGGACCGATCGCCGGCGCGTTCTTCAGATTGAGCAGCCGGCTGTTAGCTGCGAGTCTGGCAGCCAACCATTGCGGGGCTCCAGAACGATGAACGGTGTTAGCATCCTCTGATTCAAGGGCTTCGAGCGACTGCGCGAGCGCAAGGCAGGGAGGGGTTAGCTGCTAACCTCACTCGCCGGTCTACTTACAAGTAGTTAGGCAGACACAAGACGAGACAGGAATGTTACGTGCGCTAGTCCGACTGCTCGGTGTGTCAATCGTGTACGGCGTGACGGGGGTGTTGTTGTATCGGGCACGCGGGTTGTATCGCGCAGAAATTCTCCAATGGGATAGTGTCGTCTTTGCGTTGCCCGTGACGGCTTTCGTTGTGGAGTTCCTAATTCCTCTGGTGATGCGCATGTCGTTAGGCGAACGAGGAGATGATCATGCGAAAGTACTTGGTTCTTGGATACCTGATTCTGCAGACGACGGCTCCCCTGTTCGCGGCGCAGGCAGGAACGACTCAGGATGGGAAACCCATAGAGAAAGTACTTGGGATTGGAGGATTGTTTTTCCGCGCGCAGGATCCGAAAGCCCTCGCCAAATGGTACCGGGATAATCTTGGTGTCAGTTTGATTCCAGACAACTCTGAGGCGTCACCCTGGACGCAGGAAGCCGGTCCCACAGCATTCGCGCCGTTCGCGATGAACAGCGGCTACTTCGGTGACCCGAAGAAAGTCTGGATGGTGAACTTCAGGGTGAGAGACCTTGATGCCATGGCAGCACAACTTCGTGCCGCGGGCATTGCGGTGAAGATTGATCCTCGAGAGTATCCTAACGGTCGTTTTGCGCGGCTTCAGGACCCGGAGGGCAATCCCATTGAGTTGTGGGAGCCTAAAGCCAAAAAGCCCGGCGACAAATAGTCGCCTGGTTACGGCTTGCAGCCGTCGGCTGATCTAGCGGACTGGTCCGGCTGAAGCCGGACGCTACTGGGCAGAAATCGCCGAGCGGCGGCCGCGCACAGGAGCTATGGTCTTCCTGTTTCTTCGCTGGCTGGGCAGACCGTCGAAGGAAATTGAGAATTCAGAATTAAGAATCGCTGGCCCGTCGTAACGCGAGGCTTCACCGGACGATCTTCGCGACAGCGGTGTCGCTCGCTCGCCTCCGATTCGCGCGCCGGGAAGTCGGCCTCCGCTCGGTACCCTTCCGCACGCGCGGCGACTAGCGGCTTGCTTCAAATGCGTGCGCACGCGGATCCAACGCCGGTGGTTCTCTGGAAGCCACGGATCGCGCGGAACGAAGTCGCCGCGGAACCCTCGCTGCGTCCGACTTCCGGCAGCGGTTCCAGTCGGCGCGCTCGGACGTCGGCGATCGATCGACACCGCTGTCGCGTTGGTACAACTCCGACTGATCGCCAGCGCTTTCTCAGATTGAACCAGCCGGCCGTTAGCTGCAGCGCCGCAGCCAACCACTTCCTCGCAGCCAACCATCGCTTGAGCTCCAGGGCGATGAACGGTGTTAGCATCCTGCGATTCAAGGACTTCGAGTGACTGCGCGAGCGAAACGCACGACGTGGTTAGCTGCGAAGCTCGCTCGGCGGTCTCCTTGCACGTAGTTATCCGGACGAGAGTGAGCGACGGCCCGCAGGGGCGCGCGCCCGAAGGAGGAAGACGTGGCGAGAGGACGAACGCCGCGAGCCGCGACCGTCGGCGTCGCCGAGCACGGTAACTCAGCGGTGCTCGTTACTGTCGCGCCTGGCGGCGAGCTCCTCGATCGCCGGCGCATCGACCTCACCGAACGCGGTCTGCCGACGCATCCGCATCACCACGAAGGGTCCTGGGCGGTGGGCCGTTACCTGAACATCCCGGGAGCGCGGGCGCTTTCGCTCGCTGACGCCGTGGCGCTCGTCGAGCGCGTGCGAGCGTCCGCCGGGCGCGGCGCGCGCGAGGGCCTCGAGGCGCTGGCTGCGGCGGTGCCCGTGCCGATTGCGACCATCGCGATCCGCGCGTGCCCCAGTCTTCCGCCGACGATCGAGGAGCGGATCGGCGACAATCGCGCGCAGACCCTCGCAGACTCCGTCATGTATCGCGAGGCCCTCGCAACCGCAGCCGAGGCGCGCGGCTGGTCCGTGCATTGGTACGACCGCGAGCGCGTGTTTCCCGACGCGGCAGCGGTGCTCGGCCGCCAGGACGTCAACGCTTTCCTGTACGCGATGGGTCGATCGATCGGGCCACCCTGGCAGGCCAAACACAAGCTTGCGGCAGCTGCGGCGCTTGCGGCCACTGGGCGCCCCGCGCCGCGGCCAACCGCCGGATAACATGCCGCTGTCGGCCGACGATCCGCCACGTCGGTCTCAGGGTAGATCGTGCCGAATCCCGGCAAAAGGGAGAGTATTTTAGCGGCGTGCTCGAGTTGGGTCGCGAACAGTTCGTTGCGGTCTCGGTTCTCGAGCCACCAGGTTCGTTCGCGATCGACGTGCTGGCTGGATCGACAGCGCCATCGCTGGAGGACGTGTTGACCACGCGAGCCGTCGCCCGGACGCCGGACGCGACCCCGCTGACGACGCACTTGCCAAGCTGAGTCTCCTGCGACGACAGGTCCGCCTGAAGGCGGGCTCTACTGGGCTGAAATCGCCGAGCGGCGGCCGCGCAGGACGAACTTCTGAATCTTTCCCGTCGCGGTCTTCGGGAGCTCCGTCACGAAATTGAACGCGTGCGGACACTTGAAATGCGCGAGGTGCTCGCGGACGAAGGCGCGCAGTTCCTCCGGCGTCGCGGTGGCGCCCGGCTTCAAGACGACGAACGCATGCGGCGCTTCGCCCCACTTCGCATCCGGCAGACCGACGACCGCCGCTTCCTGCACCGCGGGATTCCGCAACAGCAGGCCCTCGACTTCGACCGACGAGATGTTCTCGCCGCCGCTGATGATGACGTCCTTCAGCCGATCGCGGATGTCGACGTAACCGTCGGGGTGCACGACCGCGGCGTCGCCGCTGTGGAAATAGCCGCCGCGCAGCGCCTGCGCCGTCGCGTCTGGATCGTTGTAGTACCCCTTCATGACGACGTTGCCGCGGACGACGATCTCGCCGACGGTCGCACCGTCGTGGGGAACGTCTTTCATCGCCTCGTCGACGACGCGCAGATCGCCGGACGTGATCAGCTCGACGCCCTGCCGCGCCTTGATCACGGCGCGTTCCGATGGCGTCAGCGCGTCGTGCTCCGGCCGCGGCTCGCAGACCGTGATGAACGGCGCGGTTTCCGTCAGCCCGTAGACGTGCGTGATCGTCCAGCCGAGCTCGCCCTCGATCCGCTCGATCGTCGCGGCGGCCGGCGGCGCTCCGGCCGTCACCACGCGCACGCCCTTCGGCGCGCCCGCGCGCGCCTCGGCCGGCGCGTTGGCCACGCCGATGAGCACGGTCGGCGCCGCGCACAGCAGCGAAATGCGCTCGGCCTTGATCAGTTCGAACACTTTCACCGGATCGACTTTCCGCAGGCAGACGTGGGCGGCGCCGACGGCGGTCACGGTCCACGTGAACGTCCAGCCGTTGGCGTGAAACATCGGCAGCGTCCACAGGTACCGGTCGGCCAGGCCCATCGGCACGTGCAGAAGCGTGCCGACGGTGTTGATGTACGCGTTGCGGTGCGTGATCATCACGCCCTTGGGACGCGACGTCGTGCCCGACGTGTAGTTGATCGTCAGCAGATCGGTTTCATCGATCGGCGGCCGCGCGAACTCCGCCGCCGCGCCGGCGATCAGCGACTCGTAGTCGAGCCAGCGGTCCTGTTTTCCTTCGAGCGCGACGAAATGGCGGACGCCGGGGATCTGATCGCGCACGCGATCGACGGTCTCGAGATAATCCTCGTGCGCGCAGACAACGGTCGATCCCGAGTGCGCGATGATGTACGCGATCTCGTCGTGGCTCAGGCGGTAGTTGATCGGGACGAGCACGGCGCCCGTCTGCGGCACGCCGTAGAACGACTCGAGCTGCGCGTGCGTGTTCGGCGCGATGCAGGCGACGCGGTCGCCCGCCGTGACGCCGAGTGTCTGCAGCGCGGCGGACCACCGATCGCACCGATCGAAGAATTGCGCGTAGGTCAGCCGCAGCGCGCCGTCGACGAGCGCCTCGCGGTCCGGATAGAGCGCGCGCGTCCGCCGGGCGAACTCAAGCGGGGTGAGGGGAACTTCCATGAGAATTCAGATTTCAGAATTCAGAGTTCAGATTGATTGCGGGATTCTAATCTGAAATCTGAACTCTAAAATCTGAAATCTATTTCGCCGTCTTCCCCAGCGACAGGAGATTGGCGAGCAACTGATACGCGCCGTCGGTGCCGACCGGAAGCTGGCGCCACAGGTTGAGCCCGACGTAGACCCAGCGGCCCCGGCCGTAGATCGCTTCGACCAGCGCGCCGGTCTTCTCGCCCTTGTTGTACGGGAACGGATCCTCGAGCGCGACCAGGTCGCGGTAGCGCGAGTCCTTCTCGCCGAGGAAGTACAGCCCGCGTTCCTGCACCCAGTTCTTCCACGCCGCTTCGCCGACTTCGTTCGGCGTCGTGAAGACCGGATCGCGCGTCTCGAGCACTTGCACCGGCGCGTGCTCGTCGGTGACGCGGTTCGAGCTGACCTTGGCCGGGTACGGCCCGTACTGCGCCTCGTTGAACTCGAACTTGTTGTACTGCACGATCGCCGTGCCGCCGTTGAAGACGTACTCGAGCAGCCGGCTGTTGTTCGCGCGCAGGTCGTCGCGCCGCTCGTAGGCACGGACGCCGGTGACGATCGCGTCGAACCGCGACAGGTTGCCCCACGCGAGATCGTCCGGCGTGATCATCTCGACTTTCATGCCGAGCTGCGCGATCGCGGGCGGCACCTGATCGCCGACGCCCATCACGTAGCCGATCGTCATGTTCGCCGGCGTCCTGACGTCGATCACCTTCAGCTTCGTGTCGGCGGCGTCGTAGACGTGCGCGCGGCGGATGTGCGGGTACTCGATCACCTGATAGCCGCGGTCGTAGGTCTGTCCGCCCGACGACACAATGGCTTTAACGTGATATTCGCCCACCATCGCGGTCGGCGCAGGTTTCACCTGGAAGCGGACCGTCTGCGACTCGTCGGACCGCGAGAACTTCACGGGCTGCTGAGCGGGCGTCACGGTCCAGCCTTGCGGCGCCTCGAGCCTGACGACGCTGTCGGCCGCGGCCGGCATGTCGTTGACGACGGTCACGCGGATCTCACGGTCGGCCGACGGTGGACCGTCCGGCGCGGGCGCGGCCGGAGCCGGCGCGGCGCCACGTCCGCCGCGTCCGCCTGGTGCGGGTGCGGCACCGCGTCCACCACGTCCGGCGGCAGCCGGCGCGGGCGGCGGCGGAGTCGATCGAATGGACGCCGCCGGGACGATCGCGACTTCCGGCGACACGCGCACCGAGAACGGCGGGACGACGAGCAACTCCGTACGCTTCTCGCCGCTGAAGATATTTCCTTCGTAGCGGTGCTCAACCGGAAGGCCGTCGATCACTTCCTCCGTGCCGCCGGGAATCGCGAACGCGAACGTCGCCTGCACGTAGAAATCCGTCGGGCGGAAGGGCCGGCCGAACGGCGCGTCCGCGTCGAACGTGTAGCGGCCCGCCTCGCCCTCGCGGTGCCAGTACGGCTCGCTCACGCGCGCGTGCTGCGGAATCACGAGCGTCGGCTCGCAGTGCGCGACCTGATCCTTCTTCACCGACGTCATGGGCGGTCCGGCCGGCGCCGGCGCCGGACGCGGCGCGCCCGGGAAGAAAAACGCGCCGGCGAACGGCGTCAGCTCGCACACTGCGCCCGCTTGCCCTGAGCCTGACGAAGGGTCGAAGCCGTCGAACTTGACCTGCCTGACGCTGACCTCCGCCGCGCCGCGGTTCGCGACGATGACGTCGACCTTCGCCGTCTGTCCCGGCACGACAATGCCATCGTCGGCCAGCGCTTCGACGCGCACGCCGTTGGCGAGGAGCGCCGCCTGCTGGAACTCGCGTTCTTTCTGGATCAGCCGGAAGCCGATCTCGGCGCGCGCCTGATCGTCGAGCGTCAGCGTCCGCAGCTGCGCGCGCGTCACGCGCGTGGCGTGGAGGCCGGCGACCAGCGGCGCCAGCGCGGCTTGATCCGATTCCGTGTCGAATCGCTTCTGCGCCGCCTGCACCTGCGCCGCGATCTGCGCGAGGCCGTCGACGAGCTCCTTCGGCGGCCGCGCGCCCGCGAACTTCGCGAGCCCCGCGATCGTCGTGTCGATGCCGTCGAAGAGCGACGTCTCGTCGCGATCCATCTGGCCGGGAATCGTCGTCTCGGCGAGCTTGTAGATCGTCGTCGCGGGTCCCGGCAGCGACAGCAGCTGCGCCATCCCCTGGCACTTGTGCATGCTGCGCGCTTCGGTGCCGATCTCCTGGTACGTTTTTCCGAGCAGCGTGTCGTAGCCCGAGAGGTTGATGCGCAGCGCGCGTCCCTGCACCGGCGCCTCGCCGGGGAATCCGAACGCCGCGAGGTAGTAGAACTTCTTCGGCTGCCACGGACGCAGTCCGGCCTCGATCTGATCGGGGTACTTCGTTTTGTCGCCGGCGATCTTCACCGCGTCGCGCGTGATGATCGACGACGCCTGGTGATGCTGGCCGCCGCCTTCGCCGGCCGGCGGCAGGCCGATGACGACGTCGGGCCGGATCATGCGGATCAACCGGACGTAGTCCGACGTGATTTCGTCGCGGCCCCACTTCTCGAACGTCTCGTCGAGGCTGAAGGAGAACCCGAAGTCGACCGCGCGCGTGAAGTACTGCTCGGCGCCGTCGAAGCGGTGCAGCGCGGCGAGCTCCTGCGTGCGCAGGACGCCGAGGGCCTCGAAGATCTCCGGACCGATTTCGTTCTGCCCGCCGTTGCCGCGCGTCGCCGTCGCGAGCGCCGTGCGATAGCCCTGTCCGCGATTCAGCAAGACGAGCAGCCCGTTGTTCTCGTCGTCGGGATGCGCGGTCGTGTGCAGCAGGATGCCGGTGTTCGACAGGTGCCGCAGCGCCAGCCCGAGCGCGACGTGGCCCTGCTCCTCGTCGATGGGCACGACGCGCATCTGGGCCGAAGGAATCGTGGAGAGAGTGATGAGGACCGCGGCAGAGATGAGGGCGAGGCGTCTCATGAGGTGATCTTACAAGCGGGCGCAGTCGTGGGGTCGCGTCGTGTGGGGCCGGTGGGGCAGGTGGGCCAGGTGGGGAAAACGCTCTTCCCTACCCGCCCTACCTGCCTTACCCGCCCTCTTTCGTCGTTCTTAGAACCTCACCTTGAAGCCCAACTGCAGCTTGCGCTGCTCGTACCCCGACGGGTTCGGGAACTGGTACGGGTCAGTGGGAATCGCGGCGACGGGATTGCCCGCGGCGTCGACCGCGGTCGTCAGGTTGATGCCGGCCAGCTGCTCCGTGTTGAAGACGTTCTTGAGCTCGACGATGAATTCTCCGCGCGCCGATCCGCGAATCGGAATCCACCGCGTGTAGCGCATGTCGACGTTCTTCCGCACCGGCAGATAGATCGAGTTGCGGGCGATGCCCAGCGGCCGGTCGCTGCTGACGCCGTCGCCGTTCAGATCGCGGTTCGCCGCAATGTTGAGCGGCAACCCGCTGTTGAACTGCAGCAGGAAGCCGATCTCGTTGCCGTCGAGCAGGTGGCGCACGACGGCGTTCGGCGAGCTGTTGTGCGACACGTAGACGACGTTGCCGTTGAGGCTGTGGCGCATGTCGAGCGGATTCGGGCCGAGGTCCCGATCGATGTTGCTGGGATCGGACCGTCCCGACTCGGACTGCACCGTCAGCTGCGTGAGCAGCGGCGTGTTGTCCTCGCCCTTGGCGAGCGAGTACTGCACGTTGGCCGACAGCCCCTGCGACAGGCGCTTCTGGAGACCGACCGTCAGCGACTTGAAGGTCGAGTCGCCGATCGACTGCACTTCCTGGATCTGGTTGAAGCGCGGGTCGAGGCGCGTCGCGGCGGTGGCGGTCGTGTTGTAGATCGGCCGGCCGTCGGCCAGCGTCCCGATGGGATTGATCGGGTTGATGTTGGTGACGACAGGCAGGTCGCTGCCCTTCGCGTACATGAAGCCCGCGGACACCGTCATGTCCTTGCCGAACGCGCGCTCGATCTGCGCGTTCGACTGCCAGGTGTGCCCGGCCACGAACGCCTGATCGACCGCCCACGGCGACTGGATGCCCAGCGTGCCGGTCGACACGCCGGCGGGAAACGCGGGCGCGCCCACGGTCGTGCCGCTGTACGTGTACACGGGCGACTTCGGCGACCCGCTCAGCTGCAGCGCCTGCTCGTACGGACCGAGGATCGGCTGGTCGTACATGATCCCCGTGCTCGCGCGCACCACGGTCTGCGCGTCGAGCGACCAGGCCACGCCCACGCGCGGTCCGAAGTTGTTCTTGTCGACATTGAACGCGTGCGTCTGCGCGAGCGGCGCGTCCGCGATGCCCTGCGGATACACGTACAGGTCGTACCGGATGCCGTAGAGGAGCTTCACCGTCGACGTGAGCTGCCAGTCGTCCTGGACGAACGCGCTGTAGATGTTCGTCGTCATGTTGAACGTCGGGTCGCCCGTGATCTGCGACATCGTCGTGTAGCCGCGCGGCGCGGCGCCGGACTTCGCCGCCAGGAAGGCGGCGATCGTCGGGAACGTGTAGCTGAACTGCGGCGCGTTGGTGCGCTCGTCGTAGATGTGCTGCCAGTCGAGGCCGAACTTGTAGCTGTGCGCCGACCGGATGTAGGTGAAGTTGTCGATGAACTGCGTGATGTTCTGCTTGAAGTCGAAGCCGGCGTTGCCCTGGCCGGTGCCGGACCACGGCCCGCCGAACGAAATCGACGGCGACGCGATCGAGATCGCGGGACCCGTCCCCGAGTCCGCGTTGGCGACGGAGCTCTGGTGGCGGTGCGCGTACTGGAACCGGAGCTCGTTCAGTTTGTTCGAGCCGAACGACGACACCAACTGCCCGGCCGTCGAGTCCATCGCGTCGAGGAAGTCGGTCGCGCGCTCGAGCGTCGCCGTGCCGCCGCCGCTGTTGTACGGCGCGTCGTTGTGGAAGCGCAGCCATCGGGCGGTCAGCCGGTTATCCGCATTGATCTGGTAGTCAGCCTTGCCGATGGCGAACTTCCCCGTCTGGACGTTCGGCGCCGCCGACGGCTGCGGCTTGACGCCGACCTGCGCGACGATCCCGGGATCGACGGTGATGAGACTGCCCGATGACAGGTCGCGGCGCGTCTGTTCCCAGCCGCCGTAGAAGAACAGCTTGTTCCTGACGAGCGGTCCGCCAAGATCCGCCGTACCCGTGTCGACCTTCGTCGACGGCAGGACCGCGGTGGCCGCGCGCGGCGGGCAGTTCGCGGCCGGCGTCGTGCTGCCGCAGCCGAAGAAGAACGGGAACGCGCTGAACGGATCGCGGCGGAAGAGATAGCTGCCTTCGCCCTTGAACGTGTTCGTGCCCGACGGCGTGATCGCGTTGTAGACCATGCCCATCGTCTGGCCGAACTCGGGGGCGAATCCCGTGGTCACGACTTTCACTTCCGCAATCGCGGTCTCCGAAATCGGGAGGAGCCGCAGACCCGCGCGATCCTTCTCGGTGTTCGTGTTGCCGTCGATCTGATAGTTGATGCGCATCGCGGCGCCGTTGGCCGCCAGGCGCGGCACGCCGAACTCGACGTTCTCGTAGCCGGTGACGCCCGGCTGCACGAGCGCGAAGTTGTACGGATTGCGCGCGACGAGCGGCAGGTTGTGGACCTCGAGATCGCTCATCGTATGGCCGATGTCAATCCGCGACGTGTCCACCAGCGGGCTGTCGGCGTTGACGGTGATCGTCTCGCTGACGGCGCCGACGGCCATCGTGACGTTGACGACGGCGGTCGCGCCGACCGACACGGTGATGCCGGTCTGCGTGTACGTCTTGAAGCCCTGCAACTCCGCGACGACGCGATAGGTGCCGAGCGGGAGAAGTGGAGCGCGATACAGACCCCGCTCGTTGGTCACGACGGTCCGGGCGATGCCCGTCTCGACGCTCGTGACAGTGACGGTGACGCCGGGCAGGACGCCGCCCTGGCTGTCCGAAACGATGCCTTCGATGGCGCCGTTGGCCGCCTGTGACTGCGCGAACGCCGGCGCAGTCAGCATCAGCAGCGACAGCACCGCGGAAGAAAGAGCACGCAACATAGTTGGAAAGCTCCTTAATTAATGGTCGGAAATCGCAGTATACAACGCGGTTACACGCGTCAAGCCGGGCTGGTGCAGGGTTCAGCGGTTGAAACTGTACGCTTCGTCGGCGGAATCCAATTCCTCGGAGCAGTGTCGCAGAAGGATGCGGCTCGCGAGGTAGGCGCCCGTCGCGCTGTGACTGGCGTCGCCGAATGCGAACAGGTGGTGCGGGTAGTTGCGGTGCGGACCGATGTACGGCAAGCCGTCGACGGTGCGCGCGTAGTCGGCGGCCCAGCCGTACGCGGGTTGCAGACCGGAGACATCCGGATACAGCGTCGACAGCTCGTACATGAGCTGCCCGGTCCGCTGGACGATGATCTTGTCGCGCCGCCGCGGCGGCGCTTCCTCGCCGTCGGCGCCGCACACCAGCACGTGTTCGTCGCCGACCCAGCGGACGATGTGCGGGGGCACGGCGGTGTCGCGGACGATCGTCGCGCGGTTGCCGAGAAGCGCGCGCGTCTTCGCCGGCACGCGCTCGCTGAGGACGAGGTAGCTCGTGCGAAACCAGAAGTGCCGCTGCAGCGCCTTGAAGAGCGGCGTCGGCACGGCGGTGGCGATGACGACGTGCGCCGTGCGAATCGATCCGTTCGCGGTTAAGACGTCGGCGGACTTGCGGCTGAAGCGGATGCGCCGCGCCGCCGATCGCTCGAAGAGCAGGGCCCCGCGCTCCGCCGCGGCCGAGGCGAGTCCGAGGCAGGCGCGATACGGATCGATCGTCGCGCCGTCCTTGCTTCGCAGGCCGGCGGTCGCGTCGATCGCGAGGTCGTTCCAGATCGCGCGCGCGTTCAGCATCGGGGCATCGAGACCCGCGCCGAGCCGCGCCTTTCGATCTCGCGTCAGCCGTGCGGCCTGTTCGAGCGTCCGCGCGAGCGTCACGGCAGTACGCGCCTCGAGATGGCACTTGACGTCGAGGCGCTTGAGGAGCGCGATGAAGTCGAGCGCCGCGCGCCGCCACGAGTGAAACGCATGGCGGGCGGCCCGGAGTCCGATGGCCGATTCGAGCTCGCCGAAGGCGACGCCGGGATCCTCGGAGATCCAGCCCGACGAGAACGCGGTGTTGCCATGCCCCACGCGCGCCGCCTCGAGGAGCACGACGCGCAGGCCGGCTGCCGCCAGCGCGTACGCGGCCGCGCAGCCGGTCAACCCGCCGCCGACGACGACCGCGTCGGCCGTCATCGATCCGCGGTGGCGCGGGTAGGACGGCATGCGTGACGCCGGAAATTGATCGAGCCAGGGCGAGCGCCCGTAATGGGTCATGCGGGCATAGATTCTATCCTCAGCGGAGGGCAACACGCCGAGTCGAGGCGCCGGCGGGCCACGAAGACACGAAGCACACGAAGAGAAAAGAAGAAGTTAAGCCACGGAGACACGGAGATACGAAACGCCGTCGACTGTGTTCGGCGCGACGCGGCGAAGCGGCGTCTGTCGGCCGGCGTGGCAGGCCGCCCGCGTCGAACTCCTCTGTGTCTCGGTGTCTCTGTGGCTACTTCCTCTTCGTCTGACTCGTCTGTTCCTCTCGTTTGAGGAGTGACGCCTTTCGTGCAGGTCCCCAGCGGTAGCCGCCCGTGCCGCCGGCGGCGGGGACGACGCGGTGGCAGGGGATCGCGAGCGCGACGGGATTGGTCGCAATCGCGCGCGCGACGGCGCGGACCGCGCGCGGGCGGCCGAGCGCGGCGGCGACCTCGGCGTACGTCCGCGTCTCTCCGTACGGAATCGCGGCCAGCGCCTGCCACACCTGCCACTGAAACGCCGTGGCCTGGACGTCGAGCGGCAGATCGAGCCGCGGCTGCCGGCCCGCGAGATGCTTCACGATCGCGCTCGTCCAGCGGGACAACCCATCGGCGTCGCTCGCGATCGTCGCCGCCGGATATTCGCGCTCGATTCCCCGCGTCAGCTCGGCGTCCGACGAGCCCAGCGCCACCGCGCACACGCCGCGCGGCGTCGCCGCCACCAGCAGGCGGCCGAGCGCCGGGTTCGGCGACTCGACAATCGCGTACTGGATGCGCATCCCGGCGCCGCCGCGGCGGTAGACCGACGGCGCCATGCCGAGCTTCGGCGCCGCGCGCTCGTAGAAGCGGCTGCTCGATCCGTAGCCGGCGTCGAACATCGCGCCCGTGACGTCGCCGCCCTGGCGCAGCCGCCGCTTCACGCTCCGCAGCCGCACGGCATCCGCGTACTCGCGCGGCGTGACGCCGACGATCCGTTTGAAATTGCGCTGCAGATGATACGGACTGCCGCCGAGCCGCGCCGCCAGCGTCGCGAGCGACGGATGGCCGTCGACGTTGGCGAGATACACGCACGCGCGGCGGATCTTGTCGACCCACGGATCGGCGGTCAGCGCGGCGTCGGGCCGGCAGCGTTTGCACGCGCGGAATCCCGCCTCGCGCGCGGCGTCGGGCGCGTCGAAAAAGGCGACGCGATCGCGGCGCGGACGCCGGCTCGGGCACGACGGCCGGCAGTAGACGCCGGTCGAGCGGACCGCGTAGACGAAGAGACCGTCGGCCTCGCGATCGCGCGCGAGAACGGCCTGCCATCGTGCGCCGTCGTTGAGCTTCTCGAGTATCTCGTGGTGTCCGGCTTCAGCCGGACCCGCTTGCCTCTGGGTCATATTGTTCATGCGGCGAGTATCGCGCGCGCCCTCGACATGCCGCTATCCGCCGCTTGCGGTCAAACTGTATTCTTGCACCGTGCGCATCGCGATTGTCGGCTCGGGCGGCGTGGGCGGGTATTTCGGCGGGCGGCTGGCTGAGGCGGGCGCCGACGTGACGTTTCTCGCCCG
This sequence comes from Terriglobia bacterium, assembly GCA_020073005.1. Lineage (GTDB taxonomy): Bacteria > Acidobacteriota > Vicinamibacteria > Vicinamibacterales > CAVVIG01 > SRVP-36. The sequence goes on along the minus strand of JAIQFX010000003.1, from coordinate 41,622 downwards.
CGGCGCGCATCTGGACGCGCTGCGGACGCGCGGCCTTCGCATTCTCAGCCCCAAAGGCGACCTCCGCCTCCCCCGCGTCAGCGCCACGGACGATCCCCGCGCGATCGGCCCGGCCGACATTGTCCTCTTCGCCGTGAAGCTCTACGACACCGAGGGCGCGCTCGCCGCGTTGCCGCCGCTGCTCGGCCCCGACACGGCCGTGATCCCGCTCCAGAACGGCGTGGACAGCGTCGACATCCTCACGCGCGCCATCGGCGCCGCGCACACCGCCGGCGGCACGTGCTACGTGTCCGCGGTGATCGCCGAGCCCGGCGTCATCAGGCACACGGCGATGGATCATCTGCTCTTCGGTGAAGTCGACGGATCGCGATCGCCGCGCCTCGAACGGTTTCTCGACGCGTGCCGGCCCGCGAGCTTCAAGTCGACGCTGAGCACGAACATCACCGTCGACATCTGGACGAAGTTCACGCGCCTGTCCGTCTTCAGCGGCATGACGGCCGTGACGCGCAGCTCCGTCGGCGTCATCGTCGACGATCCCGATCTGATGGCGATGCTCAAGGCCGCGGTCACCGAAGCGCGCGACGTCGCGCATGCGAAAGGCATCGCCGTGCCCGCCGACATCGCCGAAGACGTCGCGCGCGCGTACTCCGCGCTCCCGCCGCAGGCGCGCGCGTCGATGGCCGAGGATCTCGAGCGCGGCCGCCGGCTCGAATTGCCGTGGCTGAGCGGCGCCGTCGTCCGGATCGGGAAACAAGTTGGCGTGCCGACGCCGATTCACTGTTTCATCGCCACGGTGCTGAAACCGTTCGTCGATGGAAAGATGTAGCGCGAGCCTTTCAGGCGAGCGTGACCGATGACGAAAGCGTTCCGATCGCTCGTCACGCGACCCGGCTTCACGATCGTCGCCGTCGCGACGCTCGCGCTCGGGCTGGGCGTCAACGCGGCGATCTTCTCGCTGACGCGCACCGTCCTCCTCCGCCCTCTTCCCTATCGCGACGCGGACTGCCTCGTGATGGTGAACGAAGCCAGTCCGTCCCGCGGCGTGACGTTCGCGCCGACCGCGCCCGTCAACTACGTGGCATGGCGCGAGCGCGTCGACGCGTTCGAGCTGACGGCCGCGTGGCGGCGCGAGCGCTTCAACGTCGCGACCGCGACCGGCGCGGTCTCGGTCGAAGCGTTCCGGATCGCGCCCGCGTTCTTCCCGCTGCTCGGCGTCGAACCCGCGCTCGGCCGCGGCTTCGGCAATGCCGACGCGCAGAAGGGGCGCGACGACGTCGTGCTGCTCAGCGACGGCTTCTGGCATCGGCAATTCGGCGCTGATCCATCCATCGTCGGCCGCGCGATCGACGTCGACGGCACGCCGTGCGTGGTCGTCGGCATTCTGCCGCCGAGCTTCAAGATCTTCCGCGTGTTGAATCACGAAGTGGACCTGTATCGACCGTTCGTCCTCGATACGACCGATCGCGAGCAATCGATCAACGTCTACGCGAAGCTCAAGCGCGACGCGTCGGTCGACGCCGCGCGCGCGCAGCTCGCGACCGTCTACGCGTCGCTGCCGATTCCCGGGCACGCGTGGACCGCGGACGTCACGCGGCTTTCAACGCGCTTCGCCGCGCAGTCGCGGACGACGTTGATCGTCCTCGAGTGGGCGGCGGGCCTCGTGCTGCTCATCGCGTGCGCGAACGTCGCGAACCTGCTTCTCGCCGTGGCCGCGGGCCGGCGCAAGGAGCTCGCGGTCCGCCAGGCGCTGGGCGCGAGCCGCTGGCGAATCGCGCGTGAATTGTCCGGCGAGGCGACGCTCATCGCCGCGGCCGGCGCAGCGATCGGAATTCTCCTCGCGGCGTGGATCGTCGCGGTCCTCAACGCGGTCGTCAGTTTCGCCGACGTGAACCGGCTCGTCGCGTTTCGCGTGGACGGCTGGGTCGTCGCGTTCACGACGACGCTGGCGCTGGCCGTCACGCTCGTCTTCGGACTGCTCTCGGCCGGGCGCGAGACCGACGCGGACGTCGTCGATGCGCTCAAAGAGTCCACGCACGGCGTCACCGCAGGCGTGTCGCGACGGTTTCTGCGTCACGCGCTGATCGTCGGCGAGCTGGCGCTGTCGATCGTGCTGCTGGCCTCGGCGCTCGCGCTCGCCCGCAGCGCGCTGGCGCTGCAGCGCCTCCCGCGCGGCGTCGACGCCGCCGGCGTGATGACCGCGCAGCTGTCGCTGAACGATCCGCGCTATGAGGACCGCGATCAGCTCGTGCGCACGGCGCGCGCGATCGTCGATCGCCTGCGCACCGCGCCCGGCGTGGCCGCCGCCGCGCTCGTCAACTACGCGCCGGCGTCGACGATCGGGACCAGCTTCCCCGTCGTCGTCGACGGCGTTCCGCCGCCGGCGGCGGGTCAGCCGTGGATCGCGCACTACTTCATCGTCGCGCCCGACTACTTCCGCACCGTGGGGATTCCGATGCTCGCGGGCCGCGACTTCAGCGACGGCGACGACGGCTCGCACGGCGGCGTCGCCATCGTCAGCGAGAATTTCGCGCGCCGCTTCTGGAAGACCACGGACGTCGTTGGCCGGCAGGTGCGGACGGGGATTCCGTCGAGCCGCGCGTTCTGGATTCCGCGCGCGGACAACCGGCCGCTGACCGTCGTCGGCGTCGTGCGCGACGTGCGGGAAGACGGCACATTGGGCGCGGGCCAGCCGCAGCTGTATCTGCCGTACGGCCAGGCGCCGGCGCCGCAGCTGACCATCGTCGCGCGGGCCGCGGGAGATCGGGCGGTGGCCTCTGCCGCGATCCGCGATGCCGTGCGCGAAGTCGATGCGGAGCAGCCGCTCTCCGACGAGAAGACGCTCGACGAGGTGATGACCGAGACGTTCGCGCGGCCGCGCGAGATCGCGTGGCTGATCGGCGCGTTCGCCGCGCTCGCGCTCGTGCTGTCCGCCGTCGGCGTCTACGGCGTGATGGCGTATCTGGCGACGGCGCGCGCGCGCGAGATCCGCATCCGGATCGCGCTCGGGGCCGCCCATGCCGATGTCGTGCGGCTCATCGTCGGCCACGCGGTCCGCCTCGCGGCGATGGGCGCCGCGATCGGCGTCGTCTGCGCGCCGCTCGCGCTGCGTCTCGCGAGCGGGCTGCTCTTCGGCGTCGGCGCCTACGATCCGCTGACGCTCGCCGCCGTCACCATCGTCCTGACGCTCGTTTCGGTGGCCGCCGCAGCGATTCCCGCACACCGCGCCGCGCGTCATGCCGCAGTGGCTTTTCGCTAACTTCTGCCTTCTGCCTTCTACCTTCTGCCTTTGATACACTCCACTCTCGTGTCCGTCATCCGCCGCGCACTCATCGCCTCCGTCGCCCTCGCCGCGCTGTTCGCCTCGTCCGCGCGCTGGACGATGCCGGAGATCCTCGCGGCCTCGTCGTGCAATCTGACGGGCATCGAGCGCGTGGTCGCCGTGGGCGACGTGCACGGCGCGTACGATCGCTTCGTCGAAATTCTCGCGATCACCGGCGTGATCGACAACCGCCAGCGCTGGTCGGGCGGACGCACGCATCTGATCCAGCTCGGCGACGTCCTCGATCGCGGGCCGGATTCCCGCAAGGCGCTGGACCTGCTCCGCCGGCTGCAGGACGAAGCCGCGCGCGCGGGCGGCGCCGTGCATCCGCTCCTCGGCAATCACGAAGCGATGCGCATGCTCGGCGACATGCGCTACACGGTGCCTGGCGAGTACCAGGCGTTCGTCACGCCCGATTCCGACGACATGAAGCAGCGCCTCCTGCGCTCGAGTCCGCCCGACGCGCGCGACGAGCTGATGAAGATGCCGCTCGGCTTCACCGAGATGCGCCTGGCCTACGGGCGCGAAGGCGGCTACGGCAAGTGGCTGCGCACGCTGGATGCGATCGTCAAGATCGACGGCGTCGAGTTCATGCACGGCGGCATCAGCCCGGCGATGGCGTCACGCTCGTGCGACGCGATCAACGACGGCGTGCGCAAGGAACTGACGTCCGACATCGAGAAGACGCGCGCGAACCCGCAGGGCAGCCTGACGGCGCGCGAGGACGGCCCGCTGTGGTACCGCGGCCTCGCGCAGCAGCCTGAAGACACATTCGCGCCGGAGGTCGACAAGATTCTCGCCGCGCAGCGCGCGCAGACCATCGTCGTCGCGCACACCGTGCGCCAGGACGGCCGCATCGTCGTGCGCTTCGGCGGCAAGGTCATCCAGCTCGACACCGGCATGCAGCCGGCGTACGTCCCGACGGGCCGCGCCTCCGCGCTCGAAATCCAGAAAGGTGTCTTCACCGCCATCTACACGGACCGCAAGGACGTCCTCTTCGAAAGGTAATGCTCAGCCGGCTGCTCCAGATTCGCGAAGGCGAGTCCACCCGGGCCCTGCTGCTCTTCACGTATCTCTTCCTGGTCGTCACGAGTTACGTGGTGACCAAATCGACGAGGGACGCGCTCTTCCTCGAGCAGTACAGCGCCGCCAGCCTTCCCTACGCGGACATCGCCTCGTCGCTGAGCGTCGGCGCCGTGATGGCGGTGTACTTGCGGCTCGGCCGCCGCGCCGGTCCGCGGACGCTGATGGTCGGCTCGCTCGTCGTCTTCTCGGTGACGAGCTTCGTCTTCTGGGGCCTGACCGGATCGTCCCGATCGGCGGAGCCCTTCTGGATGCTGCCGGTGCTCTACGTGTGGGCGAGCGTGTACGGCGTGCTGCTGCCCGCGCAGGTCTGGATGCTGGCGAATCACGTGCTGACCACGCGCGAGGCGAAGCGGCTGTACGGGATCATCGGCAGCGGCGCGATCATGGGCTGGATCGTCGGCGGCATGATGACGAAGGCCGTCGCCGCGCGGCTCGGCACGGCGAATCTGCTGCTGATGACGGGCATCGCGCTGGCGCTCTGTCCGCTCCTCGTGACCTTCATCTGGCGCGAGCGCGGGGACGCGGAGCGTCGCGGCGATCGCGTCTCCACGGCCGACGACGCCGCGCGGCGCCTGCCGGGACCCGGCGGCCTGCGTCAGAGCTTCGCGGTCGTCTGGCGATCGCCGCACCTTCGAGCGATCGCGGGCGTCATCTGCCTGTCGTCGCTCGTGACGACGGTCGCCGCGTGGCAGTTTCGCGCGATTGCCAAGTCCGCCATTCCCGAGACCGACGCGCTCGCCGCGTTCTTCGGAACGTTCAACGTGTACGCGGGCCTGCTGTCGCTCGCGACGCAGCTGTTCCTCACGTCGCGCGTGCTGCGGCGCTTCGGCCTCGGCGTCGCGCTGCTCGTCGTGCCGCTCGCGCTGACGGCGGGATCGTTCGCGGTGCTGATCTGGGCGAGCATCGGATCGGCCGTGCTGTTGAAAGGCAGCGATCAAGTGCTGCGCTACTCCATCGATCGATCGACGGTCGAGCTCCTCTACCTGCCGGTCCCCGAGGATCAGACGCGGCACGCCAAGGCGTTCATCGACACGGTCGTCTGGCGCATCGGCGACTGCCTCGGCGCCATCTGCGTGCTCGCCGGCGTCGTGCTGCTCGGCCTCAGCGCGCCGCAGATCAGCATCGTGACGATCGTCCTGCTCGGCGGCTGGATCGCCGCGGCCGCGACGGCGCGCCGGCAGTACGTGAACAGCCTGCGGACGAGCCTCTTCGAGCATCGCGTCGACGCGGAACGCCTGTCGCAGGTGATCGATCGATCGACGTCCGACGTGCTGACGACCGCGCTCCGATCGGATGATCCGTCCGACATTCTCTACGCGCTGAATCTCCTCAAGGATCGCGAGGCGCCGCTCTCGCAGACGCTGATTCAGCGGCTGCTCGATCATCCGTCCGCCGACATCCGGCGCGAGGCGATCGCGCTGCTCACCGCCGCGAACGACGCGACCGTCGTGCCGCAGGCCGAGCGGCTGCTCGAGAAGGATCCCGATCCGTCGGTGCGCGCCGAAGCGCTGATCTACCTGGCGCGGATGACCGAGACCGATCCGCTCGCGCGCCTCGAGCGGCTTGAGGATGTCGGCGGCGCGTCGATCTCGTCCGCGATGGCGATCTTCCTGGCGCGGCCGGGTCCGACGCAGAAGCTGGACATGGTCCGGCTGCTGATCGACGGCGCGCTGACACGCGACGGCGCCGAGGGCGAGTTCGCGCGCGTCGAAGCGGCGCGGTTGCTCGCGACGCTGACGTCGTCTCCAGGCGGCTTCGACGATCAGCTGTTGGCGCTGGTGAACGATCCCGTGCCGGCTGTTGCGCGTCAGGCCATCCGCGCGGCGGGCGTGACGCGCCCCGCGGGAAATGTCTCGATGATCCCGGCGATCGTCGCGCGCCTCGGCGAATCGGAACTGACCGCCGAGGCCACGATCGCGCTTGCCGCATTCGGCGACGCCGCCGTCCCCGATCTCGCGCGGGTCCTGCACGACGCGCACGCGCCGGCGGGCGTGCGCCGCCACGCGCCGGACGTGCTGCTGCGCATCGCGACGGTCGCCGCCGAGCACGCGCTGGTCGAGGTCATGCTCGACGCCGACCCCGCGGTCCGCTTGCGCGTCGTCTCGGCGCTCAACAAGCTCCGGCAGCTCAATCCCGAGCGCCGGCTCGAAGGCGATCTCGTCGAGACCGTGCTCGCCGCCGAAATCCTCGGGCACTACCGCTCGTATCAGATCCTCGGCACGTTCGATCCGTCGGGCGCATCCGATGAGGCGGCCCTCGTGCGCCTGCGCGACACGATGACGCAGGAGGTCGAGCGGATCTTCCGCCTCATGAAGCTGCTGCTGCCCGGTCCCGATCTGCACAGCGCGTACGAAGGACTGCGGTCCAGCGCGCCCGACATCCGCGCGAACGCGGTCGAGTATCTCGAGCACGCGCTGCCGCCGCGCATGCGCGAGCTGCTGATGCCGTTGCTGGACAACGAGGTGAGCGTCGACGAGCGGATTGCGATCGCGGAGCGGATGGCGGGAACGGTCGGCGCGTCGGAGCAGATGCTGGCTGCGCTCGCCGCCAGCGAAGAGCTGCGCGCCGCCGCGCGCGACGCGGCAAATCGATTGGAAGGCCGATCGCGCTGACTAAACTAGCGGCGCCGGATTCTTCTGTTCGTCGAACGCAGCGCAGGCCGCGCCTTCTTCGACTTCGGCCTGACCTGCCCCGACACCGCGATCGATTTCTTCGCCCACCGCGCCAGTTCTTCGGCATCCTCGAGTACAGCGAGCGGCACCTCGAAGTACGACGTCGACACGCCGCCATCCGGACGCTTCGGGTAGGGGTTGAAGGCCCGCGACCCCGCCGCTTCGTACGTCCCGCGCGTCGTGTCGTCGACCTTCAAGTAGATCGTGTCGTCCATCATCACGGCGAAGAAACATTCACCGGCGTACAGGCCGACGCCGCCGAACATCCGCTTCGCGGTGATCGGGCCGCAGGCGTCGAGCTGATCGAGGACGAATTCGAGGAAGGAAGCGCTGACGGGCATTTGGAAAGTGGGCAAATCATCGCGCCGCGTGTCCCACTGCCGTATTCGTCGACTTCAGCGACGCAATCGTTTTTCCGACCACGTCGTCGAGCGCTTTGTCGCCGCGGATCCAGCGCACGACCGCGACGATGTCGTTCTCCCAGTCGACGTAGATGATGTTCGATCCGTTGCCGACGAAGCGGACGGCGGTCGCCGGCGCGCTCGGCAGCGGCTTCTTGTCGAGGTTCAGGTACCAGTTCGCGAAGCCGTAGTTGTTGTTGTTCTCCGCGGGACCGTTCTTCCGCGCCATCTCGATCCACTTTTCGGAGACGAGCGTCTTGTCCTTCCACTTGCCGTTGCGCAGGAAGAGGTAGCCGAAGCGCGCCATGTCGTACGCGTTGATGAACATGCCGCCGCCCCAGTGGCCGCCGCCGCTCACCGACTGCATCTTCTGGCCGTCGACCTCGACCCACGAATTCTCGTAGCCGTACCAGCGCCACGTCGACGAGGCGCCGATCGGCTCCATGATCTCTTCGCGCAGGACTTCCGGCAGCGGCTTGCGCCAGACCTGCAGCGCCGCGAGCGCCATCACGTTCACGCGCACGTCGTTGTACTTGAAGTGCGTGCCGGGCTCGTACATCGGCCGGTTCTGCCAGTCCTCGGGACCCTTGCCGACCGGACGATCCGCCCAGTCCGGCTTACCCCACAGCGTGCCCGACCAGTCGCTCGTCTGCCGCAGCAGGTGATCCCACTTGATGTTCCGGTTGTGCGGCGCGTCGAACAGATCGACGTGCGGCGGCATGTAGTCGCGCACGTAGTCGTTGACGTCGTGGATCAATCCCTTCTGCCACGCGAGGCCGACGACCGTCGTCAAGAACGTCTTCGTCACGCTGTTGGTGATGTCGACGCGTGACGGCTCGCCCCACTCGGCGACGATGTAGCCGTGCCGCATGATCAGGCCGCTGGCGGGACCGCGATCCTTCACGGGGCCGACGATCGTGTCGAACGGTTCCTTGCCGAAGCTGTTCTTCAGGAACAGCGTCATGTCGTGCGTGCCCGGCGTGTCGGCGGCAATCGCGGCCTGCACGGCCTGATTCACCAGCGCCGAGTCCATCCCGACTTCTTCCGGCTTCTTGTGCTGCCAGTCGAAGCGATCCGGGAAGTACGCGGCGACGGCCTGGGACCGCGCCGCGGGCGGCACGGGCCGCTGCGCGGCGACAGCAAAGGGACGGGTCTCGGGACGATCGAGCGCCGAGACCCGTCCCCGTTGTCCAGCGACGAGGGCGACGGCCGCGACGCCGAAGACTGCGAACAGTGCACGTCTCATAGAGGCTCCTGTTGGAGGGCAGTATAGTAGACGCCACACCCCATGGGCACCCGGTTTCGGCTCGCGCGGTCGGCGCTGTGCATGAGCCTCGGCCTGGTCGCGGGACTCGGGGGACGGGTCTCGGCGCAAGACCGTTCCGAGACCCGTCCCCCGCTTGAGTCGCTGCTCGACCGCGCGGCCTGGTACCTCGACTATTTCATCGACGAATTCGAGAACGTCGTCGCCGAAGAGAACTACGTGCAGGACTCGAACGCCTCGCTGCCCACGTTCGTCGCCGTCGGCGGCGGACGCGGCAGCGCGCCGACGCCGGTCGTACCGACGGAGATGACCCGGGCCCGTCACCGCGATTTGCGATCCGATTTCCTGTTCGTGAAGTCGCCCGACACGTCGGCGCTCCTGCCGTTCCGCGACGTGATCATGGTCGACGGCGTTCCGGTCCGCGATCGCCAGGAGCGGCTGGCGCGGCTGTTCCTCAGCGGCGCCAAGGACGCGATGGCCCAGGCCGAGCAGATTCGCGAGGAGGGCGCGCGCTACAACCTCGGCAACCTGCACACCACGCTCGGCAATCCGGTGCTCGGGCTGTCCGTGCTGCAGCGCAGCTATCAGCCGCGCTTCCGGTTTTCCCTCGGCAAGGAAGATCGGAGCACCGGCGCCAATGTCCGGATCGTGGAATACAAGGAAGTGCAGTCGCCCGCGATGATTCAGGGAGAAGCCGGCCGCGATCTGTTCGCGCACGGCCGCCTGTGGATCGACGCGTCGACCGGCGCCGTCCTCAAGACCGAGCTCGGCGTCGAGCAGCCGTCGGTGCGCGCCGTCATCACGACGACGTTCCGCGTCGAGGAGAAGTCGGCGATCGCGGTGCCGCTCGAGATGCGCGAGCAATACACGATCGCCAACGGCTACAAGGTGACGACCGTCGCGACCTACGGCCGCTTCCGCCGGTTCGAAGTCAGCGCGGGCGAAGAAGTCCGCACGCCGACGCCGACCGTCACCGACACCGCCAGCGGCCTGACGTTCGTCGAGCTGCCCGCGGGCCGGTTCACGATGGGCAGCGCGGCGGGCGAGATCGGCCGCAACGCGGACGAGACGCTGCACGACGTCGAGATCACGCATCCGTTCCTGCTCGGACAGTTCGAAGTGACGCAGCAGGAATGGCGCGCGGTCATGGGCTCGTCTCCCAGCCAGAACTCGAACTGCGCGCGATGTCCCGTGGAGAACGTGTCGTTCGTCGACGTCCAGCAGTTTCTCGCGAAGCTGAACGCGAATCCGTCGGCGACGCTGCGTTACCGGCTGCCGACCGAGGCGCAATGGGAGTACGCGTGCCGCGCGCGGACCACCGGTCCGTTCTCGACCGGCGAGAACGTCACGACGGCGCAGGCGAACTACAACGGCAAGTTCCCGTACGCGTCGTTCTCCGCCGGCGACTCGCGCGGCCGGACAGTGCCCGTCGGATCGTTTCCGCTCAATCCGTGGGGGCTCGCCGACATGCACGGCAACGTGTGGGAATGGACGGCGGACTGGTACGGGCCGTATTCGGAGATCGCCGCCGTCAACATCGACGCGACCGGCGCGGCGGCCGGCGACACGCGCGTCATCCGCGGCGGGAGCTACCTGTTCGACGCCAACAGCGCGCGCTGCGGCCTGCGCTACACGCACGCCCCGCAGGACAAAGGACCAAGCCTGGGGTTTAGAGTTGCGGCTGATCGTCGGTGACTGGTGGCTGGCACACCCGCTACACGCTCAATTGACATTCCGTTTCCCGTCACCAGTCACCAGCCCCCAGCCACCTATTCGGCAACATACGCGTACTGCATCTGATCGATGATCCGGCCGTTCTTGATCGCGCTGCGGCGCAGCCGCGCTTCCAGCACGTAGCCCGCCTTTTCCAGCACGCGGCAGGACGCCGCGTTCCACGCGTACGGCACGGCATAAATGCGCGTCAGGTGATGCGTCGCGATCGCGTGCTTCGTGACGGCCGCCAGCGCCTCGCTCGTGATCCCGCGCTTCCAGAACGGCTCCGCCAGCCAGTACCCGATCTCGGCCGACACGCGCTCGACATCCGGATGCAGGACGAATCCGATGCCGCCCACCGCCTCATCCTCGACGGCGATCGCGAACATCGTCTCGGGCTCGCGGCTGAGCGCGCCTTTGATGAACGCGCGCCCGTCGCGCTTCGCGTACGGATGCGGGAACGCGTCGCGCAGGTTGATCCAGATGTTGTAGTTGTTGGCGTGCTTCACGAGCGAATCGACGTCGGTCGTTCGCCAGGAGCGGACGTCGCAGGAAGAGAGCTTCAAGTGCATGGTTAGGGCAGGAGGGGCGGGAAGGGCGGGTGGCGGGCGCGTTCGAGCGCGAGCGAGAGTTCTGTCCGTCGATCCGCGAGCGTGCGGCGCAGCGTGGCCCGCTCGGTCTCGTCGGTCGCGTCGGCAAGCGCGCGATCGAGGCGCGCGATTTCGTTGATGAGCTCGACTTCCTGCGGCAGGCAGTTCGCGCTCTTCAGGATCGAATGCACCATGCGCAGATGCTCGGGCGTCTTGAAATACTCCTCGAGATCGATCGGCTTGCCGGCGCCAGGCAGATTGTCGAACTCTCCTTGTGCGAGCGCTTCGCGGATCTTCCGATCGGCAACCTTATCGAATACCATTCCTGCCCTCAGCCCTCAGCCCTTTGCCCTTTTTCCCCACCAGCCCTACCTGCCCCACCCGCCCATTACACCATGTACTTCTCGCCCGTTGCCGCGCCGGCGCCTGCAAAGCGCGCGGGCGCGAAGGGCGTCAGGTCGAACTGCGGATCCCGGCCGGCGATCACGTCGGCGAGAATGCGGCCGGCCGCCGGTGAATGCTGGAAGCCGTGGCCGCTGAAGCCGTTGATCAGAAAGAATCCGTCGACGCCAGCGGCGGCGCCGATGATCGGGTTCGCGTCCGGCGTCACCTCGTAGAGCCCGGCCCACGCGTGGGAGATCGACGCGTCGGCGAGCGCCGGCAGCCGTTTCACGGCGACGTCGATCACCTGCGGCAGAAAATCCCACTGCACCGTCGTGTCGAACGTCGGCGTCTCGTTCTTGTCGCCCATGCCGAACAGCAGGCCCGCGCCCTCGCGGTGAAAGTAGAACGTCGATTCGAAATCGATCACCAGGACTCGTGACGCCGGCACGCGCCAGTGCGCCGAGCCGGGCGGCGCCTGGGCAATGAAGATGTGACGGCGGTACGGATCGACCGGGACGTCGACGCCAGCCATGCGTCCGATCTGCCGCGCGTGCGGCCCAGCGGCGTTCACGACGACGGGCGTGTCGATCGCGCCCTTTGAGGTCTCGACGCCGGTGATACGGCCGCCGCTCACGCGGATCCCGGTGACTTCAACGTCCCGCTCGATCGTCGCGCCGGCGGCCTGCGCGGCTTTCGCGAATCCCATCGTGACGCCGTTCGGATCGGCGACGCCGTCGCGCCGGCAGAACGTCGCGCCGAGCACGCCGTCGGTCTGCAATCCCGGTGCGGCCTGCGCCGCCGCCGTCGCATCGAGCCAGTCGACGTCGACGCCGAGGCTGCGCTGCAGCGCGACGTTGCGGCGGAACGTGTCGACGCTGGCGTCGGTGGAAAGAAGAAAGAGATAGCCGTCCTGATGGAAGTCGATCGTCTGGCCGACGTCGTCCGCGAACCGCTCGAGGAGATTGATCGATTCGATCGACAGGCGGATGTTGGCGGCGTTGGAGAACTGATGCCGGACGCCGCCCGCGTTGCGGCCGGTCGATCCCGTGGCGAGCAACTTCTCCCGCTCGAGCAGGACGACGTCGGTCACGCCGCGGCGCGTCAGGTGATAGGCGACGCTCGCGCCCATGCAACCACCGCCGACGATCACCACATCCGCGGAGCGTTTCATGACTGAAGGGCTGACGGGTGGCAAGCCTCGCGATCTACCACGGACTCATCTCGAAGCAGCTCGTTCCACCTGTTCCATGACGCGAAGGATGTTGCCGCCAAGGATTTTCTCGATGTCCGCCTCCGAGTAGCCTTTCTTGAGCAGCGCGTCGGTGATCTTCGGCAGCTTCGACACGTCCTCCATCCCGATCGGCATCGTCGCGCCGTCGAAGTCGGAGCCGAGGCCGACGTGATCGACACCGGCGATCTTCACGACGTGATCGATGTGCTCGACGATCTTCTCCCAGCTGACCGTCGGCAGCTGGCCGTTGCGCATCGCGGCCTGGTTCAACTGCTCGGTCGCCTTGATGTCGCACGCCTCGTCTTTGCCGCAGCGCTTCGCGATCGCGTCCTCCTGGGCTCTGAACTCGGCGCTGCGCGGCGCCGCGCGGAATTCCTCGCTGAGGAATCCGGCGTTGTAGTTGATCATCACGACGCCGCCGTTCTTCGTCATCGCGCGCAGCATGTCGTCGGTCATGTTGCGCGGCGCATTGGATATCGCCCGCGCGGACGAGTGCGACGCGATCATCGGCGCCTTCGTCGTCTCGAGCGCGTCGAAGAACGTCTTGTCCGAGACGTGCGAGATGTCGACCATCATCCCGAGCCGGTTGAGCTCGCGGACGACGTCCTTGCCGAACGGCGTCAGGCCGTCGTGGACGCCTTTCTCGCCGGACGAATCGGCCCAGTGCGTGTTGAGCGAGTGCGTCAGCGTCAGGTACCGCACGCCGAGCGCCGCGTAGACACGCAGCATTCCGAGATCGTCGTCGATCATGTGGCCGCCTTCCATGCCCATGAGCGCGGCGATCTTGTGGGCGGCGGCGGCTTTGCGGATGTCCGCGGCGGACGTCGCCAGCATGAAATCGTTCGGATGCGTTCGAACGACTTCGCGGACGGCGTCGATCTGGTCGAGCGCCTGCTTGACGGCCGTCGGGCCGGTGACGTCACCGGACATCCAGATCGAAAAGAAGATGGCGTCCATGCCACCGTCGCGCATGCGCGGGATGTCGATGTTCCCGTCCTTGTTGCGGACGGCGATGTTGAAGTTCTTCTCCCAGATGAAGCGCTGCGTCGTGTCGTCGTGCGTGTCGACGACGATCGCGCGATCGTGCAGCGCCTTCGCGCGCGCGGAGACCGCGTCCTGCGGCTGAGCGACGACGGCATCGGCAAGGACGACAGCGGCGGCTGCGACAACGACTGACGTAAGCAGTCTCATGCGCGCATTTTACTTCCACCTCATCAGAAGTTATTGCATCGGTCACACCTCCGAGACCGATCCGTCAAGCCGACCGCCTACGTTGACAGAGCGGCACCGATGAACGCCGCGCAACGGATATCGAACGATGACGATATCAAAGGGGGGGCTCATGTTTCAGATGAAACGTCAATTGTCCGCAAGTGTGCTGGCGCTCGCATCCGCCGTGATGCTGGGCGGCTTCACCGCGCAGGCCGACCACCGGCACGACGATCGGGACGATCGCGGCGATCGGCGGCCGCGGAAGGTGTTCGTGATCGCGATGGAGAACCACAACTGGACGCAGCCGTCCACGACGGTGTCGCCGCAGCAGATCTTCATGAGTCCGCAGGCGCCGTTCATCAACAGCCTCGTGAACGGCACGTCCGGCATCAGCGGACAGGTCGCGTACGCGACGCACTACATCAACGCCGGCGTCGGCGTGCATCCGTCGGAGCCGAATTACATCTGGGCCGAAGCGGGCACGAACCTCGGCGTGTTCAACGATGACCAGCCGTACCACGTCGACTGCACGCCGGACACGGTCCAGACGACCGATCAGCACCTGAGCGCGTTCCTGACGAAGGCCCGGAGAACGTGGCGGTCGTATCAGGAGGACACCGACGTGGACCTCACGACCAACGTCCCGCTGCCGCGCGCGTCGTGGACGGTTCCGCTGTTCAACCTCAGCGGCCAGTTCACCGCCGGCGGTCTGAACGCGTACAACTACGCCACGCAGTACAACTACGCGGCCAAGCACAACCCGATGGTGTATTTCACCGACACGAACGGCGGCTGCAACACGACGACGACCAATCCGCTGCGGACGCAGTACGCGCCGCTGCAGCAGCTGGCGCTCGACCTGCAGAGCGACAGCGTCGCCGACTACAACTGGATTACGCCGAATCAGTACAACGATCAGCACACCGGCCTGACCAACGGGTACGGCGGTCCGGTGGGCGCCGTCAACAAGGGCGATCGCGCGGACGTCGCGCAGGGCGACAACTTCCTCGCGCGGGCCGTGCCGCTGATCATGGCGTCGCGGGCGTACAAGGAGCACGGCGTGATCGTGCTGTGGTGGGACGAGAGCGAAGACGGCGACACGCCCGACTTCACGCTGCCGTTCATGATCATCTCGAAGGACGCGCACGAGAACGTGCACGGTCTGCCGTTCGCGAGCGCGACCGAGCTCTCGCACTCGTCCACGCTGCGGACGATGCAGGAGATGTTCAACGTCGATCCGGCGGCGGGCTTCCCGTGGCTGGGCGGCGCGGCGACCGCGAACGACCTGTCCGATTTGTTCAAGCCGGGCGGAATCCGGTAGCTACGGCGTGGGGGCGGACCCGCGTGTCCGCCCTCACGCCTCTTCCCACTTGAAGCGGCTCGCGGCCAGCGCGCCGAACGCCGCGGCGAACGCGAGCAACACGCCGATCGGCGCGAGCGCGCCCGCGAGGCCGACGCCGCGCCACGTCGTCGCGTCGAGCCCGTCGACCGCCCATCGCACCGGCACGATCAGCGTGAACTGCTGCAGCCACGCCGGGAAGACGAACGTCGGCACCCAGGCGCCGCCCAGCATCACCATCATCAGCACCGCGAGCGTCGTGATGCCGCGCGCGGTCGCCGGCGAGTTGCCGAGCGCGGCCACCAACAGCCCGAAACTCGACGCCATGATCGAGCACGCGATCGCGACGCCAAGGAATCCGACGACGCTGCCCTGGATGCGGACCTTGAAGACGATCATCGCGAACGCGAAGCAGACCGTGAGGATCAGAAACGAGATGATCGATCCGCTCGCCGCTTTTCCCGTCAGCAGCGTGAAGCGCGACACCGGCGCGCTGCGCAGCCGCCTCCACAGGCCGCGCTGCCGCTCGAGCAGCATCTCCACGCCGAGATTCGCCATCGCGAAGAGCAGGAACTGAATCCCCATCCCGGCGAACGAGTGCGCGTAGCCGTTGTACGCGACGTTCGATCCTGCCGTCATCGCCTCTTCGTGCACGGCGTACGGCATCGTCACGCCCTGCGGCCGGCCGCCCGCGCCGGCGGGCTGGTTGTAGACGCCCTGAACGGATCGCAGCAGCTGCAGCAGCACCGCCTTCTGCTCGGCCGGCATCTTCGACGATTCGATCTCGGGCAGCGACTTCTCGACGTACTGCTTCCCCATCGCGCCGCCGAACATCTCGCGGCTCACGGCGTCCATGATGTGCTGCGTCATGATCCCGCGCACCATCGCGAGCTCGGTGTTGCGTGACGGGTCGTAGACGAGATTCACGTCCGGCTTGGCGCCGCCGCCGAAGAACGCCTTGCCCGCCGCGTCGCCGAAATTCTTCGGGATGATCACGCCGACCGCGGTCCGGCCGCGCTTGACGGCGTCGCGCGCCTCGGCTTCGGCCGGCGTCGCCACCTTCAGGTTCCGATCGCTCTGCAATCCGGTGACGATCGCCTTCGAGATCGCGCTCCCGTCCTGATCGATGACGGCGATGGCGATGCGGGCGGGCTCGGCGTTGTCGCCCGGGCCGGAGAAGATCGACCCGAAGAACGCGCCGATCGCGATCGGCACGACGAAGCTCACGATCACGGATCGCCGGTCGCTGAAGAAGAGCTGCAGATCCTTGCGGATCATCGCGAGAAGCGGTGTGACTGGAATGTTCGCCATCAGTCGCGCAGGCTCCTTCCCGTCAGCGTGAGGAAGACCGCCTCGAGAGTACGGGGACGGGTCTCGGCCTCCAGCGCGCTCCGAGACCCGTCCCCGTTCAACAGGCCGGACAGCGTGTCGTCCGCGATCACCCCACCGTGATCGATCACGACGATGCGATCCGCGAGGCGCTCGACTTCTTCCATGTAGTGCGTGGTGTAGAGCAGCGCCTTGCCGCGGCGCTTCAGCTCTTCGAGGTTGTCGAAGATCGCGTTGCGGCTCTGCGGATCGACGCCGACCGTGGGTTCGTCGAGCAGCAGGATGTCCGGATCGTGCAGCAGGCCGGCGGCGAGATTCAGCCGGCGTTTCATGCCGCCGCTGAACGTCTTCACGAGATCGCGCTCGCGATCGGCGAGGCCGACCAGCTCGAGCGCGGCGGCGATCGCCTTGTCGAGCGCGGCGCCGGAGAGATCGTAGAGCGCGCCGAAGAAGCGCAGGTTGGCGCGCGCCGACAGCTCGTCGTACAGCGCGAGATCCTGCGGGACGAGTCCGATCTGCCGCTTCTTCGGATCGGTGTCGCCCCTGAGCGCGGCGCCGCCGACGAGGACGTCGCCTGTGTCTGGCGTCACCAGACCGGCGACCATCGACACGGTCGTCGTCTTGCCGGCGCCGTTGGGGCCGAGCAGGCCGACGAGCTGGCCGCGCTCGACCGAAAACGAAACGTCGTCGACCGCGACGAGCGGCCCGTAGGACTTTCGCAGATGGTTGATGGTCAGCATGGTGATCGCTCGGCTGAAAGCCTCGCGCTACATCTGCCAGCAATTGTAGGGCGAGCCTTTCAGGCGAGCCGGAAATGTCGACGAAGGGTCGAATTAGGAGGACGAGTGGCGTCCGGCGTCAGCCAGACCGCCGTCGCGCACGCCGAGCACCAGCGCGCCGCCGAGCAGCAGCATCGCGGCGATCGCGTACAGCCCCATCGCGAAACTGTGCATCGCGTCGTTGATCGCGCCGAGCAGATACGGACCGACGAAGCCGCCCGTATTCCCCACCGAGTTGATGAGCGCGATCGCGGCCGCGGCGCCGGTGCCGCGAATCGTGACCGACGCGAGCGCCCAGAACGGACCGAACACGCCGGCGAGTCCGATCATCGCGAGCGACAGCGTCACGACTGACCACACGGGGCCGGCGGCCATCGTGCTGAGCACGAGACCCGATGCGCAGACCGCCGCGGCGATCGCGACATGCCATCGCCGCTCGCCCGTGCGATCCGAATGCCGTCCGGCGATTACCATCGCCACTGCGCCGCAGGCGTACGGGATCGCCGTCAGCACGCCGACGATGAAGTCGCTCGCGCCCGACGCGCTCTTCAGAATCTGCGGCATCCAGAAGCCGATCCCGTACAGCGCGACCGGAATCAGCAGGAAGTGGCTGACCGAGACGAGCCACACGCGGCCGCTCGAGAGCGCCTCGCGGGTGGACGGGGACGGGTCGGACAAAGGGGACGGGTCTCCGCCGTCGGCGTGACCGGAGACCCGTCCCCCGCTCAGCGCATCGCGCACCGCCGCGCGTTCCGCGTCGCTCAACCAGCGCGCGGTGTCGGGTCCGTCGGGCAGCACGAACAGCACGACGAAGCCCAGGACGATCGCCGGCAGGCCCTCGAGAACGAACAGCCATTGCCATCCGGCCAGCCCGAGGCCGTGAATCGACAGCAGCGCGCCGGAGATCGGCGCGCCGATCACGCCCGCGGTCAGCGTCGCCGTCATGAACGTCGCGATCGTCCGCGCGCGCTCGCGCGGCGGGAACCAGCGCGTGAAATAGAAGATGATGCCCGGAAAGAATCCGGCCTCGGCGAGGCCGAGCAGGAATCGCAGCGTGTAGAAGCCCGTCACGCCGTGGACGAACATCATCCCCGACGAGACGAGTCCCCACGTGATCATGATCCGCGCGATCCACAGCCGCGCGCCGACGCGCGCGAGGATCACGTTGCTCGGAATCTCGAACAGAACGTAGCTGAGAAAGAAGATGCCGGCGCCGAACCCGTACGTCGACGCCGAGAAGCCGAGCGCCCGGTTCATCTGCAGCGCGGCGAACCCGACGTTGATGCGATCGAGGTAGGCGACGATGTAGAGGAGGAAGAGAAAGGGAATCAGCCGGCGGCGCGCTTTGGCGAGAACTGGCGCGGCGTCGGCGGTGGGCACGCGGAGGATTCTATTCCGCCAGCGCCACGATCGGGTCGATTCTCGTCGCGCGGCGGGCGGGCAGCGCGCACGCGGTCAGCGCGACGAGCGCAAGCGTCGCCGTGACCGCGACGAGCACGACCGGATCCGTGGCGCTGACGCCGTACAGCTGGCTCTCGAGGCTCTTGCGCAGCGCGAACGCGCCGACGCCGCCCAGCACGAACCCGGCGGCGACGAGCCAGAGCCCCTCGCGCAGGATGAGCTCGAAGATGGCGCCCGTGCTGCTGCCGAGCGCGATGCGGATCCCAATCTCCCGCCGCCGCTGCGTGACCAGGTACGCCAGCACGCCGTAGATGCCGATCGCGGAGAGGAAGAGCGCCACCGCGCCGAAGCTGAGCGACAGCACGACCGGCGAGCGCCGGCTCACCAGCGACTTCTCCATCCGCTGATCCATCGTCTGGATGTCGTACACCGGCAGCTCGCGGTCCAGTCCGTTGAGCGCGCCGCGGACGGCGCTCGTCAGCGACAGCGGATCGCCCGCGGTCCTGACGGCGAACGTCATGCCCGACGACGTGTCCTGGTCCATGGGAAAGTAGTACGCGCCAACCGACTTCGCCCCTTCGGTCAGATCGTGCAGCCTCATGTCGGCGATGACGCCGACGACGGTGAAAAACACCGTCTTCTCGTTGACCGCCGTGATGTCGCCGGCGGCGATGTCGTTCGGCTTGAACATGCGGCGCCCGATCGGATCCTGATTCGGCCAGAACCGCTTCGCGAGCGTCTCGTCCACCATGATCGAGAACGCGCCGATCGGCCGGCCGCCGCCGGCGGGCACCTTGCCGACGGCGGCGTCGCGCGCGTCGAAGAACCGGCCGCGCGCGAGGCGCACGCCCATCGTCTCGAAGTAGCCGGGAGTCACATCCACCTGGCTCGGCGAGATCACCGACTCGCCCGGCTTCATCTGATAACCCTCGGCGAAAATCACGCTGTCGCTGTGATTGCCGCCGAAGGGAATCGTGTCGGTGGCGCCGACGCCGATGACGCCCGGCAGGGCGCGAATGCGCGCCAGCGCTTCGTGCGTGAACCCAATCAGCTTGGTGTCGTCGCCGTACCGCGCGCGCGGCAGGCTGACCGACGCCGTCAGCACGCCGTCGGGGTTGAACCCGGGTTGAATCGACAGCACCTGGCGGAAGCTGGCGAACAGGAGCCCGGCGCCGACGAGCAGCACGAACGCGAACGCGACCTGCGCGACCACAAGCGCCCGCCGCAGCGTGCGCGCGCCGCGGCCGGCGGTGCCCGAGCGGCCCTCCTCGCGGAGCACCGACGTCAGGCTGACGGGCAGCGCGTTCGTGACGGGTATCAATCCGAGCACGAACCCGATCGCCGCCGCGACCGCGACCGTGTACGCGACGACGACGCCATCGAGGCGAATCTCCTCGCCGCGCGGCAGGTCCTGAATGTTCAGCGTGCCCAGCAGGCGCAGCGCCGCGGCGCCGACGAGCAGACCGGCCCCGGCCGACACGAGCGTGAGCAGCAGGCTCTCGGTCACGAGCTGACGGCCGACGCGCCAGCGGCCCCCGCCAAGCGCGAGGCGCGTGGCGAGCTCCTTCATCCGCGCGCGCGACCGGACGAGCGCGAGATTGGCGACGTTGACGCAGCCGATCAGCAGCACGAAGAGCGCGCCGCCCCACATCAGGTACAGCGTCGGCTTGATGTTTCGCACGAGTGTTTCCTGGAGCGGATCGACCGTCGTGTGGAAGCCGGCGTTGATGAGCAGCGGCTTGAGCTGCGGAAACTTGTCCAGATTGCGCGCGTTGATGGCGTCGACCTGCTGCTGCGCCCGCTGGATGGTGGCGCCGGGCTTCAGGCGCGCGATGTTCTGATAGTTGTTGCTGTGCCGCTGCTCGTCGCTCTTCTGCTGATCGGTGAACGCCAGCGGGCGCCACAGCATCACGGTCGGGTTCACGAAGTAGAACCCCTTCGGCATGACGCCGATTACGGTGAACGGCTGGCCGTCGAGGCGCAGGTCCTTCCCGACGGCCGACGGATCGCCGCCGAACGCCGATTGCCACAGCGCGTAGCTGAGCACGACTTTCTTGTCGTTGCCGACCGTGCCGTCCTCCTCGCTGAACGCGCGCCCCAGCGCGGGCGCGATGCGCAGCAGGCGGAAGAACGACGGCGTGACGCGGTTCATCCGGACGCGGACCGGCGTCCCGTTCTGGTCGATGCTCTGGTTACCCCCGTTGAAGAACGCCTGTTCCTCGAAGACGTCCATGTCGCGCAGCCGGTCGTAGTAATCGGGCACGCTGGAGTTCGATCCGATGGCCGCGGCCTCGCCGGCCTTGGGATAGGCATTGCCCATCAGCACGATGCGATCGGACTCGGGCACGGGGAGCGGCTTCAGCAGGACGTTGTGGACGACGGAAAACAGCGCCGTGTTGGCGCCGATGCACAGCGCCAGCGTCAACGCCGTCGCAAGCGTGAACGCCTTGTCCTTCCAGAGAAGCCGCAGGCCGACGCGGATATCAGAAAGCATGTGGACGTAGACGCGGGTTCAGGGTGCCGGGTTCAGGGTTCAGGGTTCAGAGTTCTCGGTTCCGAGTTCTCAGTTCTGAAGTCTCTATTCGATCCGCAGAGCGACCGAGGGATCGACCCTCGCCGCGCGCCAGGCGGGGACGAGGTTCGCGAGCGCGGAGACGACGATCAGCGTGACCGCCGCGCCGATCCACGACACGGCGTCCAGAAACCCGATGCCGTACAGGAGCGCCGCCAGCTGCTGCCGCGCGACGAGCGCGAGCACCGCGGCGAGCAGGCCGCCGGACACGAGGCCGACGCCGCAGACGAGCAGGCCCTGCCGCATCACCAGCCCGACGACGCTGCCCGCGTCGGCGCCCAGCGCGACGCGGATGCCGATCTCGCGCGTCCGGCGCGCCACCGAGTACGCGACGACGCCGTAGAGCCCGACGGCCGCGAGCAGCATCGCGATCAATCCGACCGCGCTGACCAGCCACGCGCTCGCGCGCACCGGAAACAGCGTCGTCGACACCTCGGACTCCATCGTCTGATTTTCGATGAACGCGAGGTCCGGTTCGACCGCGTGAATCTCCCGGCGCATGTCCCGCAGCAGCGCGTCCGCGTCGCCGCGCGTGCGGGCGATCACGGCGGCGTACGGACTGAACTGCTGGCGGCGCGCGACGTGCAGGAACGGCGTCGGCGCCTCCCCCACCGTCGACACTTTGTGATCCGCGGCCACGCCGACGATCTCGAACAGCGGGCCTTCGCCGGCGCGCGTGCGGAACGTCTGCCCGAGCGCGTTCTCGCCGGGCCAGTACCGCCGCGCCATCGTTTCGTTCACGATCGCGACGCGGGGCGCGTCGGGACCATCATCGTCCGTGAACGCGCGTCCCGCGACGATCGGCACGTTCATCGTCTCGAAATATCCCGCCGACACGCTCGTCACTTCGACCGTCGGCCCCGGCTGTCCCACCGGCTGACGGCCCGGGAACCAGATGTCCCAGCGGTTCTGATTGATCGTGAACGGCGGCCGCGTCGTCACGCCGGCGGCTTCGACGCCGGGGATCGTGCGGATGCGCTCGAGGACGCGATCGAAGACGAGCTGCGTGCGCGGCCGGTCGTAGCGCAGCTGGCTCGCATCGAACGAGACGAGCGCGAGCCGATTCACGGGGAAGCCGAGGCTCGTGCGCTGCGCCGCGATGAGACTGCGCGTCAGCAGCGCCGCGACGACGAGCAGGACGATCGTCACCGCCATCTGCACCGCGACGAGGCCGTCGCGCAGCGTCCACATGCGGCCCGCCGCCCGCCCCGCCGTCTGCTCGCCGCGCAGCTCGGCCGCGAGATTCGGTTTCGTGGCCTGCCAGGCCGGCGCGAGTCCGGCGAACAACCCGGCAAACGCCATCGCCGCGAGCGTGAACGCGAGCACGCGGCCGTCCATTCGCAGATCGAACGTCAACGGGATCGGCGTCGGCAGGTGCACGGCGGCCACGATCGACGTGATCCACCACGCGAGCAGCCCGCCCGCGACGGCGCCGAGCAGGGAGAGCACGAGCGATTCGGTGACGAGCTGCTGCACGAGCCGGCCGCGGCTCGCGCCGATGGCGAGGCGGACGCCGATCTCGCGCTGACGGCCGGACGCGCGCGCGAGCAGCATGCTCGCGACGTTGGCGCACGCGATGAGCAGCACGAGGCCGACGATCCCCATCAGCAGGCCGGCGATCGGCAGAATCTGCGGATCCGCCATCGGGTGGAAGTGCACGTCGCTCGTCGCTTTCAGCGTGATCTCACGATTCTTGTTCGTCGCCGGATACGCCGCGGCGAGGCGCGACATCAGGAGCGTGAGGTTGGCGCGCGCCTGATCGATCGTGCGTCCGTCTTTCAGCCGGCCGCGCAGAAAGAGCCAGCGCTCCCCCCGCCGCTCGAGACGGTTCGCGCCCGACGGCGACGGCACGACGTCGCGCAGGCCGACGGACTCGACGTCGAGCGACGCGGACGCGGGAATCCACAGCTCGGGCGCGAGCACCGGAACCATGCCCGTGAAGGTGCGCGGCAGGACGCCGACGATCGTCAGCGGATTGCCGCGAATCCGCATCGTGCGTCCGACGACGTCCGGCGCGGATCCCAGCTCGCGGGTCCAGTAGCGGTACGACACGACCGCGACCCGCGACGCGCCCGGCGCATCGTCTTCCGGCGACAGCGTCCGGCCGATCAGCGCGTTGACGCCGAGCACGCGGAAGTAATTGCCCGTGACGATCTCGCCCATCGCCAGGCGCGATCCGGTCTCGATGCCGAGCGCGCCGAACATCGGCGTGTAGCCGATCACGTCCTCGAAGACGTCGTTCTGCGATCGGAGATCGAGATAGTCGGGATAGGAGGTCGTGCTGAACAGCGCGCCGCGCCCGCCCGACGCGCTCGTGAAGATGTCGACGAGCCGATCGGGCCGCGACACCGGCAGCGGCTTGAACAGCAGTGCGTCGACGACGGTGAAGAGCGCGGTGTTGAAACCGATTCCGGCGGCGAGCGACGCGATCGCCACGAGCGTGAAGCCGGGGCTCTTGCGCAGCCACCGAAGCGCGAACCGGATGTCAGCAAGAAGGGATTCGAACAAGACGATCGAATTATAGAAGGTTCCAGAGGTGCGAAATGTTCGAGTGGGTTCAGCGGTTCGAGCGGTTCGACGAGGAACGTGCAATCACAACGAACTCATGGAACCTCTAGAACCTCTTAGAACCGTTTAGCACCTCTTAGAACCTGTCGAACCTGCTTCCATTCATGGGGTTTTGTGCCGAAGTGTGTAGCCGACACCCATCCGCAGATTCGGTCCGCCGCCGCCGCTCAACTTGAACTCGAAAAAGAACCCGCTCTGATGCTCGACGCCGAACACGCCGGAGAATCCGCCGTGCGGATGCAGTTGATTGTCGAGACGTTCGATGACGATGACCGGACCGGTGCCCTGATAGATCGACCACGGTGAAAGCGTGCCGAGCTGAAAACTGTAGATGAACGAGACGTCGATCAGCGCTTCGGACACGCCGCCGCCCGTCGCGCCCTCGATGCTCGGCCGGAGAAAGATGTTGGGCGCCAGCGGGACGTCGGCGTGCGTGCCGACGTACACCTGCGACGGATCGAGACCGGCGCCGGCTTGAAAGCCGACGCCCTGCGCGCGCGCCGCGGACGCGCCACCAATCAGCACGCAGACCGCGGCGACCGCGCGGATCGCCCCTCGCGTCACGTTCATGGTTCTCGACTCCGCTCGGCAGGCAGGCACCGCGATTATACGATCGCGATCACCCGCACCGGGCTGCCACTGCCGTTGACGATCTTCAGCGGCGCGGCGATCACCACGGCGCCAGTCGGCGGCAGCTGATCGAGATTGCACAGGCTGGCGAGGCCGAACTTCCCCGCGCCGTGCATGACGGTGTGATTCGGGAACGGCGGGTTGAACGTGCCGGCTTGACCGGCATCCGTGCCGATCGTCTCCACGCCAACGCCGAGGACGTCGCGGTCCTTCGCGAGCAGCGTCGACACCGCCGCGTCGAAACCCGGACTGTGCGGGCCGTCCGCGCCGACATTCAGGAAGGCCGCGCGATCGGTGCGCCGGCTCCAGCCCGTCCGCAACAGCACCCATGAGCCGCGCTGAATGCGTCCGTGCTGCCTCTCCCACTGCTCGAGGCGATCGAGCGTCAGCAGGAAATCCGGATTCGCGTCGACGTCGCGCGTGACGTCTATCACGCACGCGGGGCCGACGAAGCGTCGCGCCGGAATCGTGTCGCACGCGTTGTCGGGCAGATCCTTGCCGGTGATCCAGTGAATCGGCGCGTCGAAGTGCGTCCCGGTATGTTCGCCAAACCGCAGCGTGTTCCAGTACCACGCGGGCCCTTTGTCGTCGTAGCGCGAGATCGCGTCGATCGTGACGCCGGGCGACGCGGCGAAGATGGGCGGCAGATCGATCACGGGCGTCGACGGCTCGAGCGGCTGCGTCAAATCGACGATGCGGAGCCGGCCCGCGTTCAGATCGTCAACGAGGTGCGTGAGCGTCGCGGACATCGCTGTCATGGGGCGAGATACCTCTGAAACTGGAAGCGATTCTCGAGCAGTCCGAGATCGGTCACGAACGCCGATGGCCCGACGGCCTCGACCTTGGCGACGATCAGCGAAAGATCGCGCGCGGCGATTGCTTCGTCCAGCGCCCTGGTGAAAGTCTCGATGGTCCGAACGGTTATCGTTCGCGGCACGCCGGCGGCGGCGGCAATGCCGGCAATGTCGCTGCCCGTCGATGTCGCCGTCGGAAAGCCGCCGACCGACAGCAGGCTCTCGTTGTCGAACACGACGTGCACGAGATTCTTCGGCCGGTACCGCGCGAGCGTCGTCAGGCCGCCGAGGTTCATCAGGACGGATCCGTCGCCGTCGAGGACGATGACTTCGCGGTCCGGCCGCGAGAGCGCGATGCCGAGGCCCATCGAGGACGCGAGCCCCATCGCGTGCTGCAGGTAGAAGAAGTTCGGCTTGTGGCCGATCGACTGCAGCTCCGCCGCGACGGCGCCCATGATCGTGACGACGATGCGATCCTGCAGGCGCGGGTAGACGGCGTTGAGAGCGTCCAGCCTCTTCACTTTTCTCTTTTCACTTCTCAGTTTTCACTTTCTATTCTTCCACCATCAGTGATCGTCGCAGCAGTAGCGCCGCCGGCTTGTTCGACGCCAGCGCCAGCGTCTGCGCATCGGCGATCCGCTGCGCGACGTGATCCGGCTGCTCGAGCATCACGAACGGAATCCGCAGCGCGCGCAGAATATCTTCGGTCACGCCGCCGCCTTCGGTCTGCCACGGATCGCGCTCGCCGAACTCGCCGCGATAGCTGACGAGCATCAGCAGCGGAATCCGGTACAGCTGCGCGCACGAGACGATCCCGTTGATCGACGCGAGCAGCCCGTGGTTCTGCATCAGCATCGCCGACTTCACGCCGGCGAGATGCGCACCGGCGGAGATGCCGACGCCTTCTTCCTCCTTCGCAAGGCGGACGAGGATCATCTCGGGATCCTCTTCAGCCAGGCGAATCAGATGCACCAGCCACGTCTCCGGCAGCGCGGACATGAGACGGATGCCGCACGCTTTCAGGGCGTCGTAGATCACGCGCGAGCTGGCCGTGGAGACCGGAGACATGGAAAGAGCGGCGATTATACCCGCGGCCCGGCACTGCTGACAGCACGCTGTCAGGAGCGCATTGCTACCGTTGCCCTGCTGACGAGGTCAGCGGAAACGGAGAGAGAGATGGCTCATCCAGTGATGTGGTTCGAAGTGCTCGGGACCGATGCGGCGCGGCTGCGGCAGTTCTACGCCGGGATGTTCGGCTGGTCGTTCGGCAAGAACGATCCGATCCAGTACGGCCTCGTCGACACCGGCGAGCCACGTGGCATCCCGGGCGGGATCGGCATCGCGTATCCCGGCACGCGGCCGTGGGTCACGTTCTACGTCGAGACGAAGGACGTCGCCGCGTCGCTCTCGCAGGCCGAGCAGCTGGGCGGGAAGGTCGTCGTCCCGCGGACGCAGATGCCGGACGTGACACTCGGCGTGTTCGAGGATCCCGAGGGCCACGTCGTCGGGCTCGTCGAAGCCACGGCGGCGTGATTTAATTCCGGCGATGCGCCGCGCCGACCGCCTGTTCCAGATCATCCAGCTGCTCCGGCGGCGCCGCACGGCGACGACCGCCACGCACATCGCCGGCAGGCTCGGCGTGTCGGAACGCACCGTGTATCGCGACATCCGCGATCTCGTGCTGGCCGGCACGCCGATCGACGGCGAGGCCGGCGTCGGCTACCGCATCCGTCCGGGCTACGACCTGCCGCCGCTCATGTTTGACCGCGACGAAATCCAGGCGCTCGTCCTCGGCGCGCGCATCGTCCGCCAGTTCGGCGATCCCGCGCTGGCGCGGGCCAGCGAGACGATTCTCAATAAGGTGGCGGCGGTGATTCCGAAAAACCTGGCGCCGCTGCTGTCCGACACGCGCCTGTTCGTGCCGTCGATGCTGAGCGGCGGCAAGTCGGCGGATGCGCTCAGCCTCGCGCGTGAAGCGCTCATCGAGCGACGAAAACTGCGCCTGACGTACGCGAGCGCGAAGGGCGACGGCACCGAGCGGACGGTCCGTCCGCTCGGGATCTTTTTCTGGGGCCGGACGTGGACGCTCGCCGCGTGGTGCGAGCTGCGCAACGATTTCCGCAACTTCCGGCTCGATCGCGTCAGCCGTTCGTCGATGCTCGACACGACGTTCGAGGATGAAGCGGGAAAGACGCTGAAGGATCTGCTAACGAAGTACGGTCCCGACGCCGTACGCCTGCTGGACAGCTGATCGCGGTCCGGAATGTAGCGCGAGCCTTTCAGGCGAGCGATGTCCTGGGTGTCACTCGGCCAGCAGAATATCGTCGAGACAGGCACCCAGGTCCGGCAGGACGGCCGATGCGATCGGATCCTGCCGGCCGTGCACGACGCGCGCGGCGATCCGCCGGTACGCGAACCGGAAGATGGCGATCGATCGCAGGTCCTGGTGCACGAACCAGCATTCGCGCACGCCGCTTTCGGCGCACCATTGCACGCGCTCCTCGGTGCGTCCGATCCGTGGCTCGGGCGACAGGACGTCGACCATCAGGTCCGGCGCGCCATTGACGCGCTCCTGCAGAATCGACGCGCGCGCGTTCGAAATGAAGACGAGATCCGGCTGGAGCACGAGCGCGTGATCTCCGTCGAGAACGACGTCGATCGGCGCGGCGCGGACCTCGCCGAGCCCGCGCTCGCGGGCGTGATGATCCAGCGCGCGAAACAGATCCGCCACCGCCGCCTGATGCCGGGCCGACGGCGACTCGGCGACGCGGAGCTCGCCGTAGATGAGCTCCGCCGGCCGCGCCGTGCCCGGCGTGCGAGTGAGGTACTCGTCGACCGTCATCCGCGTCGGATCCTTCGACACAGCCTCCGACGATGTCATCGTCGGAGGCGAAAGAACAAGTCCAGCGCGGAAATGTCGTGAAAGGCGCAGCGGCGCGCAGACGCTATATTCGGACAAGGGAGGT
Organism: Terriglobia bacterium; assembly: GCA_020073005.1. Lineage (GTDB taxonomy): Bacteria > Acidobacteriota > Vicinamibacteria > Vicinamibacterales > CAVVIG01 > SRVP-36. The sequence goes on along the minus strand of JAIQFX010000003.1, from coordinate 13,372 downwards.
CCGAATCCGCATGCGCTGGCATGAGCGCGCCGGGCTTCAAGCCGCTCGTCGATCAGTCGCTCGCGCACGACATCCTGGTCGAGCGCAAGCAGAACGAGTGGCTGGCCAGACAGAAGTGACTGCTTGCCCGCCGACGCCTTGGCGTAGGCGGTTCGGACCCGGCTGAGTTGTAGCGCGAGCCTTTCAGGCGAGCGTCACGGCAAGTTCGGCGGCGGAACGCGCTTCTTCGTCGCCTGCTCGAACGCGTACGCAAGCTCGATCAATTTTGGCTCGCTGCACGCCATCCCGGTGAAGCTGACGCCGAACGGCGCCGGCTTCGCGTTGAAGCCGTCGGGAAACGGCGGCGTCGGATTGTTCGGCACCATCGCGAACGGGACGATGACCGTCGGATAGCCGGGCTTGGCCGCGATCGCCGCGCCGCTCGGACCGGGAAACAGAATCGCGTCGAGCCGCTCGGCCTTCATGATTTCGTCGAGGCCGTGCGTGCCGCCGAGCTTGATGTCCTTCGCGCGGTCCGCTTCGTAGCGCGCGCGATCCTTCTCGACGTCCATTTCATCCGAGATGTCGAGCTGCGACTGCCCGTACTTGATCGATCCCGCCTTCTCGTGCGTCTTGTTCCACTCGCGCAGTTCGGTCAGCGACTTCACCGGCGCCAGCGGTCCGAGCATCGCGAGCCACTTGTTGAAGTCGCGTTTCATGCCGTACTTCAAGACGACCGAGCAGTCCTCGTCCTTGCCCTTCGCGTTGTTGACGCCCGAGCACTGGCCCCAGCGCAGGAAATTGTTCTTCGGATCCGGATCGACGATGCTCGGGATGTTCGCCGGATCGACGATGATCGCGCCCTGCGCCTTCAGCACGGCGATGGCATCGTCCATCGCTTTCCGCTGCTCGGCGTTCAGCCCGCCGCGACCGTTGCCTCCAGGGGCGCCGCCACCGCGCCCACCTCGACCGCCACGCCCGCGACCCGCCGCATCAGGCGGAGGCTCCGGCGGCGGACCCGGCGGCGTGAAGGCGTCGTAGAACGACGCGCGCGGGATGCCGATGCGCGCGCCCTTCAATCCATCCTTGTTGAGGAACTTCGTGTAGTCGCGTCCTGGCGCCGGCGTGCACAGCCGCGTCGCCGCGTCGTTCGGATCGGGCGACGGGCTTTCCATCGCGCCGAACATGATCGCGACGTCCGCCACGGTCTTTGCCATCGGCCCGGCCGTGTCCTGATCGGCCGTGATCGGAATCACGCCGTAGCGGCTGATGCGGCCCACCGTCGGCTTGATGGCGGCGAGCATGCTCTGGTTCGACGGACTGAGGATCGATCCGGACGTCTCGCTGCCGACGTTGCCCGCCCAGAAATTCGCCGCGGTGCCGATGCCCGAGCTCGATCCGCCGGTCTGCAGCGCGGGCCGGCCGTCGAAGGTCGCCTCTCGCGGATCTTTTCTCGGATCGTACGGGTTGTAGCCCTGGCCGCCGACCGCGTTGTAGTCCGCCGGCATCGGCGTCGGCGCGCCGGCGACCCAGTTCGCCAGCTCGCTCATCCCCGTCTTCGCGATGATGATCGCGCCCGAGTCGATCAGGTTCTTCGTCAGCGTCGCGTCGTACGGCGGGACGAGATTCTCGAACGCGAGCGCGCCGCCCGTCGTCCGCATGAACGTCGTCTGGACGTTGTCCTTCAGCGCGATCGGGATCCCGTGCAGCGGGCCGCGCATCCTGCCCTGCGCCCGCTCGCGATCCCGCTCGTCGGCCAGCTCGAGCGCCTTCGGATTGACCGTAATCGCCGCGTGCAGCTTGTTCTCGTACGTCGCGATGCGAATCAGGTACTGCTGCACGATCTGGCGCGACGTGACGCGGTGCTGCGCCATCGCCGCCTGCATCTCGGGAATCGTCGCTTCGACGACGGTGAAGGGCTTGTTGGCGGCGACGCGGGTGGGCACCGGCATCCGCTTCGTCCGGGTCGGCGGCCGGGTCTGCGCCAGGGTGCCCAGGGCCGCGAGCGCGAACAAAACAGTGGTGGCGAGGAATACGCGTTTCATGGACGGATTATATTAGGGGACGGGAGTCCGCCCGAAATGGATCCCGACTCCCGTCCCCTATGTCACTGGACCCGACCTGGCTGTTCCTGTCGCTGATCCCGGGCGGCATCGGCTTCGTCCTGTTCGTCTACGGCAAGAAACAGGAGCGCTGGCCGCAGCTGGTCGCGGGCCTCGCATTCATGGCGTATCCGTACTTCACGCCGGGCCTGCTCGCGCTCGCCGGCGTCGGCGTGCTCATCGGGGCGGCGTTATGGACGGCAATCCGGCTGGGCTGGTGATGACCGCCGATAAACCGGCAGCACTCGCATAAGTTTTCGAAAACCCCAACAATTCAGTCCTTTTTTCTCTGGCATTCGAGTTGCGGTACGTACGACTTCGTTGCCGAGATCTCGGAAGTTGTTCCTCCTGTTGGGGGTGTTGAATGCAGATCACACGTACGACTGACTACGGCGTTCGCGTCATGACGCACCTGGCGATGCAGCCGATGGGCACCCGAATGACGGTCGCCGAGCTCGCCAAGGCCGGCGATGCTTCCGTCGCGTTCACCGGCAAGATCCTCCAGCGTCTCGTGGGCGCGCGCCTGGTCGTGTCGCACCGCGGCTACGAAGGCGGCTTCGAGCTGGGGCGGCCCTCGGACAAGATCTCGCTGCTCGAGATCGTCACCGCCCTCGAAGGGCCGCTGTGCCTCAACGAATGCATGCCGGGCGGACCGGGCTGCGGACGCAGCACGTGGTGCGGCGCGCATGACGTCTGGCGCCGCGCGCAGGAAGCGCTCGCCGCCGTCCTCGGCGCCGAAACGCTCGAGCGGCTCGCCAGTACCGCGACGCGCAAGCGCGCGCAGCTCAACATCGCCGGCGATCCAGTCGCCGCAACGGCCAGCGCGTAGCGGCCGCGCGGCGGTCCCCGTATAATCGGCTCCCTCGACTAGAAGGAGGGGGCCGATGCGGCTTGTACCGTTTGTCAGCATTCTCGCGATCCTGACGTGCCCTGCCGTGGCGCAGGACCACGATCACGGCCAGGCGCCGGTCGAAAAACTCGGCACCGTGCATTTCGAGACCTCCTGCAGCGCGGCCGCGCAGCCCCTCTTCGATCGCGCGGTCGCTCTCCTCCACTCCTTCGAATTCCAGCGCGCGATCGACGGATTCACCGCGGTGCTGAAGGCCGACCCTTCCTGCTCGATGGCGAACTGGGGCATCGCCCTGAGCCGCTGGGGCAACCCGTTCGCGGCGGGCCTGAGGCCGCCCGCGCAGCTGCAGCTCGGCCGCGAGGCGATAGAGCGCGCCACGTCGCCGCTCCCGCCCACCGAGCGCGAGCGCAAGTACATCGACGCCGTCGGCGTCCTCTACGGAAACTTCGAGCGCGTCGCCCAGGACGCGCGCCTGCGCGCGTATCGCGACTCGATGGCCGCGCTGGCCACGGTCTATTCGCTGGACGACGAGGCCACGATCTTCTTCGCGCTGTCGCTCGCCGTCGCCGCCGATCCGGCGGACAAGACGTACGCGAGCCAGCTCAGAGCCGGCGCTCTGCTCGAGAAGCTGTTCGCGGCGCATCCGGATCACCCCGGCCTGGCGCACTACATCATCCACACCTACGACGTGCCGCCGCTCGCCGACCGCGCGCTCGAAGCGGCGCGCCGCTACGCGACGATCGCGCCGTCGGCGCCGCACGCGCTGCACATGCCCTCGCACACGTTCACGCGCGTCGGCTACTGGCAGGAGTCGATCGACACCAACATCGCGTCCGCCGCGTCGGCGAAACGCGAAGGCGCGACGGGCGAAGAGCTGCACGCGACGGACTACCAGATGTACGCGTACCTGCAGACCGGACAGGATCGCGCCGCCGGCAAGCTGATCGCGGCGCTGCCGGAAATTGCGAGCCGCTTCAATCCGACCGCTGGCGGCGGCGCCGCTCCGCCTTCGGCCGCCTACTTCGCGCTCGCGGCGATTCCCGCGCGCTATGCGCTCGAGCGCGGCGCCTGGGCCGATGCGGTGAAGCTCGTGCCGCGCACCACGCCGTTTCCCTACACCGAGGCGATGACGTACTTCGCGCGCGCGCTGGGCGCCGCGCGCCTGCGTCAGCCCGCGACGATGCGCGAGGCGATCGACGCGCTGGCGCAGATTCACGATCGGCTGGCGAAGAGCGGCGAAACTTATTGGGCCGAACAGGTCGAGATCCAGCGTCACGCGGCGTCCGCGTGGCTGACGCTGGTCGAGGGCCGGAAGGACGATGCGGTCGCGGCCATGCGCGCGGTGGCGCTGCGCGAGGACGCGACGGAGAAAAACGCCGTCACGCCGGGTCCCCTCGCGCCGGCGCGTGAGCTGCTTGGCGAGATGCTGCTCGAGGTCACGCAGCCCGCGGCGGCGATGACCGAATTCGAGGCGACGTTGAAGAAGGAGCCGAACCGGTTTCGAGCGCTCGCCGGCGCCGCGAAAGCCGCGACGGCGATCGGCGATCGGACGTCAGCGCGGAAGTATTACGACCAGCTGTTGAAGGTCTGCGCGCGCGCCGACACGCCGGGCCGGCCGGAGCTCGTCGACGCGCGCAAGGCCGTCACTCCGAGCGGAGCGCGATAGACGGATCGACGATGGACGCGCGGCGCGCGGGCACGACGTTGGCCAGCGCGGCGACCGTCAGCAGCGTGAGGATCGCCGCGGTCCACGCGACGGGATCGACGAAGCTCACGCCGTAGAGCGCGCCCGCGACCGCTTTTGCCGCGCCGAGCGCGAGCACCGTCCCGACCGCGACGCCGACGCCGGCGATCCCGAGGCCCTGCCGCATCACCAGTCCGACCACCGCCGACGGCTTCGCGCCGAGCGCCATGCGGATGCCGATCTCGCGCGTCCGGCGCGCGACCGAGTACGCGATCACACCGTACAACCCGATCGACGCCAGCAGCATCGCGACGATGCCGACGGCGCTGACGCCCATCGCGCCGGCTTTCGCCGGCATCAGGACCGCGGCGACCTGCGCGTCCATGGTCTGATTGTCGAGGAACACGGCGTTCGGTTCGATCGCCAGCAGCTCGCGCCGCATCGCGTTCAGCAGCGCGCCGGCGTCGCCGCGCGTTCGCGCGACGATCTCTTCGCCGGTGTCAGGACGCTGCGAGACGGCGTAGTGAATGTACGGCGTCGTCGCCTCGCCCATCGTGCTGACCTTGTAGTCGGCCGACACGCCGACGATCTGCACCTCGGGTCCGTTGAACTCGCGCAGGCGGAACCGTTTCCCGAGCGCGCTCTCGTTCGGCCAGTACTTCCGCGCGAAGGCTTCGTTGACGATCGCGACGCTCGGCGATTTCGGCGTGTCCGCCGCCGTGAAGTTGCGGCCCTGCAGGAGGCCGATGCCCAGCGTCTGGAAATATTCCGCCGAGACGCGTGCCACATCGATCGTCTGGCCCTTGTCGTTGGGCCCCTGCCGGTCGGGCAGAAAGATCATGTTGCGGTTGAAGTTGATCGAGAACGGCAGGCGTTCGGCGATCGCCGCCGACTCGACGCCGGGAATCGCGCGCACGCGATCGATGGCGCGGTCGTAGAACTCCTTCGCCCGCGCATCGCTGTAGCCGAGCATGTTCATCTCTGTCGAGACGATCGCGAGGCCGCCCGTCTGGAAGCCGACGCTCGCGCGCTCGGTCGCGAGGAAGCTGCGTGTCAGCAGGCCGGCGGTGACGAGCAGGACCAGCGTGACGGCGATCTGCGCGGCGACCAGACCGTCACGTAGCGTCCATCGGCGCCCGCCGCTCCGCGTGCCGGCGACGTCGCCCTTGAGCTCGCTGACGAGATTCGGCCGCGTCGCCTTCAGCGCCGGCGCGAGGCCGGCGACGATCGCGGCGAGCAGCGTCACGCCGGCCGTGAACACCAGCACGCGGCCGTCCATGCGCAGCGCGAACGACAACGGAATCGGAATCGGCAGGCTGATCGACATCACCAGCCGCGTGAGCGACCAGGCGAGCAGCGTGCCGGCGGCCGCGCCGAGCGCCGCCATCACCACGCTCTCCGAGAGCAGCTGCTGGACCAGCCGCCCGCGGCTCGCGCCGATGGCGAGACGGATGCCGATTTCCTTCTGCCGGCCCGACGCGCGCGCGAGCAGCATGCTCGCGACGTTCGCGCAGGCGATCAGCAGGACGAGGCCGACGACGACCATCAACCCGATCGCGATGGGAAGCAGCGTGCGATCGGCGACCGGATGGATGTGGACGTTCTTCGTCGCCATGACGCTGACGTCGCGATCCTTGTTCGTCTGGACGTACGCGGTCTTGAGCCGCTGGCCGATCAGCCGGAGATTCGCGGCCGCCGCGTCGACGGTTGCGCCGTCCTTCAGCCGGCCCTTGACGAACATCCACCGCTGACCGCGGCGCTCGAGTCGCGTGTTGCCGGTCGGCGACGGCACGTTGCTGATGATGCCGCCCGGCTCGACGTCGTCCACGTACGCCATCGGCGTCCAGACTTCGGGCGCGAGGAGCGGGACCATCCCTGTGAACGCCGCCGGCGCGACGCCGACGATCGTGTAGGGCTGACCGTGAATTCTGATCGACTGGCCGACGGCGTCCGGGCCGGCGCCGTACTCGCGATTCCAGAGGCGGTACGAAATGACCGCGACGCGCGGCGCGCCGGCCGCGTCGTCTTCAGGCAGCAGCGTGCGGCCCGCACGCGCTTTCACGCCGAGCAATTGGAAATAATTGCCGGTCACGGTCTCGCCCATCGCGAGGCGCGCGCGATCGGTCAGCTTCACGGCGTCCAGCGACGGGCTGTACGCCAGCATGTCGCTGAACACCTGATTCCCGGCCTTGAGGTCGAGGAAGTCGGGATACGAGCTCGTCGCGTACTGATCGCCGTCGCCGCCGGTCGTGAAGACGTCGACGAGCCGATCGACGCGGTCGACCGGGAGCGGCCGGAACACGAGCGCGTCGACGATCGTGAAGAGCGCGGTGTTGAAGCCGATGCCGATCGCCAGCGACGCGATCGCGACGAGCGTGAAGCCAGGGCTGCGGCGCAGCCAGCGAAGGGCGTAGCGGACGTCGGCGGTCAGATTCTCGAGCACAAGAAACCTCACCGCTTTACAGACGGAGAAGGCGCGCCGATCGTTCAGCGGTGGGATGATTCTTTCGAGATCGCGATCCAGGCGGCGGTCGCGGCGGCTTTCTCTTCGGCGCGCCAGGGCGTGCCGAGCGCCTCGCCGAATCCGTCGATAACCTTCTTTACATCGCCAGCGGATCGATCGAGAGCGGCAATCGCCTTCTTCGGCAGCGTCTTCTCGACGATGACGTCGACCGCCACTCCGTGGGACTGCAGCGCGTTCTCGAGCACCGTGCGAAAGAGCCGGCCCTCGTTCGCGTGCGCGCGCATGTGCGGGCTGCCGATCGTCGCCGGATCGACGACGCTGCCGACGACGAGCGCGGCTCGCAGGGGTGCACGCTCGCCTGCAAGGCTCGCGCTACACACCTGATCGATCAATGCCTCGACGGACTTCTTCGCGCAGCGCTTCACGATCTTCACGCGGCGGGCGATCTCGCCTTCGTCCTCTTCGGTCTTGAACATGCGATTGTGGTACGGCTGGCGCGTCCAGCGCTCTTCAGGATCGCTCATCTCGACGATGTGGCGCGCGATCGCGCGCGGCGACTTCGCCGGTCCGGCGACGACGATGGCGATCGCGAATCCTGACTTCACTTTGAAACCGATTGTCAGCACCCCGCACCTCGCACCCCGCACCTCGCTCCCGCACCCCGCACCCCGCACGCGGCACCCCGCACCTACTTCATCAGTTCGTTGGCTTCCGCGTACGGGATCGCGTGCTTCGTGAACGCGTCGTAGGTGCCGCGCGTCTTCAGTTCCTTCGCGATATCCCTCACGAGCGCCATCGTCGCGCGATGCGGACCCGATCCCACGCTGACGCGCGCGACGCCGAGACCCTCGAGGTCGGCAATCGACGGCGTGCCGGCAATCGCCAGGATGTTGATCGGCCCGCCGATGCCTTTCACCAGCGCGCCGATCGTCTCTCGGTCACGAACACCCGGGACGAACACGCAGTCGGCGCCGGCGGCGAGATACGCGCGGCCGCGTTCGATCGTCATGGCGAGCCGCGTGTCCGGCGCGCCGATCGCGTGCAGGAAGACGTCGGTCCTCGCGTTGATGACAACCGGCACGCCGGCCGTCCGCGTCGCCTTCGCGACCGCCGTGATCTTCGACGTCTGCGTGCCGAGCGATTCGAGATCGGACGAGCCCGGCAGCAGGTCCTCGAGATTGATGCCCACCGCGCCGGCGGCCACGACACGCACGACCACGTCGGCGACCGCGTCCGGCGTCGTCGCGTAGGCGTGCTCGATGTCCGCGGTCACCGGGACGCGGACGGCGCGCGCGATGCGCGCGATCGCGTCGATCATCTCGTGCGCCGGGACGGCGCCGCCGTCCGGATATCCGAGCGTCGCCGCGACGCCCGCGCTCGTCGTCGCGATCGCGGGAAAGCCTTCAGCCTGAAAGAGCCGGGCGGAAACGGCGTCCCACGCGTTGGGAAGGACGAGAATCGGCGGGGTCTTGTGCAGCGCGCGCAGGCGCTCGGCTTTGTCTGGCATCCGGCCAGTATAGCGAACGTCAGTCTCGTTTCAGGACGACGGCCGGATCGATGGACACGACGCGATGCGCGGGAAGATACGTGGCCACGAATCCGCCGAGTCCGACGAGGGCAAGGACGGCGAGCGACGTCAGCGGATCGATCGCGCCAACACCGAACAGAATGTTGCGCATCGTCAGGCCGATCGCCCAGCCGCCGAGCATGCCGCACGCGACGCCAAGGCCGATCAGCCGGAAGCTGCCGCCCATGATCAGCCGCACGACGCCAGGCGCGCTGGCGCCGAGCGCGAGGCGCACGCCGATCTCGTGGCGCCGCTGGCCCACCGAAAACGCCGTGACGCCGTAAATGCCGGTGACCGCCACGATGAGGCCGATCGCCGCGAAGCCGGCGAACACCGCCATGATCAAGTCCTGCGAGCGCAGCTCGGCCTCCATCTCGTCGCCGAACGTGCGGATGTCCGAGACAGCGAGATCGCGATCGGCCGCCCGCAGCGCCTCGCGCATCGCCGCGGCGACAGCGCTGAATTCTCCGGCCGTGCGGACTTCGAACGCGACGCTCGTCATCGGCCGCCGCGCGAGCGGCCTGTAGATCCGCGGCGGCGCAGGCTCGTTGACCGAGGAACCGAGCACGTTTTCGACGACGCCGACAATCTCGATCGAGTCGCCGGTCAGCCGGCCGTCGGGATCCGCCATCGTCACGTGCGCGCCAAGCGGCGACGCGCCGGGCCAGTAACGGCGCGCGGCTTCGCGATTGACGACCGCGACATTCCATCCGGTGGCGCGATCGTCTGGCCGCCACATCCGTCCATCGATCATGCGCAGGTCGAGCGCCCGCGTGTACTCGCCGGCGGTCGCGGCCTCGAACATCCACGGCAGATCCTTCGCCGGCGGCGTCGGCGTCCCGACGATCGCGAAGCGCCGCGCCGGCTCGCCGTCCACGACGGGCAATCCGCTGCTGGCGCCCGCGGCGACGACGCCGGGAACGGCATCCAGCCGATCAAGGATCGCCTCGACCGTGCGGAAGCGCGCGTCGTCGTCGTTGTACTTCGGCGGATCGAACCGCACGCGCAGCGTCAGCAGACCGCCGGCGTTCACGCCGACCGGCACGTGCTCCATCGCGATCACCGTGCGCACGATGAGGCCGGAGACGATGAGCACGGCGAACGCGAATCCGACCTGGACGACGACGAGCACGCTGCGGCTGCGCCCGCCGCGCACCGACGAGGCGGCATCGCGGCCGCCGTCCTTGAGGTCCTCGTTCAAGTTCGGCCGCGACGACTGCAGCGCCGGCATCACGCCGAAGAGCACGGGGGCAAGGAGAGAAAGGAAGAAGGCAAACGTCAGAAGGTTGAAGTTGATGGCGAGCTTCTGGAAGTAGCCCTCGAGCGAGAGCGCGCGGAACGACCCGATGCCGGCGTACGCGAGCAGGAGGCCGAGGCCGCCGCTCGCGAGGCCGAGCAGCAATCCCTCGAGCACGAGCTGGCAGACGAGCCGTCCGCGCGACGCACCGAGCGCGACGCGCACGGCGATCTCGCGCCGCCGCGCGCTCGCGCGAGCCAGCATCACCGTCGCGACGTTCGCGCAGGCGACGAGCAGCACGAGGCCGGCGACGGCCGTCAGCAGCGCGAGCAGCACCCACGTCGCCGATCCGACGGTCGCATCGCGGCCGGAGAGCGCCAGCCACTGGCGGCCGGCGTTCGTCACGGGATACGCCTTCTGGAGCCGCTCGTCGATCGTGCGCAGCTCGGCCTGCGCGCCCGGAAGCGAGGCCCCGGGCTTCAGGAGGCCGAACACCTTCAGCGACAGGTCGTCGCGACGCGCCGACGGGCGCATCTCGATCGGCAGCCAGACGTCGGTCTGGCCGTCGATGAACGCGCGGCCCTGGATCGCGGCCACGCCCCACACGCTGAAGTGATTCGCGGTCACGTACGCGACGTTGATCGCGCGCGGCTCGCCCGATCCGGTCAGCGACACCTGCGAGCGGTACATCGCCGACAGCCCGTCGAACGACGCGCTCTGCGCGCGCATGTCGAGAAAGTCGGGAATGGACACGGGCTGCCGGTCCTGTCCGTACTGCGGGCTCACCGTGTAGACCGCGACGAAGCGCTTGATGTTGCCGAGCGGGAGCGGGCGCAGCAGCAGGAGATCCGTAAAGCCGAACACGATCGTGTTGGCCGCGATCGCGAGCGCCAGCGTGAAGACGACGACGAGCGCCGTCGCCGGCTCCTTCGCGATCAGCCGCGCCCCGAAGCGGACGTCCTGCCAGACGCCGGAGACCACGCTGTCGCCCGATCCGCCGCCGAGCGGAAGCGGCTCGAGCGGCGGACGCTCGACGTCCACGAGTTCGCGTACCAGGTTCCGCCCGTCGAGCTCGTTCAGCGCCGTCCGCCACGCGGCGTCGTCGGTCGCGCCGCCCGCGCGCAGCTCGTCGTAGCGATCCTGCAGATGCTGCGACAGCTCGTCGACGATCTCGATCCGCCGCGCGCCATCGATGCGCGCGCCCGCCAGGCGATCCTCAATCGCGCGTTTCCAGATGGGTGTCATGAGATTTCAGAGTTCCGCACCTTCACTCACTCCGCAGCGTGTCGATCGGATTGATTTGCGTCGCGCGTTGCGCAGGGACGAAGCACGCGGCCAGCGCCACGCCGCCCAGCACGATCAACGCGACGGCAAAGGTCGCCGGATCCGCCGGCCCGACGCCGTACAAGATCGTCGACATCGCGCGCGACGTCGCCAGCGCGCCAATCACGCCCACTGCCGCTCCCGCGCCGGCGACGCGCATCCCCTGTCCGACGATCATACGGACGACGTCTCCGCGCTGCGCGCCGAGCGACAGGCGCACGCCGATCTCGTGCGCGCGCCGCGACACTGCGTAGCTCATGACGCCGTAGATGCCAGCCGCCGCCAGGAACAGCGCAACGGCGCCGAACGTGCCGAGCAGCAGCAGGTAGAACCGCGGTTGCGCCGTCGCGCCGGCGACGGCGTCCTCCATCGTTTGCGTCTCGGCGAGCACGACACCGGCATCCAGCGATCGCACGACGCCGCGGATCTCCGGCACCAGGCCCGCCGGGTCGCCGCCGGTGCGCACGACCAGCGTCAGGTACGACGAGTGCGGCTGCGCGCTCTCCAGATAGTCACGCGTCTGCATGACCGCGAGATACGCCTCGGGATCCGGCGGGCGCGTCCACTCCTCCTGCCGCGCGTTACGCGCGACCCCGACGACGGTGAGCCAGCGGCGCGCTCCGGCGGCGTTGTCGAACGAGATCTGTTTGCCGATCGCGTCCTCGCCGGGCCACGTGCGCGCGGCCAGCGCGTCGTTGACGATCACGACGCCCGGCGCCTCGAGCGTGTCGCTCGCGGCGATGTCGCGCCCGCGCTCGAGCGCGATGCCCATCGTGCGGAAGTAGCCGGGCATCACGGCGCGATAGACGGCGTTGGGCGACTCGCCCGGGCGCGCCGGCGGCCGGCCCTGAACCGCGAACGGCCAGACCCAGATGTCGCCCGCGAGCGGGAGGTGATTGATCATGCTCGCAGCGGTGACACCGGGCAGCGCCTGCACGCGCTGGACGAGCTCGTCGTAGAACACGCGACGGCGGCCCGGCTCGGCCTGGCCCGATCCCGCGACGGAGACGATCATCGTCAGCACACCGCGCGGATCGAATCCCGCATCGATCGCCTGAAGGCCCGCGAAGCTGCGGATCATCAGACCGGCGCCGACCAGCAGCACGACCGCGAGCGCGAATTCGGAGGCGACCAGCAGATCGCGCAGCCGGCTGCGGCGGCGGCCGTCCGTGGATCCGCGGCCGTTTTCTTTCAGCGCATCAGCGGCGTCGCGGACGGAGCCCTGCAAAGCGGGCGCAAGCCCGAAGACGACGCCGGCGAGCACGGCGGTCACGAGGAGGAACGCGAGCACGCGGCCGTCGAGACCGATGGCGTTGACGCGCGGGATCTCGGCGGGGCTGAGGGCGACGAGCGCGCGAACGCTCCAGTTCGCGAACAGCAGACCGGCGCCAGGCTCTCGGCGAGGAACTGCCGCATCATGCGCGCGCGCGTCGCGCCGAGCGCCGCGCGGACCGCGATTTCCTTCTGCCGTGCCGCCGCGCGCGCGAGCAGCATGTGCGCGACGTTGGCGCACGCCATCACCAGCACGAAGCCGACGGCGCCGAGCAGCACGAGCAGCGCCGGACGGATCTGTCCGACGACCTTCTCGCGCAGCGGGACGACCTGGACGCCGCGGTTGGTGCCGGGAAACTGCCGCTCCAGCTGCGCCGTGATGGCGCCGATCTCGGCGCGCGCCCGCTCGAGGCCAACGCCGGGCGCACGTCGCGCGAACACGCGCAAGCTCTGCGCGCCGCGGCTGGATGCGCGCGGACCGAGGGCGAGCGGCGCCCACAACTCGGCCTTCGTCGCCCAGAACGGCGCGAACTGGAACGATCGCGGCATGACGCCGATGACCACGAACGGCTCACCGTCGAGCCGGATGGACCTGCCGACGATCCCGGCGTCGGCGCCGAAGCGCCGGCGCCACACCCCGTCGCTGATGACGGCGACGCGCTGGCGGCCCGGCTGATCTTCGTCGGTGGTGAAGACGCGCCCGAGCGCCGGCGGCACGCCGAGCAGCGGCAGGACGTCCGCCGTCAGCCGCAGCGCGGTCAGGTGCTCAGGTTGATCGACGTCCGTCAGGTTCGGTGTCCAGTACTCGGCCGCGCCCATCGCGGCGAACGACTTCGCCTGCGCGCGATAGTCCACGAAATTCGCGGGCGAGACCGGACCGTTGCCGTACCGGAG
>JAIQFX010000126.1 GCA_020073005.1 Terriglobia bacterium | reverse complement strand
CTCCCGAACGCGGTCATGACGATCACGGGAAGCTCGGCGTCGAGCTCCTTCGCCGCCCGGAGCACGCCAAAGCCGTCGCCCACCGGCAGCCGCAGGTCGGACAACACCAGCGAGGGCCGGTCGGCCCGCAGCGCAGCTTCTGCTTCAGCTTGATCGCGCGCCTCGATGACCGCATGGCCCTGCGCTTCGAGCGCGTGACGCAGCATCGCCCGGAGCGAGTCTTTGTCCTCGACGAGCAGGATCGGGGGATCGACCGCGTGGCGGGATCGCGTGCTCACCGCAGCCAGCCGGGCGGAACGCCGGCGCGGCGGGCTTCTTCCTGGAAATCAGCGATCGCTTTCTTGTCCGCCTCGATGGCCTTCTTCAGCCCTTCGAGATCGGCGAGCGACTTGTTGCGGTCGCGTTCGATCTGGGCCTTCTGAGCCGGATCGTCGCGGGCGATGAAGTCGGTCGTCTGCGCGTTGATCTTGACTTGCAGCGCGTCGGCGAACGACATGTCATGGTCCAGCTGCGCCTGCAGCGCCTTCTGACGCTCCGACCAGTACTTCTGATCCTTGACCGGCGTGTCCTTCCCGCCGCTCGCGTCCTTGGCGTCCTTCGCGTCCTTGGTATCTTTGCTCTTGTCCGCGTCCTTCGCCGTGTCCGCCGGTGTCGTGGCCGCGGGCGGCGTCGCCGTGGTCGCCGGAACCGGGCTCAGATCCTTGTTCGTGTAGACCTTGGCCGGGGTCGCAATCGTCTTCCGGCGCTCTTCTTCCTTCTTCGCGATGTCAGCGAGCGACTGCGCCCGCAAGACGGACGCGAGGCCGAGCAGCAGCGAGACGCACACGAGAGCGGAAAATTTTGCGCGCATGGTTCTCTCCTGCACTATATCGGATCGCGGCCGAAGCGGCGTTAGTCCTGGCGGATTTCGCGCCACGAAAGCCCCCGGATCGCGCCTGCGCCGCGCGCGACCGTCACCTCCACTATTCTATGCGCTCCGCCGGGGCCGAACGCTTCGGAGCGCATGGCGAGGACGCCCGCGCCGGGGCTGCCGTCGGCGCCATCGCGCGTCGGGTCGTTGTCGGTTTCAGCCGGATCATCGCCGATCATCACGATGACGTAGAACGGCGAGTCGATCGCGCCCGCGGGCAGCAGATCCCGCACGCGGCCGTACGCGAACAACGTCCACCGCGGGTTGTTCGGCCCCCAGGGCCGCGCGTCTGACACTGCGTCCATCTCCGCGTCGCGGCACGCCATGACCCGATGACAGTTCGCCATGTTCACGGCCTGCGCCAGATCGACCGTCGATCCATCGTCCAGGACGCGCCGTCCGCGCGGCGCGCCGTCGACGAACGACGACCGCGTGGATCCGTCGAGCAGCCGGTTCCAGTCCGGCACGGCCAGCAGATCGTCCATCGCACGTTCGGCCGCCGCGTCGGCGGCGTAGAACGCGGCTTGCGCGTCGCGGAAGCTCGCGGCGATCCGCGTTTCGGTCGCCGTCAGAAGCAGAAGTCCGACACCGAACGCCGACATCAACAGCAGCGCCATCAGAGTGATGATGAGCGTGACGCCAGCTTCGTCCTTCCTTACTTCTGCCTTCTTCTTTACTTCTGCCTTCTGCCTTCCCACTTCCAACTTCCCTCTCCTACCTGCCCAGATTCAGATTCCTCGGCGTCACCTCGAACCGCGCCTCGCGATCCGGTACCCACGCGCTTCCGCCACGCGACGTTCCGCCATGCACGAACAGAGGGCCCGCTGGACCGCGAAGAGCCGCCGACGCCGCTTCGACGCGAACCGTGACCGCGATCCTCCTGATGCGCAGCAGATCGGCGTCCCATCGGTTCACGGCGCTCTCGTCCGGACACCACGGACCATCGATGAGCTGCGCCGGCGGCAGCCGCACGAGCGCGGTGCCGGCGGCGCCGAGCGCCGAAAGACGCGGGTGAGGCGTCGGCGATCCGTCGTTGACGAAGACGCAGTTCTCGCCGGCGGCAAACGGCGCAGACGCCGCGGCCGATGGTGGAGGACCGTACGTCGTCCACGGACCGGTGGGGTCCGTCAGCGGTCTGCGCATCAACGGCGGCTGCGGATCCCCGTAGTACTCGAACGCGAGGCCGACGATGTGATCGGCGACTGGGGCGTCAGGATTGCCGCGGTCGTCGGAGAACATCAGTTGACTGACGCCGCCGGCGTCGCTCTTCAGCGAATATGCGGCACCAACGGGCTGCGTCCCGTTTTCCGGGACCGAGAGAATCGTGATCGTATCGCTCGTGAACGTTCCGGGCGGATCGGCGTTCACGCCGGAGCGATAGGGAAGAACCGGCGCGAGTTCGAGGAGAAGGGATCCGCCGGCTGCGCCGGCGTGCGCTCCCGCGCCCGCACCGCCGAGGTCCCGCACCAGCGTGTCCGCGACGACGCGCATTCGCTGCTGCATGTCGGAGGCTTCGGCTTGCGCGGAAAACATGCCTTGCGCCGGAACGATGAGCGCGAAGACGCCGGCCGTCGCCGCGAGCGTGATCGCGAGCGCGACGATCATCTCAATCAAAGAGAAGCCGTGTGCGCGGATCACCACGCCTTGCGTCCTTTCACGCTGACGAGATGCACCTCGTCCGGCAGAACCCGTCGTGCGGCGTCGCGGTCGGCTCGCGTCACGATCACTTGAAGCACGAGCGCGTCGGTGGGATTCGACGGCAGCGGATCCACTGACCAGCGCCGGCTGAACACGGCGCCTGCCGGAGCGACGGTCCCGCCGCCGAGCGATCGGCCGGCCGGATCGAGAAAGTCGCAGTAGCCCGCGGTGTTCTGGGTCAGCGCGTCCGGCGGCGACGGACTGAGGCCGGCGCCGGCGTTCGGTGGGTCAGCACTCACGCTGGTGTCGGTCGTGGTATCGCTGAGCGGCCTGCCCCGCTCGTCGTATCCCCAGGTCAGCGCGCGCAGCTGCTCCATCTTCTCGGCGGCAAGCATCGACGCGACCGTGGTGGCTCTCGCCGTCGTGTTGGCGCGCGCCGCCATCGCGCACAGGTCCGCGAGGCCCGCGACCGCCACCGCGAAGACCGTCGTCGCGACCAGAACCTCGAGCAGGGAGAACCCGGACTCCGCGATGCGCGGCATGTGAGGCGCCGGGAGCAAACGGCGGTCCACCCGCGCCGGGTCCAGCAACTCGCGAAAAACGGCCGCAATTTGAAGATTCCGCGGCTTCGACCCGAGAAACCATGGCAGACTTTGACGTGGACGTCACGCGCTGGCCGGGCAAGAACTGCCAACCCTCGACTTGAAGAATCTGTGCAACGTGAATCGAAACTGTAATTGGATGTTCCGAAACGACTCACGATTCAACACGACGTCCAACGGCCGAGTTTTTCGAGTAAGTCATTTTCTATCATCGACATAACAGCCAATCACTGTGTTCTCAGTCGTGGCACTGCTGTTGCTCAGTCAAGGGTATCGGGGTCAATCCCCCATGGGTCAGTCTCAGGTTCACATGAATCGACAAAGGTTGTCCGATCGCCGGGGCTACTCGCTCATCGAAATCATGGTCGTGGTCGGGATCACGTCAGTCGTCGCCGTCATTGCCGTGCCGATGATGGCGAACACGCTCGGCTTCTTCCGGTTGAGCGGCGACGCGCGCAGCGTGTCGAATGCGGTCGCCGTGGCGAAGATGCGGGCGGCGTCGGACTTCAGCCGCGTGCGGCTGTACGTGGACTTGAGCACGAACTCCCATCACATCGAGTCGTGGGACAAGGTCAACTCGAAGTGGGTCGTTGAAGGCGGCCCGACCTATCTCTCGAACAACGTCGTCTTCGGCTTTGGCGTCGTCTCCGCGCCGCCGCCGAACACGCAGGCCGCGATCGGCCAGGCGCCCAAGTGCACGGACGACACGGGCGCCGACATCGGGAACACGGCGTGCTTCATGTTCAACTCACGCGGGGTGCCAGTCGGTCCAGCCCCGGGCTTCTCGCCGGTCGCTGAAGACGCGCTTTACCTGACCGACGGGTCGGCCGTGTACGCGGTAACGGCCGCCGCCACCGGCATGATCCGCCTGTGGCGCACGCTGCCGACGGTGACACCGATCTGGGTGCTCAATTGATCGCGCGGCTTGGATCGGAGCGCGGCACGACGCTGATCGAGACGGCGATCGCCTCGGCGATCCTTCTCGTGGTGATGACGGGTCTGCTTTCAATGGCGGCGCTCGCGACGACCTACACCGAAAACCACGGTCATCTCGAAGCGCGCACCACTGAGTACGCGCAGGACAAGATGGAACAGCTGCTCTCGCTGGCCTTCTCCGACTCCGTGAGCGACAGCGTCGTCTTTCCGGCCGGCGTGGCCGGCGGCTCCGGCCTCGCGGTCGGCGGCGGCACGAACACGGCCGCTCCAGTCAACTTGTACGTCGACTGGCTGGCCAACGACGGCAGCCTGCTGGGCGGCGGCACGGCAGCGCCCGCGACCTGGTTCTACGAACGCGTCTGGGAAATCTGTTATCTGCAGGCCGATAACGTCGCCTGCAGCGCCGCGCCCGTGACGGGCATCAAGCGGATCACCGTGACGTCGACGGTACACGCCTCGGTCGGCCACACGCTTATTCCGAAATCGACAGTGGTCGCGCTGAAAGCGTCGCAGTTCTAGGAGCGCGTGTGATCAGCACTCGTTCGGAATCCGGCTTTTCGCTCATCGAGCTGCTCGTGGCCATCACTCTGCTCCTCGTGGTGTCGAGCATCGTGACGAGTGCGTTGATGCAGATGACGCAGTCGCAGACGACGATCTGGAATCGGACCGAGATGCATAGCGGGATCCGGGGCGCGACTGAGTTACTGCAGCAGGAGGTCGGTCAAGCCGGCCGGGCGGCGCTGTCAGCGACGGTTTCGCTCCTGGCCCCGGTGGGCCCCACGGCGGGGGGACCTTGCAACCCAGACACGCCAACGGCACCCGGCGACACGGTCGCGGTGGTCAGCAAGGACGACAAGGGCAACGTCGTCACGTCCGTGAACGGCATAAACCCGTTGAGCGGAATCTTCGCGCAAGCCGGAGCGAACCCCTCGTACATGCTGATGGCGACCCTTGACGGCGATAATCAGGAGGTCGTCAAGATCGGAGCGGTCGACCAGGTGGCCTCGACCATCACGGCGTGCTTCGCCAACCCACATCTGGCCGGCACGGTCCTCATGCCCATCGGCGCGTTCGCGACCGGCATCGTCCCAAATGTCGGAATTGCCAACGGCTCGACGGCCACAGTGCTCAAGCTCTACGGCGACATCATCGGCGACGGCAACATGGTGTACGTCGAGTACACGTGCGACACGGTCAACCACAACCTGTATCGCAACGTGATGCGGTACGACGCAGTGGCCAAGCCGGCAGTGACCAACGCCCAGATCCTGCTCAGCAATATCATCGACAATCCGGGCGGAACGGACTGCTTCACGTATCAGACGACGAAGTTGAACGTGCAGGGCATCGATGTGTATTTCGTCCTGGACGTCGCGGTCACATTGACGGTCCAGACCCAGCAACTGGATCCGATCACGAAGCAGTACCAGACAGAAACGAAGGCGCTCCTGAACGTGTCGCCGCGCAATGTCTTTACCGCGTGGGAAATGGCCAGCCTGGATTTCACGGACCACGTCCAATCGACGCCGGTCAGCGTGACGGCCCTCTTGCCCTGACCCACGGAGCCATAGTCATGCAGACCCAGTCCGAACGCGGCATTGCTCTCGTCCTCGCGCTCTTCCTGGTGGCGGCGCTGTCCGTCCTCGGGGCGTCGCTGATGTTCCTCTCGCAGACGGAAACGTACTCGAGCATGAACTACCGGATGATGTCGCAGTCGCGCTACGCCGGCGAGGCTGCGATTCAGAAGGCTGCCAACTTCCTGCTCGATCCGACGCAGTACGCTATCCAGGTGGCCGACCTCGCGGCCTACAACTACCAGGTGTCGCCAGTCACTCTCGTGGCCAACGGAAAACCGGTGGTGCTGTCGGCGTCGGCGTCCGTCGCGTCCAACTACGCCGCCGGCGCACTGACGCCTGGCGGTGTGGACGTGGCCACCGCGTTCGCCAACGCGGCGCAGGGATCGTTGACGGCCGGTTACGGTACGCTCACGTACAACGCGTACGCGACGCTCATTGCGATGCAGAAGATCGATTCTTACAGCGGCGCACCCGTGGTGTTGCAGACGTGGCAGATCACCGGCGACGGCACCATCACGGGCGCGCGCAGCGCCACGGTGGAGGTGTCGGCGACGATCGAGACGCCGAAAATGCCCGCCTACGGGTACGCTGCGTTCGCGTCGTCCCCCGATTGTGACGCGCTGAAGTTCGGAGGCAACGTCAAGATCAACGGCTACGATCCTGCTGTCATCGGCGGCGGGGGAACGCCAACCGTGTCCTCCGACGGTGGCGACGTCGGAACCAACGGCAACCTCGACATCTCGGGTCACGTGGACGTGTCGGACAAACTGTATTCGCCGCGACAGGGCGTTGGCGCCTGTTCGGCGGGCAACGTCACGGCGCTGACGGCGACCGGCAAGATTGCCCCGGCGAACGGCGAGGTCCATCTGCCGGGCTTCGTCGCCTATCCCACACCAACGATCCCGGCGCCATCACCGCTCGTTGCCGTGGCTTCGCTGGACGCGACAACGTGTGCCAACCTCAACTTGACGGTGGGAGCCAATGCGATTGCCGTCAAGGCCGGAACGGCGCAATGTTACGTGGACACCACAACGAATACGATCACGATCAACGGCACGAACGCCGGAAACGGCACGACACTTTCCCTCCCGACGTTCAACCTGGCCGGAGGGGCCAACATCGTCCTGGTCGCGGCGCCCCCAACCGCGACGATCCATAACGTCTACGACATCAACAGTATTTCATTGAATGGCGGGTCGTCGATTGGCATGAGCACGACGTCCGCGACCGAAGGCATTATCGTGAACATCGCCGGCGAGAACCCGGACGGATCGGTGATTACGACGCCGGTTGACTTCACCGGCGGCATGACTTCCACGGTCGACCAGAGCGCCACCGGGTGCCCGACCTGCTCGAAGTACGACGCGTCGTTGCTGCAGCTCGTGTACGGGGGAACCGGCGAACTCAAGCTTGGCGGCAATGCTCAGTTCACCGCGGCTGTTTACGCGCCGAACGCTCTCGCGACGATCGTGGGCACCGCGGACATTTACGGTTCGGTCGTGGCCAGCCGCGTGGACGATCAAGGCTCGGGGGACATTCACTACGATCGCAACCTTCAGGGCAGCGTCTGGGTGCCGGGGAGCACCATCATCGGCACGTTCACCTGGAAGCGGTACTGACCGCCACGCAGGACTTGCCTGCCGTAGAATGACCGGCGATGTCCCCGGGCTTCTCCGTCGTTGCCATCATCGCGGCGTACAACGAAGCGGACATCATCGGCCACGTCGTCGGCGATCTCATCACGCAAGGCGTCCGCGTCTACTTCCTCGACGACGGCTCCACTGACCAGACTGTCGCGACCGTCGAGAAATATCTCGGGCGCGGCGTCCTCGCCATCGAGCGTCGCGCGGCGCCGGACGCTCGCGACGCCGCGAGCGGATTCGAGTGGGAGCGCATTCTGCTCAGGAAGACGCAGATCGCGCGCGAGATCGACGCCGACTGGTTCATCCACCACGACGCCGACGAGTTCCGGGAAAGCCCGTGGCCCGGCGTGCCGCTGCTCGACGCGATCCGGCGCGTCGACGCGCTCGGTTTCAACGCAATCGACTTCGCGGGCCTCGACTTCTTCCCGGTGCGCGACAACCTCCGCGCCGGCGATGACGTCCGTGACGCGTTGACGTCGTACGCGGAGCCCGCGGCGTACGATCGCCTGCAGATCCGCTGCTGGAAGAAGACCGACGAGCTCGACCTGGCGTCGAGCGGCGGACACGAAGCGCGCTTCGCCGGCCGCAACGTCTTCCCGCTACGGTTTCTGATGAGGCACTACCCCATCCGCGGGCAGGTGCACGGCGAGCGCAAGGTCTTCCGCGAACGGCGCGGTCGATTCAACGACACGGAGCGGGCACGCGGCTGGCACGTCCAGTACGACGATGTCCGTGAAGGCGATTCGTTCCTTCGCGATGCGGCGACGCTGACTCCCTACGATCCTGATGCGGTGCGACTGCAACTGGCCCTGCGTCACCGCGGCGTCGAAGCACTCGAGAAATCATTGAAGGACGCCGAGACAGCCGTCGAGACGCAGGGGCGCGAACTCGAGCGCTATCGCGAGCAACTCGCGAGAACGCTCGCGGACCTGAGCGCGCGCGGCGCGAAGATCGCAGCGCTCGAGGGCCTCGTCGAAGCGCGGACGGTGGATCTCGCAGCGCGGGACGCCGAGATCGCCGGCCTGCGCGACGCTCTCCAACAACGGCTGGACGAGATCGAACGGTGGCGCGCGGCCGTCGGGGATCAGACCCAGCGCATCGACGCGCTCCATAACTCACTGAGCTGGCGCTGGACCGCGCCGGCGCGCGCGGCGTACCGTCTGCTCAGAGGACGATGACCGTGCGCGCACCCTTCGTATGAGTCGCAACGTCTTCCTCATCCTCGTCGAATTCGGGCAATCGCGCGAGCGGGCGGCGCTCGATCTGCTGATCCCGACGCTGCAGCGCGCCTTTCCGGGCGCGACGCTGCGCACCGTGGTCGTCGACAACGCGCTCGCCGGAGAACCCGACCGCGCGATCGATCGCGCGTGCGATCGCGTGAGTGGCGACAACACGCTGCGTGAATTCTCCGGCTGGGATCGCGGTCTCGCCTGGCTGGACGAGCGCGGCGCGCTCGAGCCGGAGTCGATCGTCGTCCTGGCCAACGACACGGTCGTGCGCGCGGAGAAGCGCGAGCGCGTGCGAAGCCTGGCGGCGGATCGCGCGCGGACCGCGGCGGACGGCGCGCTCGTCGGCTGGGTC
>JAIQFX010000125.1 GCA_020073005.1 Terriglobia bacterium | reverse complement strand
GGCTGGCCGCCGGCATCGCGCACGCCGATCGGATTGTCGCCGTCAGCCCGGCGGTGGAGGAGCGCTGCCGCCAGGCCGGGGTGCGCGCGGATCGCCTCCGCGCGATTCCCAACGGCGTCGATGTGCAGTGCTTTGCGCCGGTCGAGCGCGGGGCGCGCGCGTTGCTGCGCGCGCGCCTCGGACTTCCGCGCGAGACGTGCCTCGTGACGTGGATCGGCTTCTGGTCGCGCGAAAAAGGCCCGCACGTGCTGTTTGACGCGTGGCGGCTGGCGCGGACGCGGGCCGGCGTGCCGACCGCGCTGCTCTTCATCGGCTCGACCGATCCGTCGCACGCCGAGGTCGATGTCTCGCTCGTCTCGAGCGTGAAGGACAGGATCGCCGCCGAGCGGCTCGGAGAGGATGTCATCTGGGTCGAGCGCACCGACGAGGTGGCGGCGTATCTGCAGGCGTCGGACATCTTCGCGCTGCCATCCTCGCGCGAAGGCATGTCGAACGCGTTGCTCGAAGCGATGGCGACCGGGCTGCCGTGCGTCGCGGCCGCGATCCCCGGCGTGACGGAGGCCGTGATCGATTCGGGCCGCGACGGATTCATCGTGCCGCCCGCCGACGCGGACGCGCTCTCGCAGACCCTCGCCGCATTGATCGGCGATGCCGCGCGGCGCGCCGTCGTGGGCCGGCAGGCGCGCGAGTCGGCCGTGCAGAAGTTCTCCATGGCGACGGTGGCCAACCAGTACTTGTCGCTCTACAACGAATTGATCGGAGTCCGGGTGAAGCCGGACACGACGTCCCGATGCTGACCGGCCGCGACATCCTCTGCATCTCGTCGGTGGATTGGGATTTCCACTGGCAGATTCACCATGAGCTGATGAGCACGCTCGCCGCGCAGGGCAATCGCGTCCTGTTCATCGAGAACACCGGCGTGCGCGCGCCCGGCGTCAGCGACATGCGACGCGTGCGCCAGCGCATCCGCAACTGGTGGCACAGCACGAAAGGCTTCCGCCTCGAGCGCGAGAACCTTTTCGTGTACTCGCCGCTCTTCCTGCCGTTTCCGTACTGGTGGCTCGCGCGGTGGCTCAACCGCCACGTCTTCTTCCGTCCGCTGCGGCGATGGATGGCGGCGACCGGCTTCCGCCAGCCGATCGTCTGGACGTTCCTGCCGACGCCGACGGCGCGCGATCTGATTCGCGAAGTCGATCCGAGCCTGACGATCTACTACTGCGCCGACGATTTCTCCGCCAGTTCGCACGCCGCGCGCCGCATCAAGCAGAGCGAGGCGCGGCTGCTCGCCGAGGCGGATCTCGTCTTCGCCACCTCGCAGCGCCTCCTCGAGCGCGCGCAGCGGCACACCAGCCGCGCGCAGCGGTTTCCGGCGGGCGTCAACTACGATCAGTTCGCCGCCGTCGCCGCCGCGCCCGATGGCGTGCCGGCCGATCTGAAGGCGCTCAAGCGGCCGATTGCCGGCTACGTCGGCGCGCTGCACATCCACCTGGATCAACAGCTGATCGCGGATCTGGCGCGTCGCATGCCGGATGTCACCTTTGCGCTGGTCGGCCCGACGCACAGCGACACGTCACCGCTTGCCGCGTGTCCCAACGTGCACCTGCTCGGCGGCCGTCCGCATGAGGACGTGCCGCATTACATCAAGGGCTTCGACGTCGGCCTCGTTCCGTACCGCGTGAGCGAGTACACGGCGAGCGTCTATCCCGTGAAGCTCAACGAATACCTCGCGATGGGGCTGCCCGTCGTCGCGACCGATCTGCCGGAGATCCGCCGCTTCAACGATGACCACGGCGGCGTGCTTGCCGTCGCCGGCGACGCGGCGCAGTTCGAGCGGGCCGTGCGCGCGGCGCTGACGCCGTCTCCGCCGGCCGAGCTCGAGCGCCGCCGAAGCGTGGCTCGGGCCAACAGCTGGACGAGCCGCATCGAGGCGATGTCGGCGCTTGTCACCAGCGCGCTGGCCGAGCGCGATCGGACGCGCGAGCGGTGGGACGAGCGGTTGAAGCGCGCGTACCGTCGCGCGCGCCGCCGCGCGGCCGAAGCCGTTCTGGCGCTGGTCCTCGTCTACGGCGTGCTGTTCGAGACATCGACCGTGTGGATGCTGGCCGCGCCGCTGAAGCTCGAGGCGCCGCCGCGCCAGGCCGACGCGATCGTCGTCTTTGCGGGCGGCGTCGGCGAATCCGGTCAGGCCGGCGGCGGCTATCAGGAACGCGTCAAGCAGGCCATCGATCTCTACCGCCAGGGGCTCGCGCCGCACGTCGTCATCTCGTCGGGCTTCGTCTTCGCGTTCAAGGAGGCGGACGTGATGCGGGCGCTCGCGATCGCCAACGGCGTTCCCGAGTCGGCCATCGTGCTCGAGCTGCAGGCGGCGAACACGTATCAGAACGTGATGTTCACGCGCGAGATTCTCGAGAAGAACGGCTGGCGCCGCATCCTGCTCGTGAGCTCGCCCTACAACATGCGGCGCGCGCTCATGGCGTGGAAGAAGGCGGCGCCGCAGATCGACGTCGTGCCGGAGCCGGTGCCGTTGAGCCAGTTCTACGCGCACGACCGCGGCGCCAGCTTCGCGCAGATTCGAGGGCTGGTGCGGGAATGCGCGGCGCTGACCGTCTACTGGTGGAGAGGCTGGATCTAGATATGTGCGGCATTTGCGGTGAACTGCGATTCGACGGGGCGCCGGCCGACCGCGCCGAGATCGTCGGGATGCGCGATCAGCTGCTCCATCGCGGTCCGGACAGCGACGGCGTCCATCTCTCGCCGCGCGGCCGCGCGGGGCTCGGCTTCCGCCGCCTGCGCATCATCGATCTGTCGCCCAACGCCAGCCAGCCGATGGCCAACGAAGACGGATCGGTGCAGATGGTCTTCAACGGCGAGATCTACAACTACAAGGACCTGCGACAGGGGCTCGTCGCGCGCGGCCACCGATTCCGGTCGCAGAGCGACTCCGAGACGATCGTCCACCTGTACGAAGAGAAGGGCGCCGACTGCATCGCCGACCTCGAAGGCATGTTCGGGCTCGCGATCTGGGACGAGCGCGCGCAACGCCTGACTCTCGCACGTGATCGTGCCGGCAAAAAGCCCTTGTTTGTCTACAGAAACGCCCGCCTGCTCGCCTTCGCGTCCGAGATGAAGTCGTTCTTCGCGCATCCCGACATCACGATCGCGCCCGATCCGGAGGCCGTGCCGTACTACTTCATCTACGGCTACGTGCCGGCGCCGGCGACGTTCTACAAGCACGTCGCGCAGCTCGAGCCGGGATCGCTGATGACGGTGGAGGCCGACGGCCGCACGACGACGCGGCGCTACTGGCAGCTGCAGTATCCGGAGGCGCGCGCCGTGCGAGACATCGATCGGCGCGAGGCGGCGGCCGGCGTGCGCGAGCGCGTGGAGCGCGCCGTCGAACGCCGGCTGATGAGCGACGTCCCGCTCGGCGCCTTCCTCAGCGGCGGCGTCGACTCCACGATCGTCGTCGGCGTCATGAGCCGGCTGATGTCCGAGCCGGTCAAGACGTTCAGCATCGGCTTCGAGGGCGATCCGAATTACGACGAGACGTCTTACGCGCGCATGGTCGCCGATCGGTTCAAGACCGATCACACCGAATTCCGCGTGTCGCCGTCGGCCATCGACCTCGTTGAAAAACTCGTCTGGCACCACGACGGCCCGTTCGGCGATTCCTCCGCGGTGCCGACCTACATCGTGTCGAAGCTGACGCGCGAGAAGGTGACCGTCGTGCTGACCGGCGACGGCGGCGACGAGTTGTTCGCGGGCTACCTGCGGTTCTACGCGGCCGTGCTCTCGGAACGGATTCCGCCGGCGGCCGGCCGCGCGGCGCACGCGCTGCTGTCGCAGCTGCCCGTGCCCGCCAACGACCGCGCGCTCCTCGCGCGCGTCCAGCGGTTCTTCCGGTCGATGAGCCTGCCGCTGTACGACCGGATGACGCGCTGGAACGCGCTGTTCTTCGAGGATCTCGACGCGCTGCTGCGGCCGGAGTTCGTCGCCACGCTCGGCCCGATCGATCGGCTGCGCTACATCGCGGGCGAGCGCGCGCTGATGGACGGCCGGTCGACGCTCAGCAAGGTCCTGCACGCGAACTTCAAATCGTATCTGCCGGACGATCTGCTGGTGAAGGCCGACCGCTGCACGATGGCGAACTCGCTCGAGGCGCGGTCGCCGTTCCTCGATCGCGAGCTCGTCGAGTACGTCGCCGGCCTGCCGGATGACTTGAAGCTGCACGGGCGCCGCACGAAAGTGATCCTGCGCGAGGCGTTCGCGGACCTGCTGCCGCCCGCGATTCAGCGCCGCGGCAAGATGGGCTTCGGCGTGCCGCTCGGCACGTGGTTCCGCGGCGACCTGCGCGACTACATGCGCGACCTGCTGCTCGCGCCCGACGCGCGCTATCGCGACATGCTCTCGGCGCCGTTCGTCGAAACGCTCGTCTCCCGCCATCTCTCCGGCGAGGCCAACTACGGCCATCAGCTGTGGAGCCTGCTGTGCTTCGAGCAGTGGCTCCGCCTGCTGCCCACGTGGACCCGCCGCGCCCCGCAGCCCGCCGCTCTCCACTCGTAGCGCGAGCCTTTCAGGCGAGCGTCCCGCCGCAGTACAATGACTGGGTTTTGCCCCACCTGAGACTGGCCCTGACGGCCGCCGCCTGGCCGTTCCTGTTCGCCGTCGGTGTGTCGCTGCTGCTCGTCCCCGTGGCGAGAATGCTCGCGGTGCGCTTCGGCGCGGTGGCGCAGCCGCGTGAAGATCGGTGGCACCGGAAGCCGATCGCGCTCTTCGGCGGCGTCGCGATCGGCCTGACCGTCGTCTGCGGTCTTCTCGTGTTCCGCGTCGTCCACGACGTCAGCCTGCTCCTGGGATGCTGCGGGGTGATGTTCGCCGTCGGCCTCGCCGACGATCTCGTCTCGCTCAAGCCGTCGACGAAGCTCGTGATCGAGATCGCGATCGCGTCGGTGCTGATCTTTTCGCGCTACCGTCTCAACTGGACCTCGTCGCTCACGCTCGACATGATGCTCACCTACGTCTGGGTGGTGGGCATGACCAACGCGTTCAACCTGCTCGACAACATGGACGGGCTGTGCGCCGGCATCGCGCTCATCGTCGGCGGCGCGCTGCTCGTCGACCTGGGGACCGCCCAGGCGGGCACGGCGGCGTTCTTTCACGGGCAGTACCTCGCGCTGCTGCTGGGCGCGACGGCCGGCTTTCTCGTCTACAACTACCACCCCGCGTCGATCTTCATGGGCGACAGCGGCAGCCTGCTGCTCGGCCTGAGCTTCGCGATCCTGACACTGAGCGACTCGCAGGCGGTCAGCGCGAAGTCGAATCCGCTGTCGATCGTCGCCGCGCCGCTGCTCGTGCTGCTGATTCCGATTCTCGACACGACGCTCGTCACCGCGTCGCGGATCCTGTCGGGGCGCGCGCCGTCGGAAGGCGGGCGCGATCACTCGTCGCACCGGCTCGTCGCCATCGGCCTGTCCGAGCGCGCCGCGGTCGCCCTGCTCTGGCTGCTCGCCGCGATCGGCGGCGGGCTCGGCATCGCGGTCGACTACTTCCACCCGAGTTTTTCCGGACTCGCCGCCGCGCTCTTCCTCGTGGCGATGATCATCTTCGGCGTCTACCTGTCGCGCGTCCGCGTCTACGCGGAAACCGAGGCCGAGACCCTGGATCGCACGAAGCTCACGCCGCTCGTCGCCGACTTCGTCTACAAGCGGCGCATCGCGGAAGTGGGGCTGGATCTCTTCCTCATCACGATCGCCTACTACGCGGCCTACCGCCTCCGCTTCGAGGGCAAGGACTTCAGCCAGAATTTCTCCGCGTTCTATCAGTCGCTGCCGATCGTGCTGGCCGTGCAGATGCTCGCGTTCTTCGCCGTCGGCCTCTACCGCGGCGTGTGGCGCTACTTCGGCCTGATGGACGCCGTCGTCGTGGCCAAGGGCGTGTTCCTGGGCGCGGCCGGCGCGATGCTCGGCGTGGTTTTCGCGCTGCGGTTCGACGGCTACTCGCGGACGGTGTTCGGGATCTACGCGATTCTCGTCGCGATCCTCCTCACGCTGTCGCGCGCGTCGTTCCGGCTCATCGGCGAGATGCTGTACCGCAACCGTCAGGCCGCGACGCGCGTGGTGATCTACGGCGCCGGCGACGGCGGGGCGCTCGTCGTCAGCGAGCTGACCAAGACGCATTTCGGCGGCTTCAAGATCCTGGGCTTCGTCGACGATGACACGCGGAAGCAGCGGATGCGGGTGCAGGGCTATCCGGTGCTCGGCGGCTATCCCTCGCTCGTCTCGCTGCTCGAGAGCGGCGTGGTGGATTCGGTCGTCATCAGCGCGCGGATCATCGAGGTCGATCGCCTGCACGAGCTCGAGTCGCTCTGCGCGCGCCACGGCGTCTCGCTGTCACGCCTCCACGTCGGGCTCGAGCCCCTGATCGGCGGCCGCGAAGAGGCGCCCACCGTCGACGCCGCGGCCGGCCTGCGCAAGAACGTCTCGTAGATCAGCGTGTCCGGTAGACGCGCACCGTGTAGGCGCGTTCCCGCATCAACATCCGATCTTCAGGTCCCAGTCCTTCGAACCCGTACGCCGGGAAGCCCATGAAATGCGGGCCTTGGTAGGCGAGTTCGAGGTGTTCTCTTTTCAGTTCCAAGTTTTCAGTTCTTCCCGGAAATCCCTGGCAGAAGTTGTCGAGCACGTAGTCGGTCCCATTCGAGTACGGGTAGCCCGTCGAGCGGTTCAGCGGCGGCGGCGATGCGTACGTCGCGATCGACTGCAACTCGCAGCGCATCGCGCCAGCCGGCAGGCGGGCCGTGTCGATGCCGAGCGCGTAGAGGACATCGGCTGGATAGGCCACGCGGTAGTACTGATTCGCGAAGATCGCCCACGAGACGACGGTCGCGGCCATCGCGGCCGCGCACAGCGCCGCGCGCGCCGGGCGGCGCCGCGCCCACACGATCGCGTCGCCGAGCGCCCACGCGAGAAACGGGAACCACGGGTGGATCAACCGGCCGTACAGCACCGACGAGTGCAATGACGCCGACGCGAACGCCTGCCAGGCCCACGCCACCGTGGCCGCGGCCACGAGCCAGTGCACGCGCCGGAGCCGCATGCCGCGCGCGAGGTCGAACAGCGCGCGGGCGACGAAGGCCGCCGCGCCCATCAGCAGGACGAGACCGCCGCCGCGTTCCACGGTGATCAGATACGCGGGAAGGAACGACCATCCTTCTTCGAACGATCCCTGTGTCTGCCCGCCGACCATCTGCCGGATGTGCGCGAAGTAACTGAGGCCGCCGACCCGGCACAGCGCGTCGAGCGCGAGAATGACTGCCGCGAAGCCGGCGACGAAGCCGGCCGCCAGCTGCCATCGCGGCGCGCGATCGCGTTCGGCGCGATCGCCGACGAGCACGAGCCCGGCGACGCCAACGGCGGGGTAGTAGCCCGGGTACACGGCGAAGACCAGCGCCAGCAGTCCGCCCGCGCCGCACGCCACCGCGACCGTCTTCGCGCGCGACAGCATCAGCCAGATCGCGGCGAGGAGCAGGCAGAGCGCCCAGTCGTACGGCAGCGTGTGCCGGACGTAGATGTTGGAATTCGCGAGCAGGCTGTACACTGTCGCGACGGTGATCGACGCGAGCGCGTCGTCGTCGAGCACCAGGAGACCGATGCGGTAGACGAGGACGACGTTGATGAGCGAGATCGCGACGTTGCAGGCCGTCGGAATCAGCAGCGACACGGGATTCGAGGCCGCCACGCCGAAGACGAATGGAATCACCTGGAGTCCGCCGGCCAGCGAGAGCACGATCGGCAGGCCGGGCCGGCTGTAGCTGAACGCCACGTGCGACAGCGCATCCGTCAGGTGTCCGTGACCGAGCGCCTGCAGGAACAGAATCGACTGGAAGTGCCACTGTTCGTCGGCGAAGGCCTGGGCGCCGCGGCCCAGCAGAGACAACCGGTAGAGGGCGACGGCGGCGATCAGCCACTGCAGAGGCGAGACGCGCCGCATCGCGCCGACTATAGCATGCGCCTCACGACGCACTCATGACGCCCATCCTCGCGTTCCTCAAGGACACGCTCCGTCTGTCGGCCGTGCCGTTCGTCGTCTTCGTGTTCGGCGCCGGCACGCTGCTGCTGTTTCACCGCCGCACGATCGCGTGGGGCCGGCGGTGGCTGACCGCCGCGGTCCTCGGCTACTGGCTGCTCGCGACGCCGTCCGGCGCGTGGCTCGTGTCGGCGCCGGCGTCGCGCAAGTATCGACCGATCGTCACGCGCGATCAGGCCCAGGGCGCGCAGGCGGTCGTCATGCTCGGCGGCGGGATTCTCAGCCGCGTCGCCGACGGCATGGGCCTCGACGATCTCGGAACGAGCGCGCTCCGCGCGATCGAGACCGCCCGCGTCTACAAGCTGCTGGGCGATCCGCTCGTCATCGTCTCCGGCGGCAACACGCAGCGGATGGATCCGCCGCGTCCCGAAGCGGAGGCGTATCGCGCGGCCGTCGTCAGCCTCGGCGTGCCCGCGCCGCGCGTGGTGGTGGAGGATCGCGCGCTCACGACGCACGAAGAAGCCCTGCTCCTGAAGCCGATGCTGGAGGCGCGCGGCATCACGCGGTTCGTGCTCGTGACGACGCCGACCCACATGGGCCGATCGCTCGCGACCTTCCGCGCCGCCGGCCTCGATCCGATTCCGTCGGCGTGCCATGAGTGGGGGACGGACGACGCGTCGCTGTGGACGATCATGCCCACGCGAAGCGCGCTGACGCTTTCCGACACCGCGCTCTACGACTACATGGCGACGATCTACTACTGGATGCGGGGATGGTTGTAGGGTTGAAATTGAGAATGAAGAATTAAGAATTACAGGATATCCGCGACCGGACTTTTGCGTTCGCGTGCCGCATCGTTAAGTTCTGTGAGGAAACATACGCGACAGGCGGCGTCGCACGGATGATGGCGCCTCAGTTACTGAGCTGCGGCACGTCGGTCGCCGCAATGCTGG
>JAIQFX010000002.1 GCA_020073005.1 Terriglobia bacterium | reverse complement strand
CATCCCGTCGCCGAGGATCGCGTGCAGCGCGTGCAAGCCGCCGTCCGCGACGCGGAGAAGACCGCGGATCGCTTCACCACCGATCACGACGGCTACCAGAAACGCCTCGTCGGTCTCGTGTACGGCGACAATCCTGATCAAGGCGTCGTGCGCAACGGCAGCTTCCTGCACTCCGGTCTGCGGTTCGCCGTCGAGTTCCCGAGCGGCTGGGACGTGAACAACGGGCAGACGCAGGTCGTCGCGAAGGAGTCGGGCGAGAACGCGCTCATCCTGCTGCAGGAAGTGCAGAAGCCGGCGGGCCGGACGATTCAGGAGATCGCGCTGCGCCACATGGAGAGCGCGGGCTTCCGCGAGCTCGACGGCGGCCGCACGACGATCAACGGGCTGGACGCGTTCATCGGCACGTACCTGGGATCGGTGCAGGACTTCGGCCGCGTGACGGTCCGCGCCGCGCACATCGTCCACGATCGATCGATCTTCATCGTCGCGGGCATCGCGTCGCAGGCGATTTACGAACGCGTCGAGCCGGCGTTCACCAAGAGCCTCAACTCGTTCCGCGGGTTGACCGCCGCCGAGGCGGAGAGCATCCATCCGAATCGCATCGATCTCTACACGGCGAAAGCGGGCGATACGTGGCAAGGCATCGCCGAGCACCAGGGCAAGGGCATGGTGAAGGCGACGACGCTCGCCATCATGAACGGCCATCCCGTCAACGAGCAGCCGCGCGTGGGCGAGCGGCTGAAGATCGTCGTGGCGGGTTAGGGTCGTAGCGCGAGGCTTTCAGCCGAGCGAGATGCCACGCCCGCTTCAAATCATCGCAGGCGTTCCGGCCATCGGCTTTGCGCTGCTCGCCTATTCGTACCTCACGCTTCCCGACGTCAGACCGCTGAAGACTTCGAATCCGCAGACGACGGCGTTCATGGAGCTGCGCGCGGAGGAAGCGCGCGCCAAAGGCCAGACGCCTCGCCGCGTGCAGCGGTGGGTCGGCTACGACCACATCTCGCCGGATCTCCGCCACGCCGTCACCATCGCCGAAGACGATGCGTTCTGGAAGCACGAGGGCGTCGATCTCGATCAGCTCGAGCAGTCGCTCGAGCTCGACTGGGCGCGGGGCCGGCTCGCGCGCGGCGGCAGCACGATCACGCAGCAGCTTGCGAAGAATCTGTATCTGTCGCCGTCGAAGAATCCGCTGCGGAAGCTGCGCGAGCTCATCATCGCGCGGCGGCTCGAGGCCGAGCTCACGAAGACGCGCATCCTCGAGCTGTACTTGAACGTCATCGAGTGGGGCGACGGGATTTACGGCGCGGACGCGGCGGCGCGGACGTACTTCCGCAAGCCTGCAAGCGATCTGGATCCGTCAGAGTCTGCGCTGCTCGCGGCGGCGATCGTCAACCCGCGGCTGTTCAATCCCGCGAAGCCGTCGCGGGGTCTGCTCCGGCGCCAGCAATTGATATCGAGGCGGCTCAGTTCAAGCGGCGAGCGCCGAGAAAGCGCTGCGACCAGTAGCTCGCGCTGAGGTGCTCGACGCGGACGACGCCGGACGAGCTCGGCGCGTGGACGAACTGATCGCCGCCGATCGCCATGCCGACGTGCGACGCGCCCGGGTCGGTCGTCGTGAAGAAGACGAGATCGCCCGCCGTCAACTGATCCGGCTTCAGCGCCTTGCCCATCTTGTAGAGGTCCCGCACTTCCCGCGGCACGAAGAGGTTGTAGCGGCTGAAAACGTACTGGATGAAGCCGCTGCAGTCGAAGCCCTTTGGATCGCTGCCGCCGTTGCGGTACGGCGCGCCGCGGAGTGACAGCGCCGTGCCGGCGAGCGCGTAGCCGTCGACCGTCGTCTTACCCGGCGCGCGGCGACCCTCAGGGGGCGGCGTGGGCGTGGGGGTCGGCGCCGGCGCGGGCGCCGGTTCGCTCGGCGGAGCCGTCGTCGTGCCGCCCGGCATCGGAAACGGCTTGGGGACGGGCACCGTACCCTTGGCCCCGGAGGACGCGCACGCCCCCGACATCCCCGCAATCAACGTCAGGGCGAGGGCTGCGAGCCTGACCGTCGGGCGCGGGTTCGCACTCTGTCTCATTCCTTCACACATATCGGCGGATGCGGTTCTGTACGACAGAGGGCCCTAACCGTCAATGTTAGCAGGTGTTTACGGACCAGTTGGCTTGACACTCCCGAAGCCCTCGGGCAGAATTCAAGCACTGTATTAGATCGATGGAGCAGACGCTTCTCCTCAACGCGTCGTACGAGCCCCTCAAGATCGTCCACTGGCAGAAGGCGGTGACGCTCTGGTGCCAGGGGAAGGTCGAAGTCATCTCTGTGTACGACAGGGAGGTGCGGGCCGTTTCATTCAGCTTCAAGCTGCCCTCGGTCATCCGTCTCCTCCGCTACATCAAGATCAAGCGCCGGTTCGACTACGTGCCGTTCTCGCGCGCGAACATCTACGCGCGCGACGATCACCGCTGTCAGTACTGCGGCGATGGGTTCGGGACCTCCGAATTGACGTTCGATCATGTGGTGCCGGTCGCCCAGGGCGGCCGGAAGGACTGGGAGAACATCGTCACGGCCTGCGTGACCTGCAACCGCCGGAAGGGCGGCCGGACGCCGGCTGAAGCGGGCATGCATCTGCTGAAGCCGCCGAAGCGCCCCGAATCCGCTCCGGCGATCCGCATCACGGTCGGCTTGCGAAACGCGCCCGACAGCTGGCGCGACTATCTGTACTGGAACGTCGAGCTCGACGACACGTAATGCCCGGGCGCGTCACCGCCGTGCATTCCATTGCTCCGCGCAGCGCGATTGAAGGCGGACGCGTCACCATCGAAGGCACCGGATTTCCGATCGACGAACCCACGCTGCCGGAGGTGCGCATGGGCGACGCGCTCGCGCGCGTCGTCTTCGCCTCGCCGACGCGACTTGGCGTGATCGTGCCGGCGGGCCTCGAGTCGGGCCGCGTGCCGGTCCGCGTCGCGGGCGTCAGCGGCGCGACGCTGCTGCTGGACGTCGCCGCGCTTTTCGCCACCGGTCTGCATCAGGTCGACAATCCCGTCTTCGATCGCGACGGCAATCTGTACGTCACCTACAGCGGATCGCGCGGGCAGCAGGTGCCCGTGTCGATCTTCCGCGTCCGTCCCAACGGCACGCGCGAAGCGTTTTCGTCGGGCATCGTGAACCCGACGTCGATGGCGATTGGTCCCGACAACCGGCTGTACGTGTCGAGCCGGTTCGAAGGCACGGTGTACCGCGTGGCGCCAGACGGCGCCGTCGAACCGTTCGCGACCGATCTGGGCGTCGCGTGCGGACTCGCGTTCGCGCCGGACGGCGGGCTGTTCGTCGGCGACAGGTCCGGGACGATCTTCCGCGTCGATCGCGACGGCAAGACCACGACGATCGCGACACTGCCGCCGAGCGTCGCCGCCTTTCATCTGGCCGTGAGTCCCGATCGCGCGCTCTACGTCACCGGCCCGACACTCTCGTCGTACGACGCGCTGTACCGCATCGATCCCGACAGCCCCCCTGGGGACAATGTCACGACGCGCCACACGGGATTCGGGCGGCCGCAGGGTCTCGCGTTCGACGCGCGGGGCAACCTGTTCGTGATCGAAGCGCTCGCCGGCGCGAGCGGCCTGTACCGCATGCCGTCGCAGGGCGATCCCGAGATGGTGCTCGCCGGTCCCGGGCTCGTCGGCGTCGCGTTCGATTCCCTCGGCACGCTCGTCGTCTCGTCGAATGACACCGCCTATCGTCTGACCGGCGGAGTCACGGCCGCGTGAACGGCGGCAGCCTCTAGTACAATCCCGCTCCATGTCGCAACTGTTCCAGCGGAAACCGATCGCCGCGCTTGTCCCTGGAGACGATGTCACTGGAGGCGCGCCAGGCCTGAAGCGCTCGCTCGGCGCGGGCGATCTGATCATGCTGGCGATCGGCGCCGTGATCGGCGCCGGCATTTTCGGCGCGATCGGCACGGCGGCGGCGGGTCAGCTCGGGCCGAACGGCGAGGTGATCCGGCAGGGCGCGGGGCCGGCGCTCGTGTTTTCCTTTTTGCTGCTCGGCGCGGCGTGCGCGCTCGCGGGACTGTGCTATGCGGAGCTCGCCGCGATGATTCCGCAGGCCGGCAGCGCCTACGCGTACTCGTACGCGACGCTCGGCGAGCTGGTCGCGTGGATCATCGGCTGGGATCTGATTCTCGAGTACGCGGTGGGCAACGTCGCCGTCGCGATTTCGTGGGGCGACTACTTCAACACGCTGCTCAGAGGCTTCAACGTCGTGTCGCCCGAGTGGCTGACCACCGGGTATCGCACGGCGCTGCTCAGCTCCGATCCGAAGATTCACGGACTCCTGACGTCGGCGCCGCACGTCGCCGGCGTGCCGGTTCTGATTCACGTGCCCGCGGCGGCCATCGTGATGGTCATCACCTGGCTGCTGCTGCGCGGCGCGCGCGAGAGCGCGACGGCCAACAACATCATGGTCGTCATCAAGCTGATGGCGCTGTCGCTCTTCGTCGCCGTCGGCGCCACGCACCTGAAGGCCGCGAACTACACGCCGTTCGCGCCGAACGGCTTTCGCGGCATCCATCAGGGCGCGGCGATCGTGTTCTTCGCCTACATCGGCTTCGACGCGATCTCGACCGCGGCCGAGGAGACGAAGAATCCGCAGCGCAACCTGCCGATCGGCATTCTCGGCGGGCTCGCGATCTGCACGGTCATCTACGTGATCGTCGGCGCCGTGCTCACGGGCATGGTGCCGTACAAGGAACTCGCCGTGGCCGATCCGCTCGCGCGCGCGCTGGAGTTGTCCGGGTTCAAGACGGTCGGCTGGATTGTCGCGCTCGGCGCGGCGGTTTCGATGTCGGCGGTCCTGCTGGTCTTCCAATACGGGCAGCCGCGCATCTTCTTCTCGATGGCCCGTGACGGCCTGCTCCCGCAGTGGGCGGCGAAGATCCATCCGCGCACGCACATTCCGTGGGCGACGACGCTCTTCACCGGCGTCTTCGTGGCGGCATGGGCGCTAATCGGCGATGCGGGCGAGACCTACGATCTCACGAACATCGGCACGCTGTTCGCCTTCATCCTCGTCAGCATCGGCGTCCTCGTGCTGCGCTACATCGAGCCCGACCGGCCGCGGCCGTTCAGAGTGCCGTTCGTATGGCCGGTGTGCGGGCTGTCGGCGGCCGGATGCCTGTTCATCATGTACGGCCTGCCGGGCGCGGCGTGGGAACGCTTCGGCATCTGGCTCGTCATCGGCTTGCTGCTGTACTTCACGTACGGATTCACTCACAGCAAACTGCGCGCGCAGTCGCGCACGGCGTAGGGGCCCCCTTGGTCGGCCCACAGGCGGAGCACGCGTCCAGGGCGGAGCAACCTCCGTCCCTGCGCGGTGTGCGCGTCCTTGATCTCACGCGCCTGCTCCCGGGCGCGTACGCGACGCTGCTGCTCGCCGATCTGGGCGCCGACGTCGTCAAGATCGAAGATCCGCGCGGCGGCGATGGCATGCGGCATCTGCCGCTGACCGGCGGCGTGAACGTCTACTTCGAGCGCCTCAACAGAAATAAGCGCAGCGTCACGCTGGATCTCCGCTCGACGGACGCCGTGGCCGTGCTCGACGCGCTGGCCGCGCGCGCAGACGTGCTGGTCGAAAGCTTCCGGCCGTCGACGGCGCGCCGGCTCGGCGTCGACGCCGCGACGCTTCGCGCGAAACACCCGCGTCTCATCTGCGCGTCGATCTCGGGATTCGGGCAGGACGGACCGTACGTCGAGCGCGCGGCGCACGACATCAACTACCAGGCGCTCGCCGGCCTGCTCCGTCCTCCACAGGTGCCGGGTCCGCTCATCGGCGACATCGGCTCGGCAATGAGCGCCGCGCTGCGCATCGCGGCCGCGTTGTTCGAGCGATCGCAGACCGGCGTTGGCTGTGCGCTCGACGTCTCGATCCATGACGCGGCGCTCGCGTGGGCGCTGTTTCCCACGCCCGCCGATTTCCCGCCGGCCCGATACAACGTGTACGAGACCGCCGACGGTCAGTGGCTCGCGCTCGGCGCGCTCGAAAGGAAATTCTGGAATGGATTCTGCGAGCGGCTCGGCATTCCGGTGACCGCGACCGTCGACGAGGTGCGCGCCGTGATGCGGACGCGGACACGCGATGAATGGCTGACGCGGTTTGCGGACGCCGATGTGTGCCTGACGCCCGTGCTCACGCCGCGGCAAGTGGCGGTCGATCCGCACGTCGTGGCGCGCGGTCTGGCGACGGCGCCTGGCCGGAACGCGCCCGCGCTCGGCGCCGATACGGACGCGCTTCTCGAAAGCGCGGGAATCAGCGCGCCGGAGCGTGCGCGCCTGCGCGCGGCTGGAGTGATCTGACCGACCGGTGGGTCGTCGCCCGAGCCCTCTTGACCGCCGTAGCCTTGGCGGAGGCGGTTCAGGTGAGCGGCGGCCGCGTCGCCGACGCCAGCACGGCCGGCATCGGCACCAGGAACGCGTCGCCTTTCGCGTAGGCCTCCACGCCGCGGCGCACGGCGGCGCGAATCGCGGCGAGCGCCTCCGGTGTCTGCGCGCGAAGCAGCGCAGCGGTCCGAACGCCGCCGCGCGAAACCGCTTCGAAGACCGCATCAGCAGAGCCGAGACGCCACCTCAGCGGGAGGGTACGCACTTCGATCTCCGAGAAGCCGGCGCGTGAGAGGACCTTCTCGAATTCTTCGGCGGCGCTGAAACGGAAGAACGGCGGGCCCTCGGGCAGCGGCACGTTGGGATTGCCGTGCGCCTTTACGGCCTCGAGCACCATCCCGAATCCGACGGCCTGTTCCGGTCCGGCCCAGACCGTGAGCGCATATCGGCCTCGACGCCGGAGCACGCGATGCGCCTCGGCGACTGCGGCCTCCGGCCGCGCGAGATGGAGCAGCGCGAAATTCATGACGACGGCGTCGAAGCTGTCCGCGTCGAACGGGAGCGCCTGCGCGTCGCCGTCGCGAAACACGATCGACGGATGGCGCCGGCGCGCTTCGGCGATCATTGCCCGAGAGAAATCGAGCCCGACGACGGTCGCGCCGCGCGCGGCGGCGGCGGCGGCGACGAGGCCGGGTCCGGTCGCGACGTCGAGCAGGCGGGTGCCGGGCGAGACGTGCGCCGCGTCGAGCAGCGCATCGACCGTCCGGATCGTCAGCGAGGCGAACGCGTCGCTGTAGTGTTCCGACGCGCGCTCCCAGCCGGCGCGCTCGAACTCGTGGAAGGCGTTGGGATCTCCCGTCATCTTGATCCGGATGATTATAGGCGTGTTACGATCAAGGATTCCTATGGCGCACGAATGGATCTCTGTACGCGGCGCCCGCGTCCACAACCTCAAGAACATCGATGTCGACATCCCGCGCCACAAGCTGGTGGTCATTACCGGCTTGTCGGGCTCGGGCAAGTCGTCGCTCGCCTTCGACACGATTTACGCGGAAGGGCAGCGCCGCTACGTCGAGTCGCTGTCCGCCTACGCGCGGCAGTTCCTCGAGCAGATGGAGAAGCCGGACGTCGATCTGATCGAAGGCCTCTCGCCCGCGATCTCCATCGAGCAGAAGACGACCGGATCGAATCCGCGATCGACGGTCGGCACGGTCACTGAAATCTACGATTACCTCCGCCTGCTGTTCGCGAACATCGGCGTTCCGCATTGCTCGAACTGCGGCAAGGAGATCGCCAGCCAGTCGCTCGAGCGCATCATCGACATGGTGATGCTGTATCCGCAGGACGAGCGCATCAACGTGCTCGCGCCGATCGTCCGCGGGCGCAAGGGCGAGTTCAAGAAGGAGCTCGCCGGCCTGCGCGGCCGCGGCTATACGAAGGCGCGCATCGACGGCCAGTTCCGCTCGCTCGAGGACGACCTCAAGCTGGACCGCCGCCGCAACCACAACATCGACGTCGTTGTCGATCGCGTGATCATCCGCGGCGGCGTCGAGCGCCGGCTGCTCGAGTCAATCGACGCCGCGCTCGCGCTCGCCGACGACATCGTCGTCATCAATTCATACGAAGGCGGCGACCGCCTGTTCTCGCGGCGGCTGGCCTGCGTGGACTGCGGGCTCAGCATGCCCGAGATGACGCCGCGCGCCTTCTCGTTCAATTCCCCGCACGGCGCGTGCCCGGCGTGCCAGGGACTCGGCGCGATGGTGGATTTCGATCCGCTGCGCATCATTCCGAATGAAGCCCTCTCGCTCGCCGACGGCGCCATCGCGCCGTGGGCCCGCGGCGACCGCAAGCTCGTGAAAGACGCGCTGCAAGGGCTGTCGCGCGACTTCGGGATCGATCTCAACGTTCCGTTCTCGCGCCTTCCGCGGAAATCGCGCGAGGTGCTGCTCTTCGGCTCCGGAAGAACCTTCGAGGGTTTGATTCCGAATCTCCGCCGGCGGTACGACGAGGGAAGCTGGTCGGAGCAGGAGGAGCTGGAGCCGTACCGGTCGCTGCGCCCGTGTCCGAACTGCCGCGGGCAGCGCCTCAAGCCGCAGAGCCTGTCGGTGAAGGTGAAGGGCCGCACGATCTCCGACTACGTCAACCTGCCGATATCCGAAGCCGTGGACGTCGTCGAAGGCCTCGAGCTCACGGATCGCGAAGCGATCATCGCCGAGCGCATCCTGAAGGAGATCCAGGAGCGCCTCCACTTTCTGAACGACGTCGGCGTCGGCTATCTGACGCTGGGGCGCAGCGCCGCGACGTTGTCGGGCGGCGAAGGGCAGCGGATTCGCCTCGCCACCCAAATCGGCGCGAACCTCACGGGTGTTCTCTACGTGCTGGATGAGCCGTCGATCGGATTGCATCAGCGCGACAACCGGAAGCTGCTCGCGACGCTCGCGAAGCTGCGCGATCTCGGGAATACCGTCATCGTCGTTGAGCATGACGAGGAAACGATCCGCGTCGCCGATTACGTCATCGATCTCGGACCAGGCGCCGGCGATCTGGGTGGCCACGTCATCTTCCAGGGCACGCCGACCGCGTTGATGGAGGACGCCGCGCGCGAAGACGGTTCAATCACCGGCGCCTACCTGACCGGCGCGCGATCGATTCCGACGCCGGCGGCACGCCGGCCGGCCGCCAAGGGCGAGCTCGTCATCCGCGGCGCCCGTGAAAACAATCTCAAGAACATCGACGTCAGGATTCCCCTCGGGCTGTTCACCGCGGTGACCGGCGTGAGCGGATCGGGCAAGTCGACACTCGTGAACGACATCCTGTACAAGTCGCTCGCGCGGACGCTGTACCGCGCCGGCGACGAGCCCGGCGCGCACGATCGCATCGAAGGCATCGAGCTGATCGACAAGGTGATCGAGATCGATCAGTCGCCCATCGGACGGACGCCGCGTTCGAACCCGGCGACCTACACCGGACTGTTCACCTTCCTCCGCGATCTGTTCGCGATGATGCCGGATGCCAAGGCGCGCGGCTTCAAGCCCGGCCGCTTCTCGTTCAACGTCAAGGGCGGCCGCTGCGAAGCGTGCCAGGGCGACGGCGTGATCGCGATCGAGATGCACTTCCTGCCCGACGTCTACGTGACGTGCGAGCAGTGCAAGGGCCGCCGCTACAACCGCGAGACGCTCGAAATCAAGTACCGCGGCAAGTCGATCGCCGACGCGCTCGAGCTGACGGTGGATCAGGCGCTCCCGCTGCTCGAGAACTTCCCGGC
The DNA here is from genome assembly GCA_020073005.1 of Terriglobia bacterium. Classification (GTDB taxonomy): domain Bacteria; phylum Acidobacteriota; class Vicinamibacteria; order Vicinamibacterales; family CAVVIG01; genus SRVP-36. The sequence goes on along the minus strand of JAIQFX010000002.1, from coordinate 121,437 downwards.
GATCGCCAACAAGCTGCGGACGCTGCAGGACGTCGGCCTCGGCTACATCGAGCTCGGCCAGTCGGCGACGACGCTCTCGGGCGGCGAGGCGCAGCGCGTGAAGCTGGCGAAGGAGCTGTCCAAGCGCGGCACCGGACGCACGCTCTACATCCTCGACGAGCCGACGACGGGCCTGCATTTCGAGGACACGCGGAAGCTGCTCGACGTCCTGACGAAACTGGTCGATCAAGGCAATACCATCGTCGTGATCGAGCACAACCTCGACGTCGTCAAATCGGCGGACTATCTGATCGACCTGGGGCCGGAAGGCGGGGCCGGGGGCGGCCGCATCATCGCCGCGGGCACGCCGGAAGAGGTCGCGCGCAACCAGCAGTCGGCCACCGGACAGTTCCTTGCGGCCTTTTTCAACCCGCCAGCGGAAGGGTCGATTCCTTCATTGGCTGGCTAGTTGATTGTGGTAGCATCGCCACACTCTGGCGCGAAACTGCTGTGGTGCGCTTAACACAAAACGGTAACTCCGTCCCCGATGCGTCGGCTGAATTTCATCCGCAAATGGCTGAGAAATAGAATGTTGTTGTGATCGATCGAATTGACCACTTCCGGGCACTGCCCTTGCTTGATCCGCCTGTGCTCACCCCCCGTTGCCCGAGAGGCTAATGGACGCACAGCGATCGCTTCGTCGACAAGTTTCCTGCGTTGGAATCGGCCTGCATTCGGGCAATAAGGTCAATCTCACGCTCAAGCCGGCGCTGGCCGACTTCGGCATCCGGTTCCGCCGCACGGATTTAGGTCATCGCGAAGTGCCGGCCACGGTGGACAACCTGGGCGGGATTCAGCTCGCGACCGGCCTCGCCAGAAATGAAGTCTCGGTCGAGACCGTGGAGCACCTGCTGGCGGCCCTCGTCGGCATGGGCATCGACAACGTCCTCATCGAACTCAACTCGCCCGAAGTGCCCATCATGGACGGCAGCGCCGCGCCGTTCGTGTACCTGATTCAGGAAGCGGGCGTGAAGCGGCTGACGGCGCCGCGGACGTACCTGAAGATCATCCGTCCGATCGCGCTGTCGCGCGGCGACAAGCGGATCGCCCTGTATCCGTCGGATCGCTTCAAGGTCACCTACAGCATCAGCTACGATCATCCGATGCTGCGCCATCAATCGCGCACGCTGCGGATCACCGAAGAATCCTTCATCGAAGAAATCGCGCCGGCCCGCACCTTCACGTTCCTCAAGGACGTCGAGATGCTGCGGCAGAACGGCCTGGCGCTCGGCGGGTCGCTCGACAACGCGATCGTCCTCGGCGAGACCGGCGTCCTCAACAACGCGCTGCGGTTCGAAGACGAATTCGTCCGCCACAAGATCCTCGACGCGGTCGGCGATCTCGCGCTCGTCGGCTATCCGGTCGTGGGCCACCTGGTTGCGCACCGCGCCGGCCACGCGCTCCACACGGCGTTTGCGGCGAAGGTCCTCGAAGAGACGCACGCGTGGCGCCTGGTGCAGTCGCCGGATGAAGCGACCGCGCTGCCGCTGACGGCGCCGATCAAGGGCACAGTCCCCCGGCTGGCCGACTAGATCCCCTTTCGCGGTCGCCGCGTTTTTGTCACACCGGCACGTCCGTTCTTTCTGCTAGGCTGTCCTCTCGTTCACCGTCCTGACATTCTCGAAGGGGAGCCTCACGATGAAACGCGTGCTTTCGCTGGCGCTGGCGTGTGCCGTCATCCTGCCGTTTGCCGCCCGCGCGCAGGGCAAGACCGACTTTTCCGGAACGTGGACGCTCGATCCGTCCAAGAGCGACGCCCCGATGGGCCGCGGCGGCCGCGGCGGCGGCGCGGCCGCGGGACCGATCACGATCACCCAGACGGCGTCCCAGCTCACGCAGAAGCGCGGCGAGCAGACGCTGACCTACACGCTCGACGGATCCGAGAGCAAGAATCAGGTGCAGGGCCGCGGCGGCATGCAGGACGTCACCTCGAAGGCGCACTGGGACGGCGCCAAGCTCATTGTCGAGACGACGCGCGATATGGGCGGCATGTCAATCACGACGAAGGAAACGCGCAGCCTGAGCGCCGACGGCAAGGAAATGACGATTGAGAACGCGATCTCGACGCCGCAGGGCGACCTCAACACGAAGCAGGTGTTTACGAAGTCGTAGTCGTTGGTCGTTGGTCGTTGGTCGTTAGTCGTTGGTCGCGAATCTCTTCACCCGACTGCTTGCATCGCTCGCGCTGCTCGGTCTCTGCGCCACCGTGGAGGCCGAGCAGCGTGTTACACAGCCCTACGTCGGCATCACCTACATCGATCGGACCGAAACCGCGCCGCGCGACGTGCACATGCACATCGTGCAAATCGATCTGACGGCGGCCAGTCTGCGCTTCACGCTGTCGCCTCCGCGCAGCTGGCGGTCAACGTGCATTTCTTTCTGCCGTTTCCTTCCACTGACACAGAGGGCTGGCTCGCCGGTTCACGATCGAGAGCGCGCGCTGGTCAATCGCTCGTCGGACAACGCCGCTGGGCGCGCGGTGGGAACCAGCCTGGGCGTGTTCGCCAGGCCGCGCTGATCACTTCTTGGTGAGCCTCTTCATGTAGGCCTCGAGCTTGTCGTTCTCGTACTTGACCGTGTTCAGGAAGAGACTCTCGGCCAGGTACGTCCGCCGCTCGCCCTCGTCCATCTGCTCGATGAGATGATGGATTTCCTTCACCATGTCCTCGAACGATCGCTCGAGCTCGTGCTTGGCGGTGACTTCGTGATAGAGCGCCTCCATGACGGCGAGCAGATCGCCGTCGAGGGTGATGGAGGCGCCGGTGCTGGTCTTGATGGTGCGCATCGTTAAGCCCCGAAGCTCTTGACGGCGCTCGGCTCGTCGGCATGGATCTCGATGAAATTCTGCGCGCCCGTCATGGTCAACATCGTCTCGACGCGTTTCTGCACGCCGGACAGTTTCAAGTGGCCGCCGGCATTGGTCACCTGCCGATACAGATCCATCAGGCAGCCGATCGTCGCGCTGTCGACGTAGGTGACCGGCGCGAGATCGATCAGGATCTCCTTCTTGCCTGCGGCGAGCAGGCCGGTCACGGCCGACGAGAAGTCGCCGAGGATCGGATACATCAGCCGCGTCTCGCCGACGCGGACGATGGCGATCGCGCCGGTCTGTTCGGTTTTCACATTCATCAGTAGGCTCCCGTTCGTGAGCGATCGGAATCGGAGGGTCGCGATCCGGTCGGGCTGAAGTCGTCGCCGCGCAGCTTGCGGATCTGCCGCGCGAGCTCGGTCCGGCCGCGGTTGATGCGCGACTTGACCGTGCCTTCCGGCAGCCGCAGCGCGGTGGCGATTTCCTGATACGACAGTTCCTGGATGTCGCGCATGAGGACGGCCGTGCGCAGCGTCTCCGGCAACGCCGAGAGCGCCTGCCGCAGCAGCGCGACGCGGTCGCGCTGCTCGAGCGCGGCCACCGGCCCCGGCTCCTTGGACGCCGGCGTCAACTCGTTGGCGTCGACGTCGCGGTCGATCGTCTCGCGCTCCTTGCGGACGCTGCGGTAGTGGTCGATGCAGAGGTTGCGGCTGATGCTGATCAGCCACGTCTGAAAGTTGGCGCGCCGGTCGAACGTGCTCAGCGACTTGAAGATCTTCAGGAAGATGTCCTGCGTCAGATCCTCGGCCTCGTCGTGCTTGCCGACGAACTTGTACGCGACGTTGAATACCTTGCGCCAGTACGTGCGGACGATCTGATCCCAGGCGGCTTGATCGCCGCTCAGGCAGCGGCGGATGAGCGCCTCGACAGCGTCCGCTGGCGGCGGCGACGCGGCAGATGAGTCCGGCGACATGAAGGATTGAGTAGAATAGCCTACCACGTTGGCACCATCGACCGGCTTCTCGAGACCTTCCCGGGACCTCCTCTGTGACGGCGTGCCGCTTGCCGCGATCGCCGCGAAGGAGGGCACGCCCGTCTACGTCTACAGCGCCGCCGTCCTGCGCGAGCGGTATCGCGCGATCGATCGCGCGTTCGGCGCGTACCCCCACGCGCTCCACTACGCGATGAAGGCCAACTCGACGCTGGCCCTGGTGAAGGTCCTGCGCGAGCTGGGCAGCGCGGCCGACGCCAATTCCATCTGGGAAATCGAGGTCGCCCGGCGGGCCGGGTTCGAGCCCGCGCAGATCGTCTTCACGGGCGTCGGCAAGTCGCAGGCGGAACTCGAGTGCGCCGTCAGCCTCGGCGTGAAAGCCATCAACGTGGAGTCGGCGGGCGAGTTGAGCCGCGTCGAGGCCATTGCCACGCGACTCGGACGGACGGCGCGCGTGGCGATTCGCGTGAACCCCGACATCGACGCCAAGAGCCATCCGCACATTTCCACCGGCCTGAAGATCAACAAGTTCGGCGTGCCGATCGAAGAGGCGCGCGAGCTGTTCGACACGCTTGCCTCGCGCCGGGCGCTGACGCTCGTCGCAATTCATCTGCACGTCGGATCGCAGATCACGACGATCGAGCCGCTGCGGCGCGCGGCCGCCGTCGCGACCGATCTCAGTCTCCATCTGATGCAGCGGGGGCTGCCGCTCGAGTACGTCGACCTCGGCGGCGGCCTCGGCATCTCCTACGACGGCGGCGAGATCGTGTCGGTACAGGAGTACGTGGACGCGCTCGTCGCCGAGGCGAGCCGGACGTCGCTGCCGATCGTGCTCGAGCCCGGCCGCGCGATCGCCGGACCGGCGGGCGTGCTCCTCGCGACGGTCATCGACGTGAAGCCGCGCACGGCCGAGAGCGAGTTCGCCGTCCTCGATGCCGGGATGACCGAGTTGCTGCGGCCCGCGCTGTACGGCGCGTTCCACCAGATCGAGCCGGTGTCGCGCCGTGCGGATGCGGACGGGCGGCAGTACGAATTCGTCGGCCCCGTCTGCGAGAGCAGCGATGTCGTCGGGCGCGATCGGCAGTTGCCGCCGCTCGCCGTCGGCGATCTCGTCGCGATCCGCGACGCCGGCGCGTACGGATCGGCGATGGCGTCCAACTACAATCGGCGCCCGCTGCCGCCGGAAGTGCTGGTCGACGGCGGCGCGTGGCGCGTGATCCGGCGGCGCCAGACCGTCGACGACATGATGGCCCTGGAGAGTCAGTAATGCGGATTGCGGATGGCGGGTTGCGGATTGCAGAGGCACTGGTGGCGGCATGTCTGGACATCTGATCGCGTTCGAAGGACTCGATCAGAGCGGCAAGCAGACGCAGGCCGAGCGGCTGCGCGACCGCCTCAAGCAGGAAGGCGGCAAGGCCCGCCTCGTCTCGTTTCCGGATTACGGCACGTCCATCGGCGAGGAGATCGCGCGGGCGCTGCAGGGCGAGCGTGATTACGGTCCGGACGTGATGCAGCTGCTCTACATCGCCAACCGGTACGAGCGGAAGCCGGATCTGCTGCGCTGGCTCGACGGCGGGCTCGTCCTCGTCTGCGATCGCTACGTGGCGTCGAGCGTCGCGTACGGGGACGCCATGGGCCTCGATCCCGCGTGGCTGACCGAGATGCAGAAGTTTCTTCCGCCGCCGTCGCTGACGATCCTCCTCGACATCGCGCCGGACACGGCCGTGGGACGGAAATCCGTGGACCGCGATCGCTACGAGCGCGACCTCGCCATGCAGGGACGCGTCCGCGAGAGCTACCGGCGGCAGGCAGCGGCCGGACGGTGGATCGTGATCGACGGCGAGCGATCGAAGGACGAGATCGCCGCGGACGTTTTCAGCGCGGTGGCGTCACGACTCGCGCGGCCGTAAGCGCGCGCACTTCTCTCACGCCCGCCCGCTTCAGTTCCCGCGCGCACGCTTCCAGCGTCGCGCCAGTCGTACTCACATCGTCGACGAGCACGACAACCGCTCCCGCGAGCCGCCGGCCTGCGCGAGTGATGCAAAACGCGTCGCGCACGTTGCCGTGCCGCCGCGCGGCCGGGAGGCCCGTCTGCGTCGGCGTCGCGCGCGTGCGCGCCAGCGCGGCGATCCGTGGCAGTGGCAGATGCGCCGCGAGATCCGCGGCCTGATTGAAGCCGCGATGCCGGCGCCGCGACGGATGCAGCGGCACCGGAACGACGCACGCGGCGCCGCTGAGCGTATCGAAGCCACGGGCCCGCATCATCTCCGCCAGCGGCCTTGCCAGCGATCGACGGCCTTCGTACTTGAGCGCGTGGATGATCGCGCGCAGCGCGCCGTCGTACGCGCCAATCGCGCGCGCGCGATCGACGAGCCGCCGCGAGCGCCGGCACCGCGGACAGCGGGCGAGCGGCACGCTGATGGATCGCCACGTGGGCAGCGGATCGCCGCAGCGGTCGCAGAGCGGCGGTGTCAACGGAAGGATCGACTGCCAGCATCGCGCGCAGACCGGGCCGCGCGTGGGATGTTCGAGAAGCTCGAGGCAGGCCGCGCACGCGGGCGCGAGTACGACTGAGAGAAAGGCGTCGAGGCCGAGACGCAGCGCTGACGCTATCGAGCCGCGGGACGCTCGATCCGATCCGCGTTGCCCCACAGGCGCTCCAGCCCGTAGAAGACGCGCGTCTCCGGCACGAAGATGTGCACGATGAAATCGAAGTAGTCGATCAGAATCCATTCGGATCGATCGTAGCCTTCCAGGTGCGCGGGCTTGGCGCCGCCGGCGGCCAGTTTCTCCATCACGGCATCGGCGATGGCGCGGGTCTGCCGCGTGTTCGTCCCCGAGCAAATCAGAAAGAAATCCGTGAAGCCGTCAGCCGCGCGCAGATCGAGGACGACGAGGTCCCTGGCCTGTTTGTCTTCCGCGGCCGCGATCGCGTGCTCGACCTGCGCGGGCAGGCGAGCGGATTTCTTTCGCTTGTCAGTCTTGGCCATGCAACCTGCCTGCCGCGGATGGCTCCGGCGCGTCCGACGCGCGCCGGCCCGGCGGCATCGCTGAGTAAAGTCCGTGCTGCTCAATGTGTTGCTGAACGCCAGGGGGGACGAGTCCGGCGATCGATTCCCGCGCCGCCAGCTTGCGACGGATGGCAGTAGATGACACGTCGGCGGTCTCCGCATCGATCAAAAAGATCACCGGCTCCAGCGCCGTCAGCGAGTCGGCCGGCGGCCGCACCATCCGCGACTCCAGCCGCGGCAGGCGATGCGGCAGCTCGTCGACCGGGTATCCGGGTCGCGACACGACCGCGAAGTTCGCCAGATCGAGGATCGACGGGTAGTCGCGCCAGCTCCCGATGTCGGTGAACGCGTCGGCGCCAACGACGAAGTACAACTCCGTCGCCGCGTACCCGCGTTCTTGAAATCGGTGAAGCGTGTCCGACGTGTACGACGGCGTGTGGACGCGCAGCTCCAGGTCCGACGCGCGCCAGCCCTCGCGGCCCGCCACGGCGAACGACGTCATGGCGAAGCGATGGTACGCGGACGCGAACGGCTGCGGCCGGTGCGGCGGCACGTTGGACGTGACGACGAACACGCGCTGCAGCTCGAGCGTGGCCTGGGCCGCGAGTCCCACGTCGACGTGCCCGCAGTGAATCGGATCGAAAGTGCCGCCCAGGATGCCGATGCGTCGCGTCATGGTCACGAAGTTTTCGACGAGACGACGCGCGCGTGCTGCCGCGCCTCCGACAGATGGCGCCACATCGCCTCGAGCAATTCAGGCACGCCCGCGCCGGTCACGCCGGAGATGCGGAAGAAGGGCAGCCGCAGCGCGGCGGCGCGCTGCGCGAGCGCGGCCACGCGCGCTTCGCCGTCTTCCGGCTCGAGCGCGTCGATCTTGTTGGCCGTCACGATCTGCGGCTTTGCCGCCAGCGCCGGCTGGAACAGCTCCAGCTCGCGCCGCACGATATCGAGATCCTCGACCGGATCGCGGCCCGTCGCGCCGGACACGTCCACCAGATGCACGAGCAGCTGCGTGCGTTCGAGATGGCGCAGGAACTGATGCCCGAGACCCGAGCCGCGGTGCGCGCCCTCGATCAGTCCGGGAACGTCGGCGACCGTGAAACTCCGGTCGCCGCTCAGCCCGACGACTCCAAGATTCGGCGTCAGCGTGGTGAACGGATAGTCCGCGATCTTCGGCCGCGCGGCGGAGATGCGCGCGATCAGCGTCGACTTGCCGGCGTTGGGAAAACCGACAAGTCCCACGTCGGCCAGCAGCTTGAGCTCGAGCCGCAGATCCGTGATCTCGCCCGGCTCGCCCGGCTGGACTTTGCGCGGCGCGCGATTGGTGGACGTGGCGAAGCGCGCGTTGCCGAGGCCGCCGCGTCCGCCTCTCGCCACGAGGACGCGCTGGCCTTCCGCGGCGAGATCGGCGACGAGCGTGAGCGGCGCGGCCGGATCGCCGGTGCGTTCGTACACGAGCGTGCCGATCGGCACCGGCAGCTCGAGGTCCGCGCCGGTCTTGCCGGTGCAGTTCGAGCCCTGTCCGTGATCGCCGCGCTCGGCCGCGAACTCGGGATGAAACCGGAAGTTGATGAGGGTGTTGACGTGCGGACTGGCCACGACGAAGACCGACCCGCCGTGGCCACCGTCGCCGCCGCTGGGACCGCCGCGCGGGACGAACTTCTCGCGGCGGAACGCCATGCAGCCGCGCCCGCCGGCTCCGGCTTCGACGTGAATGTCGACTTCGTCGACGAACAAAGTTATTCGAGCGGCTGAATGCTGATGACGCGGCCCTTGGCGCCGTGGTCCTCGAACTTCACGCGTCCGGCCACCTTGGCGAAGATCGTGTCGTCCTTGCCCCGGCCCGCGTTCAATCCCGGGTGGAACCGGCGCCCGCGCTGCCGGACGATGATCGTCCCGCCCGTGACGACGTTGCCGTCGTGCGCTTTGACGCCGAGCCGCTGCGAGTTCGAATCGCGGCCGTTCCGTGAGCTGCCTTGTCCTTTTTTGTGAGCCATTGCAATGAATCCTACGCGACGATGTCCTTGATGCGCACGGTCGTGTAGACGGCGCGGTGTCCCTTGGTCCGGCGCATGCCCTTGCGGCGCTTCTTCTTGAACACGCGGATCTTCGGGCCGCGCGACTCGCCGTCGACGACCGCCACGACGCGCGCGCCGGCCACGTAAGGAGCGCCCGTCAGAATCTCGCCGCCGTCTTTTTCGACGAGCAGCACGCGATCGAGGGTCACTTCGGCGCCCGGCTCGCCGGCGGTGCCCGCCAGCGTCGCCCGTCCGCCCGGCGTGACCTTCAGCTGATGTCCGGCGCTCTCGATGATTGCGTACATATTCTGCCCCTATACAAAGGAACTAGTGTAGCACTGAAGGGGCGACGGGGGCTACTTCAGGAGGACGCGCGTGCCCTTGATCTTCTGGCTGCTGAGCGCGCTCAGAAAGTTGGGAACCAGGCGGTCCATCAGCTCGAAGTACGACGACAGCGCGGGCGTGTTCTGCTGCGCGTTGTACAGCACTTCTTCCCGATAGCTCTCCGAGTACATCGTCGCGCCGGTGCGGCCGTCGATGAACACGAACTTGGGCCGCAGCAGGAAGCCCTTGCGCTCCATGTAGGTGCGCACGGGGACGACGCGGCGGCGGCCGTACGGGTCCATCACTTCCTGGTCGCGCTGCACGATGCCCGACGTCGAGCGGTTCGCGAACAGCACCGTGCCCGTGACGATCAGCGGGTTCTGGAATTCCTCGCCGATGCGCTTCCAGTACGCGGTGTTGGCGAACAGCCGCTCGTACGGCTCGAGATCTTTTTCGTCCTTGATGTTCTTCGCGAGCGCGAGTCCCTGCGCGCTCTTGTCGGCGGCGCTGCCGGCGCTCGCCGGGGGCGCGGGCTTCGGCGCCGCGGCGGCGCGGTCGTGCGTGCCCGCCGCCTCGTCGGTCGCGGCGGCGCTTCCGGCGGTTTGATCCTGCGCCACTTCCACGAGCGGGAGGATGTCGGCGTCGATCACGCGCAGCGAGGACTTCGTGCGCAGCTGGCTGCGCAGCAAACGGACGGTCTCCTGGTTCGCGTCGATGTCCTCGTTGCCGCCGGCGACGAAGCCGGCCACGAGCACGCGCTGAAACGCGGAGACGTCCAGCTTCGGCTGAATCGGCGTTTCGATCGGAATTTCGTAGGTGTCCGGGCCGCAGGCGAGCGCGATTGCCGCGACGAGCGCGGCGCCGGCCGCGAGGGCGAGCCTACTTGTCTTTGCCAACGGTCGTCCGATCATTGATTTCCTTGAAGAGCTCGTAATTCTGGCGAATCGGCTCGTTGTTGGGACTGAGTTCGATGGCCTTCTCGTACGCCTTCCGCGCCTTGTCGAGCTGGCCTTCATGCTCGTACGCGATGGCCAGGTCGTTGTAGGCCGCGGCGTAGGTCGGATCGAGCTCGACGGCTTTTTCCCACCGGTAGATGGCCTCGCGCCACAGGCCGCGCTGCGCGACGTTGATGCCGAATTCCACCTGCGACTTCGCGTCGCCTTTAGAGTCGGCCAATGCTGGCGCCGCTGCGGCCAGTAAGGCGACACCTGCCGCCACGATTCCTCCGCGTATCTTCATGACTGGATACCGCCACTATATCCACACGCCGAGCGGGCGTGCAAGGCAATTGGCCCCCACATGGCCAGAAAACGGAGCAAGCCATGTGCCATGAGTGCATTCCGAAAATCGCCGGGATTCAACGCGATTCGAAGCCGGCGATTTACCAAACGCGGTCAATGCTGTCCTCCTGCGTCGCTATAATAAAGGTTAAGGTTGGGGTCGGGTTCCGCGCCAGCGTGAGGTGCGGGATGACCGATCTTGCTGACTACGTCGCGCTGTCGCTGCTGCCCATCTGGACCTGGCGGGCGGTGGCGGAGCGGCTCCGCGCCGGCGACCCGCCGGCCGACATCCTCCGACAGATTGCCGACAGCCGCTGGCCCGGCCAGGCCGGAAAGGTCGAGTCGCTCCACGCGGGTGCGCGAGACGCGCTGACGCGCGCACGCGCGCACGAGATTGCACCGACTGCCTGGTCCGACGCGTCGTATCCGGTGGCGCTCGCCACGATTGTCGATCCGCCGCCGGTGCTGTGGACGCGGGGCGACGCCGGCGCGCTCAGCACGCCGGCGGTCGCGATTGTCGGCGCGCGCGCCGCGTCGCCGTACGGTCTGTCGGTGGCCGGGCATCTCGCCGCGGATCTGGCGACGTCGGGCGTCACCGTCATCAGCGGTCTCGCGCGCGGCGTCGACTCGGCCGCGCATCGCGGCGCGCTCGCGGGACACGGGTTGACCGTCGCCGTGCTCGGCTGCGGCGCCGACGTGATCTATCCGCCCGAGCATGGCGCGCTCGCGCGCGACATCGAACAGCGCGGCGCGATCGTCAGCGAGCTCGTGCCGGGCACGCCACCGCTGCCGCCGTTCTTTCCGCAGCGCAACCGGATCATCAGCGGTCTGTCGCGCGCCGTGGTCGTGATCGAGGCGGGCGAGAAGAGCGGGTCGCTCATCACGGCGCGCTGCGCGCTCGAGCAGGGACGCGACGTGCTCGCGGTGCCGGGCAACGTCCTGAGCGGCCGTAACCGTGGCGCCCACGGCCTCTTACGGGACGGTGCAAAGATTGTGGAGTCTGCGGACGATATCTTGGAGGAGCTTGGCATGTCGCAGGGGGACGGGAGTCGGAGGCAGACGGGGACGGGAGTCGGCGTGCCGCAGGGCTCCGACTCCCGTCCCCTTGATCCGATTCTGGGGTGTCTGACGCCCGGCGAACCGAGCGATCTCGACGCGATCGCGGAGCGATCGGGCCTGAGTACCGCGCGACTGTTGCCGCGACTGTTCGAGCTCGAAATGCGCGGCGTCGTGGCGCGCGTCGGCGGCGGCCGGTTCGTCAGGCTTGACAGAACGTGCTAGGGTGAAAAGAGAAGTCGGAACCGGGAACCGAGAAGTGAGAAGTGAGAAGTGAGAAGGCGGAAGACTTAATGGCAAAAGCACTCGTGGTGGTCGAATCGCCGGCCAAGGCGAAGACCATCAACAAATATCTGGGCCGCGACTTCAAAGTCGTCGCGTCGATGGGGCACATCCGCGACCTGCCGAAGAGCAAGCTCGGCGTCGACGTCGAGAACGAGTTCGCCGAGGAGTACGAGTCGCTCGCATCGCGCAAGAAGGTCATCAAGGAGCTGAAGGACGCGGCCAAGGACGCGTCGGACATCTACGTCGCGACCGACCCCGACCGTGAAGGCGAGGCGATTGGCTGGCACTTGATCGAGGAGTTGAAGGGGAAGAAGCGGAAGTTTCACCGGCTGACCTTCAACGAGATCACCAAGAAGGCGATTACCGAAGCGCTCAAGCATCCGCGCGCCATCGACGAGAAGATGGTCGACGCGCAGCGGGCCCGCCGCGTGCTCGACCGGCTCGTCGGCTACAAGATCAGCCCGCTGCTGTGGGACAAGGTGCGCCGCGGTCTGAGCGCGGGCCGCGTGCAGTCGGTGGCGCTGAAGCTGGTCTGCGACCGCGAGCGCGAGATCGAAAAGTTCGTGCCCGAGGAGTACTGGCACGTCTTCGCGCGTCTCGCCGGCCCGCAGCCGCCGGAATTCGAAGCGAAGCTGCTCAAGAAGGGCGGCGACGCGATTCGCGTCGCGAACGAGGATCAGTCGAAGGCGATCGTCGCGGATCTCGAGCGCGCGTCGTGGGTCGTGTCCTCGGTCGCGACCAAGGAACGCAAACGCAACCCGGCGCCGCCGTTCATCACGAGCAAGCTGCAGCAGACCGCGCGCTTCCCCGTGAAGAAGACCATGATGCTCGCGCAGCAGCTCTACGAAGGCGTGGAGCTGCCCGGGCTCGGCGTCGAAGGGCCGATCGGCCTCATCACCTACATGCGCACGGACTCGGTGCGCGTCGCCGACGAAGCGCTCGCCGCCGTCCGCGATCACATCACGAGGGCGTTCGGTCCCGACTATCTCCCTGAAAGCCCGAACGCCTACAAGTCGAAATCCGACGCGCAGGACGCGCACGAAGCGATCCGCCCGACGTCGATGCAGTACGACCCGGAAACGGTCCGGCCGTTCCTCACGCAGGATCAGTACTCGCTCTACCGCCTGATCTGGAACCGCTTCGTTGCGTCGCAGATGACGCCGTCGACGTTCGACGAAACGACGGTCGACATCACCGCGGCCCCTTCGACAAGCTCAGGGCAGGCGGACTACGTGTTCCGCGTCAAGGGCACCGTTCCCAAGTTCGCGGGATGGACGGCGACCTACGGTCCGGCCCAGAGCGAAGAAGAGAAGGAACCGGTCTCGGCGCCGGAAAAGGACGCCGACGACGACGGCGCGGTGTCCGGCGTGCTGCCGGTCCTCGCCGAAGGCGATCGCCTCGAGCTGAAGACCCTGCGGCCCGAGCAGAAGTTCACGCAGCCGCCGCCGCGCTTCACGGAAGCCACGCTCGTCAAGGAGCTCGAGGAGAACGGCATCGGCCGTCCCAGCACGTACGCGTCCATCATCGGCGTGCTGCAGGATCGGGAGTACGTCAGCAAGAGCGAGGGCAAGTTCAAGCCGTCGCCGATGGGCATGATGATCACCGACCTGCTCGTGAAGAGCTTCGACGACATCATCGACGTCGAGTACACGCGCAGCCTCGAGGACGACCTCGACAAGATCGAGCAGGGCAAGAACGGCTACGTCAAGACGCTCAAGGAGTTCTACAAGAAGTTCAAGAAGGACCTCACGCGCGCGGGCAAGGAGATGATCGATCTCAAGAAGGGGATCGACATCGGCGAGGCGTGCGACAAGTGCGGCATGCCGATGCTCAAGCGCGTCGGCAAGTTCGGCCTGTTCATCGCGTGCAGCGGCTATCCCGAGTGCACGAACACGCGCGAAGTCGAGAACGCGGAGCCGGAGTCCGAGAGCGGCGAAGAGGAAATCGAGCCGTGCGAGAACTGCGGCAAGCCGATGGCGGTCAAGCGCGGCCGGTTCGGCCAGTTCCTCGCGTGCACGGGCTACCCCGAGTGCAAGACGACGCGCAAGCTGATCGCGACCAAGCAGGGCGGCCTCAGAGCGGCGAAGCCGGATCAGATCCTCGACGAGCTGTGCCCGCGCTGCAACGCCAACCTCGTCATCAAGCAGGGCCGCTTCGGCGAGTTCACGGCGTGCACGAAGTACCCCGAGTGCAAGTACGTCAAGCACAAGACGACCGGCGTGAAGTGCCCGAAAGACGCCGACAAGGGCGGCGACGTCGTCGAGCGCAAGTCGCGCCGCGGCAAGATGTTTTTCGGCTGCTCGAACTATCCCGACTGCGACTTCGTGCTGTGGAACCGGCCGGTGGCGGAAACGTGCCCGAAGTGCGCCGCGCCGTTCCTGGTCGAGAAGACGACGAAGAAGCACGGCCGGCAGATTCTCTGCAACAATGAGGACTGCGATTATGCGCGGTCCGAGGAACTCCCGGAATCAGCGGCCTGAGCGTTCCTCCCGATGATCACGATCATCGGGGGCGGTCTCGCGGGCTCGGAGGCCGCGTGGCAGGCGGCCGAACGCGGCGTTCCCGTCAGGCTCTGCGAAATGCGCCCGGTGCGGCCGACGGCCGTGCACAAGACGGACCGGCTCGCTGAACTCGTCTGCAGTAATTCCTTCCGCGGCGACAAACTCGACAACGCCGTCGGCCTTCTCAAAGAAGAAATGCGGCGGCTGGGCTCGCTCGTCATGCGTGCAGCAGAGGCGAGCCGCGTGCCCGCCGGCGCGGCGCTCGCGGTCGATCGCGAGCGCTTCGCCGAGACGATCACGCGGGCGATCGGCGAGCATCCGCGGATCACCGTCGCGCGCCAGGAAGTCGCAGCGATTCCGGAATCCAGCGAGCGCGATCCCGTCATCATTGCCACCGGACCGCTGACGTCGGACGCGCTGTCGGCCGAGATCGCCACGCTCGTCGGTGAGCGGCACTTGTATTTCTACGACGCCATCAGCCCGATCGTCCTCGCCGAGACCATCGATCGATCGAAGGTGTTCCGGGCGTCGCGATGGGGAAGAAGCCTCGGCCCCAAGCGCGACGTGAGGGGTGCGGGGTGCGAGGTGCGAGGTGCCGCGTGTGGCGTCGACGATGGCGAGGGCGACTATCTGAATTGCCCGCTCACGCGTGAGGAGTACGACCGCTTCTACGACGCGCTGGTGACCGCGGAGTCCGCCACCGTCCACGACTTCGACAAGGAGCGCTTCTTCGAGGGCTGCCTGCCGATTGAAGTGATGGCCCACCGCGGGCGCGACACGCTGCGCTTCGGGCCGATGAAACCTGTCGGCCTCGTCGATCCGCGGACGGGCCGGGAGCCGTACGCGGCGGTCCAACTGCGCCAGGACAATCTGGCCGGCGATCATTTCAGCCTGGTCGGCTTTCAGACGCAGATCAAATGGGGCGAGCAGGCGCGCGTCCTGCGCCTGATTCCCGGCCTCGAGCGGGCCGAATTCGTCCGCTTCGGCATGGTCCATCGCAACACGTACGTCAACGGGCCGACGGTCCTCCACGAGACGTGGCAGGTGAGAACACGGCCGACGCTGTTCTTCGCGGGTCAGATGTCCGGCGTCGAAGGCTATGTGGAGTCCGCCGCGTCAGGACTGATCGCGGGCGTGAACGCCGCGGCGCTCGCGCGCGGAGAAGCGATCGCGCCGCCGCCGCGGACGACGGCGATTGGCGCATTGGCGTACTACGTGGCGCACGCGGATCCCGCGCACTACGAGCCGTCCAACATCACGTTCGGGATCATTCCGCCGCTGCCCGGCGCGCCTCGCGGGAAGAAGCTGCGCAACCAGGCGCTCTCCGAGCGCGCGCTCGCCGATCTCGACGGCTGGATGCGCCCGCGCACGCTGGTGCATCAGTGACGCGCCATCTCAAGGCGTTCCTGCAGTTCCTCGCCCTCAATCGCAACGCGTCCGCGCACACGGTTCGCGCGTACGAGAGCGATCTCGGCCAGATCCTCGCCTACACAGCCGCAGCGGCGAAAATCTCCGTCGCCGATCTCCAGCCGTCGCATCTCGATCGCATGGCGTTGCGCGGCTTTCTCGGCGATTTGCACAAGCAGGGACACACGCGCGCGTCGGCGGCGCGCAAGCTCGCGGCCGCCAGGACATTTCTGAAGTACTTACGTCGCGAGGGCGTGATCGAGGACGATCCCGGTTCGCTGGTGTCCACGCCGAAGCGCGACATCAGGATGCCGGCGCATCTGTCGGAGGGCGAGATGTCCGCGCTGCTCGAGGCGCCGGCCGTCGACAACCCGCTCGGCCGCCGCGATCGCGCGATCCTCGAGCTGTTCTACGCGTCAGGCTTGCGGGTCAGCGAGCTCGCCGGTCTCGACATCGATCACGTGAACCTGAGCGCGCGAATGGTCCGGGTCCTCGGCAAGGGTGGCAAGGAGCGCATCGTCCCGTTCAACACGAGCGCGGCGAAGGCGCTCCGCGTGTACTTCAGCGATCGCGAGCAGTTGGTCCGCGGAGTGGGTACGGGCCGGGGCGTCCGGCTTCAGCCGGACCCGAGGCGCGATCCGCTGTTCGTGAACTATCGCGGCAGGCGCCTCACCGTACGCAGCATCGCGCGACTGGTTGGTCGCTACGTCGCCGCGAGCAGCGCGCGGATGGGCATCAGCCCGCACGCGCTGCGTCATTCATTCGCGACGCACCTGCTACAGCGCGGGGCTGACTTGCGCGCGATCCAGGAGTTGCTCGGCCACGCGCGGCTCAGCACGACGCAGCGGTACACGCACGTGAATGCCGCTCAGCTGTTGGACGTGTATCGGAAGAGTCATCCGAGGGCGGAAAGGGCGGGAGGGGCCGGAAGGGCAGGAAAGGCGGGAGAGTAAGAAACCCTCCCGCCTCTGTCACTCTACGATGCGGCAGCGACCAGCGGCGCCGCGCGGCGGCCGCGCGGGAATTCGATCCCCAGGACCTTGATCTTGTAGTTCATCACGCGCGGGCTGATCGACAGCAGCTCCGCGGCGTCCTTCTGCACCCAGTTCGACATCTTGAGCGCCTCCACGAGCGCGTGCCGTTCGATGTCGTCCAGCGGGATGCCGCTCGGCGGAATCCTGACGACCGGCGCGTGATCGCGCGTGCCGCCCGCCGTCGCGACTTCGCCGAGCCGCAGATCCGCCGACGCGATCGCCCGGCCTTCCGCCAGCAGGATCGCGCGCTCGACCGTGTTCTCGAGCTCGCGGATGTTGCCCGGCCAGTTGTAACGCATGAGCAGCTTCTGCGCGTCCGGCTCGATGCCGTCGATCTTCTTCTTCAGCTCGCCCGCGAAGCGCGCCATGAAGTTGGTCGCGAGCGGCACGATGTCGTCCTTGCGCTCGCGCAGCGGCGGCATCTCGATCGAGACGACGTTGAGCCGGTAGTACAAGTCTTCGCGGAACTGACCCGCCGTCACCATTGCTGACAGGTCACGGTTGGTCGCCGCGATGAGCCGCACGTCCACGCTCAGGGTCCGCGTGCCGCCCAGGCGCTCGAACTCGTGCTCCTGCAGCACCCGCAGGATCTTGGCCTGCGTGCTCGGGCTCATGTCGCCGATTTCGTCGAGGAACAGCGTGCCGCCGTCGGCCTGCTCGAAGCGCCCGATGCGCTGCTTGTCCGCGCCGGTGAACGCGCCCTTCTCGTGGCCGAACAGCTCGGATTCGAGCAGGTTTTCCTGCAGCGCGGCGCAGTTGACCTTCACGAAGTTCCGCGAGTTGCGCAGCGAGTTGTGGTGAATGGCGCCCGCGATGAGCTCCTTGCCCGTGCCCGTTTCGCCGCGGATCAGCACCGTCGTGTTGCTCTTGGCGACCTTCTTGACGATGTCGAGCACGCGCTGCAGCGCGGCGCTCGACCCGACGATGCGGTCGAACTGGTAGATGTCCTGCTGGGCGCCGCGGAGGTACTCGACCTCGTTCTTCAGGCGCTTCATCTCGATCGCCTTCTCGATCTTGACCTCCATCTCTTCGATCTCGAACGGCTTCTGCACGTAGTCGAAGGCGCCGCTCTTCATCGCTTCGACGGCGGTGCCCACGGACCCAAATGCCGTCATCAGGATGACGGCGGTCGTCGGATGCAGCGCGCGCGTCGTGCGCAGCACGTCGAGGCCGTCGCTGCCGCCCATCTTCAAATCGCTCAGCACGATGTCGAAGTGCCCCTCGTGCAGGCGCTCGATGGCCATGTTGCCGTTCGACGCTTCCTCGACGTCGTGTCCGGCCTCCGTGAGCCCGCGGACCAGCCCGCGGCGCAGCGCGTCGTGATCGTCAGCTACCAGTATGCGACCCATAACGTTCCCTTCGCTCCCATCTGGTCATCGGAGTCATTTGGTTATCTGGTCATGTGGCTGGACCGCCCATTGACTCGATAACCAGATGACTCGATGATCAAATTCACTTGAACCATCCCGAAGCGCTCGACACGGGCAGCGTCACGCGGAATCGCGTGCCGACGCCCGGCGTGCTGCTGACGTCGATGCGCCCGTCATGCGCGTCGACGATCTTCCGCACGATTGCGAGACCAAGACCCGATCCCTGCGGCTTGGTCGTGAAGAACGGATCGAAAATCTTGTCGGTGACTTCCACCGGCAGCCCGGGACCGTCGTCGGCCACTTCGACGATCACCATCGGCGTCGGCGCGGGCGACGGCGACGCGGCGAACGCCGGGTCGGCCTCGACGAGTTTCGAGACGGCCGTGATGGCGAGGTGGCCTTTGCCTTCGAGCGCCTCGAAGGCGTTCGCGATCAGATTCGTGAACACCTGGCTGAGCTGGTGATCGTCACATTCGATCGCCAGTCCCGGCTCGACGTCGACGCTGACGTTCACGGCGCCGCGCGACGTCTTCGATTCGGCCATCGTCACGGCCTGCTGGAGCACGTCCGCGACGTCGGTCCGCTCGACCTGCAGCCGCACGGGCCGCACGAACTCGAGCATCTCGACGACGATCGCGTTCGCCAGCTTGGCCTCGCTCAGGATGTCGGCGAGCAGCGACTGCGCGTCCTTCGAGTCCGGCACCTGGCGCCGCAGCAGGCCGGCCATGACCTCGATGCCCGCGAGCGGATTCTTCAGCTCGTGCGCGATGCCGGCCGCCATCTCGCCGAGCGACGCGAGGCGATTGCGCAGGCGCTCGCTCTCCTCGCGCTGCTCGACCAGCGTCAGATCCTTGAAGAACATCGCCGCGCCGATCGACGTGCCGTCGTCGTCGACGACCTGCGAGAGCGTGTAGCCGATCACGCGATCCAGATCGCGCATCCGCAGCTCCGCGCGATTCGGCAGATGGCTCAGCTCGAAGGCGCCCGACAGCACGCGGATGATCGCCGGCCGCTCGCGCAGCACGTCCGTGAACAGCCGGCCGAGATCGCCGGCCCGTCGCGTCAGACCAAAAATCCGGTAGGCCTCGTCGTTCATCAGCGCGACCGTGCCGTCGCGGTGAATGGCGATGACGCCGTTGCGCATGCTGCTGACGATCTGGCGGAAGAAGCGATCGGCCAGAGGGGCATCGGGCCGCTCGGTCGATCGTCTGGCGCGGGCGCGGGGCGGCGCCGCAGACGCACGGCGCGGGTGGCGGCGGTCCGAACGCGGGGGCGTGTTGGGCATGATGGCGCGCACAGGAACGCGGTCACGATGGGCAAATCGTGTGCCCGTGTTCTGCGTCCGACTTAGTGAAGAAACCCGCGTAAAATCAGCGGGTTAGAGGTACGGAGCCCAAACGATGATAACAAAATTGTAATGAGATTACGATCCTGTCAAGGCTCGGTGGCGAGATCGTTTGCGCTTTGCAGTTCTTCCCACTGATGCATGAGGTCGCCGACCTGCCACATCAGGGCCTGATGGCGTTCGATCACCGGCTGCGCGGCGGCGCGATTCTCGTAGAAACCCGGCGCCGACATCTCCTGTTCGATCGTCCGGAGCGAGGCTTCGCACTCGGCGATGCGCGATTCGAGCTGTTCGATCCTGGTTCGGCGCGCCTGCACTTCGCGCTGCTTCTTCCGCGCCTCGGTGTCGGCCTTCTTCCGATCCTCGCGTGAGGGCTTCTGTGGATCGGCGGCGGGCGCCGGCTGCTTCCGGCTCGCCTGAACGGCTCGCTCTGCATCCTTCTTCTTTCCCTCCCGCCCTTCCTGCCTTGCCCGCCCCTCCTGCCGATCGTCGCGGTGTTCCTTGTGCCAGAGGAATTCCTTGTACGTCCCGGGGAACAGTGTCGCCTCGCCGTGGCCGATCTCGATGATCCTGGTGGCGAGCCGCTCGACAAAGTATCGATCGTGCGACACGAAGATGAGCGTGCCGCCGTAGTCGACCAGCGCGTCGAGCAGCACTTCCTTCGAATCGAGATCGAGATGGTTCGTCGGCTCGTCGAGCAGCAGCGCGTTCGACGGCCGCAGCAGCATGCGCGCCACGGCCAGCCGCGTGCGCTCGCCGCCCGACAGCACGCGCACGTGCTTGTACACGTCGTCGCCCGAGAACAGGAAGCCGCCGAGGATGTTGCGGATCATCGGCACCATCTGCAGCGGCGATCCGGAGGAGAGCGTCTCGTAGACCGTCGGACCCGGATCGAGGCGCGTCGCTTCGTCCTGGGCGAAGTACTGCATCACGACGTTGTGGCCCAGCGCGCGCTCGCCGCTGTCGGGCGGTTCCTCGCCGGACAGCATCCGCATCAGCGTCGACTTGCCGACGCCGTTGGGGCCGACGAGCGCGATGCGGTCGCCGCGTTCGATGTGCAGGTTCAGATCCTTGAACACGACGAGGTCGCCGTACCCCTTCCGCGCGTGCGTGAGCTCGAGGACGGTCCGGCCGCTCTTGGCGCAGACCGGGAAATCGAAGTGGATCTTCTTGCGCTCGGGCGGGACCTCGATCGGCACGACCTTCTCGAGCATCTTGATCCGGCTCTGCACCTGGGACGCCTTGGTCGCCTGATAGCGGAACCGGTCGATGAACATTTTCACGCGCGCGATTTCCTCGTCCTGCTCGCGCTTGGCCTTCCGCAGCGCTTCGATGCGCTCGTGGTGCTCGGCGAGGTAGCCGCTGTAGTTGGTGTTGTAATCCGTCAGCTTGCGCAGCGTGAGATCGGCGATCCGCGTCACGACCGCGTCGAGAAAGAAGCGATCGTGCGAGACGAGGATGACGGCGTGCGGGTACGCGTTGAGATACTCCTCGAGCCAGTTGCGCGCCTCGAGGTCGAGATGGTTCGTCGGCTCGTCGAGCAGGAGGAGGTTCGGCTGGCCGAGGAGCAGCTTCGCGAGCGCGATGCGCATCTGCCAGCCGCCGGAAAACGTTTCGGTGCGCCGCTCGAAATCGGACGGCGAGAAGCCGAGGCCCTGCAGCACGGTGGCGGTCTTCAGCTCGATGCTGTAGCCGTCCTGCATGCGGAACCCATCCTGCAGATCGCTGTAGCGGTGCAGCATCGCGTCGTGCTCGGCTTCCGGGATCGATTGATCGCCGAGCCGCGCTTCGAGCGCGTGCATCTCGGCTTTCATGTCGAGCAGCGCGTCGAACGCGCTCGACGCTTCCTCGAAGACGGTGCGTCCGCTGTGGGTGAGGCCGTCCTGCGGCAGGTAGCCGACGGTCAGCGCCGCCGGCGTGAGGATGGCGCCCGAATCGGGCTCCTCGAGCCCGGCCATCATGCGCATCAGCGTCGTCTTGCCGGCTCCGTTCGGGCCGCACAGGCCGACGCGCTCGCGATCAGTGATCTGCCACGTGACGTGATCGAACAGGACGCGGTCGCCGAAGGACTTCGTGAGCTCCGAAAGCTGGATCATTCTCCAAGAGCTTTGGCGGCCGCGGCGAGCACCTGGGGCACGCGGAACGGCTTGGTGAGGTAGCCGGCCACGCCGAGGTTCACCGCTTCGATGGCGCTCGATTCGGTGGAGAAGCCGGTGATGATGATCACCGGCAGATCCGCCTTGTAGCGCTTCGCCTCGCGGATCACCGTGAGCCCGTCCATCCCGGGCATCTTCAGATCCGCGATCAGCAGGTCGTAGGGATAGAGCCGCATGCGCTCGAGCGCCGACCGGCCGTCGGGCGCGACGTCCACGTCGTACTCGGCCAGCGCGAGCGTCTTCGCGAGCAGATCCCGGATGCTGGCCTCGTCGTCGACGACGAGGACGCGCGGGCGCGTGCTCGTGGCGGCGGCCGGACGCGCCGGCGCCGCGGCGGCGCGCGATCCGCCGCGCGGGCGCTGGCTGTCGAGCCAGGCGTCGATGTCGCGCTTGCGGAACCGCCATTGGCGGCCGACCCGGACGGCGGGAATCTTCCCGGCCTTGATCAGCCGGTAGACCGTCCGCAGGTTGACCTGGAGGTATTCCAGGACTTCTTCCGTGGTGAGAAACGTTTCGTCCATCATGCGTCAGCGTCCTGGCGGCGGCGCCTTCGGCAGCTCGACCGTGAAGATCGCGCCGCCGTCGGGGTGATTGCCGGCAATGATCTGGCCGCCGTGCTCCTGCACGATGCCGTACGCGATGGCCAGACCGAGCCCGGTTCCCTTGCCCACTTCCTTCGTCGTGTAGAACGGCTCGAAGATGCGCGGCAGCGTGTCCTCGGGAATTCCCGTGCCCGTATCGCGCACGGTCGCGACAATGCGATCGCCCGAGGGCGCGACGGCCGTCCGGACTTCGATCGTGCCGCCGCGACCGGTGGACGCGATCGCGTGTTCGGCGTTCATCACCATGTTCAGGAAGACCTGATGGAGCAGCAGCGGATCGCTCTTCACGCGCGGCAGCTGCTCGTCATAGTGTCGCACGACTTCGATGTCCGCCGCACGGCAGGCGGACGCGCGCAGCGCGAGGACCTTCTGCAGGACGGCGTTGAGGCTGACCGAGCGCAGCGTCAGACGGCGCGATCCGGCGAACACGAGCAGGTTGCGCACAATCTTCGCGGCGCGGTCGGCTTCACGGTAAATCGTCTGCACCTCGCGGCGCAGGTGCTTGGGGAACGCCCCCGTCGTGCGCAGCAGCTCCAGATGGCCGAGGACGCCCTGCAGCGGGTTGTTGAGCTCGTGCGCGATCCCGGCCACGAACTGGCCGAGCGCGGCGAGCTTCTCGGACTGCGTCAGGCGCTTGCGCAGCTCCTCGCGCTCCACTTCGAGCTGCGTCTGCGGCGTCAGCTCGCGGGCGACGATCACGCTGCCGACCGGCTCCCGGTCGTGATTCAGCAGGTCCGTCACGGTCACCACGAACCGGCCGTTGAGCGTCGGATCGACGACTTCGGCCGTCGTCGCCAGACTGCCCGACTTCCCCGTGCGCGCCGTCTGGTGATGCTCGAGCCACCCGGCCAGCTCCGGCCCGATGTGATCGGCGAGCGGCTGATCGAGCAGGTCCGCGCGGCGGCGGCCGACGCGCGCCGCAAACGCCTGGTTCACGTGCACGATCCGGCCGCGCGTGTCGGAGACCGCCACGAGATGCGAGATGGAGTCGAACGTGTTCTCGAGCTCGCGCCGGGCCCGGACGACGTCGTCGAGCAGCTGCATGTTCTCGATGGCGCTCGACAGCTGGCGGCCCAGCTCGTCGGCGCGATCGAGCAGGTCGAGCTCGCCGCCGGTCTCCACGCGCACGCCCTCGAACACAATCGTGCCGAGCGCGCGCCGGCAGCCGCGCAGCGGCACCGTCACCATGGCCGTCACGTCGTCGACGGCCGACGAGACGATTTCGGCGCGCGTCCGGCGCATCGCGACGGCCGCGGGCGCCGTCGCGTCGGCCGCCTCGACCCGCGTGCCGCGCGCGACGCCCTCGGTGTCCGACGACGCCTGGAGCACGAGGTGGCGCGCGCGCCGATCGTGAATCCACACCGACGTGCAGTCGGCCGCGAACAGCCGGTTGGCGCCGTGGCAGAAGATGTCCAGCCCGGCCGCGAGATTCAGCGTCGCGGACAGGCTCGCGGAGAACTCTTCGAGCAGACCGCGAACGTCGCGCTGCAGCTCGTCGCTCTGGCGCAGGTGCAGCAGTTCGAGCGCAGCGAGAAATGCGTCGGCCGCTTCGGCCGCGCCGTCGAGCATCGTGCTGCCCGATGGCGGCGTCGCAAAGCCGACCGCCAGCAGGCCGATGCGCTCCGACGACCGGACCAGCGGCAGCAGCAGGGCGCTGCGGCAGTCGAGCCGCGCGGCGAGATCCGGCATCTGCCGCTCGGCGTCGGCGACGAGCGTCGGGCCCTGCCGCTCGAACACGCCGGCGACGACGGCGGCCTCGCCCTCGGCGGGCAGCCACGGATCGGTGCGCAGCGTGTCCAGGCCGAACCCCGACGTCGCCTGCAGGACGCCGTTGCGCGGGTTGTGCTGAAACAGCAGCGAGCAGGTGCCGCCGGTCATGTCGAGCGCGTGCTGATGCAGGTGCGGCAGCAGATCGTTGGCGCGCGCCGAATAAACCAGCCGCGAGATCAGCGGACGCTCTTCAGCGCCCGTCCGGGACCCGGAGCCGGAGCCTCGTGGGCGTCGTGGAGTTCCGGTCTCGCGGGGCATGATGGATATCGGGAGGGCCGACCGGCCGTCGTGTTCGGGATTCTACTGCGATCGATCGACGCGATCCAAATCTCCGCGCGCGCGGCCCCAGTCCGTCGCTCTTCCGTAACCCGTCGTCTGACAGTCGGTTAGCTGCCGGCGGACTATAATTGACGAACGCGGCCGTTCCCCCGACTCTGGGACGGGATGCGCCGTCTTAACAACCGAGAAGAGAGGACCTTCCGCGCTCCGCATGACGTGGACGGACGAAGAGCTCGTCGCTCGATCGATTAGCGGCGACGCCAACAGCTTCAACGAGCTCATCCTGCGATGGGAACGGCCCATCTACGCCCTCGCGTACCGCACGATCGGTCGCGAAGAGGAGGCGAGAGACGTGTGCCAGGAGACGTTCCTGCGCGCGTTTCGGGCGCTGCCGGGCTTCCGGGGCCAGGCCAAGTTCTCGTCGTGGCTGTACCGGATCGCGCTGAATCTGTGCCGCGACTGGATCCGGCGCGAGCGCCGGACGCCGGTCGTGCAGCCGCCCGAGGACGTGGACCTGATGGAGCTGGCCGCGGCGGCCGAGCCGTCGGAGTCCGTCGAGGAGCTCGTGTCGCGCAAGGATCTCGCGCGCGCGGTGGAGCGCGCGATGGCCGCGCTCCCCGAGGAACAGCGGACGGCCATCGTGCTGAAGGAATACCACGGGCTGACGTTCCAGGAAATCGCGGAGCTGGTCGGCTGCCCGTTGAGTACGGTGAAGACGCGTTTGTATCAAGGACTGACCGTGCTGCGGCGCGAGTTGGCGAAGAACCCCAACGCGCCCAAGGCGCCGGTCTTCATCAGAGGAAACGACCGTGACTGAGATGGCGTGCGGCTACGCGGGCGATCGTGACGACGCGATGATCGCCTACCTCTACGACGATGGCGATCCGGCGGCGCGCGCCGGGTTCGAAGCGCATCTGGCCGCGTGCGCGCGCTGTCGCACCGAAGTGGACGCGTTGCGAGGCGTGCGCCGCCAGCTCGCGCGCTGGGCGCCGCCCGAAGTGAACTTCACAGTCGAGAGTCTAACGTCGGGAGTCGGGAGTGACGAGGCAGCCACCAGCCACCAGTCACCAGCCACCGGTCACCGGGCCTGGTGGCACGAGATTCCCGCGTGGGCGCAAGTGGCTGCCGCGCTGCTCGTCCTCGGCGTGTCGGCGGGCGTGGCCAACCTCGACGTGCGCTACGACGGCAACGGGCTCAGCGTGCGGACCGGCTGGGCGACGCCGGCGCCCGTGGCGGCGCGCGCCGCGCAGAATTCCGAGGCGGCGGCGCCCTGGCGCGCGGAGTTGACGGCGCTCGAGCAGCGGCTGCGTGGAGAGATCCGCGCCGTGCCGGCGAGCGCCCCGGCGCCGGTCGACGTGTCCGTGCCCGCGCGTGCCGCGCAGAGCAGCGACGCGGACCTCCTGCGCCGCGTGCGCGCGTTGCTCGACGAGAGCGAAAAACGGCAACAGCGCGAGCTGGCGCTCCGCGTCGGCGAAGTGCTGCGCGACGTCAACGCCGCGCGGCAGGCCGATCTGCGCACGATTGATCGCAACGTGAACGACATGCAGAACCGTCTGGGCGTGGAAGTACTCAAACAGCGTGAGAATCTCAACATGCTCATGCGCGTGTCGCAAAGACAGTAGGGGGAGCCTGTGACTTCGGTGAACAGCGTGAAGGGGTGTCTCGCGATCTTTGTGGGCGGCACGCTGCTCGCGCCCGCCACGGCCGGCGCGCAGTCGGCGGCGGCCGCGGCCCGCATCTCGGCCGAGCAGCGGCAGTCGCGGTACCAAATCGGCCAGATGGAGCGCGTGGTCGAGGGCGCCGTCGAGCACGGCGCCGCGGTGACGCGCGATCGCCTGCAGGCCGTGCTGCCGCCCAATCAGACGAGCATGACCGGCGAGAACGCGCAGGCGCGCGGCTTCCGCCTCGAGGGGTACGGCGTCTTCTTCGACGTCATCGTGCCGCCGTTCTATACGGAATCGACGCTCGCGTGGTCGCTCCGCACGCTCGATCAGAACGATCTCGGGCTCGAGAGCGCGCTCAGGCAGTTGCGATTGAAGGCGGCCGGCGATACGGACGCCGAGCAGGCGCTCAAGCGCATCGAGCTGCAGATGGGTCCCGCGGTGCTGGCGCGCTCGACGGCGCCGGCAGTTGCCGGCGCGCGGGATGCGACCGGCTCGGTCTCAGCGGCGGGCGTCGGCACGGCGCCACCCGCGTCCGGAGGAGGCGACCGGACCGTGACGTCCGCGAGCACGCGGTCCGTCTCGGCGGCGAGCGTCACTCCGCCGGCTCCCGCCCCTGCGGGTGTCGACCCGATCCTCGAAGATCCGAACGAGGCGTATCGCACCGAGGTCACGCAGGCGCTCAAGGACGTGATGCTCGATTACAGCGCGTCGCTCGGGATCGGCCCCGACGAATGGCTGACCATCGCCGCCAAGGGCAACGACGATCGGCCGCGCCTGGCGCCGGCGGACAGCGATGCGCACACGCGCGTCATCCGCCTGCGCGGATCGGATCTCGCGGCGTACCTGGCGCGCCAGATCACGCGCGAGGAGGCGCTGAAGCGGATTGAGGTGAGGGTGTTCTAGAATACGCGGATGCGCGCGTCCGCTGTTCTGCCGATCCTGTTGGCTCTCGTCTGCGCCGCGTGCGGTCCGACCGTCGACCTCGCCAAAGGCCTGCAGGTGGAGATGGTCTCCACCGGCTGGTTCGACGCCGGCATCGTCAACGGCCAGAACAAGCTGGTGCCCACGGCCTCGTTCAAGCTGAAGAACGTCTCGGACCAGAAGCTCGTCACGCTCCAGATCAACGCGCTGTTCCGGCGCGTCAACGAGAACGACGAGTGGGGCAGCGCGTTCTTGACGGCCGTCGGATCCCAGGGCCTCGCGCCCGGCGCGACGACGGACGTGCTCACCGCCCGATCGCAACTCGGCTACACCGGCAGCGATCAGACGCGCGCGGAGATGCTGCAGAACACGCACTTCGTCGACGCGAAGGTCCAGCTCTTCGCGAAGTACGCGTCGACGCAGTGGGTCAAGATCGGCGAGTATCCGATTGTCCGGGAGCTGCTGACGAAGTAAGCGCCCACAGCGTGAGCAGCGCGAGCGCGCCGTCGCTGACGGCGAACAGCAGGAACGATCGCGGCGACTGACGGAAGACGAAGTCCAGCACGAACGTCAGCGCGCCCGTGCCCTTCAACAGCGGTCCCATCACCCACAAGTACAACCGCCCGCCGCGCGAGTCAGGCTCGCGATAGGGAATCAGGTAGCCGGCCGCGACCGCGAGCAGGAACACGCCGTCGAGATCCGCGAAGATGGGAGGCTGGGGAAGCGGGACACCGAAGAGACCCGCGAGCAGCGGCCGTCCCGCCAGCATCAACACACCCACGAGTGCGTCGTAAATGGCCGAGACCGCCGCCGCCGCGCGAATCGTCACTGAATCTTTTTCAGCTCGCCCTGATACGTCGTCGTCTGGTCGGCCGTGACGCGCACGTCGAACGCCAGCGGTTCGTAGCCGGGCGCGCGCACTTCAATCCGGTGCGGGCCCGATTCGACGTGCAGCTTCTGGAACAGGCCGTCGAAATTGTCGACGATGCCGACGTAGTAGCCGTCGACGTAGACCTCCGCTTCGCGCGGCTTGATCTTGAGCTTGAGCGCGCCTTCCTCTTTATATGCCGCGTTGGACTGGTACGTGGTGGGATAGCCGCCGTACCACGGGTCGTAGTAGCCGCCGTAGTCGCCACCGTACCCGTACCCGCCGTACCCGTATCCGCCGTAACCCCACGGGTCGTAGAGGCCGCCGCCGTAGTAGCCGCCCGGAACCCACACGACTGTGCTGGGTGTGGACGTGCCCGGCGTCGTCCCGCGCGGCGTGGCCGTGCCGATCACGGGCTTGCCGTCACGCGGCCTCGCGTAGGAGGGCACGCCGTCGGTTCCATCCTGCGTCCGCGGGTTCCTGCTTCCGCCGTCGCGCGTCGTGGCGCGGCCGCCGTCACCTGAAGAAGATGTCGCGCCGGTCGCCGAGCCGGTGCCGCGGGCCGTCGAGCTTCCCGAGCCGCCGCCGCTTCCGCTGGACGCGCGCCCGCCGCGATCTCCACCGGCTCCGCCGCGGGACACCGCCGTGCCGCCACCGTTGCGCGCGCCGCTCGATTCGTTGCGCATGCCGGTGCCGCCGGTCGCCCCGCCGCTGTGGGCGCCCATGCGCGCACCACCGCCGCCGCCGGACCAGCCGCTGGCGGACGAGCCCGATCCGGACCCGCCGCTCGACGTCGAGCCGCCCGCGCTCGAGCCGCCGCTCCCCGCTGACGTCGAGCCGCCGCCCGATGGCGCGGCCGTCGCGGCGCCGCCGCCACCGCCGCGTTCAGCACCGCTGCTCGCGGCGCCGCGGTTCTCCTGCGCGCTGGCCGGCGCGGCCAGACCCCACGTTCCCACCAGCACGGTCAACGCCGCCGCGGAACAGGCAGAAAGCATTCGCTTCATGGCAGAGAACCTCGCATAAGAAAACCAGCAACCCATCTGCCAAACGGGGTATTCCAGATCGCCCCAGTATCGGCCTGTTCGGGCTGATTTGCACGCACTTAAAGAAGGCATTTGTCCCCCGTCGAGCACACGCCGTCCCGTTTTCTTGACACCCCGATCCCCGGCCGATACAGTCGGAAGAATCCATGTTTCACAGCACAACGATCCTCGCCGTGCGCCATCGGGACCACGCCGTGCTCGCCGGTGACGGCCAGGTGACGCTCGGTGGCACGGTCGTCAAGCACCACGCGAGGAAGATCCGGCGTCTGTACAACGACAAGATCCTCGCCGGGTTCGCCGGCTCGGCCGCGGACTCCTTCGCGCTCTTTTCGCGGTTCGAGTCGAAACTCGAGCAGTACCGCGGCAATCTGGAGCGGTCCGCCGTCGAGCTCGCCAAGGACTGGCGCACCGATCGCGTGCTGCGGCGCCTCGAGGCGATGCTCGTCGTGGTGGACAAGAGCGCGATGTTCCTGCTCTCGGGCACGGGCGATCTGATCGAGCCCGACGACGGCATCGCGGCGATCGGATCGGGCGGGCCGTACGCGCTGGCGGCCGCGCGGGCACTCGCGGCGAACACCGAGCTCGAGGCGCGCGCCATCGCCGAACGCGCGATGGCGATCGCCGCCGAGATCTGCATCTACACGAACGCGCAGATCGTCGTGGAAGAACTGTAGTGGCCATTTACCTTCCTGAATCGACGCAGACGTCGACCGAGACCCTCACGCCGCGCCAGATCGTCGCCGAGCTGGACAAGTACGTCGTCGGCCAGCGCGCCGCCAAGCGCGCCGTCGCGATCGCGCTGCGCAATCGCATGCGGCGGCAGAAGCTGTCGCCGGAGCTGGCGGAGGACGTGGCGCCGAAGAACATCCTGATGATCGGCCCGACGGGCGTCGGCAAGACCGAGATCGCCCGCCGGCTCGCGCGGCTGGCGCAGTCGCCGTTCCTGAAAGTCGAAGCCTCGAAGTTCACCGAGGTCGGCTACGTCGGACGCGACGTCGAGTCGATGGTGCGCGATCTGGTCGAGCTCGGCGTCGATCTCGTGCGCGAGGAGCGCTTGATCGAAGTGCGCGCGAAGGCCGCGCAGAACGCCGAGGAGCGGCTGCTCGACATCCTGCTGCCGCCGGCGCGGCCCGTCGCGCCGGACGAGGATCACGCGGCCGCCCGCGAGCAGCTGACGCAGACGCGCGAGCGGTTCCGCGAGCAGCTCCGCGCCGGCCGCCTCGACGCGCGCGTCGTCGAAATCGACGTCCGGGAGAAATCGTTTCCCTCGTTCGAAATCGTCGCCGGCTCGTCGGTCGAGGAAGTCGACATCAACCTGAAGGACATGCTGCCCGGGCTCTTTCAGGGGAAGAGCAAGAAGCGCAAGGTCAAGGTGCCCGAGGCGCTCGAGTTCCTGACACAGGAAGAAGAGCAGAAGCTGATCGACATGGACAGCGTCGCGCGCGCCGCCGTCGAGCGCGTCGAGCAGGCCGGCATCATCTTCATCGACGAGATCGACAAGATCGCGGGGCGCGAGGGCGGGCACGGTCCCGACGTGAGCCGCGAAGGCGTGCAGCGCGACATCCTGCCGATCGTCGAAGGCACGACGGTGAACACCAAGCACGGGATGGTGCGCACCGATCACATCCTGTTCATCGCGGCGGGCGCCTTCCACGTCTCGAAGCCGTCCGATCTGATTCCCGAGCTGCAGGGCCGGTTTCCGATTCGCGTCGAGCTCGAGCCGCTCGGCCGCGAGGAGTTCGTCCGCATCCTCACCGAGCCGCGCAGCGCGCTCGTGAAGCAGTACACGGCGCTGATGGACACCGAGGGCATCACGCTGACCTTCACCGCCGACGCCGTCCACCGCATCGCGGATTTCGCGCAGCGCGTCAACGAGCGCACCGAGAACATCGGCGCGCGGCGGCTGCACACCGTGATGGAGAAGCTGCTCGACGAGATCTCGTTCGAGGGGCCCGACCTCGAGGAAAAGATCGTCACGATCGACGAAGCCTACGTCACGAAGATGCTGGCCGAGATCGTCAAGAACGAGGACCTGTCCCGGTACATTCTGTGATCGCACGACGTACAACGCAGAACTCGCAGAACACGCAGAGCCGTCTTTTCTCTGCGGGTTCAGCGGTTTCTGCGTTGATCGTCGTTTTGTTGTGTGGCGCGTGCGGGAAGAAGGGCCCGCCGCTGCCGCCGCTCGTCAAAGTGCCCACGCCGCCGGCCGAGTTCAGCGCCGAGCGCCGCGCCGGCACGGTCGAATTCCGCTTCGTCGTGCCCGGCGCCAACACCGACGGCACGCGTCCGGCCAACGTCGCGCGCGTCGACGTGTACGCGCTGCCCGCGCCGGCCGAGCCGGATCCGCGCGCGGCGGGACCGGCGATCGCGCCGCCGCCGCTGACGGTCGACGAGATCCTGAAGTCCGCGACGAAGGTCGCGAGCGTCGCCGTGAAGGCGCCGCGCGATCCGAACGCCACGATCGAGCCCGACGATCCGGATTCGGACATGGACGCGCCCGAAGGGAAGGGTCTGGATCAGGGCGCCGTCGCGCGCGTGTCCGACGATCTCGACGCCGAGGTCGTCGCGCCCGCGAAGCGGCCGACGCGCGGCGGATCTTCGAGTTCGACGCCGCAGCAGGTCGGCGAGGAAAATCCGCGGCCGCTGCTCTCGCCGCCGTGGATTGCGCCCTCGCGCACGTACGTCAGCGTCGGCGTGACGACGCGCGGCCGTCCGGGTCCGCTGTCCACGCGCGTGTCGGTGCCGCTGCTGGATCCTCCCGACGCGCCCGATTCCGCCGAGTTCACGTACGACGAGGCCGCGATCGCGGTGACGTGGACGCCGGTAGAGCTGCGCGGCGCGATTCAGGCGCCGACCACCGAAGGCGACGAGGTCCTGCCGTCAACGCCGATCGGCGTGGAGCTGCCGTCGATCGCCTACAACGTGTACGACGCCGCGCTCGATCTCAAGCTCACGCCGGCGCCCATCAGCAAACCGGAGTTTTCGGACCCGCGCATCGCGTGGAACGAGGAGCGCTGCTACAGCGTGCGCGCGGTCGAGACGCGCAACGGCCTGTCGCTCGAGAGCGAGCCCGCGTTCACCGCCTGCGAGACGCTCGTCGACACGTTCCCGCCCGCCGCGCCCAAGGGGCTCGACGCGGTCCCGGGCGACGGCGCGATCAGCCTGATCTGGGAGGCGAACGCCGAAAAGGATCTCGCCGGCTACATCGTGCTGCGCGGCCCCGCGGACGGCGACGCGCTCGAGCCGATCACGCCGGCGCCGATTCAGCAGACATTCTTCAAGGACAGCGTGCCGGCGGGCACGGCGTACGTGTACGCCATCCAGGCGGTGGACGCCGCCGGCAACGTCAGCCAAGTGTCCAATCGCAAGCAGGAATCCGCGCGGGATTGATCTAAAATCGTGGCCGCGCATGGATCGCCTCTTCCGCATCAGCTATCAGGGCGCCGTGCAGCACGCCGTCGAGCGCGCAGGCGCGCTGTATCCGGTCAGCGGGGACATTTTCGGGACGCACACGCTCGGCGCGGCGATTCCCGGCGGCCTGAACGCGACAGGGCTGCGCGTGCTCGCCCCCGTGACGCCGTCGAAGATCATCTGCGTCGGGCTCAACTACAAAGATCACGCGGCGGAGACCGGCATGACACTGCCGTCCGAGCCGCTGCTGTTCCTCAAGCCGCCGACCGCCGTGATCGGCCCCGGCGATCCGATCCGGCTGCCGCCCGGCGTCGGGCGCGTCGATCACGAGGCCGAGCTGGCGCTCGTCATCGGCCGCCGCGCGCACCGCGTGCCGCGCGCGCGCGCGTGGGATTACGTGCTCGGCCTGACGTGCCTCAACGACGTCACGGCGCGCGAGATGCAGAACACGGAGTCGCAGTTCACGCGGTGCAAGGGCTTCGACACGTTCGCGCCCGTCGGGCCGTCCATCGTCACCGGACTCAACGGCGAGCCGCGCGACGTCCAGGCGTGGGTCAACGGCCAGCGGCGCCAGGCGTCGAACACGCGGCACCTGATTTTCCCGATCGACTATCTCGTCGAGTACATCTCGTTCGTGATGACGCTCGAGCCGGGCGACATCATCTCCACGGGCACGCCCGAAGGCATCGGGCCGCTCGTGAGCGGCGACACGGTGACGGTGAAAGTGGAAGGCGTGGGCGAGTTGAGCAATCCCGTCATGAACGAATACGTGGGAGTGATCTTATGAAGCTCTTCATCGATTCCGGCAACATCAAAGACATCGAGACGCTGGCCGCGCTGGGCATCATCGACGGCGTGACGACGAATCCCTCGCTGCTCGCGAAGGAACCGGGCGACTATCGCGACAACCTCAAGCGGATTTGCCAGATCGTCAAGGGGCCGGTCAGCGGCGAGGTGACGGCGACCGACTTCGCCGGCATGCTGCAGCAGGGCCACGACGTCGCGAAGATCGACGCGCACATGGTGGTCAAAGTGCCGCTGACGCGCGAGGGCATCAAGGCGTGCAAGGCGCTCTCGGGCGAGGGCATTCGCGTCAACGTGACGCTCTGCTTCTCGGCCGCGCAGGCGCTGCTGGCGGCGAAGGCCGGCGCGAGCTACATCAGCCCGTTCGTCGGCCGTCTCGACGACATCGCGACCAACGGCATGGGATTGATTCGCGAGATCGTGGACATCTACGACAACTACGACTTCAAGACGGAAGTCCTCGTTGCCAGCTGCCGTCACCCGATTCACGTCGTCGAATCGGCGCGCATGGGCGCCGACGTCGCGACGTGCCCGCCCGCGGTGATCGATCAGATGTTCAACCACCCGCTCACGAACATCGGGCTCGAGAAGTTCCTGAAGGACTGGGAGAAGTCGCAGGCGGTAAAGGCGTAATTGGATCCCCTCAAGACGCTTTCCGATCTCGAACGCCGCGCGGAGCTCGGCGGCGGACAGGACCGCCTCGACCGCCAGCGCGAGAGCGGCAAGCTGACCGCGCGCGAGCGCATCGAGCTGCTCTTCGATCCCGGCACGTTCGAGGAAGTCGACAAGCTCGTCACGCACCGCTGCCGCGACTTCGGGATGGATCAGCAGATCGTCCCCGGCGACGGCGTCGTCGCCGGCCACGGCCTCATCGACGGGCGCCAGGTGTTCGCCTTCGCGCAGGACTTCACCGTCTTCGGCGGATCGCTGTCCGAGACCAACGCCGCCAAGATCGTGAAGATCATGGATCTGGCGATGCGGCTCGGCGCGCCGCTGGTCGGGCTGAACGACTCGGGCGGCGCGCGGATTCAGGAAGGCGTGCTCTCGCTCGGCGGCTACGCGGATATCTTCCTTCGCAACACGCTGGCGTCGGGCGTGGTGCCGCAGATTTCCGCGATCATGGGCCCTTGCGCCGGCGGCGCGGTGTACTCGCCCGCGATCACCGACTTCACGATCATGGTCCGCGACACGAGCTACATGTTCGTGACCGGTCCCGACGTGCTCAAGACGGTCACGCACGAGGAAGTCTCGAAGGAACAACTCGGCGGCGCGATGACGCACAACGCGACGAGCGGCGTCGCGCATTTCGCCGTCGAGGACGATCGCGAGTGCCTCGCGCTGCTGCGCGATCTGCTGTCGTTCATGCCGGGCAACAACCTCGACGATCCGCCGCGGGCGGCGACCGGCGATCCGGCCGATCGCGAAGACGAGGCGCTCGATCGCCTCGTGCCGCCGTCGCCGAACCAGCCGTACGACATGCTCGACGTGATCCATGCGGTCGTGGACGAAGGCTACTTCCTCGAAGTGCACCGGCACTTCGCGAAGAACATCCTCGTCGGGTTCGCCCGGCTCGACGGGCGTCCGGTCGGCATCGTCGCGAACCAGCCGGCAGTGCTCGCGGGAACGCTGGACATCGACGCGTCAGTGAAAGGCGCGCGTTTCGTCCGCTTCTGCGACTGCTTCAACATTCCGCTGGTGA
Source organism: Terriglobia bacterium (assembly GCA_020073005.1). Classification (GTDB taxonomy): domain Bacteria; phylum Acidobacteriota; class Vicinamibacteria; order Vicinamibacterales; family CAVVIG01; genus SRVP-36. The sequence goes on along the minus strand of JAIQFX010000002.1, from coordinate 86,747 downwards.
CGTTCGAGGACGTGCCGGGCTTCCTGCCGGGGACCGTGCAGGAGTACGGCGGCATCATCAAGCACGGCGCGAAGCTGCTGTTCGCGTTCGCCGAAGCGACGGTGCCGAAGGTGACCGTCATCACGCGCAAGGCGTACGGCGGCGCGTACTGCGTCATGTCGAGCAAGCACATCCGGACGGACTTCAACTACGCGTGGCCGACGGCCGAAATCGCCGTCATGGGACCGGAAGGCGCCGTAAATATTCTGTACAAGCGCGAGCTCGAGGCGGCCTCCGACCCCGTGCAGGCCCGTGCCCAGAAGGTCGAGGAATTCCGCGAGAAGTTCGCCAACCCCTACATCGCCGCCGGCCGCGGCTTCGTGGACGAAGTGATTCACCCGCGCGAGACGCGCCGGAAGTTGATCACCGCGCTCCGGAACCTCGAGAACAAACGCGACAAGAATCCTCCGAAAAAGCACGGAAACATTCCTCTCTAGCCGGTTTTTTGGATCGACGGCTGACGCGATCGTCGGCCGACCCACAAAGAGACGTTCCTGCCCGTTGACATCCGGTGACAAGCGTCGTATCAATACGTCGCCGAGACATGCTGTTGACCGTGCGTTCAAGCTGTACCTGTCCATAGAGGCCACGCGCGGCGCCTCAGCGCTTCCCGCCGGCGTCGTTTCGTTTGTTCTCTTTGTTTGCCGTCACTTCGTTATGGAGGAGAGATTCATGCTTCGACGGACATCGATGGTTGCGGCCGTCCTCGCGCTGGCGCTGCTGGCCGCCGGAACGGCGCACGCGCAATCCACGGCCACGCTCCAGGGCACGATCACCGACACGCAGAACGCGGTCATGCCTGGCGTCACGATCTCCATCAAGAACATCGCGACCGGCGCCGAGCGCACGGTCGTGACCGATGCCGCCGGCCAGTATGTCGCCGCGTCGCTGGCGCCGGGCCGCTACACGGTGGTGGCGCATCTCGAGGGCTTCAAGGATCAAACGACCGACGTCGAGCTGCAGGTCGCACAGATCGCGGTCGTCAACGTGAAGCTCGGCGTGGCCGCGATTGCCGAGAACGTCACGGTCACCGGCGCGTCGCCGCTCATCGAAACGGCGACCGTCTCCGTCGGTCAGGTGATGGCGGAGCGGACCGTGCAGGAAGTTCCGCTCAACGGACGTCACTTCGTGGACCTCGGGCCGCTGATGCCCGGCGGCAGCACGTCGCCGCAGAACGCCGGCCTGAGCGCGCCGCTGCGCGGCCAGGGCTCGTTCTCCTTCATGTCGGCCGGCAATCGCGAGACGTCGGTCAATTTCATGCTGAACGGCATCAACCTGAACGACCTGTCGAACAGCCAGGTGACGTTCCAGCCGTCGATCAACACCGTGTCGGAATTCAAGGTCGACAACTCGACGTTCAGCGCCGAGTACGGCCGCAACTCCGGCGCGATCGTGAACGTGGCGACGCGATCGGGCAGCAACACGATGCACGGGGAAGGGTTCGACTTCTACCGCGACGACAAGTACGACTCGCGCAACTACTTCAACCCGGAGCCCGCCGCGCAGTCGGTGTTCAACCGCAAGCAGTTCGGCGTCAACCTGGGCGGACCCGTGGTGAAGAACCGCTCGTTCTTCTTCGGCAGCTATGAGGGTCTCCGCCACTTGCAGGCGGTCGACCTCAACTCCGGAACCCTGAGCGCCGCGCAGCGCGCCGCGGTGACGGATCCGCTGGCGAAGAAACTCCTCGCCTACGTGCCCGCCGCGAACGATTCCACCGGCACCCGCGTGATCGGCTCGCAGCTCGCGCCCGTCAAGATCGATCAGTCCACGATCGACTCGCGCAACAACCTCCGGGCGAGCGACGACCTCCACGTCTACTACGCGTTCCAGAACGATCTGCGGACGGAGCCGAACGCGCAGGGCAATACCGTGGCCGGGTTCGGCGACCAGCGCGGCGGCCACCGTCAGATCCTGACCATCAACGAGACGCACATCTTCGGCCAGGCGCTGGTCAACGAAGTACGCGGCGGCTTCAACCGGATCATGATTCACTTCGATCCGAACACGCTCGTCGACACGACCCAGCTCGGGCTCAACGTCGGACAGACCGCGATGCCGATCGCGCTGCCGCAGATCGCGATCTCGGGCATCGGCCTGAACATCGGCGGCCCGGCCGGATTCCCCAGCGGCCGCGAAGTGACGACGTTCGCCGTCGGCGATACGGCGACGTATCTGCGTGGCAACCAGATCTTCAAGTTCGGCGGCGAGGTCCGTCGCGTGAAGCACTACAGCTTCAACGGCGATCCCGGCACCTTCACCTATCCGAGCGTCGCCGCGTTCCAGTCGGGCTTCGGGAGCGCCTTCGGGATCACGCTCGGCGACCGGTCGTACAACGCCTACGTGAACGCCATCGGCGCGTTCATCCAGGACGCGATCTCGCTCGGATCGAACGTCAAACTCGATCTCGGACTGCGCTACGACTACCTGCCGTCGCCGACCGAGGCCGACAACAAGCTCATCGGGTTCGATACCGCGACCCTCTCGCTGAAGCAGATCGGTTCGAACGGCTTCACGCAGGTGACGAAGAACGGCAGCGACTTCCAGCCGCGCGTGGGCGTCATCTGGAATCCGAAGGGCGACGGCAAGACGGTCGTCCGCGGCGCGTACGCGATCATGGTCAATCAGAGCAACACCGGCTACTTCACCGGTGAGACCGGCAATCCCCCGCTCGTCACGCCGCTCTCGGCGCAGGCCAACGGCACCGCGACCAGCAACATCAAGCTCGACAACGCCATCAACAGCGCAGGCGCGTCCGCGAGCCTTGCGCCGGCGTTCACCGACCCGAACTTCCTGCCGGGCCGGATGCAGACGTGGAACGCCAACGTCGAGCACGAGATCGGCACGATGGGCGTGATGGCCGGCTACTTCGGATCGCACGGCGATCGCCAGCGCATTCCGATCAACCTCAACCAGTTCACGACGGCGGGCGGGACGGTCCGTCCGTACCCGAGGCTGTCGGCCTCGAGCCCGATTCTGCCAGGCGCGACGCTGGGCAATATCACGGAACAGACCAGCCTGGGCTGGTCGGACTACAAGGCGCTGTGGGTCACCGCGAACAAGCGCGTGACGCAGGGCCTCCAGATGGCGGCGTCGTACACGCTGTCGAAGGCGACCGATACCAATTCGTACGACGCCACGGGCGCCGGCAATAACGGCTCGCTGCAGGACAGCACGAACCTCGCCGACAGCGAGGCAGTGTCGGACTTCGACGTCCGCCATCGCTTCTCGGTGAACGCCAGCTACGACCTGCCGTTCAAAGGCAACCGCTGGAAGGACGGCTGGCAGGTGGTCGTCGTCGAGCAGGCGCAGACGGGCAATCCGTTGAACATCATCACGAACGTCACGACGATCACGGGTGTCTCGTCAGTGCGCCCGGACCTTGTCGGCAGCCTGCCGACGATCACGCCGAATCCGGTGCTCGACGCGACGACCGGCGCGGTCACGAGCTACACGTGGTTCGCCAGCAACACGGTCTGCGATCCGCGCATCGCGGGCTCGTGCACCTCGTCGACGCCGTTCGCCCTGCCGTACTCGGCCGGCGGCGTGGCGCACTTCGGCAACCTGCCGAGGAACGCCATCTACGGACCCGGCTTCGGCGACACCGACCTGTCGATCATCAAGAACATCACGCTGCAGGGCTCGGCCCGCGTGCAACTGCGGCTCGAGGCGTTCAACCTGTTCAACCAGGCGAACCTCGGGCAGCCGGGCCGGATCGCAACCGTCGGCAGCACGTCCCTCGGTGTGATCTCGAACACGCGGTTCCCGACGGGCGACTCCGGATCGGCGCGACAGCTGCAGTTCGCCGCGAAGTTCCTGTTCTAAGAGGCCTACACTAGCCGGATGCGCAAGCACACCTTCGCCGCCGCCGCGGTCCTCGCGGCGGCGACGCTTTCCGCTCAGACTCCCCGGCCGTTCACGCTCGAAGAAACCACCATCACGCAGATCGAGAGCGCGCTGCGCGACGGGTCGCTGACCTGCCGCGCGCTCGTCGAGCAGTACCTCGCCCGCATCGAGGCGAACGACAAACGCGGCGCCGCGCTGAACGCGATCGTGCAGACGAATCCCGACGCGCTGAGGATCGCCGACGATCTCGATCGCCGGTTCCGCCAGTCAGGCGCCGTCGGCCCGATGCACTGCGTCCCGATCATCGTCAAGGACAACTACGAGACGATCGACATGCCGACGACGGCGGGGTCGCTCGCGCTCAAGGGCATGATGACGGGCAAGGACGCCTTCGTCGTCAAGCGGCTGCGCGACGCGGGCGGCGTGATGATCGCCAGGTCCAACATGGCCGAGTGGGCGTTCAGTCCGGTCGAGACCGTGAACTCGATTCTTCCGGGCTACACGCGCAACCCGTACGACACGAGCCGCGTGACCGCCGGATCGAGCGGCGGATCGGCGGCGGCGACCGCCGCGAACTTCGCCGCGCTCGCGCTCGCGAGCGACACGGGAGATTCCATCCGCGGTCCGGCGTCGCATCAGGCGCTCGTCGGCCTGCGCTCGACGATGGGATTGGTCAGCCGCGCGGGCGTGGTACCGCTGAGCATGGCGGCGGACATCGCGGGCGCGGTGACACGCACGGTGGCCGACACCGCGGCGGTGCTGCAGGTGATCGCCGGCGAAGATCCGAACGATCCCGTCACCGCGGCGAGCCGCGGTCACGTGAACGCGACCTACGCGAGCGCGCTGCGGCGCGACGGATTGAAGGGCGCGCGGCTCGGCGTCCTGCATCAGGCGTACGACACGGCGACGCTCGATCGCGAAGTGGACGGCGTGTTTCGCGGCGCCATCGGCGAGCTTCGCGATCTCGGCGCGGAGGTGATCGATCCCGTCGCGATTCCGGACTACGACACGATGCGGCGCGCGCAGGGCGGCGGCTGCAACCAGTTCAAGTACGATCTGAACAGCTACTTGAAGGGACTCGGCGACAAGGCGCCGATGCATTCGCTCGACGAGATCCTCAAGTCGCGCCGCTTCCATCCGTCGATCCAGACACGCCTGGAAAGCGCGCAAGCTTCTGACGACGTCCCCGGGCAATCGCCGGGCTGCAAGGCGCGCGACGAGTACCGCGAGAAGCTGCGCGCCGCGGTCGTGACGCTGATGGATTCGATGCAGCTCGACGCGCTCATCTATCCGACGTGGAGCAATCCGCCGCGGCTGATCGGCGATTTGAATACTCCGGGCGGCGACAACAATCAGATCTTCTCGCCGAGCACCGGCTTCCCCGCGATCACCGTGCCGATGGGCTACACGCGCGGCGACACGCTGCCCGCCGGCCTGCAGTTCTTCGGCCGCGCCTGGGACGAAATGACGCTGCTGAGGCTCGCGTACGCGTACGAACAAGCGAGCCATCATCGGCGGCCTCCAAACACGACTCCGCCGCTCCGCTAGGTGAAGTGGGTAAGTGGGTAAGTGGGTAAGTGGGTAAGAGAGTAATCGCCGCACTGCAGGCGGCGACGCGCCCATTACCCAATTACCCAACCCCTCAATTACCCAATTCACCGAAGTACAATTGTTCTTGTGCGTAAGTTGCTCATTGCCAACCGCGGCGAGATCGCCGTGCGGATCATCCGCGCGTGCCGCGAGATGGGCATCTCGCCCGTGGCCGTGTACTCCGACTGCGATCGCATCGCGCCGCACGTGCGGATGTCGGACGAGGCGTACGCGATCGGGCCGAGCGCGCCCCGCGAGAGCTACCTCCGCATCGACAAGCTGATTGACGCGGCGAAGCAGTCGGGCGCCGACGCCGTCCATCCCGGCTACGGCTTCCTCGCCGAGAACGAAGACTTCGCGGCCGCCGTGTGCGACGCGGGGCTCACCTTCATCGGCCCCACGCCCAAAGCGATCGAGACGATGGGCAGCAAGACGGCGGCGCGGGCCGCGGCGATTCGCGCGGGCGTGCCCGTCGTCCCGGGATCCGGGACCGCGCTCGACGCGCATGTGTCCGACGCCGAGATCGCGAAACTTGCCGGCACGATCGGCTATCCCGTGCTGGTGAAAGCCGTCGCCGGGGGCGGCGGCAAAGGCATGCGGATCGTGGAGTCGCCGGCGGATCTCGCGAGCGCCGTGCGCGCCGCGCGGTCCGAGGCGGGCACCGCGTTCGGCGACTCGACGGTGTACCTCGAGCGGCGCCTCGTGCGGCCGCGGCACATCGAGGTCCAGCTGCTCGGCGATCTGCACGGCACCGTGCTGCCGTTCGTCGAGCGCGAGTGCTCGATTCAGCGGCGCCACCAGAAAGTCGTCGAGGAATCGCCGTCGCCCGTCGTGTCGCCCGCGCTGCGCGCGTCGATGACGTCGGCGGCGGCCGCGGTCGCGAAAACGGTCGGCTACACGAACGCCGGCACGATCGAATTCCTCCTCGACGAGGACGGCCGCTTCTACTTCCTGGAGATGAACACGCGGCTGCAGGTCGAGCATCCGATCACGGAGATGGTGACGGCGCTCGATCTGGTGCAGTGGCAGATCCGGATCGCGCGCGGCGAGACGCTCGATCTCGATCCCGCCGCGCTGCTCGCGCCGCGCGGCCACGCGATCGAGTGCCGCATCTACGCCGAAGATCCCGACAACAACTTCCTCCCGTCGCCAGGAACGATTGTCGCGCTCCGGGCGCCCAACGGCCCGGGCGTCCGCGACGACAGCGCCGCGTCCGCCGGCCTGGACGTGCCGATCTTCTACGACCCGCTGATCTCGAAGCTCATCGCGTGGGCCGGGAGCCGGCCGCTCGCCATCGCGCGCATGCGCCGCGCGCTCGACGAGTACCTCGTCGCCGGCATCAAGACGACGGTGCCGTTCTTCACGTGGCTGCTGGCGCAGCCGGAGTTCGTCGACGGCCGGTTCCACACGACGTACCTGGACGAGATCCTGGCGTCGCGCAACGGCCGGCCGTTCGTCGAGCCGTCCGAGGACATCGAAGAGATCGCCGCGATCGCCGCCGCCATTCACACCGTGCTGTCGGTGCCCGCGAACGGCCACGGCAACGGCGGGAACGGGAAAGCGGCGGCGGGACGCTGGAAAACCGACGCGCGGCTCGAGGGACTGAGGTAGCGCGTGCACTACGAGCTGGACATCGGCGGCCGGACACGCCGCGTCGCCCTGACGCGATCCGGCGACGATTTTGCAGTCACCGTCGACGGACGCACGCATCAGGTCCAGGCGACGCGCATCGACGCGCAACGCTGGTCACTCCTTGTGTCGGCACCGGGTCGGAGTGACACTCCCGGGCGACGCGTCAGCCATGACGTCACGATCGCGTCCGACTCGACCGGCTCGCTGACGGTCCACGTCGGGTCGACGCCCGTGACCGTGGCGGTGAACGGGCGGCGGCGCTGGGGACGCAAAGATGATGGTGCGGTGGCGGGATCGGGGCCGCAGCGGCTGGCGGCGCCCATGCCCGGCAAGGTCGTCCGCGTGCTCGTCGCGCCGGGGGAGACCGTGAAGGCCCGTCAGCCGCTCGTCGTCGTCGAGGCGATGAAGATGGAGAACGAACTTCGCGCCGGCCGCGACGGCACGGTGTCCGAGATTCACGCGCGGGAAGGGGTGTCGGTCGACGCCGGCGCCCTGCTCATCGTCATTCAGTGAAACTGCTCACCCGACTTCGCGACCACCCGGTCCTTCGCTACGCGACCTACGCCGTCGCGTCGGTCGCCGCGCTGCTCGCGGCGGCGGTGGTGGCGTCGCTGACGGTCGACCTCGGGCCCGCGGCGCGGCACGCGGCGGAGAAGGGCGCGTCGGACTATCTCGAGCGCCCGACGCGCATCGGATCCCTCGGCATCCGCCTGCTGACGGGCAAATTCGTCGTCGAGAACATCACGATCGACGGCCTTCACCCGGGCGACCGGCCGTTCTTCTCGGCCAGGCGCATCGACATCGGCCTCGACTGGCTTCCGGCGTTCCGCCTGAAGCCGGAGTTCGTGATCTCGTCCGTCGCGATGACCGACTGGCAGATGCTCGTCGAGAAATGGGAGTCCGGCCACAACTTCCCGAAGTTCGTGCACGAAGACACTCGGCCGACAGGTCCGCGCCGCTTCACCGTGACGCTCCAGTATCTGCACGCGTACCGGGGACAGTTCGCGTTCGAGGATCACGAGGCGCCGTGGAGCATCATCTGCCCGAACCTCGACATCTTCATCGGCAACCTGCCGAACTATCACGGTCGGGCGACGTTCCACGACGGCACCGTGCGCATCCAGGACTTCGTCCCCATGTGGACGAACATGAAAGCCGACTTCGTGATCGACGGCCCGCACATCCGTCTCAGCCGGATCGATCTCGACACCGACGGCGCGAAGTCCGTGGCGCGCGGCGAGGTCGATTTCGCGAACTGGCCGAACCAGTTCTACACCGTGCAGTCGCGCGTGAACTTTCCGCGCATGCGGCAGCTCTTCTTCAAGGACGAGACGTGGGATCTGAGCGGCGACGGCGACTTCACCGGCGTCTTCCGCCTGACGAAGGGCCAGGGCCACGATCTGTCCGGCAAGTTCACGAGCGATCTCGCGGGCGTGAACACCTACCGGTTCCCGAAGCTCTACGGATCGCTGCACTGGACGCCGGAGGCGTTCGACGTCACGAACGCCGGCTCGAGGTTCTCCGGCGGCGACGCGAAGTTCTCGTACGGCATCAAGCCGCTCGGCCGGAAGGACCAGCGGCCGACGCATCATTTCGACACGACGATCGCCAACCTCGACTTGCAGCAGTTCACCGATTTCCAGCAACTGCCCGGGCTCCGCTTTGCCGGCGCCGCGTCGGGCCGCAACGTGCTCGAGTGGCCCGCGGGACATTTCGCCGAGCACCGCGGCGAGGGCCACATGGTCGTGACGCCGCTCCCGGGCCAGCTGCCGCACGGCACGATGACCGCGTCGCTCGCGGCCGCGCGCGAAGCGGACGCCGATCACTCGCGCCATGAGTGGGGGCCGTTCGCGCCGGCGCCGCTGCCGGCGCATCTGCCGGTCGCCGGCGAGTTGACGTATCGCTTCACGCCCGGCGAGGTGACGATCGACGCGGGACGCTTCGCGACCGAGCGGACGTACGTGACGTTCGACGGGACGACCGCGTGGGGCGATCGCTCGCGCCTGCCGTTTCACGTGACGAGCAGCGACTGGCAGGAGAGCGATGAGGTGCTCGTCGGCATCATTCAGGACTTCAACTCGCCGGCGCACGTCGTGCCGTTCGGCGGCCGCGGCGAGTTCGACGGCGTGATGACGGGCGCGTTCAAGCGGCCGCGGATCGAAGGCGCGTTCAGCGGCGAGGATCTGCGCGGCTTCGACACGCTCTGGGGCGCCGCCACCGGCCGCATCGTCGTCGAGAACAGCTACCTCACGGTCACCAACGGGCTCGTGAAGATCGCCGATTCCGAAATCCGCGCCGACGGCCTCTTTTCGCTGGGCTACCCGCGCGACGATGGCGGCGAGGAGATGGACGCGCGGATCCGCGTCGCGCGGCACGACGTCGACAGCCTGCGGCACGCGTTCGGGATCGACGACTATCCGGTGTCGGGCCTGCTGTCGGGCGACTTCCATCTCACCGGCGACTACGAGCGGCCGGTCGGCTTCGGCAGCATGACCGTCGACGAGGGCGTCGCGTACGGCGAGCCGTTCGAGAAGGCGACGGCGGCGCTGCGCTTCGACGGCACCGGCGTGCGGCTCGACACCGTCTCGATTGCGAAGAGCTCGAGCGCGATCACCGGCGCGGCGTTCGTCGGCTGGGACTCGACGTACTCCTTCAACGCCAGCGGCCGCCGCCTGCCGATCGAGCGCCTCGCGCTCCTTGCGTCGCCGAATCTCCCCCTGACCGGCACCGCCGAGTTCACGGCCGAAGGCAACGCCACGTTCGACGACCCGCGGTTCGACGTCAGGTTCCACGTCAGCGATCTCTTCTACGCGGAGGAAGGCATCGGCGACGTGAGCGGCACGCTCGCGCGCCGCGGCAAGGAATTGAACGGCGACATCACCGCGCAATCGGCGCGCCTCGCGGTCACGGGCGGCGGCCGCATCACGCTGTCGCCGCAGTCGCAGGCCGATCTCACGTTCCGGTTCCACGACAGCTCGCTCGATCCGTACGTCCGGCTGTTCGTGCCCAACCTGTCGCCGTTCACGACCGCCGTCGCCAGCGGGTCGATCCACGCCGTCGGCGATCTGTCGAACCTCGATCGCCTCGTCGTCGACAGCACCGTGGACCTCCTCGACATGCGGCTGTTCGACTACGCCGTCAAGAACGCCGCGCCCGTGCGCCTCAAGCTCGATCATCAGGTGGCGACGCTCGAGGAAGTGCAGCTCGTCGGCGAAGACACGCGGCTCCGCCTCGCGGGCACCGTCGCGCTCAAAGACGAGCGCATCGCGCTGCAGGCCGCGGGCGAGGCGAACCTCGGCATCCTGCAGGGCTTCTTCAGGAACGTCCGGGGATCCGGGCACGCCACCGTGACGGCTGCGATCAACGGGCCGCTCCGCCAGCCGCAGCTCTCCGGCAGCGCGACGATCACCGACGGCCGCGTCCGGCATTTCTCGCTGCCGAATGCGCTCGACGCGGTGAACGGCACGATTCAGTTCGACTCGGGCGGCATCCGGCTCGACGGCGTGTCCGCGACGCTCGGCCGCGGGCGCGTGCAGTTCGGCGGCCGCATCGCGATGGACGGCTACCAGATTGGCGACGTCGACGTCACGGTGCGCGGCGAGGGCATGCAGCTGCGCTGGCCCGAGGGCATTCGATCGGTCGTGGACGCGGACCTGTCCGTGAGCGGCAGCGTCAAGGCGCCGACGCTCGGCGGCACGATGACCGTGAAGAGCGCCGTCTGGACCCGCCGCATCGACGCGCCCGGCAACATCTTCGACTTCTCCTCGCGGCCGGACGCCGCGGGCGGTGGCGGCGGTGGCGTCGCGCGTGGCGTCGAGACCCCGACCCCGCTGCGGTTCAACATCCAGATCCTCGTGCCGTCGACGCTGAAGGTCGAGAACAACCTCGTCCGGATGACGGCGAGCGCCGACCTGACGCTGCGCGGCACCTACGATCATCCGGTGATCCTGGGCCGCGCGGATCTGGAGCGCGGCGAAGCCACGTTCGAAGGCCGCCGCTACCGCATCACGCGCGGGTCGATCGACTTCACGAACCCCGGCAAGATCGAACCGTTCTTCGACATCGAGGCCGAGACCAACGTGCGCGTCGCGGGCGTGGGCCCGACGGGCAGCACGTCCGGCCAGACCTATCGCGTCACCGTCACCGCCAGCGGCACGAGCGACCGGATGCGGTCGACGCTGACGTCCGATCCCGCGCTGCCGGCGGCCGACGTCCTGGCGCTGCTCTTCAGCGACGTGCGGCGATCGCCGGACGTCGAGCTGCGCACGCTGCAGAATCCGAATCAGACCGAGACCGACATCCTCACCGCGCGCGCCACGCAGGCGCTCGCGGCGCCGCTGTCGTCCGAAGTGGGCAAGGTCGTCGAGCAGACGTTCGGCGTCGATACGTTCGCGCTCACGCCCTCCCTGGTCGATCCCTACGGATCGCTCAGCAGCCAGCAGGCGTCGCGCCTGAATCCGACGGCGCGGCTGACGATCGGCAAGCGCATCTCGGATCGCGTCTTCTTCACGTTCTCGCGGAGCCTCGGCACGACGATCAACGATCAGATCCTGCTCCTCGAGATCGAGCAGAGCGACAGCTCGTCGTGGATCATCTCGCGGAACGAGGACTCGCAGACCTACGCGATCGAGCTCCGCAAGAGGGTCGTGTTCTGATGCGCGTCCTCGGCCGCGTGGCCGGCGCGATCGCGCTGTGCGCGCTGTTCGGCCGCGCGGCGCACGCGGACGTCGCCGACTACGTCGGCCGGACGATCGGATCCGTCCGCCTGGTGCTCGACGGCCGCGAGACGACGGAGCAGGTGCTCATGCACGTCGTCCAGACGGCCGCCGGCCAGCCGCTCTCGATCGCGCAGGTGCGCGAGACGGTCACGCATCTCTTCAGCCTCGGCCGCTTCGAGGACGTGCGCGCCGATGCCGTGCTCGAGAACGGGCGCGTCGCGCTGCGTTACGACCTCGTGCCGATTCATCCGGTGGCCCGCCTCCAATTCCTCGGCCGGCTCGACGCGCCGGGCGTGGACGCCGGCGCGCTGCGCCGGACGATCACCGATCGGTACGGCGTGTCGCCGCCGCTCGGCCGCGTCACCGACATGCGCCTGCTCATCGAGGACGCGCTGCGCGCGCGCGGCTACCTCCACGCGGTCATCACGCCGCGCGCCGACGCGCTGGGCGATCGCACGACGCTGGTGTTCACGATCGAACCCGGCGACCGGACGCGCCTCGGCGCGATCACCGTCGTCGGCCGGCCGACCGTGCCCGAGGCGGAATTCCTGAACCGGCTCGGCCTCAAGCCCGGCGAGCCGTACGAGCACGACGCGCTGGATGCGCGCATCGAGAAGTACGTCGCCGAGCGCCGCAGCCGCGGCTTTTACGAAGACAAGGTCGTGCCCGACGTGCGGTTCGCGGACGACGATCGCGTCGCGAACATCACGGTCACCGTCTCGCCGGGCCCGCACGTGCGCGTCGTCTTCACGGGCGATCCGCTGCCGTCCGACAGGCGCGCCGAGTTCCTGCCGGTCGAGCGCGAAGGCTCGGTCGACGAGGATCTGCTCGAGGACGCGCAGAACCGCATCGAGGAGTACTTCAGGGCGCTGGGTTACCGGAACGCGACCGCACCGCATCGCCGCGAAGAGACCGACGGCGAGCTCGCGATCACCTTCGACGTGACACGCGGGCCGCAGTACCGTCTGTCGGCGCCGCCGGCGATCTCGGGCAACCCGTCGATTCCGCTCGCCGACTTCGAGCCCGGCCTGCAGTTGCGCGAGGGCGCGCCGTTTTCGGACGCGCGGCTTCAAGCGGACGTGTCTCTGATCGCGGGCGTCTATCACGGACGCGGGTTCGCGAGAGCCGCCGTGCAGCCGAACGTCACGACCGCGCCGACGAGCGACCCCAACGTCGTGCTGGTCACCGTGAGCCTGACGGTCACCGAGGGCGTCCGCACCGTCGTCGATCGCGTGACCTTCTCCGGCAACGCGGCGATGGACGAGACGACGCTGCGCAGCCGCACCGCGCTGCGGGCGGGCGAGCCGTACGTGCCGGCGCAGCAGGACGTCGACCGCGACGCGATCCATCTCGCGTACCTCGATCTCGGCTACGAGAACGCGTCGGTCGAGGCCGCGTCGACCTTCAGCGCCGACGGCACGCGCGTGTCGGTCGTGTTCACGATCCGCGAGGGGCCGCAGATCTTCGTCGATCACGTGCTCATCGTCGGCAACGTGCGCACGAGCACGGCGACCATCGAGCACGAGCTGCAGGTGCAGGCTGGCGACCGGTTCAACCTCGCGCTGATCACCGAGAGCCGCCGCCGGCTCACGACGCTCGGCCTGTTCCGGCGCGTGGACATCCGGGAGCTGCAGCACGGCGAGGAGACCACGCGCGATCTGCTCGTGACCGTTGAAGAGGCGCCGCCGACGACGATCGGATTCGGCGGCGGCGTCGAGTTCCGCTCGCGCGTCGTCCAGGCCCCGAACAGCACGACGGCGGTGGATCAGCTCGAGCTCGCGCCGCGCGCGTCGTTCCAGATCAGCCGGCGCAATCTGTTCGGCAAGAACCGGTCGGCGGACTTCTTCTCGAGCGTGTCGGTGCATCCGGAGGACACGGGCCAGACGAGCGGCACGGGCATCGCCGGGTTCGGGCTGGCCGAGTACCGGCTCGGCGGCGTCCTCCACGAGCCGCGCGTGTTCGACACGGCCGCCGACGGGTCAGTGAACGTCATCTTCGAGCAGCAGATTCGATCGAGCTTCAACTTCGCGCGGCGCAGCCTCAGCGCGGACATCGCGCGCCGGTTCAGCCGCACGATCAGCGCCACGGCGAGCTATCAGCTGCAGCGGACGCGGCTGTTCGATTTGAAGTTGAGCCCGGAGGATCAACTGCTGATCCCGCGCCTCTTCACGCAGTTCCGCCTGTCGTCGTTTTCGGGATCGGGCATCTACGACACGCGTGACGATCCCGTCGATCCCCACAGCGGCGAATCGGGCACGATCAGCGCGCAGCTGGCGGGCGAGCACATCTGGTCCGAGGTGGGGTTCGTCAAGTCGATCGTCACGGGACAGCTGTTCCGCACGATCCCGCACACCAATCGCATCGTGTTCGCCGCGAATGTCCGGCTCGGCATGGCCGAAGGGTTCTCGAACGACGGGCAGCTGCCCCCGAGCGAGCGCTTCTTCGCCGGCGGCGACACGACCGTGCGCGGCTTCACGCTCGACCAGCTCGGCGTGCGGCACACGCCGCTGCAGCCGGGCGACACGATCGATCAGGACGGGTTCTCGGTCGGCGGCAACGGCCTCGTGATCTTCAACGTCGAGCTGCGCACGCCCGTCTTCGGCGGCGTGAGCGTCGTGCCGTTCCTCGACGTCGGCAACGTCTTCGCGCGCGTCACCGACATCGATCTCACCGAGCTGCGCAGCACGCCGGGCCTCGGCCTGCGGTACAAGTCGCCGTTCGGTCCGTTGCGCTTCGACGTGGGCTTCAAGGTCAATCGTCAGACCGGCGAGCCGCTCTCGGCGTGGTTCATCAGTTTTGGACAGGCATTCTGAACATGCGAATTCAGAATTCAGAATTCAGAATTCAGATTGCGCGCGCGCTGATCGCCCTCGCGCTCCTGACGGGTGCTGCGCGCGCTGCTCACGCCGAGCTCATCGAGCGCGTGCTTGCCGTCGTGGCGGGGCAGCCGATCACGTTGAGCGACGTCGTCGGCGCGCGCGATCTCGGGTTCCAGTCGGCGGACGGCGCGTCCGATCCGATGCGCGCGATTCTGTCGAAGCTGATCGATCGCGAGTTGATGCTCGCCGAGACGGACCGCTACGGTCCGCCGGAGCCGACCACCGAGGCGGTGGACCGCGACGTGGCGCGGGTGCGGGCGCGGTTCGCATCGCAGGCCGAGTTCGACGCCGCCGTCGCGCGATCCGGCATCGACGCGCAGCACCTGCGCGAGACCGTGCGCCAGAACCTGCGCATCGCCGCGTATCTGGATCAGCGATTCACCGCGGCCGGCGAGCGACGACAGGCGCTGATCGACGACTGGGTGGCGGGATTGAGACGGCGGGGAAATGTTCTCGATCTGTATTTGCCTGGGCGGTAGTCGTTGGTCATTAGTCGTTAGTCGTTGGTCGATAGTCGTTGGTCGTTCGTCATTGGTCGTTTGTCGAAGAGTCGCAACGCCGACTAACGACGAACGACCAATGACCAACGACCAACGACGAACGACTATTTGCCCACTGCCATGTACTGAACGATCTGCATCAAGTCAAATCCCGCATGGCTCACCAGCGGCGCGAGGCACGATCGGCGGCGCAGGTACACCAGGCCCCAGAACGCGCCCAGGAGCCCCGTCGCGATCGCCGCGTCCGCGCCCTGCAGCAGATGTCCCGCGCCGAACGCGACGCTGGTCACCAGCAGACCCGCGGTCCCGCCGCCGAGCCAGACGTCGAAACGATGCAGCAGGAACGCGCGCTGGATCTCCTCGCGCAGGCCGCCGGCGACGAAGACGACGAACGCGAACAGCCACGCCTCGCGCGGCGAGCGCAGCAGCTCCTGCAGCGGATTGCGTTCCACCGTGCGCAGCCACGGCGCGAAATGCCGCGTCGCGAGCAGGATGCCGCCGCCGAGCGCGAGCGCCACGAGGATCAGCGGCACGCCGAGCAGGAACTCCTGGACGACCGGCCGCCGGCCCAGCAGGACGTCGCGCGGCCGCTCACCGTGCGCGTACAGGAACAGCAGCACGAGCGCGATGAGCGCGGCCGAGTCGGCGACCGACAGCCAGACGACGTAGCTGAGACGGAGCTGGCCGGGAGAGACGAAGGGCGTGTAGCCGAACGCGGTGAACGTGGCGCCAATCGCGAGCTGCGTCGGGAAGTCCGAGCAGAGGAGAACCTCGATGATCGCCACGATGCGATGGCTGATGGCTGATGGCTGATGGCTGAGGGATGGCTGATGGCTGGATGGCGGGTGGTTACGTGGTTGATCGTCCAGCGGTGGAACGCCGCGGTTGTCGCTCACGGCGTTCAGGGTACCTCAAACGCCATCTCTCTTCCGCCATCGACCATTCCCTCAGCCCTTAGCCCTCAGCCATAAGCCATAATGATCGTCGTGGCCCCCGAACGGGTTCTCATCGTCGAAGACGACTCCGCGGCGCGGGCCGGACTCGAGCAGCTCGTCAAGAGCTGGGGCTTCACGGCCGAGTCGGCCGGCGACGGCCAGGAAGCGCTGGAGAAGGTGACGACCTTCCGGCCGGCGATCGTCATCACCGATCTCGTCATGCCGCGCATGGACGGCCTCGCGCTGTTGCGCGCGCTCCAGCGCGACGGCGCCGACGTGACGACGCTGCTGCTGACCGCGCAGGGAAGCGTCGAGACGGCGGTCGAGGCGATGAAGGAAGGCGCCTACGACTACCTGACCAAGCCGATCGACATCCCGCGGCTGAAGATCCTCCTCGAGAAGGTCGTCGAGCGGCTCGCGACGCAGCGCGAGGTGAAGGCGCTGCGTCGCCAGCTGCGCGAGCAGGGCACGTTCGGATCGATGGTCGGCAACAGTCCGGAGATGCGGAAGATCTACCAGGTGATCGAGCAGGCGGCGCCGACCTCGGCGTCCGTGCTCATCAGCGGCGAGTCGGGCACCGGCAAGGAGCTCGTCGCGCAGACGATCCATCAGCTCAGCCCGCGCGCGTCGTTTCCGTTTGTCGCGATCAACTGCGCGGCGATTCCCGACACGCTGCTCGAGAGCGAGATCTTCGGCCACGAGAAAGGCGCGTTCACGGGCGCGGCCGAGCGGCGCGCCGGCTGTTTCGAGCTGGCCGACCGCGGGACGCTGTTTCTCGACGAGATCGGCGAGATGACGCCGGGCACGCAGGTGAAGCTGCTGCGCGTCCTGCAGGAACGCAAGTTCCGCCGGCTGGGCGGATCGGCGGAGCACACCGTCGATGTGCGCGTGATCGCGGCGACCAACGTCGATCCGGTCGAGGCGGTGAAGAACGGCAAGCTGCGCGACGATCTGTACTACCGCCTCAACGTGTTCTCGCTCACGGTGCCGCCGCTGCGCGAGCGCAAGGACGATCTGCCGCTGCTCGTGCAGGCGTTCATCGCCGAATTCAACACGCGCAACCAGAAGTCGATCGCGGGCGTCGACCGGGCCGCGATGCGCCTGCTCGAGCGCCACGACTGGCCGGGCAACGTGCGCGAGCTGCGCAACGCGATCGAGCGCGCGACGATCGTCGCGCCAGGCCCGTTCATCCAGCCGGAACACCTGCCGGCGTCGCTGACCGGCGAGCCGGCCCCGGCGCCGGCCGCCGCGGCGGCCCTGGAGCCCGGAGAAAGCAGCCTGACGGCGGGGCTGACCGTCGACGAGGCCGAGCGGCGGCTGATCATCATGACGCTCGAGCACACGCACGACAACAAGACGAAAGCCGCCGAGCTGCTGGGGATCAGTTTGAAGACGCTGCACAACAAGCTCAACAAGCTTGGGCTGAGGAAGACCGAATGATCGGGTGCCTGGTGCCGGGTGCGGAGTGCTTGGTGCCGTGCCGGGCGCCGGGTGCCTGGTGCGGAGCACGCAGCACACAGCACTCAGCACCGCAGCACCCAGCACCGCAGCACTCGGCACCCAGCACCATCTTGTGCGTTTAGGAATCAAGGGCAAGCAGGTTCTCGGCGTGACGTCGATCGTCGGCGCGGTCGTCGTCGTGCTGAGCGTGCTGCATCTGGCGCGGCTCGCCAGCGTCAGCCTCGAGGAAAGCCGCGCGCGCGCAGAGCTGCTGGCCAACGCGGTCTACCAGCGGGCGCGCGACGTGGTCTCCGCCGGCAGCGACCCGTACCTGGCGCTGCGCCAGGATCCCGGCCTGCGATCGATTCTCGAGTCGAGCGCCTACTCCAAGCACGTCACCTTCGCCGCGATCGTCGATCCACGCGGCGTCGCGGTCGCGCACGCGGACGCCTCGCGCGAGGGCCTCGCGATCCCGGCCGGCGACGATATCGCCGCGCTCCTCACCCGATCGGAGATGGCCCAGCTCGCCGCGATCTACCGCGGGCCCGGGCGCACGCTCGAGCTGCGGCAGCCGCTGCTGCTCGGCGACACCGACTTCGGATCGATTCGCGTCGGCATCTCGACGCTGCTGATCCGCGCCGATCTCAACACGTCGCTCCGCCCCTCGCTCTGGACGGCGCTGGCGTCGCTCGCCGTCGCCGTCATCGGCGCGATGCTGCTCGCGCAGCTGCTGCTCCGGCCGATTCACGTGATCACGAGCGGCCTGACGCGGCTCGGCCGCGGCGAGTTCGGCGTCCGGCTCGATCTCGATCCGCACGACGAGTTCGGCGAGATCGGCACGTTCTTCAACGCCGTCAGCGATCAACTGTCGGCCGACCGCGGCGCCAATTCGGCGCTCGATCCCGCCGCCCAGGAGCAGGCCGCCGTCCGCTACGCGCGCAAGCTGGCCGCGCTCGGCCGCCTGTCGGCCGGCGTCGCGCACGAAGTGAAGAATCCGCTGAACGCGATGACGATTCACCTCGAGCTGCTGCGACAGCAGCTGGCGGCCGCGGGCGACACCGCGGCGCCGGCGCTGCAGCACGTCGACGTCATCGGCAACGAGATCCGGCGGCTCGACGAGGTCGTGCAGAGCTTTCTGAAATTCGCGCGGCCCGAGGATTTGAAGCTGGAGCGCGTCCCGCTCGCGCCGCTGCTCGACGAGGTGCTGCGTGTCGTCAAGCCCGACGCCGAGCGTCACGGCGTCACCGTCACGATCGAGGGCGGCAGCGCCCCCGACGTCAACGGCGATCCGACCATGCTGCGGCAGGCGTTCCTGAACCTGGCGCTGAACGCGTGTCAGGCCATGCCGAACGGCGGCACGCTGCGGATCCAGTGCGACGCCCGCCGCGATCGCCGCGTGGCGATCGCGTTCGCCGACACCGGCGTCGGCATCCGGCCCGAGCACCTGCAGCGCATCTTCGATCTCTACTTCACGACGAAAGAAAAGGGCAGTGGCATCGGGCTGTCGATGGTGTACCGTACGATCCAGATGCACGACGGGGAGATCGAGGTCGAGTCGACGCCCGGTGTGGGAACGACGTTCACGGTACTGCTGCCGCAGGCTCAGGCATGAACGAGACGAGAAACCACGGAGGACGCGGAGTCGAGCGGAGGACGCTGAAGAGGTGGCTCTCCCTGCTCTTCGTCTTGCCGTGTGCTCTGTGGTTAACGCTTTTCTCCGGGTGCGTGCGGGCGCACGCGGCTGCGATTCCGAGTCCACCGCTCGAAGTACCCGCGCCGCCGCCTCGCGACATCGAAGTCCGCGACGTCGAGCCGCCGCCGGCGCCCGTGCCTCCCGCACCTGTCCCGACCGCGCCCGAGCCCGCGCGTCCGGCGCCGGCGCGACCGCGGCCCGCCGAAGCACCGAAGCCCGAGCCCGCACCCGCTGCGCCGAAGCCGGTCGACGAAAGCGTCAAGCCGCCGACGACGCTCCAGACGACGCCGACAGCAGCCGACGCGGAGCTGGAACGTACGATTCGTGCGACGCTCGCGCGCGCGACCGCGGATCTGCAGCGGATCGACGCGCGACGGCTCGGCGCCGAAGCCCGCGAGCAGTACGACACGGCCTCACGATTCGCACGCCAGGCAGAGGAAGCGATTCGCGCGAAGAATCTCGTCTTTGCCCGCACGCTGGCCGACAAAGCGGCCGCGCTGGCCGCGCAACTGGCAGGACGTTGAATAACGAAATTGTCAACATCTTGCGACTGACCTAAAAGAAAGCCACAATATGTGGTGTTTACACGCTTGACAAACGTACGAGGCGGGCGCATATTGGGTCGCCGTAACGCAACAAGGTGAAGACGCGAGGATCTCCCAGCTTCTCGTAGACTCGCCGAGGTTTTCACAGGGAATCCGGTCGGTCAGCTGACAGATTTTTCCAAAAAACTTGACGGTCGCTTCCTTGGGGCGGGATGCGAACGCCATTTGATCCGGGGGGCGAACTCCCGGCGGACAACGGAGCGGGGAACATGAAGGATCGCGCTGCCTACCAGGCCGCGAGCGGCGGCCAACAGACGGTAGAAAGCAGTGGGGGCACAGGCGCCCCGACGCCGGTGGATGCCCTGCTGGAAAAAGACAAGCCCCGCGGTAAAGTCCGCACCGCCCCCGCCGTCGTCGGCCTGACGTTTCCTCGCTTCTTCACCGAAGCCGGTGTCGATCCGTTCGACGAGATCGAGTGGGAGCTGCGCGCCGCGTTGATCGGCAACGAGCGCGGCGAGCTCGTCTTCGAGCAGCGCGACGTCGAGATCCCGAAGTCCTGGTCGCAGCAGGCGACGAACATCGTCGTCTCGAAATATTTCCGCGGACAGATCGGCACGCCGGAGCGCGAGCGCAGCGTCAAGCAGCTCATCGGCCGCGTCGTCAACACGATCACCGAGTGGGGCCGCGCGCAGAAGTACTTCGCGAGCGACGAGGACCTGCAGGCGTTCAGCGACGATCTCAAGCACATCCTCGTCTACCAGAAAGCCGCCTTCAACAGCCCGGTGTGGTTCAACTGCGGCTTCGAGAAAGCGCCGCAGTGCTCGGCCTGCTTCATCAACTCGGTCCAGGACACGATGGATTCGATCCTGACGCTGGCCCGGACCGAGGGCATGCTTTTCAAATTTGGTTCGGGCACGGGCACGAACCTCTCGCCGATCCGCTCGAGCCGCGAGCTGCTCGCGGGCGGCGGCACGGCGTCGGGCCCGGTGTCGTTCATGAAGGGCTACGACGCGTTCGCCGGCGTGATCAAGTCCGGCGGCAAGACGCGCCGCGCGGCCAAGATGGTGATCCTCAACGTCGAGCACCCGGACATCGTCGACTTCATCAACTGCAAGGTCGATGAAGAGCGGAAGGCCTGGGCGCTGATCGACGCCGGCTACGACGGCTCGTTCACCGGCCCGGCCTACTCGTCGGTGTTCTTCCAGAATTCCAACAACAGCGTCCGCGTGCCCGACGACTTCATGCGCGCCGTCCTCGACGATGCCGAGTGGGAGACCAAGGCGGTCAGGACCGGCGAGGTCATGGACACCTACAAGGCGCGCGACCTGATGCACCTCATCGCCGAAGGCACGCACGTCTGCGGCGATCCGGGCATGCAGTTCGACACGACGATCAACGAGTGGCACACGTGCCCGAACACGGATCGCATCCACGCGAGCAACCCGTGCTCGGAGTACATGTTCCTGAACGACTCGGCGTGCAACCTGGCGTCGATCAACCTGATGAAGTTCGTCAAAGTTGTTGGTGATGATCCCAACAACGTTGAGTTCGACGCCATCTCCTACAAGGCGGCGATTCGTACCCTTATTACTGCGCAGGAAATCATCGTCGACAACGCGAGCTACCCGAGCAAGGCGATCGGCGACAACAGCCACGCGTACCGGCCGCTCGGCCTCGGCTACGCGAACCTGGGCGCGCTGCTGATGTCGCGCGGCCTGCCGTACGACAGCGACGGCGGCCGCGACTACGCCGCCGCGCTGACGGCGCTGATGACCGGCGAAGCGTACGCGCAGTCGGCGCGGATCGCGCGCGATCACGGCGGTCCGTTCTCCGGCTACGAGAAAAACCGCGACCCGTTCCTGCGCGTGATGCGCAAGCACCGCGACGCGATGCGCGACGTCAACAGCCGCAACGTGCCGCCGGACCTCTACCAGACCGCGAAGTCCTCGTGGGACGATGCGGTGGAGCTGGGCGAGGAGTTCGGCTACCGGAACGCGCAGGCGACCGTGCTGGCGCCGACCGGCACGATCGGCTTCATGATGGACTGCGACACGACCGGCGTCGAGCCGGACATCGCGCTCGTCAAGTACAAGAAGCTCGTCGGCGGCGGGCTGATGAAGATCGTCAATCAGACCGTGCCGATGGCGCTCCGCAAGCTCGGCTACTCGCAGCCGCAGGTCGACGCCATCGTCGACTACATCGACAAGAACGAGACGATCGAAGGCGCGCCGGGCCTCAAGGATTCGCACCTGCCGGTCTTCGACTGCGCGTTCAAGGCGGCGAAGGGGCAGCGGTCGATCCACTACATGGGCCACATCAAGATGATGGGCGCCACGCAGCCGTTCATCTCGGGCGCGATCTCGAAGACGGTCAACGTGCCGAAGGAAGCGACCGTCGACGAGATCATGCAGGCCTACATCCAGTCGTGGAAGCTGGGCGCGAAGGCGATCTCGATCTACCGCGACGGCAGCAAGCGCACGCAGCCGCTCAACACGTCGAAGGACAAGACGGCGGCCGAGCTGGCGCAGGCGGCGGCGCAGCTCGTCACGCGTCCGGTCCGCCGCAAGCTGCCGGACGAGCGGCAGGCGATCACGCACAAGTTCGACATCGCCGGGCACGAGGGCTACATCACCGTCGGGTTGTTCGAGGACGGCCAGCCGGGCGAGATCTTCCTGGTGATGGCGAAGGAAGGCTCGACGATCTCGGGCTTCGCCGACGCGTTCGCGCAGGCGATTTCGTACGCGCTGCAGTACGGCGTGCCGCTGCAGGCGCTGGTCGACAAGTTCAGCCACGTCCGCTTCGAGCCGTCGGGGATGACGCGCAATCCGGAGATCCGGTTCGCGAAGTCGATCGTCGACTACATCTTCCGGTGGATGGCGTCGAAGTTCATGTCGCCCGAGGCGCAGTTCCACGCCGGCGTGAACGGGCGGGAGCTGGACGAGCACGGGCACGGGCACACGCTGACGCCCACCGCCTCCGCGGCCGGCCCTGCGTCCGCCTCCGCTGCCGCATCTGAGCAGGCAGCTTCGGCGGTCAGGCCGACCGACGCGAACCCGCATTCGACGATTCAGAATCAGGAAGACGCGCCGCCGTGCTCGACCTGCGGCGCGATCATGATCCGCAGCGGCGCGTGCTACAAGTGCGTGAACTGCGGGAATACGTCGGGTTGCGCCTAAGTAGTCGTTAGTCGTTAGTCGTTGGTCTTTAGTCGTTAGTCAGGGCCGGGCGCGTCAGCGTCCGGCCCTTTTTCATTAATCTCATGGCACAAGACCTGGCAAAGCTGTTCGCCGATGTCGAGGCGCAATGGAGTACCAAGAAAGGTCTCCTGCTGGTCCTCGCTACTGTTGCAGCCCTCCTGATTTGGCTTTTTACGTCCGTTGATTTGTCGAAGATTTCGACTGGACAGTGGATTCTCTTCGTTGCCTCGATGGCGGTTGTCGTAGGCCTCTGGTGGTTCACGGCATTGCCGCGTATTTTGTGGCACGGCTCCGCGAACTTGTCCAAGGTTCAGAGAGACTCAGGCACACGTTTCATTTTGTGGAGTTCGACGCGCGACTAGCCCGCCGGTTCGTAGAGGGCCAAGTCTCCTGGCTGGCTGCCAAGACGAACTGCCACTTCGTCATCTACGGTCTTACGCCGCGACGTGGTCCAAGCGCGGAGAGAGTATGACGCCTGCAGACATATCGACGACGGGTCGTGGCGGTATGGCGAGGCCTTTCTCTGTGCGTACGAGGGAGATCTCGATCATGCGTACAGGCGATATCGCGACGCCTTCGCGGCCCCGCTACTCGATGCAAGCGTGCCCGTGCAGTGCGAAGAATTCATTCATCTGGTCCTTGAGCAGGAGCCCGGAGCGCGCTTTCCCGGCGCCCGAATGGCGGCGCCGCGAGCGATACCGCTGTCGCGGGAAAACGCTCGGCTAAAGCCTCGCGCTTCCAGTTCCCCGCGGTCATCTACGCGTCACTCGGGTTGAACCATTCGATCCATCACCGCGGACAGCTGTCGATGTACCTCCGTCCGATGGGCGCGAAGGTGCCGTCGATCTACGGCGAGAGCTACGACGCACGCGTCGCGCGCGAAGCCTGGGCGCCGTAGGCGCCGCGTCAGCGCGGCGACGGCAAGGCCAGGAATTCGTCGGCGATGAGCTTCCCGACGATCCGATCGCCCTTGGCCGTGAGATGTCCCAGATCCATGAACATCTCCGCGCGCTGCGCGGCGCCGAGGCCCTCCACCGCCTCGAGGATGTTGATGACCGGCACGTCCAGTTCGCGGCACAAGGCGACGGTGTAGGCCACGGTCAGACGCTGGTTCAGCGCGCTGATTTCCTGGACGTCGTAGTCGTATTGCGGGTCCGCCTGCATGCGGACGAGCAGGCGATCGACCGCCTCGTAATCGTACGTGTCGACGCCCTTCCACATCCGCGGAAAGTTGACCACCTGCGTCACGAACACGAATCGGGCGTCCTGGCCGCGCGCGGTCTGCGCGAGCGCTGCAAAGGGCCGCCGCACCTGCGTCGCGTCGAGCCTGAAGAAGTTGGTCTTCGAGGCCTGCAGGAAGGCGTACTTCTCGATCAGATAGGTGTAGAGCATCGATCGGTAGCGCAAGGCCTTGTGCGCGGCGCTCCCGAAGGCGCGGACCATTGCGTCGGCTCTCGCCATCGGCTTGAGGTCGTGCGGCTGTTCGTTCCACGCCTCGTAGTAGAGGACCGCGTCCGGCCGGAACGCGCCGACGCGGCTCGTGTAGTCCTCGAGAATGTTCGCGCTGTTGAATCCGCTCCGGCCGGCGTTCAGCACCGTGACTCGCCCGGTTCGGCCGGACTTCACGACGTTCCCGAACTGCGCCGTCATCATCTCGTCGTCGGACTGGAAATCCTGCACCGTGGAGCCTCCGATGAAGACGATCCGGAATTCGCCGTCCTCCTTCGACCGGCTCACGCGATCGCCGCGGAAGCAATTGGCATCCCAGGTCCTCGGCATCAGCCTGTTCAGCTCGGCGCTGAACACCTGCCCGCTGACGCACGGCGTCGGCCAGCGAAAGACCATCGGTTCGACGGCGGCGCCGGCGCCGACCTGCGGCGCGGCGCTTCCGCCGCCAGCCGCCGGGCCGGCTTCATTCGCGCCCGCCGTCGAGGACGATGACGGTTTGGGAGTGGTCTCCGCCCTGACGCCGCGGACCTTCCGGATGTCCTCTCTGACGGTGCCGAATTCATGGAACAACAACGGGGTCGTCAGGTAGTCGGTTTCGTAGTGGTGTTGCACGAAATACTTCACCCGCACGACCGCCTCTGCAGACAGGAGCAGGGCGGCCACGGGGATGAGGCCGAAGGCCACGCGTGTGAGCCGGCTCGGGCTGGCCGTCATCAGACTGGGAGCCGGAACAACCGGCGCGCGTTGTCGGCGTAGATCTTCTTCTTCGCGGCCGCGTCAATCGGCATCGCCTCGACGCCGTCGATCGTTTCGCGGATCACGCGCTCGCCGAGCTGGTTGTCGTACGGCGTGTCGGTCGCGAACACCATATGATCCCCGCCGAAGAACTCGTAGGCGCACATCAGTGCCGGCGTGTTCCCCTGGATCGCGGTGTCGCAGTAGAACATTTTGTAATACTCGACCGGCGACTTCGTCAGCGTGTGGCCGTCGAACCGGTAGCCCATCCGCATCTCGTTGAAGTCCCACGAGAACTGCACGCGCTTGTGGAAGTAGGGAATCATCCCGCCGGCATGATGCGTGACGATCTTCAGCGCCGGGTACTTCTCGAGCGGCCCGCCGAACGCCAGACGCGCCATCGCCATCGACGTTTCGTACGGCCAGCCGAAGTTCGTGTAGATGAGAAACTTCGACGTCGACTCGCCTTCGTAGTCCGCGGTCGTGTTCGTCCGGCGCGGGTGCAGCAGGATCGGCAGGTTGTACGCCGCCATCTTCTCGTAGAGCGGAAAGATCTCGGGCGCGTCGACCGGCCGGCCGTCGTGATCGGTGAAGATCTCGACGCCGCGGAAACGGAGATCCGTGATCGCGCGGTCGGTTTCCTTCAGTGCCGCGTCGATGTCGTTCATCGGCAGACTCGCGCACGCGCCGCAGAACCGGCCGGGATGCTTCGCGACCAGCTCCGCCATCTCGTCGTTGGCGATCTTCGCGCACTCCACCGCATCCTTTGGTTTGAGCACGCTCTCGAGATTCGGGCCGGCGATCGTCAGCAGCTGGACGGCGTCGGGGAATTTGTCCATCGCGCGAAAGCGGACGTCGAGATCCGTGAGGCCGGGATTGGCATGGTAGTACTTGCCGTACTGCGTCGAGAGCCGCTCGCCTGCGCGCTTGTTGCGCTCCGCCAGGTAGCGCGGCGGAAGTACGTGGCTGAATACGTCGATCTTCATGGCGGGCATTTTACTGCGCTCCGCAGCCTGCGCCCGTCAGCCACCAGTCACCAGCCACCAGCCACAGACTTTCACACTTCTGCTAGCATCTCGCCGTGGCTGATGCCGGCCTGTCGCGCTCGCTTCGTCTGCCCCATGCCACCGCGCTCGTCGTGGGGACGATTCTCGGCGCGTCGGTCTTCGTCCAGGCGTCGGAGCTGACCGAGCACGTCCCGCGCATCTGGGCCGTGCTCCTCGCGTGGACGGTCTCCGGCGTCCTCACGCTCTTCGGCGCGCTCGCGTGCGCCGAGCTCTCGTCCGCGTTTCCAAAGACCGGCGGCGTCTACGTCTTCCTGAAGGAAACGTACTCGCCCGTCGCCGGATTCCTGTGGGGCTGGGCGATGTTCTGGGTGATGCACTCGGGCATCATCGCCGCGATGGCGACCGTCTTCGGCCGCTATGCCGCGTTCTTCGTCCCGCTCGGCGATCGCGGGATCCGCGCCGTCGCCGTGTCCGCGATTCTCGGCATCTCGGCGCTGAACTACGTCGGCGTGAAGCGGAGCAGCACGGTGCAGACCGCCTTCACGATCGGGAAGGTGCTCGCCGTCGGGCTGATCGTGATCGTCGGCTTCACCGTCGGCGCGCGTCTGCCCGAGCACTTTCAGCAGGGCGCCGCCGAAGCGGCGATCCAGCCGCAGAACTTTCTGCTCGCGCTCATCGCCGGACTCTTCGCGTTCGGCGGCTGGCACGTCGTCACGTACACCGCCGAGGAGACCATCAATCCCGAGCGGACGATTCCCCGCGCGCTCGCGCTCGGCATCGTCATCGTCACAGCGTGCTACGTCGCGCTGAACGCCGTGTACTTCTACATCCTGCCGCTCGCCCACGTGGAGAAGTCGACGCGCGTGGCCGCGGATGCGGCGACGATGATCCTTGGCGCGCCGGGCGGAGCGGCGATTTCAGGACTCGTGATGTTCTCGGTGTTCGGCGCGATGACCGGCAGCATTCTCGCGGCGCCGCGCGTCTACTTCGCGATGGCGAAGGACGGCCTGCTGTTCCGGTGGGTGAGCGAGACGCATCCGCGCTTCCACACGCCGCACCGCGCGATCATGCTGCAGGCCGTCTGGGCGTCCGTGCTCGTCTGGTCGGGCACGTACCGGCAGCTCTTCACGCGCGTGATCTTCACCGAGTGGATCTTCTTCGCGATGATGGCCGGCGGGATCTTCCTGCTGCGCAAGCGGCCGGGCTACGCGCCGGCGTATCGCGTGTGGGGCTACCCGTGGGTGCCGGCGATCTTCGTCGTCGCGTCGGCGACGATCGTCGTCAACCGGCTCGTCTCCGAACCGCTCGACAGCGCCGCCGGCCTCGCGCTGGTCGCGCTCGGCGTGCCGGCGTACTACCTCTGGGCTGCGGCGCGGCCGCGGCCAGCAACGCCACGAGCAGCGCACGCAACCCCGAGCGTGTGAATCGCCATTACCCAACTACCCAATTACCCAACTACCCAATTCGTCCACTGGGGTGTCCTCGGGCCTGACGTAGCGTGAGGGTCAAGGGAGTATAATTCCCGGCTGCAGTTGGTCCTCTTCAAGGAGTCTCAGATGAAGCGCTTTACGTTCGCCGTGTCGGCCGTCGCTCTCATGCTCGCCGCCGGATTTGCTTTCGCGCAGGGAGGGCAGATGCAGGGCCAGAAGATCGGGCTCGCCACCAGCCTGCAGCGCGGGTACGCCACGTTCAAGACGAACTTCACGGCGGCCGCGGCGAAGATGCCAGACGCCGACTACAACTTCAAGCCCGGCTCGACGCCCGAGGCGCGCACGTTCGGCGCCGCCATCGCGCACATCGCGCAGTCGCAGTTCGGCCAGTGCTCGAGCCTCAAGGGCGTGCCGAACCCGATGCAGGGTAAGAACCTCGAGAACGAGCTGAAGACGAAAGCGGAGATCACCAAGGCGCTCGCGGATTCGTTCGCGCTGTGCGACGACCTCTTCGCCGGCGTGACCGACGCGAACGCGACCGAGATGGTCAAGCAGGGGATGAACGAAGTGACGCGCGCGGCGGCGCTCTACGGCGTCCTCGTGCACGGCAACGAGATGGCCGGCACCGCCTACGTCTACCTCCGCTCGAAGAACATCGTCCCGCCGTCGACCGAGAACATGGGCAGGGGCATGAGAGGCCGCGGATAGTCGTTGGTCATTGGTCGTTAGTCATGAGTCGGGCCGGGCGCTTCGTCGTCCGGCCCGTTTGTTTTTCACGCCCATGACGCAGCCGCGATCGTTCGGACACGCCTGGGTCGCGCTCACGCTGGTGCTCGCGGCGCACGTGTGATCGTCCTTCTGCTGCTGGCGCCGCTCGCGTACCGCGGCGCCCTCTTCACGCGCATCGTCGCGTACCCGTTCGCCGCGATCATGCTGCTCAACGGGATCGGGCACCTCGCGGGCTCCGTGTATCTCGGCCGCTGGGCGCCAGGCGCGACGACGGCGCCGTTGCTCCTGATCGCTTCGATCTGGTTGTTGATAAACGTGAAAGAGAAAACTGAAAACTGAGAACTGGAACCCGTCTGAACTTTGCGCTTGGCGTTTCCGCTCTGAAGTTCTAAGTTCTAACTTCCAAGTTTTCAGTGTATGTCGCTCACCACCCGCGTGCTCATCGGCCTCGTTGCGGGCTTTCTGCTCGGCCTGGCACTGGCCGGCGCTTCACCTTCCGTCTCGGCGCCCATCAACGCGTTTCTCGCGCCGGTCGGGACGATCTTCGTCAACCTGATCCGGATGACGGTGATTCCGCTCGTCGCGTCGATGCTGATCGCCAGCGCAGGATCGCTCGGTGCGTCCGGTGCGCTCGGCCGCGTCGGCGCGCGCGCCGTCGGAATCGCCGTTGTGCTGCTCGCGATCGCCGGCGCCATCAGCGTCGCCGTCGCCGTGCCGGTGCTCGCGCGCGTGCAGATCGATCAAGCGGCGGCGCTGGCACTGCGCGGTCCGGTCGCCGGCGTTTCGTCCAGCGCGCCGACGCTCGCGCAGTGGTTCGTGGACCTCGTCCCGCAGAACATCGTCAAGGCGGGCGTGGACGGCGCGATGCTGCCCATCATCCTGTTCTCGGTGCTCTTCGGCCTCGCGCTGGCACGCGTGGCGGAGCAGCGGCGTGACGCCGTGCTGCGCGCGGTCCAGGGCGTGGCCGACGCGATGCAGCGGCTCGTCGCGTGGATTCTGGAGCTCGCGCCCGTCGGCGTCTTCGCGCTCGCCGTGCCGCTCGCATCGAAGCTCGGCCTCGGCGCGGCGGGCGCGGTCCTCGTCTATATCGTGCTCGTCGTGTCGCTGACCGTCGCGGTCGGCGTCCTGCTGCTGTATCCGTTCGGCGTTCTCGCGGGACGCATGCCGCCCTCGGCGTTCGTCGCGTTCTGCGCGCCGGCGCAGGCCGTCGCGTTCGCCTCGCGATCCTCGCTCGCGGCGCTGCCGGCGATGGTGGAAAGCGCCGAGCGCGCGGACATGCCGCAAGTGGTGTCCGGCTTCGTCCTGCCGCTCGCGGCGTCCGTGTTCCGTGCCGGCGCGGCGGTCGCGCAGACGGTCGGCGTGCTGTTTCTCGCGCGGCTGTACGGCGTCACGCTCCCGCCCGCGATGCTCGCGACGATGTACTTCACGGCGATCCTCGCGACGTTCGCCGTGCCGGGCATTCCCGGCGGCAGCGTCATCGCGATGGTGCCGGTGCTCGCCGCGGTGAACCTGCCCATCGACGGCATCGGCATCCTGCTCGCCGTCGACACCATCCCCGACATGTTCCGCACGACGGCGAACGTGACGGGCAGCATGGCGCTCGCGGCCGCGCTTCGCAGACAATAAGCCGTGCCCACACTCGGCCGACTCCGCTACCTCGACGCGCTTCCGGGCGCGAACGCGCGTCCTCGCGGGACGCTCCTGTTGATTCACGGCTTCCCGCTCAACTCGCGGATGTGGGAAGGGCAGCTCGAGTTCGCCGCCGCGCGCGGCTGGCGCGTCATCGCGCCGGACCTCGGAACGAGTCTGGTCCGCCTGAAGGCGGACGCCACGTCTGGAAACAGTGGTGTCCGGCTTCAGCCGGACCCGACCATCGACGATTACGCCGCCGAGGTGATCGATCTCCTCGACGGGTTGCACATCGAGGGCGCGGTCGTCGGCGGCGTCTCGATGGGCGGCTACGTGACGTTCGCCGTCTGCCGTCACGCCGCGCGCTACGTGCGCGGACTGATCCTCGCGGACACGCGGTCGCAGGCCGACACGCCCGAGGGCGTCGAAGGCCGGAAGAAGATGCTGCAGTTGTTGAAAGATCAGGGACCGGCGGCGATCGCCGACCAGATGATTCCGAAGCTGATCGGCGAAACGAGCAGGCGCACGAGACCGGGAGTCGCCGACCAGCTGCGCGCGATCATCATGGCGAATTCAGCCGAGGTGATCGGCGGCGCCATCAACGCGCTGATGACGCGGCCGGATGCGACGCCGCTGCTGGCGTCCATCCACGTGCCGACGCTGGTCGTCGTCGGCGCTGAAGATGCGCTGACGCCGCCGTCGATGGCCGAGGACCTGCACCGTGAGATCGCCGGGTCCCAGCTCGAGGTCATCGCCGGCGCGGGCCACATGCCGAACATGGAGAGGCCGGACGCGTTCAACGAGGCCCTCGCGAGCTTCCTCGATCACCGCGTCTGAGGACATTTCCTATGGACTTAGAACTGACGGGAAAGATTGCGATCGTGACGGGCTCGACGAAGGGCCTTGGTCTCGCCTGCGCGTCGGCCCTGCTTCAGGAGGGCTGCAACGTCACCATCTGCGCCCGAGGGGAAGAGGGCATCGTCACGGCCGTGACCCAGTTGCGGGAGATTCCGGGGGCCTCGGACCGCCTGCTGGCCATCCAGGCCGATTTGGCCACGGATAAAGGGGTTGCCGACGTGGTCATCCGGACGCTCGAGACCTTCGGCGGG
This sequence comes from Terriglobia bacterium, assembly GCA_020073005.1. GTDB lineage: Bacteria > Acidobacteriota > Vicinamibacteria > Vicinamibacterales > CAVVIG01 > SRVP-36. The sequence goes on along the minus strand of JAIQFX010000002.1, from coordinate 55,648 downwards.
CTGGACATCCTTATTAATAATGTCGGGCTGGCCCAGGGGGCCGGCATCGTGGACACCCCGGACGCCCAGTGGCAGGAAGCCCTCGATCAGACTCTGTTCCCCGCCATCCGGGCCTCGCGGATGGCCGTCCCCCACATGCGCAAGCGCGGCGGCGGGGCCATCGTCATGATCGCGTCGATCTGGGGCCGCGAATCAGGCGGACGGATGACGTACAACGCCGTCAAGGCCGCGGAGATCAGCCTGGCGAAGTCGATGGCTCAGCAGCTGGCGAAGGACAACATCCGCGTCAACAGCGTGGCGCCGGGGTCGATTCGTTTTCCTGGGGGCTCGTGGGATCGGCGCGTACACGCCGATCCGGAGGGAATGGCGGAGTGGGTCCGCCGGGAATTGCCGTTTGGGAGGTTCGGCCGCCCCGAAGAGGTCGGAGCGGCAGTCGCGTTCCTCGTGTCGCCGCGCGCCAGCTGGATCAGCGGGGCAAGTGTGCCCGTTGACGGCTGCCAGTCACGCTCCCTGATCTAATCTCGGGATTGGCGTTGGTATTCTCCGCGCGTATCGCGCGGGAGCGGCCGCTCGACGCGACCTGACGCCTGGCTGATGGTTTGGAGATTCTCACGCGAACGACGAAGCCTTCGGGGTTCTCGAGTTCGCCGCTCTCCGGTCCTTCCGCATCGGTCGAGTGAAGGAAGAAACCTCTGTGCCGCGCTCGCGGCTCGCCTGCATCCATCTCTTCAGCTCCTTAAGAAGAGTTATCGGCTGTCACGTTTCAGGGTAACAGTACCGTGTACCTCGTCAAGAAAAAAAGCACACAAATTGAAAAAAAGTTCGCGCGCGACATCGATCAGCGGGCTCGTCGTGCAACGCTCCGCGCTCAGCGTGTAACGCGTCGCGCGCTGAAGACGAACCAGTAGACGGGCGCGCCCGCGAAGATCAGCGCAAACGTGATCGACGTCGGCACCGGCTCGTTGATGAGCGCGTTGACGACGAACGCGACGACGGCGAGGACGAAGATGGCGGGGACGATCGGATAGCCGATCGCACGATACGGACGCGCGAGATCCGGTCTCGACCGCCGCAGCCTGTAGATCGCGGCGACGCCGAGCGCGTAGAAGGGCCAGATCGCGAGCACGAACGTGTCGGTGAGCGCTTCGAAGCTGCGGCTGAGGACGAGTGCCATACCGAGCAACGCCGCGAGAATGATCGCGACGTACGGCGTCTTGTAACGCGGATGGACCTTCGCGATCGTCTCGAAGAACAACCCGTCGTCGGCCATCGCGAAGAACACGCGCGGCGACGCGAGCATGCTGCCGTTGAGCGAGCTGAACGACGAGATCATGACAAAAATTGACACCAACACGACGCCGACGCGGCCGAAGAGCGCGAGCATCGTGTCGGCGGCGACGAGCCGCGACTGCGCGACCGTCGCGATCGGGTTGACGTAGAGATACGCGACGTTGGTCGCCACGTAGAGCACGATGATCGCGATCGTGCCGAGGATGATCGCGCGCGGCAGGTTGCGGCCCGGGTCTTTCACTTCGCCCGACGCGAACGACAGGTCGGCCCAGCCGTCGTAGGCCCACAGGATGCTGACGAGCGCGAGACCCATGCTGCCGACGGCGAGCGGCGCGCCGGTCCCGGTCGTCAGGTTCGACACGACGGCGCCGTGGCCGGCGCCGAGCGCGAAGGCGGAGAGCACGAGCACGGCCAGCGCGAGAAACTTGGCCCACGTCGCGACGCCGACGATCATCGCGCCCACGTTCGCGCCTCTGATGTTGGCGAACGCGGCGAAGGCAATCGCGCCGGCCGAGAGGCTGCGGGCGACGATGTAGTGCTCGATCGGGTCGACGCCGAGGCTCCTGAGCAGGTACTCGCCGAAGACGACCGCGATTCCGCCGAGGGCGTTCGCGCGGATGAGGACCAGCTCGGACCAGCCGAACAGGAATCCCGCCAGCCGTCCCCACCCTTCGCGCAAGTAGGCGTAGAGGCCGCCCGTCTCCGGGAGCGCCGCCGCCAGTTCCGCCAGCGAGAGCGCCCCGCAGAGTGTGATGGCGCCGCCGGCGACCCAGAGGAGCAGCATCGCCATCGGGTTGGGAACTTTCTGGGCGATGCCGGCCGGCGACCGGAAGATGCCGGAGCCGATGGTGATGCCGATGACCAGCGCGACCGAGCTCCAGAGGCCGAGCGTGCGCGGCAGTCGTTCGGATCGGGCCTCGGGAGGTGGCATGGGCGGCGGTCGCGGAAGCCTAGCACACGGGACGTGCACAGATTCCTTCGAGCCCGCGCCTTTACGAGCGTTTTCGGCGAGCGAGTGCGACTAGACTCCCGCCGATCGACATGGCTCCCAGCCGATCAATCGAAGGAGAGGCGACATGAGAAAGCATCATCCCCTCGGGTTCGTCGTGTTGGCGACGGCGATCGTCTGCGCGCAGGCCGCGCGTGCCTCCGCTGACGATCACTGCAAGCCCGTCGTCGGAAGCTTCGAGGCGAAGGTGCAGCCGCCGGAAGGCTGCGCCGGTCCGCTGTGCACCGCCGGCCGCGTCTGGGGCGGCATTCAGGGGAACTACGCGTTCACGATGCACAACCTGATGCCGAACGGCGAGCCGGAAGTGCCGACCATTCTCTTCTTCACGGGGCACAGCACCGTGAGCTTGAAGAGCGGCGACCAGGTCTTCGGCACCGACACCGGCACGATCGACCTGCCGCCGGGTCAGGGCGGGTTCTCGTCGTTGATCACGTTCACCGGCGGCACGGGCGCGATGGCGAACGCGAGCGGCCAGATCCGCTTGCGCGGCGAGTTCGATCCGGTCGCCGGGACGACGAGCGGCGACTACCTCGGCGCGATCTGCACGCCCTAGAAAGACACTTTCACCTCTTGATCGCCCCCGGCTTGGCTGGTACGATCCGGCCTCATGGCTGGGGGCAATCTCGTGAAAAGGGGGACGGGTCTCGGCGATCTCCCGACCCGAGACCCGTCCCCCTCTCGCGACAGCGCCCTCGACCAGGCGCTCGGCCGGTTAGGGGGACGGGTCTCGGAGCAGATAGACGCCGAGACCCGTCCCCCTCGCCCCGACACTCCCGACCTTCACGTCACCGCCGTGCGCCGGCTCGAAGCGGTCACCGCGCGGTACGCGCCGTTCCCGGACGCGCTCGACGCGCGCCTCAAGGACGCGCTGGCCGCGCGCGGCGTCCCGCAGCTCTACACGCATCAGGCCGAAGCGATCGATCACGCGCTCGCCGGACGCAACGTCGTCGTCATCACGCCGACGGCGTCGGGCAAGACGCTCTGCTACAACGCGCCGATCCTGCATGCGATTCTCCAGGATCCGTCGAGCCGCGCGCTGTACCTGTTTCCGACGAAAGCGCTCGCGCAGGATCAGCTCGCCGAGCTGCAGGCGATGTGCGAGCAGATTGGGGGGACGGGGACGCCGGGGACGGGTCTCGGAGCCAACACCAACCGAGACCCGTCCCCGGATAACCCGTCCCCCCAGATCGGCGTCTTCACCTACGACGGCGACACGCCGCAGGACGCGCGCCGCACGATCCGATCGCGCGCGCATCTCGTCCTCAGCAATCCGGACATGGTGCACTCCGGCATCCTGCCGCACCATCCGCGCTGGGCGAAGCTCTTCGAGAACCTGAAGTACGTCGTCATCGACGAGCTGCACGCGTACCGCGGTGTCTTCGGCAGCCATCTCGCCAACGTGCTGCGGCGGCTGCGCCGCATCTGCCGGCACTACGGATCGAATCCCGTCTTCCTCTGCTCATCGGCGACGATCGCGAACCCGCGCGAGCTCGCCGAGCGGCTGACCGGGCAGCCGTTCGAGCTGGTGGAGAAGAGCGGCGCGCCGCGCGGCGAGAAGTTCTTCGTCTTCGTGAACCCGCCGGTCGTCAACCAGCAGCTCGGCATCCGCCGGTCGTACCTGAGCGAGACGCGCCGCATCGCGGCGGAATTTCTCAAGCGCAATCTGCAGCTGATCGTGTTCGCGCGCAGCCGCCTGACGACGGAAATCCTGACCACGTACTTGAAGGAAGATTTCGAGAACGTATGGGGACGGGTCTCCGGTGGAGCGGCGAACGGAGACCCGTCCCCATCGATCCGCGGCTATCGCGGCGGCTATCTGCCGCTGCGGCGGCGCGAGATCGAGAAGGGCCTGCGCGACGGCGTCGTCCGCGCGGTGGTCTCGACGAACGCGCTCGAGCTCGGCATCGACATCGGCGCGCTCGACGTCAGCGTGATGGCGGGCTATCCGGGCACGATTGCGTCGACGTGGCAGCGCGCCGGGCGCGCGGGACGGCGGGCGAGCCGCTCCGCGGCGGTCATGGTGGCGAGCAGCGCGCCGCTCGATCAGTTCGTCGTCAGGAACCCGTCGTACTTCTTCGACGCGTCGCCGGAGCACGCGCTGATCGATCCGGACAACCTGCACATCCTCGTCGATCACCTGAAGTGCGCGGCGTTCGAGCTGCCGATGACGACGGACGAGGCGTTCGGCAGGCACGACGTGCAGGAGATCCTCGGCGTCCTCGCCGAGCAGGGGCTCGTGTCAAGGGGACGGGAGTCGGAAGGGTCGGACGCCGACTCCCGTCCCCTGTGGCATTGGACCAGCGAGTCGTATCCCGCGGACGCCGTCAGCCTGCGGTCGGTGTCGTCGGACAACTTCGTGATCGTCGATACGACGCACGAAACGCGCGTGATCGGCGAGACCGATTTCACGAGCGGCCCGGCCACGCTACACCCGAAGGCGATCTACATCGTCGAAGGCACGCTGTATCAGGTCGAGAAGCTCGACTTCGAAGGGCGCAAGGCGTACGTCCGCGAGATCGATTGCGATTACTACACGGACGCGATCACGTACAACAAGGTCACGCCGATTGATACGTTTCAGACGGGGACGGGAGTCGGCGAGTCCGGCCAGCCGACTCCCGTCCCCGTACGATCGCACGGCGAGGTCCACGTTGTCTCGCGCGTCGTCGGCTTCAAGAAGATCAAGTTCTACACGAACGAGAACGTCGGGTCGGGCGAGCTCGATCTGCCCGAGCAGCAGATGCACACGACGTCGTACTGGCTGACGGTGCCGGCGAGCGTCATGGGCGCGCTGCCGTTCGCACCCGACGATCGCCGCGACGGGATCGTCGGCCTGGCGTACGCGCTGAAGCAGATCGCGCAGCTGCTGCTGATGTGCGACGGCCACGACATCGGCATCGCGATTAATGACGAGGGGACGGGAGTCGGGAGAGGGGGGACGGGAGTCGGTACGCCGTCAATGCCGACTCCCGTCCCCCCATTTCCGACTCCCGTCCCCTCCATCTACATCTACGACAACTATCCCGGCGGCATCGGCTTCAGCGCGCCGCTGTACGAGATGCACGGCGAGCTGCTCGCGAAGACGCGCCAGCTGATCGCCGACTGCGAGTGCGAGAACGGATGCCCGGGCTGCGTGGGGCCGGCGGGGAACACCGGTCCGCTGGCGAAGGCCGCGGCGCTGCGGATCCTCAATCTGATGGGACAGACGAAGATCGCCACCACGGAGGACACGGAGATGGAAGTCCTTTGAGTTCTCTCTCCGATCGGATTCGTGGCATTGTCGGGCCGGGACAACGCACGTCCCTGCCCGCCCCACCCGCCTTCGCACTTCGCGCTTCGGCGGGCGAGCCTGCCTCACCTGACCTTGAAGCCATTCTCGACGGTCGCTGGTCCGACGGCTGCTTCATCGTCGAGCGACGCTGGGAGCCTTGCGCGCGGCACGGCCGTGACGAGATCGGCGCGATGGCGGAGCGCCTCGACGAATCCGCCGCCGGCGCGCCGCTGTTCGCCAATGGAACGCCGGCGCGCGCGCCGTTCGTGTTCTTCGATCTCGAGACGACTGGGCTGAGCGGCGGCGCCGGCACGCAGGCGTTTCTCGTCGGCTTCGCGTGGTGCGAGGACGACGTGTTCGTCACGCGGCAGTACGTGCTGACGCGCTACGCCGACGAGCGGCCGCTGCTCGAGCGCGTGGCGGGCGAGCTGACGCGCGCGGGCGCGCTCGTCAGCTTCAACGGCAAGTCGTTCGACGCGCCGGTGCTCGAGACGCGCTATCTGTTCCACCGCCTCGCGTGGATCGGCGCGGACGTGCCGCACGTGGACGTCCTGCATCCCGCGCGGCAGTTCTGGAAGGGTGATGACTGTTCGCTCGTCGCGCTCGAGCGCGACGTGCTCGGGTTCCATCGCATCGGCGACGTGCCCGGCTTCGACATCCCGGAGCGGTACTTCCAGTTCGTGCGCTGCGGCGACGCGCGGCCGCTGGCCGCGGTCCTCGAACACAACCGGCTCGATCTCGTGTCGCTCGCCGCGCTGACGTCGCGCCTGCTGCACCTGTCACGGGTCGGGCCGCGCGAGGCGCGCAGCGCGCGCGAAGCGCTCGCGCTCGGCCGCGTGTACGCCCGCGCGGGCCGCGACGACTGCGCCCGCGCCGCGTTTCAGCACGCCGTCGAGCACAGCCGCGCTCATCGCGACCGCCATGGAGACGATGTCCGGCTCGACGCCCTGCGCGCGTTCGCGCTGTCGCTGCGCCGCGCGCGGGAGTACGCGCGCGCGGCCCTCTGCTGGCGGGAGATTCTCGACACGCCGGGATGTCCGCCGCTGTTCGCGAAAGACGCCGCCGAGGCGCTCGCGATACACCACGAGCATCGCGCGCGCGATCTCGCGGCGGCCCGGACGTTTGCGTTGAGGATTGGAACGGCGGGATTGAACGAGGCGGTGCGGCACCGCCTCGCGAGGTTGGACCGGAAACTCGAGACGGCTACCGCGCGGCAGCCGTCGCTTTCTTGGCCTTCGCCGTCTTCGCGCTCTTCGCGGCCGTCTTCCGGCTCTCCGACGTCTGGGCCCCGAACTTCTTCGTAAACCGCTCGACGCGGCCTTCGGTATCGATCAGCTTCTGCCGGCCCGTGAAGAACGGGTGGCAATTCGAGCAGATTTCGAGGTGCAGCTCCGGCTTGGTCGACCGGGTCTTCCACGTGTGGCCGCAGGCGCAGCGCGCCTCGACGTCGTGGTACTTGGGATGAATGCCTTCCTTCACAGCGTGCTCCTTGGGGCTAGGGCCAAAAAGAGATTATATCGTGGGCGGCCTATCGGTTCCAGCGATGCGCTTTCAGTGCATCGCGGAGCCGAGGGGGCAGCGGAACGCCGTCGCTGGCGGCCAGGTTCCGCTCCACGTGCCGGGGACGCCGCATCCCCGGAATCGTCGTGCTGACGGCCGGGTGTTCGAGGATGAAACGCAAGGCCAGCTCCGGCAGATCCATGCCCTCGGGCACGAGCGGCTGCAGGCGATCGACCCGCGCCAATGTCGCGGCGAGGTGGACCGGGTTGAAGTACGTGTTCCGCCAGTCGCCGTCGGGCCACTTCGAGTCCGGCGTCAACGTGCCGGTCAGGCTGCCTTCGTCGAACGGCACGCGCGCGATGACCGCGATGTCATGCGCCTGGCAGTACGGCAACAGCTCGTCCTCGGGCGTCTGGTCGAAGATGTTGTAGACCACCTGCACGCTGTCGATGAGCCCGGTCTCGAGCGCGCGCAGGACGTTGGTCGCCTGCCAGCGATTCACGCTGATGCCGACCGCGCGCACGAGCTTCTCGCGCTTCAGATCGTCGACCGCGCGCTGCCAGCCAGCGTCCGCCGCCCACGTGTCGCTCCACACGTGGAACTGCTGCAGGTCGATCGCGGGCACGCCGAGATTCGTCAGGCTCTTTTCGGTGTACTCGCGAATGTGGCCGGGCGGATATGTGTCGGCGACCGCGTACTCGTCCAGCGCGGGCCACTTCATGTTCTTCGGCGGGATCTTGGTGGCGATGATCAACGGGGACGGGTCTCGGCCGGCAGAAACTCCGAGACCCGTCCCCTTGGCTCGCAGCGCCTGGCCGAGCAGCGTCTCGCTCTTGCCGAGGCCGTAGACCCACGCGGTGTCGAAGAACGTGCAGCCGAGCGCGATCGCGCGGTCGAGCGCTTGCAGCGATTCCTGATCGTCAGAGCCGGTCCAGCCGCCCATGCCCCAGAGGCCGTAGCCGATCTCCGAGACCTGCCATCCCGTCCGGCCGAATCGTCGTGTACGCATGGCGCGTGCGGTGCGGGGCGGCGCTCGGGCTGGGACTAGGACTTGCCGTTGGACATCGCGGCGAGGAAATCCTGATTGGTCTTCGTCTTCGCCATCCGTGACAGCAGCAGCTCCATCGCCTCGACCGGCGACAGGGGAGTCAGCACCTTCCGCAGCACCCACACGCGGCTGAGATCTTCCTTCGGAATCAGCAGCTCTTCCTTCCGCGTCCCGCTCTTCTGAATGTCAATCGACGGGAAGACGCGGCGGTCGGTCAGCTTGCGGTCGAGATGGATCTCGAGGTTGCCCGTGCCCTTGAACTCCTCGAAGATCACTTCGTCCATGCGCGAGCCGGTGTCGATGAGCGCGGTCGAGATGATCGTCAGCGATCCGCCCTCTTCGATGTTGCGTGCGGCGCCGAAGAAGCGCTTCGGGCGCTGGAGCGCGTTGCTGTCCACGCCGCCCGACAGCACTTTGCCAGACGGCGGCACGATCGTGTTGTAGGCGCGCGCGAGCCGCGTGATCGAGTCGAGCAGGATGACGACGTCTTTCTTGTGCTCGACGAGCCGCTTCGCTTTCTCGATCACCATCTCGGCGACCTGGACATGTCGTTGCGCGGGCTCGTCGAACGTCGACGAGATGACTTCGCCGCGCACCGAGCGCTGCATGTCGGTGACCTCTTCCGGCCGCTCGTCGATGAGCAGCACGATCAGGTACACCTCGGGATGGTTGTGCGTGATGCTGTTCGCGATGTTCTGCAGCAGCATCGTCTTGCCGGTGCGCGGCGGCGCGACGATGAGGCCGCGCTGGCCCTTGCCGATCGGGACCATGAGGTCCAGCACGCGGGCCGACAGATTCTCGGCCTCGGTCTCGAGACCGATCTTCGCCTGCGGGTAGAGCGGCGTCAGGTTCTCGAAGAACACTTTCTCGCGCGCGCGCTCCGGCGGCTCGAAGTTGACGGCTTCCACCTTGATGAGCGCGAAGTACCGCTCGCCGTCCTTGGGCGGCCGAATCTGGCCCGACACCGTGTCGCCCGTGTGCAGGTCGAACTTGCGAATCTGCGACGGCGAGACGTAGATGTCGTCCGGCCCGGGCAGGTAGTTGTAGTCGGGCGCCCGCAGGAAGCCGAAGCCGTCGGGCAGCACTTCGAGCACGCCCTCGGAGAAGATGAGCCCGCTCTTTTCGGCGCGCGCCTTCAGGATTTCGAAGATCAGCTCCTGCTTGCGCATGCCGGTCGCGCCCGGCACGTCCAGCTGCTTGGCGATCTTCGTGAGCGCGCCGACGCTCATGTCCTTCAGCGTCGAGAGCTCGAGTTTTTCCGGGGAGGGCGCCGCGGCGTCACCGGCGGGCTTGGCCGGCGCCGCCCCTGTTGATGATGCCGGGGCCGTCGCGGCCGTCGCCGCCGGCGCTTGCGCGGTCTCGGTGGTCGTGGCCGCCGGCTTCACCCGGATTTCGTCAGTCGTTCGATCAGTTTCCACAGTTCGTCCAGTCCTTCGCCCGTCTCCGCCGAAACCGGCAGGACGGCGTCTTCAAATACGGATTCAAGTTCTCTCATCGCGCGGATCCGTTCGCCGCGCGCGAGCTTGTCGATCTTGGTCGCCACGATGCCGAAACGCTCGACGGTCGATCGCAGCCAGCGCCACGCCTCGAGGTCGTTTTCCAGGCCCGGATGCCGCGCGTCGATGATCAGAAGCGCCGCTAAGGCAGGTGGGTGCCCTACCTGCCTCACCTGCCCTACCCGCACAAAGTACTCGCGCGTCACCTCGTCGAGCTCGCGCCGCTCGCCCTTCGCGAAACCGTACCCGGGCAGATCCACGAGGTACATCGCGTCGCTGCCGCCGCGCGTCACCCGATAGACATTGGCCAGCCGGGTTTTTCCAGGCGCGGCGCTCGCGCGCGCGACGCGCGCCCGCACGAGCGCGTTGATCAGGCTCGATTTGCCAACGTTCGAGCGTCCGACCATGGCGACTTCCGGCAGCCCGCCGCCGGGAAAGTCCGCCGCGGACGCGGCGCTCGTTACGAACTCAGCAGCAATCTTCAGTGGGTAATGGTGTCGTCGGTAATCGCGGCGTCAACCGGCTCCGCTTGCGCCTCGGCCGCCAGGCGTCCCGCCAACGGTTCGGCCAGCGCGACTTTCAGGACCTCGTCCATCGTCTGGACCATGTAGACGTTCAACGTGTCCAGCACGTTCTTCGGAATGTCCGCCAGGTCCTTCTCGTTGTCCTTCGGCAGAATGATGTTCTTGATACCGGCGCGGTGCGCGGCGAGCACCTTTTCTTTCACGCCGCCGATCGGCAGGACCTTGCCGCGCAGCGTGATTTCACCCGTCATCGCGACGTCCTTGCGGATCGGCACGCGCGCCAGCGCCGAGACGAGCGCCGTGGCGAGCGTGATGCCGGCCGACGGCCCATCCTTGGGAATGGCGCCCTCGGGCACGTGGATGTGGACGTCGGTCCGCTTGTTGAAGTCCTTCGGGATCCCGAATTCCTCCGCCTTCGAGCGGACGTAGCTCATCGCGGCCTGCGCCGATTCCTGCATGACGTCGCCGAGCTTGCCGGTGAGCGTCAGGTGGCCCTTGCCCGGCATCAGCGTCGCTTCCGTCACGAGAATCTCGCCGCCGACCTCGGTCCACGCCAGACCGGTCGCGATGCCGATCTCGTTCGTCTCTTCCGCCATCGTGTTGCGGAAGCGCGGGACGCCGAGGTACTGCGTGACCTTGTCGGCCGTGATCTCTTCGCTGAACGCCTTGCCCTCGTTGACGACCTTGCGGGCGACCTTGCGGCAGATCGACGACAGCTCGCGCTCGAGGTTGCGGACGCCCGCTTCGCGCGTGTAGCGGTTGATGACGGTCTGGATCGCCTCGTCGGCGAACGTGATGTTGTCCCTCGTGAGGCCCGTGCCCTCGATGGCCTTGGGCGCGAGGAACTTCTTCGCGATTTCGATCTTCTCGAGCTCCGTGTAGCCGGCGAGCTGCAGGACCTCCATGCGGTCGCGCAGCGCCTGCGGGATCGTGTGCAGGACGTTCGCCGTGCAGATGAACATCACGTGCGAGAGATCGAACTCGACGTCGAGGTAGTGATCGAGGAACGTGTGGTTCTGCTCGGGATCGAGGACCTCGAGGAGCGCCGCGGACGGATCGCCGCGGAAGTCCATCGACATCTTGTCGACTTCGTCGAGCAGGAACACCGGATTCATCGTGCCGGCCTTCTTCATCATCTGGATGATCTGGCCGGGGAACGCGCCGATGTAGGTGCGGCGGTGGCCGCGGATTTCCGCCTCGTCGCGGACGCCGCCGAGCGACAGCCGGACGAACGAGCGGTTCATCGCGCGCGCGATGGACTTGGCGAGCGACGTCTTGCCGACTCCGGGAGGTCCGGAGAAGGTGAGGATGGTCGCCTTCGGCTTCTTGACGAGCGCGCGGACGGCGAGGAATTCAAGGATGCGCTCCTTGATCTTCTCGAGCCCGTAATGGTCTTCGTTCAGGATCTCCTCGGCGCGCTTGAGGTCGCGGCTCTCGCGGCTCTTCTTGTGCCACGGCACGGCGATGAGCCAGTCGAGGTAGTTGCGCGAAACGGTGGCTTCGGCGGACATCGGCGGCATCGCTTCCAGGCGCTTGAGCTCCTGGATGGCCTTCTCCTCGACGTCCTTCGGCATCTTCGCCGTTTCGATCTTCTTCTTCAGCTCGTCGACCTCGTTGCCCTTCTCGTCCTTGCGGCCCAGTTCCTTCTGGATCGCCTTCATCTTCTCGTTGAGGTAGTACTCCTTCTGCGCCTTCTCCATCTGCTTCTTGACGCGAGACTGGATGCGGCGATCCACCTGGAGCTTGTCGACCTCGATTTCGAGAATGCCGGCGATGCGGTTGAGCCGTTCGATGGGGGAGATGATCTCGAGCAGGTTCTGCTTCTCGTCGACGCCGACGAGCAGGTGCGCGGCGATCGTGTCCGCGAGCTTGCCGGGATCGTCCACGCGGACGGCGGCGATCATCGCGTCGTAGTGCAGGTTGTTCGACAGCTTGACGTACTGCTCGAACAGCGAGACCACGCGGCTCATCGTCTGTTCGGCGTCCGCGCTCGTCTCACGCTGCTTCGCCAGCACCTTGACGACGACGCGGTAGAAACCCTTGTCTTCCTTCCACTCGACCGCGCGCGCGCGATCGACGCCCTCGACCAGGACCTTGATGTTGCCGTCGGGCAGCTTGAGGCTCTGGACGACGTTCGCCACGCAGCCCATCGTGAAGATGTCTTCCGCCCGCGGGTCGTCGACCGACGCGTCGTGCTGCGCCGCGAGGAAGATCCGCTTGTCCTTCAGCAGCGCATGTTCGAGCGCACGCGTGGACGAGGGCCGCCCGATGACGAACGGCATCATCATGTGCGGGAAGACGACGACGTCGCGGAGGGGAACGATCGGCAGGGTTTCGTAGACTTCCAACGGGGTCTCCATAGGGAGCTTTCGGCTTTCAGCTGTCAGCGGACAGCTGACGGCTGATCGCTATCCTGCTTTCTCGATCAGCGTGATCGGTTTGTCCTTGGCCATCACTGACTCGCGGGTGATCGTCACCTCGCGGACCTTCTTCTGGTTGGGCACCTGGTACATCAGGTCCAGCATCAGCTCTTCGATGATCATGCGCAGGCCGCGCGCGCCGATCTTGCGCTCGAGCGCGGATTCGGCGATCGCCTCAAGCGAGTCGTCGCTGAAGCGCAGCTTGACGTTCTCGTACTCGAACAGCTTCATGTACTGGCGCGTGATCGCGTTGCGCGGCTGCGTCAGGATCTGGATGAGCGCCGGCTTGTCCAGCTCGTGCAGCGTGCCGACGACCGGCAGGCGGCCGACGAACTCGGGAATCAGGCCGTACTTGATAAGGTCCTGCGGCTCGAGCTGCTCGAGGGTCGCGCCGATGTCGCGGCTGCGCAGCGACTTCACGTCGGCCTTGAAGCCGAGCGTCTTCTTGCCGACGCGGCGCTCGATCTGCTTGTCGAGGCCGACGAAGGCGCCGCCGCAGATGAAGAGGATGTTGCTCGTGTCGACCTGGAAGAACTCCTGGTGGGGGTGCTTCCTCCCGCCCTGCGGCGGAACGTTGGCGACCGTGCCCTCGAGGATCTTCAGGAGCGCCTGCTGGACGCCTTCACCCGACACGTCGCGCGTGATCGAGGGGTTCTCGTCCTTGCGGCAGATCTTGTCGACTTCGTCGATGTAGATGATGCCCTGCTGGCACTTCTCGATGTCGCCGCCGGCGGCCTGCAGGAGCTTGAGGATGATGTTCTCGACGTCCTCGCCCACGTAGCCGGCCTCGGTCAGCGTCGTCGCGTCGACGATCGTGAAGGGGACCGACAGGAGCTTGGCGAGCGTCTGCGCGAGCAGCGTCTTGCCGGTGCCGGTCGGGCCGATCAGGAGAATGTTGCTCTTCGTCAGCTCGATGTCGTTGCGGCTGCGCGGCTGCTTCTGGATTTCGATCCGCTTGTAGTGGTTGTAGACGGCGACGGCGAGCTTCTTCTTCGTGCGTTCCTGGCCGATGACGTACTCGTCGAGGAACTTCTTGATTTCCTGGGGCGTCGGCAGCGAGGACCGGGTGCCGCGATTTTCGAACCTGTTGTCGTCGGCAATGATGTCGTTGCAGACCTCGACGCACTCATCGCAGATGAATACGGTGGGCCCCGCAATCAGCTTGCGGACGTCGTTCTGATCCTTGTTGCAGAAGGAGCACCGCAGGACTTCTGTCTCGCCGGCCTTTTTCACCATGCCCCCAGCCTTTGCCCTTCGCCCTAAGCCCTTGAGCCGCTAGGCTCTTTTGCGGATGACGTCATCAATAATACCGTATTCCTTGCCCTGGTCGGCCGACATGATGTAGTCGCGTTCCGTATCGTCCTGGATACGCTTGACCGGTTGTCCGGTATGGTGGACCAGGATTTCATTGATGCGTTCGCGCATGCGCAGGATCTCGCGGGCTGCAATATCAATATCGGTCGCTTGGCCCGCCAAACCAGACATCAGCGGCTGGTGGATGACAATCCGTGAATTCGGGAGGGAGAATCGCTTCCCCTTCGCCCCCGCCGCGAGCAGCACCGCGGCCATCGACGCCGCCTGCCCGATGCAGATCGTCTGGACATCCGGTTTGATGAACTGCATCGTGTCGTAGATCGCCATCCCGGAGGTAATCGACCCGCCCGGGCTGTTGATGTACAGCATGATGTCTTTGTCCGGGTCCTCGGCCTCCAGGAACAGCATTTGCGCGATGACCAGGTTGGCGATGCCGTCGTCAATCGGCGTGCCGATGAAGATGATGCTGTCCTTCAGCAGCCGGGAGTAGATGTCGTAAGCGCGCTCGCCGCGGTTGGTCTGCTCGACGACCATCGGGACGAGCTGCATGTGCGCGTTGTGAGTCACTGAATGCGAATCTCGCTGCATAGCCGATTGTGGTGCATAGGTTGTCGGGGAATGAGTTCTGACGGCTTCTGACGGGGATTGTCTTACGTGTCTCCCGTAATCTTAGCACGCGCGAGGACGAAGTCAATCGACTTCTCCCGCCGCAAACCCGACGCCACGCGCGAGATTCCGTCCTCTTTCTCCAGCGCCGCGCGCACCGCCGCCGGCGTCCGTCCCGTGCGCTCCGCGTAACGATCCACTTCGCGGGCGATTTCTTCGTCGGTCGCCTCGAGCTTCTCGCGGCGCGTGACTTCGTCGAGCGCCAGCGCGGCGGCGACGTTGTCGCGCGCGACGTCCCGCTGGCTTTCGCGGAACGCGTTCCAGTCGATCCCGGCCTGGCGCGGATCGACGCGCTGGTCCATCAAGCGGTGCGCGAAATCCTCGAGCCGCCGGTCGAGCTCGCGCTCGATCATCGACGCGGGCACTTCGAACGGCACGCGCGTGGCCAGCTGCTTCATGAGCTCGGCGCGCAGCTCGCGTTCCGCGGCGTGCTTCGCCTCGTGCTCCAGATCCTCGCGCACGCGCGCCGTGAGCGCGTCGAGCGTCTCGAACTCGCCCAGGTCCTTCGCGAACTCATCGTCCAGCTCGGGCAGCACGCGGCGCTTCAGCCCCTTCACCCGCACTGTATACGAGACGTCCGTGTTCGCGAGCTCCCCGATCGTGTAGTCCGCCGGGTAGTGGATCGAGAACGTCTTCGTCGCCCCGACCTCCAGGCCCAGCAGCTGCTCGTCGAATCCGGGCGGATTCGCTTTCGCGCCCATCTCGATGCTGACGTCGTTGTGCGTGTCGGGGGGACGGGAGTCGGCGCCAGTGTGACTCGACTCCCGTCCCCGTTCCAGATCGAGCACGACGGTATCGCCGTGATCGACGCCGCGGCCTTCCACCGGCTCGAACCGCGCCGCGCGATCACGCAGCCGCTGAAGCGCCAGGCTGACGGCCTCGTCCTCGATCTTGCTCGACGGCCGCACCAGCGCGATCGTCGACAGATCGCCCGGATCGAACTCCGGCACGGTGTCGAACGAGGCCGTGAACGTCAGCGGGTGGCCCTCGTCGAGGGTCACGTCGCGCACGTCCGGCGTATCGACCGGCTCGAAACCTTTTTCGCGCAGCGCGTCGTTCACGGCGCGTGGAATCAGATCGTGCGCGACGTCGTGCAGGATCTGCTCCTTGTACCGCTGCTTGATGACTTTCGCCGGCGCCTTGCCCGGCCGGAAGCCGGGCACGCGCGCCTTGCGGGAGTAATCGGCCGCGACGCGATTGATTTCAGCGTCGACGGCGTCGCTCGGGATTTCGACGCGCACGTTCTTGCGCGTCGCGTTGACGTCTACGAATTCAGCCTTCATGTCAGTCCTTCAGGATATACCACGCGGCGGCTCCCTCCGTTTCCGAACCGTCAGAGGATGCCGCGCGCGCGCAGGAGGCACCGTCCGACGGCCGCGTGCCCCGCGGGCGTCAAGTGATTGTCGGACCGGTAGTAGAGCCCCTGGGCCTGCGCCTCCGCGCACGAAAGCAGGTCGAGATACGGGATGCCGCGCCGATCCAGCGCGCGCCCGAGCGCCTGCTGCGGGAACCGCATGTCGAGGTCGCCCGGGTCGAGGCGGTAATACCGGGCCTTATCGGCCGCGGCGCTCGCGTAGACCTGATAGCGATCCGGGATTATCACGAAGACGGGCGAGAAGCCGAGCGCCGACGACACGCGCTCGAGACGGTCGAGCGACCGGTCCAGCGCGGCTTCCGCCTGACGGCCGAAGTCGCCGCGAGCGCCCGCAGCGGTGACGAACATCAAGTCCATCCCTTGCGGCGCGATCCACGCGCGGCTCGTCGCCTTCATCAGCTGAAGGAGATAAGAACGGTTCAAGGCTGGAGTCGCGTTCAAGGCCGAGTTCACGATTCCCGCCACTCGCGCCGTGCGCGACGCCCTGGGTTGCGGCTCGCCCCGCGCGGCCTGATCGAACGCGATCATTTCTGGGAGATCGTTGCCCGCGAAGAAGACGAACACGATCCGTCGCGGCCGCCCCCAGGCGGCGAAGTTCTGCTCCACGACGTCGAGCTGGTTCGGAAGCGCGCTCGCCGGGAACCCCGCGTTGAGGCACGACAGGTGACGCGTGTCGCAGACGAGGCTGACGAACGTCTCGCCGTCGTTGACGCCCATGCCGAACGTGAACGAATCGCCGACAAAGACGACGGTATCCGGACCGGCCGCGTCGGTTCCCGTGGCCCGCGTGCCCCATCGCGTGATCTGGACCGCGGTCCGGAACTCGGGATCCAGCAGCGAGAAGCTGCCCCCCGGCCGAAAGCGCACGAACGCGCCGTCGCCGCGGTGCTCGACGTACGCCAGCGCCGTGGAGGCTTCGCCGAGAATCTGATGGCCCGCGGCGAGCTCGTCCATGTGGGCGCGCAACCAGGGCGGGCCCGCCACGCGCAACCCGGCTTCGCTCAGCGCCAGCGACACGGCCGCGGCGGCAATCAGCGTGAGAAGGCGCAGCCGTGCGCGGTGCGGATTCACAGGATCACGTTCGCAGGATCGATCGGGGGCGAGGCGTGGTGCGAAAGGGGGGACTCGAACCCCCATAGCCCGTTACGGCTACCGGATCCTAAGTCCGGCGCGTCTGCCAGTTCCGCCACTTTCGCATGATGGTGTCCGGTTCGTTATGGTACCATCCGCCGCCGCATGCCGCAGACCACTGACCGCTCCGATCTCTATCATGGCCTATTCCGCTGGCACACCGGACGCGACGGCCGGCCGCGCGTCTCGCGTCACGAGACGAGCCCGGCGGCCATCCCGTGCCCGACGACCGGCCGTTCCCTGCGCGTCGCGACGATCGAGGCCGAGGCGTCGGCGATTTGTCCCTCGTGCGCCGCGCCGGGCGAGGGCGGTTTCGTCTCGTTCGTCGGCGATCTCCGCATGGCGTACGCCTGTCCGCAGTGCCGCGAGCTCGTCTGGCTCGCCGGCGCTTAGGGCCGTGCTTCGATATTCGTAATCAGAAATTCCTCGACGACGCCGCGCCGTGACGCGTCGCGATTGATCGCGCGCCGCGCCGGCACGCGCAGCACGCGCAGGCGTGCCGCGCGCGCATCCGGGCTCCCTTCGTACAGCGCCGCGATTTCGTCAGCCGTGGAGTTGCTCGCCAGCACGTGGCAGCCGCGCGCCGCCAGCGCGCAGACGACGCGCTGCAGCCGCGCCTGGTCGTCGAGATCGAACCGCGGCGTCGTGTACGAGGTGAAATTGGCCGTGCGGCTCACCGGGGCGTACGGCGGATCGAAGTAGAGAAAGTCGCCGGCGCACGCGACGTCGAGCGACGACTCGAACGAGCCGAAGCGCAGCTGCACCTGCGGGCCGGCCAGCGCCTCGGCCACGCCCGCGAGCCGCGCCCGATCCGCGATCGTCGGGCGCTCGTAGCGGCCCGCCGGGACGTTGAACGCGCCGCTCGCGTTCAGCCGGAACAGGCCGTTGAAACCGGTGCGATTCAGGTAAATCAACATCGCCGCGAGCTCGGCCGTGTAGGCGATGCGGCCGTCCGGCTGCCGAAGACGGTCGCGCAGCGGGTTGAAGCGATCGTCGCGCACCGCGTAATAGTGCGCGCGGCCGTCGCGCGCGTGCGCCGCCGCGTGCCGCTCGAGCGCATCGGCGACGTCGTGCGGCTGATCGCGCACGGCCTCGTAGCAGCCGATGAGATCCGCGTTGGAATCCATCAGCACGACATCGTGATTCTCGAGCCGGCCTTGATTGTGGAGATCGAAGAACACGGCTCCGCTGCCGAAGAACGGCTCGACATAACGATTGAAGACGGGCGGATAGAAGCGGCGCAGGTGCGGCAGCAATTGCCGCTTCCCGCCGGCCCACTTGAGCAGCGGACGAATCGAGGGCGTCAGAACAGGTGTGATTGTGTAATTGTCGGCGATTTCCCCGGCGCGATTCAGAGCACCGCGTTTCCCCACCGATACAGTTTGAGCCTCCATACCGATACACATCGTCCCGCCGATAAGTAAGGATGGACGGCCAGACCTGGAGTCTGCGCACAAATCATTGATTCAGAAAGCTTTATGGCGCTGATTCCGCGTCGTAGCGGGTTCGTCCGGCTGTATCTGGTTGGCTTCTGAGGCGTATCTCAGTTGACACCAGTAGTCTATTAAGTCATATTAAGTCGCTAATTGTCGCTAATTTGGCGGCAATGCTGGCGACCTCATCGGCGCCCTTCCTGTAAGCGACGGGGCGGAGCTGTATCAGTCGGTAGCGCCAGCCACCAGTCACCAGCAACGAAGAGAGTCACCATGCCAGACCCCGTCATGCTCTCCGGCGCGCGCGCCAAGCGCCTCGCCTGGCCCAGCCCCCTCGCTCTCGAACTCACTGGAGGGTCCGCCGTGATCGCGCGCGTGCAGGAACTCCTCCGACGCGCCGCCGCGCTCGACACCGGCGTGCTGCTGCTCGCGCGCCGCGGATCGGACGCCGACGGCCTCGCGCGCGACATCCACGGCCGAAGCGCGCGCGCGTCTGCGCCCTTCGTGAAAGTCGCGTGCGGCGCGACCGGTGTCGACCACGCGCTCTTCGGCAATCCGGCCGGCCACGCGCCGCCCGATCTCGAGACGGTGTCCGCCGACAGCCGCATCGCAGCCGCGCGCGGCGGGACGCTGTTTCTAGACGAGGTGACCGAGCTGCCCGCCGCGGTGCAGGCGCGGCTCGCGCGCCTGGCGCGTGACGGCGAGGCGCGCGTGGACGGCGAATTAACGACGCTCGCCATCCGATTCGTCGCCAGCGCGGCGCCGGGCATCGACGCCGACGTCCGCGAGCACCGCTTCCGCGCCGATTTGTACCGCCGCGTGTCCGCGTCGCGCATCGAGCTGCCGCCGCTCAGCGAGCGGCTCGAAGACGTTCCGGCGCTGGCCGAGCGACTGCTCGAAGAGTTCTGCGTGGCGCACGACACGCCGCCGCGGACGTTCACGCAAGCCGCCCTCGCGTTGCTGGGCGCGATGACATGGCCCGGAAATCTCGCCGAACTTCGCGAGACCGTCGAACGCGCCGCCGCGTCCACCGACGAAGAGGCGATTCAGATCGAGCATTTATTGCCGACGCTGCAACTCAACCGCGCGCCGGCGCCGTTCGAGCCCTCCGGCACGCTGCGCGAAGCGCGGCTCCGGTTCGAGCACGACTACATCGCGGCCGTCCTTCAGCACCACGGCTGGCGGATGACCGATGCCGCCCAGACGCTGGGAATTCAGCGTCCAAATCTGTACAGAAAAGCCAGGCAACTGGGGATTCCGCTGACCCGGAACTCCGAGTAGCATCTGTGAAGGAAAGACTGGTATGTCGCTGATTGCTTCGCTCTTCCTCGTCCTTGCGCTTGGATCGCCGGCGCAGACGCCTCCGGTTCAACCGCCCGCCACCGTCCAGACCCCGCAGACGCCCGTGCCGCCTGCGGATCCCAACGTGCCCAGGGTGGATCCCGCGAAGCTCGACCAGAGCGCGCGCTATCTCCTCGGCGCGAACGACCAGCTCAAGATCACGGTGTTCGACGAACCCGACCTGTCCAACGTCTATCGCGTGGATTCTGACGGTTTCATCACGTTCCCGATGATCAATAAAGTCGCGGCCGCGGGCATCACCCCCGCCGAGCTCCAGGAACGCATCAAGACGATGCTCGCCGCCGGCTACATCCGCAACCCGCAGGTGCGCGTCGAGGTCGAGGGCTACAAGAGCCAGAGCGTGATCGTCAGCGGTGAAGTGCGCTCGCCGGGGAAAGTACCGATGACCGGCACGATGACGCTGGTCGAGGCGCTCGCGGCCGCCGGATCGCCGACCTCGTCGGCGAGCAACGAGATTTCCGTCTCGCGACAGAAGAAGAACGCGGACGGGACGCCGGCCGCCGGCAACGCGGTGGACATCATCCGCGTGAACCTGAAAGAGCTTCAGCTCGGCACGGCCGGCCGGGACATCGTGCTGCAGGACGGCGACCTTATTAATGTGCCGAAGGCGCAGACGTTCATCGTCACGGGCTACGTGCGCAACTCCGGGTCGCTCGTCTGGGAGCCGGGGATGACCGTGCAACAGGCGATCGCGCTCGCCGGCGGGCTCAACGAGCGCGGATCGGACCGGCGGATCAAGGCCGACCGCATCATGCCGAACGGCAAGGTCGAGGAAGTGAGCCTGGGCCTCAACGACAAGGTCCTGCCGAACGACATCATCAAGGTCCCCCCGAAAATCTTCTGATGTGCGGCATCGCGGGCGTCGTCTCGCTCGGTCGGCCCATCGCCGATCGAACGGGCGTGGCGCGCCTTCTGTCCGACGCGCTCGCGCATCGCGGGCCGGACGGCGGGGGCGTGTGGTCGCCGGCATCGATGTCAGCGGCCGACGTCCTGCTCGTCCACCGGCGTCTCGCGATCATCGATCCTGGACCGGACGGCGCGCAGCCGATGGCGACGCCTGACGGCCGCCATCACATCGTGTTCAACGGCGAGGTCTACAACTACCGCGAGCTGCGGCGCGATCTCGAGGCGCGCGGCGAGCGGTTCTTCACGCAGAGCGACACGGAAGTGCTGCTGCGGCTGCTCGCGCGCGACGGCGCGCCGTCGCTGGCGCGCGTGCGCGGCATGTTCGCGCTCGCCTGCTGGGACGACGCCGAGCGCTCGCTGCTGCTGGCGCGCGATCGGTTCGGCATCAAGCCGCTGTATGTCGCATCGGGCGGCCCCGATGCGGCCGGCGCGCGCCAGATCGCGTTCGCGTCGGAGCTGACCGCGCTGCAGGCGGCGCGCCTCCTCGACGGCGAGCCGTCGCCCGCGGGCGTCCTCGGCTTTCTGTCGTGGGGCAGCGTCATTCCGCCGCTGACGTGGCAGCGCGGCGTCGAGATGCTCGCGCCGGGATCGTGGCGGCGCTGGCGCGACGGCGCATTCGACAGCGGCGTCTTCGCCGACGCGCGCGACGCGTATCGATCGGCGTCAACCGGGGCGCGGACATCCGAGCGCGACTATCGCGCCGCCGTCGGCGAGGCCGTGCGCGACAGCGTGCGCGCGCATCTGGTCGCCGACGTGCCCGTCGGCGTGTTCCTCTCCGGCGGCCTCGACTCGGGCGCCATCGTCTCGGCCGCGACGTCGGCGGGTGCGACGAACCTGCAGACCTTCACCGTCGGCTTCGATGACGCGTCTTCGGAAGCGGACGCGGCGCGCATGGTCGCGACGCATTTCGGCGCGCGGCATCACGAGCTGCGGGTCGACGCCTCGCACGTCGCGGCGGATTTTCCGAAGATTCTGGCGCGGCTGGATCAGCCGACCATCGACGCCGTCAACTCGTACTACGTGGCGAAGGCGGTCGCCGCCACCGGCATCAAGGCTGTGCTCTCGGGGACCGGCGGCGACGAGATGTTCGGCGGCTACGCGTCCTTCACGCGGATCCCGCGCGCGATGTCCGCCAAGCGCGCGTGCGGCCCGCTCTGGCCGCTGGTCGCGCCGATTGCCGGCGCCTTCATGCCGCCGCGGCTGCAGGCCCGGTGGCGCCACTTTGCCGCCGCCGACGGATCCGTCGTGGACTCTTATCGCGTGCAGCGCGGCTTTCTTCTTCCCGAGGAGCTCGACGATCTCGCCGGTCCGGCGCTGCGTGACGCCGGCGTGTGGCGCGACGCGCACGGCGAGCTGGACGCAGCGGAGCACGCGCTCCTCGATCCGTCCGGCGCGGAAGCGCCGTCGGCGTCGATCGCGCGCCTCGAGTCGCGGTTGTTCCTCGAGTCGCAGCTGCTGCGCGACATCGACGTGATGGCGATGGCGCACGGTCTCGAAGTGCGCGTGCCGTTCGTCGACCACGAATTGCTCGGCGCGGTCTGGCCCGAGCTCGGCTGGCGTCCGGCGCTGCTGCGGCACAAGCGGCTCTTATACAGCACGCTCGAGCGCCCGCTGCCCGACGCGATCGTCCGCCGGCCCAAGCAGGGCTTCACGCTGCCGTTCGGACGGTGGATCGGGGGCGAGCTGGCGCCCGTCGTGCGCGACGGACTGGCGCGGCTCGCCGACCGCCGGTGGATCGCCCCCGACGCGCCGGCGCGCGTGTGGACCGCGTGGGTGTCGGGCCGCGTGCACTGGTCGCGGCCCTGGGGCCTCGCCGTCCTCGGCCACTTCCTCGACGGAGCGCGCGCATGAGCGCCGACGTCCATCCCGCCGCGGCGGACCTCGTCGTCGACATCGAGGCGCAGAGCGGACTGCGGCGGCTCAACCTCCGCGAAGTCTGGGTGTACCGCGAGCTGCTGTACTTCCTCGCGTGGCGCGACGTGAAGGTGCGCTACAAGCAGACCGTGCTCGGCGCCGCGTGGGCGATCCTGCAGCCGGTCATGACGATGGGCATCTTCGCGATCTTCCTCGGGCGGCTCGCGCACGTGCCGTCCGACGGCTTGCCGTACCCGCTGTTTTCGTTCGCGGGGCTCGTGCCGTGGACGTACTTCGCGACCGCCGTCACGGGCGGCGCGCTGTCGATCGTCGGCAGCCAGCAGCTGATCTCGAAGGTGTACTTTCCGCGGCTGCTGATTCCGCTCGCGGCCGCCGTGACGCCGCTCGTCGATTTCGCGATCTCGATGGTCACGCTCGTGGCGCTGCTGTGGTGGTACCACGTCGTGCCTGGCGCGGCGATCGTGTGGATGCCGCTGCTCGTGCTGCTCGCGCTCGCGACCGCGTTCGCGGTCTCGCTGTGGCTGTCGACGCTGACGGTGTCCTATCGTGACGTCCGCCACATCGTGCCGTTCTTCATGCAGTTCTGGATGTTCGCGACGCCCGTCGCGTATCCCGCGTCGCTCGTGCCCTCACAGTGGCGCGCGCTCTACGGTCTGAACCCGATGGCCGGCGTCGTCGAAGGATTCCGCTGGGCGCTCGTCGGCGGTCCGGCGCCTGGACCGATCATCTTCGCGTCGACGGCGGTGGTGGCCGTGCTGCTCGTCACGGGCCTGATGTTCTTCCGCCGCGCCGAAGGCACCTTCGCCGACCTTATTTAGACTCCCGACTCCCGACTCCCGACTCCCGACTCGCGACTCACCGTGTCCGACATCGCCATCCGCGTCGAACATCTCGCCAAGCGATACAGCATCGGCGAAGCCGTCGTGCCGTACCGCACGCTGCGCGACACGATGGCGAGCTTCGTCCGCTCGTCGTTCACGCGCACGCCGCCCGATCAGCGCGCGCACATCTGGGCGCTCGACGACGTCTCGTGCGAGATCACGCGCGGCGAGGTCGTCGGCCTCATCGGCGGCAACGGCGCGGGCAAGTCGACGCTGCTCAAGATCCTGTCGCGCATTACGACGCCCACGCGGGGCCGCGCGCGGATCATCGGTCGCGTCGGATCCTTGCTGGAGGTCGGCACCGGGTTCCATCCCGAGCTCACCGGCCGCGAGAACATTTTTCTCAACGGCGCCATTCTCGGGATGACGCGCCGCGAGATCGCCCGCAAGTTCGACGACATCGTCGCGTTCGCGGAAGTGGACCGGTTCATCGACACCGCGGTGAAGTACTACTCGAGCGGGATGTACGTCCGGCTCGCGTTCGCGGTCGCCGCCCATCTCGAGCCCGAGATTCTCATCGTCGACGAAGTGCTGTCGGTCGGCGACGCGCGGTTCCAGCAGAAGTGCCTCGGCAAGATGGACGACGTCGCGAAGAGCGGGCGCACGGTGCTGTTCGTCACGCACAACATGGCGGCCGTGCAACGGCTCGCCACGTCCGCCATTCTGCTCGAGCGGGGCAAGCTCATCGGCTCGGGCGCGGTCCGGCCGATGGTCGCGCGCTATCTTGGCGGCCACTCGCACGCCGGCTACACGGCGGCGCGCCGCACCGGGAAACCGCAGGTGCTCGAAAGCTATCTGATCGATCAGGCGGGCCGGCCGGTCGCCAGGCCGCTCAACACGGACACGTTCGGCTTCCACATCCGGTTCGTGCTGCCCGAGGCGCGGTCCGGCGTCCGCGTCGGCATCGGCGTCCTCGCCGCCGACGGCACGGTCGTCTTCACGAGCGGGACCGACGATGTCTCGCTGGATGTGCCGGCCGAGGCCGGCGAGTTCGACGCGCGTGTGATGGTGCCGGGCGACACGCTGCTGGCCGGCGACTATCACCTCGCGCTGTGCGTCTGGGATTCGAGCTCGAGCGACATCTTCGATCTGCAGGAGCCGGCGCTGTCCTTCTCGCTCGAGTACGGACCCTCCGTGATCTACAACCGCGGCGAGGGGCGCAAGGGCTTCGTCAACATCCCGTGCGCCTGGTCGGTGTCGCCGGTGCCGACGCTGATCGGTCGATCGTGAAGAGGACGCTGAATCGCGTGGCCCGCGCCGTGCGCGATCTCGCGTTCGGCGCGCCCGATCCGCCGATCATGACGCAGATGATCAGGCGCGATTCGCGATCGGCGACGTTCTTCGCGGCGCTCGACTACATCAATTACGAGAAGATTCCCGGCGACGTCCTGGAGTTCGGCGTCTTCACCGGGCTGAGCCTCGCGCTCTTCGCGCAGGGCCACGCGTTCGATCCCAAGGGCATGACGCGGCGGTTCGTCGGCTTCGATTCGTTCGAAGGGCTGCCGCCGTCCGCCGAAGCGCACGCGCGGTGGCAGCCGGCCGATTGCGCCGTGAATCACGGATGGCATCCGCTGATTCCGATCGGCGCCCGCGTCACGCCGCAGGTGACGCAGGATCTCTTCGCCGCCTGCGGCCTCCAGCCTCCCGCGCTGCACATCGGTCCGTTCTCGGAGACGGTTCATCGCGTGGTGCCGTCGGTCTACCCGCAGATCGCGTTGATGCACATCGACTGCGATCTGTACGAGTCGACGCGCGACGCGCTCACGCTCGCCGCGCCCGCGCTGCAGGACGGCGTCATGCTGATGTTCGACGACTGGTTTCATTACCGCAGCCATCCGCAGAAGGGACAGTCGCGGGCGCTGTCGGAGTTTCTGCGCTCGCACGCGGAGTGGACGGCGGTGCCGTACCGCGGCTACGCGACGTTCTGTCAGGCCTTCATTCTTTCCCGTCGATGAAAATCGCCCACATCGGTCCGCCGTTGGCCCGCCGTGGCGGGCCGGCCGGTTACCTGCTGCAGCTGTCGGCCGTCGCCGAGCGGCATGCGAAGGACGCGACGCACACCCTGACGTTTCCGCGGCCGGAGGCGCCGGCGCCGCGGCGTCCGCCGGGCGTGGCCGCGCGCGTCCGATCCGCCTTGCGTCCGATCAAGCACGCGCTCGTCGGATCGCCCGTGTTCTATCGTCCCAGCGAGGCCGAGCTGCGCCGGCCGGGCGGCGCGATCGACGCGCTCCTCACCGCGGCGATGCAGACGACGTGCACCGACGCCGCGCACAGCATCGACGCCGCGCTCGCCGAGAACGTCGACGTGTTCTTCGCGCACGACCCGGGCGTCGCCGAGCGGCTGCTCGAGCTGCGGCGTCCTGGTCAGCAGGTCTGGTCGATGATGCACGCGCCGATGCCCGTCGGGTTGGACCTGGCGTGGGCGTGGGGCATCCCCGAGTGGGACTGGAAAGACATCGCCGCGCTGCCCGACACGAATCGATGGATGCGCTGGGAGCTGGGCATCTGCTCGGCCGTCGATCGGTTGATCACGCCGTGTCCGGAAGCCGCGGCGGAAATCGCGCGCGCGGATCCGCGATTCGCGGCGTTGAACTTCGACTACGTGCTGACCGGCGCCGCCGGTCCGGCGCGGTCGTTCCCGCACGAGACGCAGGCGCAGCTCCGCCGTCACTGGCACCTGCCGGCCGGCGTGCCGGTCGGCCTTTTCATCGGCGCGCCGCTGCCGTACCGCGGACTGGACGTGCTGCTCGACGCCGTCGCCGGGCTTCCGCAATCAGTGCCGGGCATCATCGCGGTGGCCGGGCCGTCGCGCGAGCGCCTGCGCGGACACGCGCGCGTCCGCGCGCTTGGATCCGTGCGCGACGTCGCCGATCTCCTCCACGCCGTCGATTTCGTCGTGAACGTGAACCGGTTCAACCTGTTCGATCTCTCGACGATCGAAGCGGCCGAAGCCGGGCGCCCGATGCTGCTGCACGCGACGGGCGGCAACCTCCGGTTTCAGCAGCTCGGCCTCGGCTGCGTGATGCTCCCCGGCCTCGACACCGCGACCGTCACGTCGGGGCTGCACGATCTCTTCACGATGACCGAGGCGCGACGCGCGGAGCTCGGCGACGCCTCGCGCCGCTGCTACGAGCGGCATCTGACGCCCGAGCACCTCTGGCGCGGGCACACTGCGCTCTACGATCGCGCGTCCGCCACCTTCTCCCGCGCATGAGTCTTCCCCACACAGGACTGCTGATCATCGGGGCCGGGCCCACCGGCCTCGGCGCCGCGTGGCGTCTCGTCGCGCGCGGCGAAACCGACTGGCAGCTCTGCGACGCTGCGCCGCACGCCGGCGGCCTCGCCGGATCGGTGACCGACGAGCACGGCTTCACGTGGGACCTCGGCGGCCACGTGCAGTTCAGCCACTACGACTACTTCGACGATCTGATGGACGAGCTGCTCGGGCCGGACGGCTGGCTGTATCACCAGCGCGAGTCGTGGGTGTGGCTGCGCCAGCGGTTCGTGCCGTACCCATTCCAGCTGAATCTCCACCGGCTGCCCGAGCGCGAACAGTGGCAGTGCGTGCGCGGGCTGATCACCGCGGCCGTCGCCGCGGCGAATGACGCGGCGCCGCCGGACAGCTTCGGCCGCTGGATCGACGCGGCGTTCGGCCCCGGCATCGGCGATGTGTTCCTGCGTCCGTACAACTGGAAAGTCTGGGCGCACCGCCTCGATCAATTGTCGTGGTCGTGGATCGGCGATCGCGTCGCGCTCGTGAATCTGCCGCGCGTCGTCGAGAACATCCGCCTCGATCGCGACGACGTGTCCTGGGGACCGAACAATCAGTTCCGGTTCCCGCGTCACGGCGGCACCGGCGCGATCTGGCGCGCGCTGGCCGCGCGGCTCGATCACGCCGCGCCCGGCCATCTGCAGTTCGGCCGGCGTCTCGACTGCATCGACACCGCCGCCCGCGTCGTCACGTTCGCGAACGGCCAGCAGCTGCACTACGACCGCCTGCTGTCGACGATGCCGCTCGACGCGCTCGTGGCCGCGAGCGACCTGGCGCCCGCGCTGACGCCGGCGGCCCGCGATCTCGCGTTCTCGTCGACGCACGTGATCGGCGTCGGCCTGCACGGGAGCGCGCCGCCGCATCTCACCGGCAAGTGCTGGATGTATTTTCCCGAGGACGACTGCCCGTTCTACCGCGTGACGCACTTCTCGCACTACTCGCCCAACAACGTGGCCGACATCACGCGGCAGTGGTCGCTGATGGCGGAGGTGTCCGAGTCGCGGGTCAAACCCGTGGATGAAACGCGCGTGGTGACCGGCACGATCGACGGCCTGCTGAACACCGGCCTGATTCCCGAGCGCGCGTCCCTCCATCACACGTGGCATCGCCGGCTGCCGCGAGGCTATCCGACGCCGTCACTCGGCCGCGACGCCGCGCTCGCCGCGATTCTGCCGGCATTCGAAGCGCGCGACGTGTTCAGCCGCGGCCGGTTCGGCGCGTGGAAATACGAGGTCTCGAATCAGGACCACAGCTTCGCGCAGGGCGTGGAGTGCGTCGATCACCTGCTCTCCGGCTCGCCCGAGACGACGCTGCGCCAGCCCGACGTCGTCAACGGGCGCCGGTCGACGCCGCGGGCGGTGGCGGCGAAATGACGCCGCATCCGAGCGTCGTGTACCTCGCGCCGGACAAGATGGGCGGGATCATCACGGTCATCGCGAACCTGCTCGACCAGCGAGGTCCGGACGGCCTCGCCGCGGAAGTGCTGCTCGTCCACAATCACCTGAGCACCGACACGCGTTTCGCGGGACGACTGCACTGCGATCGCCAGTCGACGTTCGAGCACTCGCTGCCGCTCGAAAACCTGCGGTCGGTCCTGCGACGGATGGCGCGTGCGATCCCGCCCGGTCCGGGCGTCATCGTCGCCGCCGACCTGATCGATCTGGCCATGCTGTCGGTGCACGACGTCGGCCGGGCCGTGGTGCTGATTCTCCACGGCGACACGGACTATTACTACGACCTGGCCGCGAAGCACGATGCGGTCGTCCACGCGTACGTCGCGGCCAGCCGCCGGATGTACACGCGGCTGCTCGAGATCCTGCCGCACCGGGCGTCGTCCATCTTTCATCTTCCGTACGGGATTCCGCTGCCGGCCCGCGTCCGCGCGAGGACGCCGGGCCCGCTGCGGCTGATTTTCGCGGGACGCCTCGAGCACGGCCAGAAGGGCGTGATGGATCTGCCTGCCATCGACGCCGGACTGCGCGCGCGCGGCGTCGACCGGACGTGGACGATTGCCGGCGGCGGGCCGGACGAGGCGCGGCTGCGCGCGGCGTGGGCGGGCGCGCCGGGCGTGACCTTCGCGGGCACGCTCGCGCAGGACGCGACCGTCGATCTCCTCGCCGATCACGACGTCTTCGTGCTGCCGACGCGCAACGAAGGATTCCCGCTCGCGCTGCTCGAGACGATGGGCGCCGGCACCGTGCCGGTCGTGAGCGACATCGCGAGCGGAGTCCCCGATCTCGTCACTCACGGCGTGAGTGGACTGCTGCCGCCCGTCGGCGACGTCGACGCGTTCGCCGCGGCGATCGCGACGCTGGCCGCGGATCGACCGACGCTGGAGCGGATGAGCGCGGAGTGCCGGCGGGTGATCGAAACGCGATTCGACATCCGCGATCGCGCGGCCGATTACGAAGCGCTCTTCGCGCGGTACGCGGATCTGTACCGGCCGCTGTCGCCGCAGGCCAGGCTCCGGTACGGCAGCCGCCTCGACCATCCGTGGATTCCGAACCTGCTCGTGCGCGGCCTGCGCACCGCGATCAGGATGGCGCGATGACGGCGCCGCTCGTCAGCGTCCTGATGACGGCCTACAACCGCGAGCGCTACATCGCCTCGTCGATCGAGAGCGTGCTCGCGCAGACGCTCGGCGACTTCGAGCTGCTGATCGTCGACGACTGCTCGACCGACGCCACCCTGACGATCGCGCGCACGTGCGAGCGCCGTGATTCCCGCGTCCGCGTCGTCGCCAACGAGCGCAATCTGGGCGACTACGCGAACAGGAACCGCGCCGCGGAGCTGGCGCGCGGCGCGCTGCTCAAGTACCACGACTCGGACGATCTGATGTACCGGCATTGCCTCGCGGCGATGGCGCCGCCCATGGTGGCGTACCCGGAGGCCGCGCTGGGCCTCTCGAGCGGAAAGTACTGGCCCGGCGGGCCGTGTCCGATGCTGCTGACGCCGCGGATGGCGTACCAGCGCGAGTTTCTCGGATCGTCGATGTTCAACGCAGGTCCGAGCGGCGCCATCTTCCGTGCCGACGCGTTTCGCGCGCTCGGCGGATTTCCGACGGCGGGTCCGGCGTCCGATTACCTGTTCTGGTTGCGCGCGTGCGCGCGCATGCCCGTGCTGCTGCTGCCGGCCGACACGTTCTGGTACCGCGAGCATGCGGGGCAGGAGATCCAGCGGCCCGACGCCGCGCGTCGCTACGCCGAGACCGTGCGCGACACGTGGGCCGCGCTGGCGGATGCCGCGTGCCCCCTCACGCCAGAAGAGCGCGAGCAGGCGCGGCGCAACGTGTTGTGGACGCAGCTGAAAGCGCTCCGGCGCGACCTGGGCGCGGGGCAGTGTTCGCTGGCGCGGGCGCGCCTCGCCGCCGGCCCGACCGCGGGCGAATGGCTGCGGTACCTCCGGCGTCCGCGCCGAGACAAATGGGCAGGAACGCCGTTGGACGCGCAGGGCGAGTACGTCCTGCCGCGCGACCTGCCGGTCCTCGAAGGAGATACGCGCGCATGATGGGACCCGTCGGGCCGTTCGTGAAACAGCTCTTCAGCCGGGTGGCGGGCGCCGTGAGCGGCCGCCACGTTTCCGTACTCGCGCGGGAAGCGCGCGACGAGCGCCTGATCCTCGATCTCCGTGCGCCGTACCGCGTGGCCGACGACGTGCTCACGATCGACCTGCTGGAGCCCGAAGGCGGCAAGCTGCGCGCGACGCTGCTCGGCTACGTCGGCCCGTTTCCCTCGCGCACGCTGTGGACGAGCGCGCCGCACTCTTACGACGGCCCGTGCCGGTTCCAGTTCAACCTGGCGACCGGCGACGTGACGCTCGACGGCGCCAACTGGGGCCGGGCCGACGTCAGCGGTATTCGTGCGCGCTTCTGCTGGCGCTTCACGCGCACCGGTCCGCAGGGCACGGCGACCCGTCTGACGAGTCACTATCGGGCCAATCGGCCCGAGGATCACGGCGAGGCCTACTACTCGGGTGACAACTACCTCGATTACGAGGACGAGTCGAGCGGGCAGCGCGTCCAGATCCTCGACTTGATGGAGAAGTGGCGCGCCGGCGGGCCGCTGCTGGAGGTCGGGTGTGCGACCGGCAGCCTGCTCGTCGACATCGAGGCGCGGTACGGCATCGCCGGGCTCGGACTCGACGTCTCCGAGTGGGCCGTCGGCGAGGCGACGAAGAAGCTCGGGCCGAATCGCGTGTGGGCGATCGATCTCGAGCGCGACCCGATGCCCGAGACCGTTCAGCGCGCCGGACCGTTCGGCACCATCATCATGTTCTCGGTGCTCGAGCATCTGCGGGATCCGCAGGCGTCGCTCGCGGCGCTGACCAGGCTCTCCGCGAGAGGGACGCTGCTGCTGCTCGAAACGACCAACGCCGACAGCCTGTCGCACCGCATCTTCGGCAGCGACTGGGAGGGCTACTTCGATCGCACGCACATGAGCGTCGACTCGGTGAGCGTGCGGACCGTGCCGGCGTGGCTCGAGGCGCTCGGCTGGCGGGTCGTCGAGCGCCGGACGCGGCTCCTGTGGGATCGCAGCGCCGATCCGACGCACCATACGCTGCGCGACTGGTGGGCCGCGGATGCGCGGTTCCGCCGGCTGCTCGCCGAGCGCGATCTCGGCGACCTCGTGTTCTGCGTCGCGATCAAGTCGTGAGATCCCTCAGGCTGTGAGAATCGTCCAGGGCGTCGGCTGGTACTACCCCGACAGCTGGGGCGGGACCGAGGTCTA
Organism: Terriglobia bacterium; assembly: GCA_020073005.1. Taxonomy (GTDB): domain Bacteria; phylum Acidobacteriota; class Vicinamibacteria; order Vicinamibacterales; family CAVVIG01; genus SRVP-36. The sequence goes on along the minus strand of JAIQFX010000002.1, from coordinate 24,149 downwards.
CGTGGCCGCGCTGGCCCATCGTCTGCACGCGGCCGGGCATGAGGTGGCGGTCGCGGCGCCCGATCCGTCGCAGCGGCACGAGCGACGCTACGAGCACGACGGCATCCCGGTGTATCGCTATCCGATTCCGGCGAGTCCCACCCGCGCCGAAGCGCAGGGCAGCACGTTCGTGCGCGGCGCGGAGCGGTTTCATCGCTGGCTCGAAGCGTTCCGGCCCGATGTCGCGCACTTCCACACGTTCGTCACCGGCCTCGGCCTCGCCGAAGTCGACGCCGCGCGGCGGGCGGGCGCGCGCGTCATCGCCACGACGCATGCCGCGACGCTGGGATTCATCTGCGCCCGCGGCACGATGATGCGGTGGGGAACGGAGCCGTGCGACGGCCTGACCGAAGAGCGGAAGTGCGCGGCCTGCATGCTGCAGCACCGCGGCGCGCCGCGCGGCGCCGCCGCCCTCGTGGCGCGCACGCCCCGCCGCGCGGCCGACCTGCTGCGACGCCTTCCAGGCCGACTGGGCGCGACGTTCGCGCTGCCCGCCTTCGTCCGCGATCAGCAGGCGAGGCAGCGGCGGCTGCTGGCGTCGGTCGATCGATTCGTCCTGCTCACGGAGTGGGCCGGCCGGACCGTGATCGCCAACGGCGCGCCGCCCGCGAAGGTCGCAGTCAACCGCCTCGGCATCGCCACGCGCCTGCCGGCGCCCAAACCCGGCCCCGACGCGCGTCCGACGACGCTGCCGCTGCGCCTCGCGTACGTGGGCCGGTTCGATCCGATCAAAGGCATCGACGGCCTCGTGCGCGCGCTGACGAGTCTGCCCGCCGACCTGCAGTTCCGCGCCGAGCTCGTCGGTCCGGTCTTCACGACCGGCGAGCAGCGCGTGGTCGACGACCTCCGCGCGCTGATCGGCCGTGATGCGCGCATCACCATCGGCGCCGCGATTCCGCACGCCGGCGTCCCGAAGCTGCTGGCCGATCTCGACGTGCTGTGCTGTCCCTCGCTCGTCGCCGAAGGCGGACCGACGGTCGCGATCGAGGCGCATGCGGTCGGCACGCCGGTCATCGGATCGCGCATCGGGGGTCTCGCCGAGCTCGTCACCGACGGTTTCAACGGACGGCTGGTCGTGCCCGGCGACTGGCGCGCGCTCGCCGAGGTGATCCGCGCGATGGTCGTGGATCCGCGCGGCACCGTCGACGCCTGGCGCCGTGTCCTGCCGCCGGCGCGGACGTTCGACGACGTGACGCGCGACTATCTCGCGCTGTACTCCGCATGAGCATCGTCACCAGCCTGGCGAAGCGGATGTTCGGTCCGCGGATGACGACGACGCTGCGCTGTCTGGTGCGCGGGTACCCGTTGCCGCGCTGGGGCAATTTCCGCCGGACGACGCCGTTCTCGTCGGTCTACGGCTTCGAACGCGGCACGCCGATCGACCGCCATTACCTGCACGCGTTTCTGCACGCGCATCGCGACCTGATTACGGGCGCCGTTCTCGAGGTGCAGAACGCGTCGCACGCGCGCCGGTTCGGCCACGATCTCGCGCGGACGGATACGTTCGACATCGTCCCGCAGTTCTCGCCCACGTACCTCTGCGATCTCGCGCACTCCGAGGGCGTGCTGCCAGGCGACGCGTACGACTGCCTCCTGCTCCCCAACACGCTGCAGCATCTGCGCGAGCTCGATCTCTGCCTGCGCCAGGCGTTTCGCGTGGTGCGGCCGGGGGGCGTGATCCTCGCCAGCGCGGCGGGACTCCTGCCGCTTCCCGGCGACGCGCCCGATTACTGGCGCCTCACGCCGGCGGGCTGGCGCGAGAAGCTGCCCGCGCTGTGGCCCGGGTCCGACATTGTCGTGACGGGCCACGGCAACTGCCTGGCGGCGACCGCCGCTCAGATGGGACTGGCCACCGAGGAACTGACAACGGCCGAACTCGATGCCGACGATCCGCGTTATCCCGTGCTGACGACGATCCTGTGCCGCAAACATCGCTGAGCTTCGCCGCCGGCCAGATGGTCAAGCGTGGCTTGCTGGCCGCGGGCCACTATCGCCGCACGCTCAGACGGTCGCGGTTTCCGGGCGTCGTCGTGCTCTGTTATCACGGCCTGCGCGGCGACGACACTCCCGCGGGCGCGATGGCGTTCGAGAATCTGCACGTGCGCGAGTCGACGTTCGACGCGCACTGCCGCGTTCTGCGCGACATGTGCGATCCCATCTCGCTCGACGACTGGCGCGCGTCGATGGCGGGCCGGGCGCCGCTGCCGCCGCGTCCCGTCCTCCTCACGTTCGACGATGGCTACCGGAGCGTGCTGACGCTCGGCGCGCCCGTGCTGAAGGCGCACGGGCTGCCGGCCGTCGTGTTCGTGTGTTCCGAACCGGCCGAGCGCCGGCGCCTGGTGTGGTTCGACGATCTCGCGGCGCGCGAAGGCGAGGACGCCGTCGAAGCGTGGAAGGCGCATCCCTACGGCGACTGGCTGAAGACCTGCGCGGCGAACACACACGCCGTCGCCGACGACGATCCGCGCGCGCTGTTGCGGCCGGACGAAGTCGGACAGCTCAGCCGGCAACCGGGAATCGAGATCGGCTCGCACACGGCGCGGCACGCGATCCTTTCCCAGGCGACCGCGGCCGAGCAGCGCGCGGAGATCGAAGACAGCCGCGCCGCGATCGCGCGGTGGACCGGACGTCCGGTGCGCGCGTTCGCCTACCCGAACGGCCGGCCGCGCGTCGATTACACCGCGACGACGTCATCCCTGCTCGACGAGCTCGGCTTCGACAGCGCGTTCACGACGCGGCGCGCGTTCGCCACGCCCGACGAGCCGCCGCTCGAGCGCTCGCGTTTTCTGATGCTCGCGGAAGTGATGGCGCCGGAGCTCGCGCACCGGCTCGCGTACGCGTGGCCCCGGTGACTTCGAGGAGGATTTGCGTGCTGACGGCGGGTCACCTCTCGACCTGCCCGCGCATGCTCAAGGCCGCCGACGCCCTGCACGGCGCCGGCTACCAGGTCCGCGTCGTCAGCGTGAACCACACGGCGTGGGCGACCGCGGCCGACCGCGACATCATGAGTTCGCGCCGCTGGGCGTGGACCGCCGTGGACTACGCGCGGACGACGGCGCGCGTGACGCAGATCACGACCGGCGCCCGGCTGCGCGCCGCGTGGGCCTTCTCGCGGGCCGCGCGCGCGCGCGTGCCGTTCGCCATCGCCGCCCGCGCCTGCGGCCGCGCGCATGCCGAGCTCGTGCGCGCCGTGGCGCAGGCGCCCGCCGACTTCGTGTACGGCGGATCGACCGGCGCGCTCGCGGCGGTCGCTGAATCGGCCGCGCGCCTGCGCGTGCCGTACGGGCTGGACCTCGAAGACTTTCACTCGGGGGAAGACGCCGGTCCCGGCGGCCACGTGCACGACGCGCTCATGGAGCGCATCGAGCGGGCCGTGCTGCCGGCCGCCAGGTTTCTGACCGCGAGCAGCCCCCTGATCGCGCGGGGCTACGCCGACAAATACGGCGTGCGGCCCGTCACGATCCACAACACGTTCTCGCTCGAGGCCGAACCGCCCGAGTCGCCGCCAGCGAAGGGCCCGCTGCGGGTGTACTGGTTTTCGCAGACGCTCGGACCGGCGCGCGGGATCGAAGGGCTCGTGCACGCGTTCGGGCGCGCGGCCGTGACCGGCGAGCTGCATCTGCGCGGGCGGGCCGTGCCTTCGTACCTGGAGTTCCTGCAGCGCCTCCAGCGCGAGATCGCCCCGGCGCTGACGCTCACGCTCAACGAGCCCGCGCCGCCGGCGGAGATGGTGCGGCTCGCGCGCGGCTTCGACGCGGGGCTGTCGGGCGAGGAACCGCGGACGCTCAATCGTCAGTGGTGTCTCGGCAACAAGATCTTCACGTACCTGGCGGCGGGCGTGCCCGTGATCATGAGCCGCACGCCGGCCCAGGCCGCGCTCGCGCGCGAGCTCGGCGACGCCGCGTTCCTCTATGACGGCGTGAACGACCTCGCGGATCTTCTGCGCGCGCTGGCCGGCGATCCGGAGCGGCGATGCCGCGCGCGGCGCGCCGCGCGTCAGGCGGCGCAGGACCGCTGGCACTGGGAGCACCCGCTCGACCGCGGGGCTCTGCTCGAGGCATTCAGCCGGGCGCTCGCGTGATCGGCGGACCACGGACATGAACCCGTCAGGACGACGCCGGCGTCACGCGCAGTTCGTCGCGGCCTGCGCGGCGCTGCTGGTCGTTCTTGCCACGTCGCGGATCGTCCAGGGGCTCTACACGGATCCCGCGCAGCAGCTCCGGGCCGTGCAGCAGCGCGTCAACGGCGAGTCGACGTCCATGAACCGATGGGTGCATCCCGACAGCGCCGACGTCTCGCGCGATGTCGGCCAGTGGATCATCTTGTGGACGCCGGGGACCGAGCTGTTCGCCTATCCGCTGATGCGCGCCGGCCTGACGATGGGCGCGTCGGTGCGTGTCATCGCCGCCACGTGCCTGGTCATCGGAGCGGTCGGCTGGGTGACGTGGTTCAGTCTGTTCGCGCTGCCGGACTGGATGCTCCTCGCGCTCGCCGCGACGTTTCCCTTCGTCCGGTACGTCAGCAATGGCCTGTTTCTCTACTCGGCCGAGATGCTGGCGTTCGCGTCCGCGCCGTGGCTGCTGATGACCGCGCGCGCGTACCTCGATCGCCGGACCGAGTCGCCGTCCGGCGGCGCGGCGCGCGCGCTGGGCGTCGGCGCGCTCCTCGGCGCGGCGTACTGGCTGAAAGGATCGCTCGCCTTCGTCGCGGTCGGCGCGCTGGCGGCGATCGCGTTCTGCGAGTGGCGCCGTCGCTCAGGCTCCAACCGCTGGTGGGTGACCGCCGGCGCGGCGGCGGCCGGCACCGCGATTCCGTTTCTGGTGCTGACGGTGCTCAACCGGCTGGCGGGCGGTGAATCCACGAATCAGGTGACCGATACGTTCCGCTGGCAGGCGCCCGGCTGGCGCACGGTGCTCGACGCGATTGCGCTGCCTGCCCTGCAGCTGACCGACGCGGGCGCGCTGTGGCAATACCTCTTGATGCACCCTGCGCACCCGGTCGTGCGCGACGCGGCATGGCTCGGCCTGATCGGATTGCCGGGCGGCCTCTTGCTGTGGTGGCTGGTGTGCCGTCCTTCCGTCGGCGGCGCCGCCGCCACGCTGGCGCGCGGCGTGTTCCTGGCGAGCGTCGGACTGCTCGCCGGCATCTGGGCGATCTCGGTCGTGACCCACGAGTGGCGTCATCTCGCGTCGGCGGCGTTCGCCGTGCTGCCGCTCGCGCTCGCGGACGCGCGCGCGCGCTGGACGCGATCGGCGCCGCTCGCGCGGGCGGCGTTTGCCGCGGCAGGCGTTTTCTATTTGTGCGTGCCCCTGGCATACGGCGTGACCTCGGTGGTGCAAAAGGTGCGGCGCTTTCCGCCGGACTATCAACCCGGTCCGGCGCGCATCTACAACCCGCAGCTCTCGGAAACGAACATCAGGGCCGTCCGCGACACGCTGCTCGCGCTGGGGCGCCCGGACGACGTGTGGTACCTGATGGAACCGATCTCCGCGCTCGACCTGCCGGTCCGCTCCGTCATCAGCGGCGCGGATTTCCGGGATCCCGACGACCTGCGGGCCGACCGGTTCTTCACGTCGCGGCCCGTGCGGGTGCACGCGCTGCTGCCGTCGCGCTTCGAATCGAACGGCAAAGGGCCGATCGTGCGCGCGTCGTTTCCGCAGGCGGACGCGTGGGCGTCGACGACGATCGCCGGCAGCGATTACCGGCTGTGGACCGCCGATCTCCACGCGGGCCGGTGACCGTGCCGCGCGTATTGATCGTGTCGCCGCATTTTCCGCCGGACAGCACGGCGGGCACGCACCGCGCGCGCCTCATCGCGCCGCGCCTGCGCGAGCACGGCTGGGAGCCGACGGTGCTGACCGTCGACCCGCGCGATTACGAGGGCGACCTCGATCCCGTCCTCGGCCAGAGCGTGCCCGCCGACCTGCGCGTGATCCGCGCGCGCGCGTGGCCCGTCCGGCTGACGCGTCCCTTCGGCGTCGGCGATCTGGGGCTGCGCGCGTTCGATGGCCTGTGGCGGGAGGCCTCGCACCTGCTCTCGCACGAACGGTTCGACGCGCTCTTCATCACCATCTATCCGGCGTACACCGCGCTCCTCGGGCCGCTCCTCAAGAAGCGGTTCGGCGTGCCGTTCGTGCTCGACTACCAGGATCCCTGGGTGGGCGAGTGGGGTCTGACAGTCGGGCCCGGCGCGAACGGACAGCCGGACCTGCGCAGCCGCCTCGCGCGCGCCGTCGCCGGTTACCTGGAGCCCGTCGCGCTCCGCGCCGCCGACGCCGTGACCGCGGTGTCGCGCGGCACCTACGAGCCCGCGCTGCAGCGCAATCCGCGCGCGCGGCCGGTCGCGACCGCCGAACTGCCGATTGGCTGGGACGAGCGCGACTTCGAGTTCCTGCGCGCGCATCCCGCGACGGCGCGGCTGATCCCGACGGGCGACGGCCTTGTGCACCTCGCCTGTATCGGGACGCTGCCCCCGACCATGCACGCCAGCCTGCGCGCGTTCCTGACGGCGCTCGCCCGACTGCGCGACCGCGACCCCGCGCGCGCCGGCGCGATCCGCGTGCACTTTTTCGGGACGAGCAGCCTGCGCTCGGATCGCGCGCCGCTCGGCGCGCTGCCGGTGGCGCGCGAACTCGGCGTCGAGGGTCTCGTGACCGAGGCGCCGGCCCGCCTGAATTACTTCGACGCCCTGCGCGCGCTCGACGAAGCGACGGCGCTGCTGCTGCTCGGCACCACCGAAGCGCATTACACGCCCAGCCGGATGTTCACGGCGATGCTGAGCGGCCGGCCGCTGCTGGCGATCTATCACGCGGCGAGCCCGGCCACCGCGCTGCTGCGCCGGTTCGGCGGGCCGCCGGCGGTCTACTTGATCGGCTTCGACAACGATCGGCCGGCGTCCGGATGTGTCGACGAGATATTCGACGCCCTTGCCGCGCTCGCGTCGCGGCCGGCGTACGGCCCGGCCCAGGTCGATCGCGGCGTGCTCGCGCCGGCCTCGGCGACGGTCCTCGCGGGCCGGCTCGCCGGCATCTTCGACCGCGTCTCGGCGCGACGCGACGCATGACGCCAATCCGGCTGACGATCGTGGAGACCCATCCGGTGCAGTACAACGCGCCGTGGTTCCGCTACGTGACGCGGCACTGTCCCGAGCTCGACGTGACGGTCGTCTATGCCTCGCGCCCGACCGCGGAGCAGCAGGCGATCGGTTTCAGCCAGGCCTTCGAATGGGATCGCCCGCTGCTGCAGGGCTACGCCTCGCGCGTGGTGCGTGAAGGCCGCCCTGGCGATTCGTTCACGAGCGAGTCGTTTACGGGATTGGACGTGCCGGAGATCGGCGACGCCGTGCTCGCCACGAAACCGGACGTCGCGATGGTGGCGGGCTGGCACTCGATCAGCCAGGTCAGGGCCATCGCGGCCTGCCGCCGGCGCCGGATCCCGCTCATCTATAGAGGTGACACGCATCTTGGCGGGGGGCCGTCCGGCGTCCGCCGCCCGCTGTGGCGTGCCAGGACGTGGGTGCTGCTGCACCGCTACGCGGCGCATCTCGCGGTCGGGCAGCGCTCGCGCGAGTACCTGCGCGCGCACGGCGTGGCGCCGACGCGCATCTATGCCTCGCCGCACAGCGTCGACAACGAGTTCTTCGCGGACGCGGCGGCCAGGCACCTGACCGACGCCGGGCGCGCCGACGCCCGCCGGGCGTACGGGTTCGGGCCGGCCGACTTCGTCGTGCTGTTCGCCGGCAAGATCGCCGCGCCCAAGCGGCTGAGCGACGCCATCGAAGCCGTCGCGCGCCTCGGACCGTCGGCGGCCCTGCTCGTCGTGGGCGACGGGGATGGCGTGGCCGAGCGCCGCGTCGACGCGGCGCGCTTGGGGACACGCGTGACCTGGGCCGGATTCCTCAACCAGCGCGACATCGGGCGCGCGTACGCCGTTGCCGACTGCCTGGTCCTGCCGAGTCAATCCGAATCGTGGGGCCTCGTCGTCAACGAGGCGATGGCCACGGGGTTGCCGGCCGTCGTCAGCGATGCGATCGGCTGCGCGCCGGACCTCGTCGCGCCGGGCGAGACCGGCGAGCGCTTTCCGTGCGGCGACGTCGCGGCGCTCGCCGATGCGCTGGAGCGCGTGCGCGCGCGCGGGGGACGGGCCGCGATGGGCGCCGCGTGCCGCACGCGCGTCGCCGAGTACAGCTACGCGACGGCGGCGAGGGGACTCGTCGCGGCGAGTCAGGCCGTGGCGCCTCGCCGTACCGCGCCTCGCATCATCGCCTGTTGCGGCGGCATGGTCATCGTGTCGGGGCTCGAGCGGATGACGTTCGAGGTCCTGCGGGTCACGCGCGAGCACGGCGCGACCGTGCACTGCATCGTGAACGACTGGCAGAACCACCGCATCGTGCCGCTCGCCGAGCGCATCGGCGCGAGCTGGTCCACGGGTTTCTATCGCAGCGTGTTCACGACGAAGACGCTCAACCCGATGCGCCATCTCGAAGCCCTGTGGGACGTCGCGCGCACGAGTACCGGCCTGCTGACGGACGCCGCGCGCTTCCGTCCGACGCACGTGCTCCTGCCCGACCACGCGGCCGTCCTGCGCAACGCGCCGGCGCTCCTGCTCCTGCGCGCGTGCGGCGTCCGGATCGTCTTCCGCATGGCCAACGCGCCCGATCGCGGCGGCGTGCACGACCTGCTGTGGCGGCGCGTGCTGCCGCCGCTGGTGTCGATCTTCGTGCCCAATTCGCGCTTCAGCTACGGCCGCCTGCGCGAGACCGGCGTGCCGCCGGGCAAGATGACGTTGATTCGCAACGCGCTGAGCCGCCGCGCCGTGTTCGCGCACACCGACGAAGACGTGGTGCGGCTCGCGCGGAAGCGGCCGACGCTGCTGACGGTCGGCCAGATCCTGCCGTTCAAGGGCACCCATCTCGCGGTCCGGGCCGCGCTGCGGCTGCTGGCCGACGGCCACGACGTGCAGGCGATCATCCTCGGCGAGCTGCCGGTGTGGCCGCCCGATCTTGTCGACTACGTCCACGGCCTGCAGGACGAAATCGCCCGCGCCAGCGCGACCGATCGCGTCGTCTTCGCCGGCAAGCGCGAGAACGTCGCCGCCATCATGAAGGCGAGCTACGTGCTGTCGGCCCCCATCGTCGGCGAGGAATCCTTCGGCAACGTCGTGCTCGAAGCGCGGAGCGCCGGGCTGCCGGCGGTCACCTTCGCGCGCGGCGGCCTGACCGAGCTGGTGCGCCACCGCGAGACGGGCTACCTCTGTCCGACGGCCGATCTCGAGGGCCTGCTGGAGGGACTGCGGTACTTCATCACGCAGCCGGCGGAGCGCGCGCGGGCCGGCGCCAACAGCCTCGCGATGACGGAGTCTCCCGAGAACGATTGCACCGCCGGCGAATTCGCGCGGCGCTGGTGGGCGATCTTCGAGCGGGCGAGCTGATTGCGCCCCGATCGTTCGGCGCGGCGGCTGGCGTGGCGATTCGGTGTCGTCGTCGCGTCGACACTCATCGCCGCCGGCGCGATGGAGCTCGTCGTGCGGGAGTGTGCGCCGCAGACGCTCGTCGTGCCGTTTCACGAAGAGGTGCTGGGCCTCATCGGCCCGCAGCCCGGCGCCCGCGGCCGCTTCACGATGCCCGGCGAGATTGATAGCTGGCTGACGATCAATCATCAGCGGTTTCGCGGCCCCGCCGAAGTGAGCGCCGTCGCGCCGCGCGGCACGCTGCGCCTCGCGATGCTCGGCGACAGCCACACGTTCGGCTACGGCGTCAACGATGACGAGACGTATCCGGCGATCGTCGAGCGGCGCCTGAACGTCGCCGCGCCCGCCGGCACGCGCGTCGAGGTTCTCAACGCGGCCGTCATCGGCACCGGCACCGGGGAAGAAGCGCTGTGGTACGAACGGTGGGTCAGCGCCTTCGGCCCGTCGCTCGTGGTCCTGAACGTGTTTCACAACGACATCGGCGACGATGGCGCTCGACGGCTTTTCACGCTCGGCGCGGACGGCGCGGCGGTCCCACGCCCGGCGGCCGACGTGCCGCCCGGAAGCCGCCTGCGCCGGCTCGCGCGGCGCGTCCCCGCGTATGCGTGGCTGGTCCAGCATTCACACCTCGTCGCGGCGATCCGGATCGTGGGCGCGCGCGTGGAGCGGGCGCTCCAGCGAGGGCCGGCGCCGGCGTCTGCGGCCCCCGCAGGTACCGACGGGGATCGCTTTCGCGCGGACGCGCTCGCGCTCCAGGCCGGCGAGATCGTGTACTTGAAGGATCGCGCGGCCAGCCGCGGCGCTCGGTTGATCGTCGTGTTCCTGCCTGCGCGGGGCGAGATCTATTCCGGCCTGGATGGGGCGGCCGAAGATCGCTGGCAATCCGAGGCGATGGCCGCGTCGGTCGCGCGTGTCTGCGCCGAGCACGGCATTCCGTTCCTGGACGCGACGTCCACCCTCCGCGATCGCGCGGCGGTGAGCGCGCAGCGTTTCTTTCTCACGGAAGGCGACTGGCATCCCACGCGCGCCGGCTACGCCGCTACTGCGGAGATCGTCGCGGACTTCCTGTCGCCATTCATCTTCAGTTCTGGAGCGCGGGCCGAATGAGCAGGGACACGCGCGCCGTCGTGCACGAGGACGCCGCGTTCGCGAAGTACGCCGAACGCGGCGCGTACCACTGGAGCGAAGTCGGGCGCGGCCTCCTCGCGCACAACGCGTTCACGGCCGAGCGCTACCGGCGCGTCATCGCGAGCGCGTCGCTGCGCGACGGCCAGCGCGTGCTCGACTATGGCTGCGGCGACGGCGCGCTGCTCGGGGTCCTGCCGCGCTGGTCCGGCCGCGCGTGCGAGCTCCATGGCTTCGATCCCAATCCGCTGGCGGTGGATCTGGCGGGCGCCGCGCTCGCCGCGCACGGCGTGCGGGCGACCCTGCACGGATCCGTCGACGCGCTGCCCCTCGGATATTTCGACACGGCGATCTGCACCGAGGTGATCGAGCACGCGTCGGCGCCCCTCGATCTGTTGCGCACGCTCGGCCGCGTGCTGAGGCCCGGCGGCCGCCTCGTCGTCACGACGCCCATCCGGCTGACGGAGTTCCCCGACGATCCCAATCACGTCCAGGAGTGGTTTCCGGGCGAGTTCATTCAGCTGTTCGGCGCGGGGTGGCGCGTGCTCTCGCACGACAGCGTGGTGCCCGTGGCGGCGCCGGAGGCGTACTTCTGGCGCCCGCCGGTGTTCGCGCGCGTGCCCGTCTTCCGCTTCGTGTGCAACGTGCTGTCCATTTACGCGGGCGTGAACGCGCTGTCGTGGCTGCGCCTGCGGCCGCGGCTCTTCATGATGCAAATCGTCGTGGCGGAAAAAACGGCGCCATGATCTGCGGCTGGCTCGGTCCGCTGGGCGCCCGCGATGGCGGGCGCGTGGCGGCGTCGATGGCGCGGGCGGCACGGGTCCACGCCGGACAGCGCGTCGTCATTCGCGAAGCGCCCGGCGGGCTCGCCGTGGCGGTGATCGATCTGGACGATCCCGCCGCGGGCGACTTCGGGGAACCGGCCGTCTCGGCGAATCAGCGCTACTGGCTCTGGATGTCCGGCGAAGCGTACGACGGCGGCGCGCTCTGCGACGTGCGATCGGCGCAGCAGAGTCGCACGCTCGCGTTCAGACAGACGCTGCTCGACGCCCTGCTCGCGCGCGGCGTGGACGCGATTGCCGGCCTCGATGGCCGCTATCACATCGCGCTGTTCGATGCCGTCGATCGCGTGGCGACGGTGATGAACGATCGCTTCGGCGGCCTGCCGCTGTTCTGGGCGCACTCCCGGGAGGGAACCGCGTTCGCCGGCGGCGTGCGGGGCGTCCTGATGGCGCCCGGCGTCGACGCCGCGCCGGACGCGGACGCGATTCGCGAAGCCGTGACCTTCGGCGGATTCCGCCTCGGCGAGCGCACGAACGTGCGCGGCGTCACGCGCGTTCGCGGCGGAACCGTCCTGACGATCGACACGCGCGTCTCCTGCCGGTCGTACTGGACCTGGCCGCACGAAGCGCCGGCGGCCGACCGTCCGGTGACGGCGTTGATCGAAGAAGCCGCCGGCTTGTGGCGGCGGGCGATCGGCGTGCGGGTCGCCGACGCGCGCCGTCCGGGGCAGACGCTCAGCGGCGGCCTCGACAGTCGCGCGATTCTCGCTGAAGGCGCCCAGCGCGCGCCCGCGTGGACCGCGCTGACCTACGGCGTGCCGGACTGCGACGATGCGCGGTACGCGAAGCGCGCGGCGGCCGCGGCCGGCGCGAAGTGGATCTTCTATCCGCTCTACAGTGGCCACGCGCCCGACTGGCTCGCGCGCCGCACCGCGTACATCCAGGAAACCGACGGCCTGATCCAGCTGGTGGACCTCATGCACTACGAGGCACTCCACCTTCAGCCGGAGTTGATGGACGTCAACGTCTCCGGCTACATCGGCGACGTCGTCTGCGGCACCACCTACGACAGCATCGTCGACGCGGCGAGTCTCCTGGCCAAGCTGCCGTTCAGCGGCGTGGAGATCGGCTGGACCTGGGACCGGGCGATCGAGTGGGCGGCGGCCACGATTGGCGCGCTCGCGCCCTCGGACGCGAAGTACTCCATCTACGAGCACAAGTTCCCGCAAGCCATTCACCTGATCTTCCAGAGCTATGCGCCCTACGTGCGGGTGAGAGCGCCCTTCACCGACTACGCGCTGTTCGATTTCTTCGCCGCGCGATCGCGTCAGGCGCGCGCCACGCTCTACACGACGTGGCTGGCGAGAAAGTACCCGGCCTTCTTCCGGCGCATTCCTGATCAGCGGACCGGCATGCCGATCACGGCGCCGCAGTGGCTGATCGCCCTGGAGCGCCTGCGGCGCGGCGGGATGCGCGAGATCCGGCGCGTGGCGCGCGCGCTGTCGGTGCCGATTCCGCCGCGCATTCGCGCCTATCAGGACGAGGACCGGCAGTGGGCGGTGCCCGCCATGCGGCGGCAGATCGAAGCCGTCATCCTCCGGCCCGAGTCCCTGGCGGCCGGCATCTTCGGCCGCGACAGGGTGGCGCGCACGGTCGCCGACTTGTTCGATCGCGGGATCGGCCCGGTGCAGGCGATCGGCGCGCTGTACACGTACGAGGCGTACCACCGCGACCTGCCCGCGTACCTGCGGAGCAGGAAGGCTGACGTGACGTCAGCCCTCGAGATGTCCCAGTGAGAGTTCTTCACGTCTCGGCGTACTTCGCGCCCGCGTTCCGCTACGGCGGTCCGCCGCGCACCATCCTCGGCCTCTGTCAGGCGCTGGTGCGCGCTGGCGTCGACGTCGAAGTCTTCACGACGACTGCGAACGGCGATGCGCCGCTGCCGCCGGCGCCGGACGGCGTCGAGTACGAAGGCGTGCGCGTCCGGTACTTTCCACTGAGCTGGCCGCAGCGCTTCTGGCGATCGGCCGCGCTTGCCAACGCGATTGCGCGCGAGGCCGCGGGCGCCGATCTGATCCACGTGCACGGACTGTGGAACTTCACGGTGTGGGCCGGCGCGCGCGCCGCGCGCGCGGCCGGCGTGCCCTACGTCGTCTCGCCGCGCGGCATGCTGCTGTCCAGCGCGCGGGAGCGGCACGCCGCGTCGAAGGCGATCGCCTGGTGGGCCGTTCAGCGCGGCGACCTGCGCGCGGCGGCGCTCCTGCACGCGACGTCCGAGGACGAGGCACGCGGGCTCGCCGGCTTCGGACCGCGCGTCGTGACGATCGCCAACGGCGTCGACTGGAAGACCGCGACGCCCGAGCACGTCGCCCGCCTGCGGCGGCGACTCGATCTTCCCGCCGACGCGGACGTGATCGCGTTCATCGGCCGGCTGCATCCGATCAAGCGCCTCGACCTCCTCGCGGGCGCGTTCACCCGTCTGCGGCGCGCCGGCCGCCGCGCGTGGCTGGTGATCGCCGGGCCCGACGAGGGCGGCTTCCGCCAGCGGGTCGAGCCGCTCTTCCGCGAGGTGGCGGACAACGTGCGCTGGGCCGGCGCGATCGACGGCGACGACAAGTGGGCGCTCCTCGCGGCGAGCCGCGCGCTCGTGCAGTGCTCGGACTCCGAGAGCTTCGGGCTCAGCGTCGCCGAAGCGCTCGCGTGCGGCGTGCCCGTCGTCGTGACCGACCGCGGCGCCTGGGCCGGCGTGACCGCGGCCGGCTGCGGCGACGTCGTCGCGCACGAGGCGGCGGCCATCGGCGACGCGCTCGAACGCCTGCTCGCGCGTCCCGCCGCGGCGCGCGAGATGGGACAACGCGGCCGCGAGTGGGTCAGACGCGCGTTCGCGTGGGACGCCATCGGCCGCGCGATGGCGCGTGAATACGAATCGATCGCCGGACATCGTCCGGCGGCGGCGGCAGCGCGATGACGCCAGCATTCCGATCCGTCCTGCTGACGCCGAATCTGCTCGGCGCCGACGGTGTCTCCTGTCTGTCGCGACAGATCGCCAGTGCGCTGCCCGCACCGGTGATGGTCGTCAGCCTGCACGACGCGCCCGCGTCCACGAGCGCCGACCCCCTGCGCCGATCGGCGGGCGGGAGCCGACTGCGGTTCATCGCTGATGCCCTGCGCGTCGGCCTTCGATGCGATCGGCGCACGGTGATCGTCTGTTGCCACGTGCACCTGGCGCCGGTCGCGCGGCTCGTCGCGTGGCGCGGCGCGCCGGTGACGTTTGTGTTGTGCGGCATCGAGGCATGGGTGCCGCTGCGCGCCGCCGAGCGCTGGGCGTTGTCGTCCGGCGCGCTCGTGGCGATTTCTGATCACACCGCGCGCGGGTTCACGGCGGCGAATCCGTCGTTCGAGGCGACGCCCATCGCCGTCTGTCATCCGGGTCTGCCGCCGCGCGGCGCCGACGCCGCCGATCTGCCGGGCGAACCCGCCGCCCTGATCGTCGGTCGCATGTCCGCCGACGAGGGCTACAAGGGACACGAGGCGCTGATTCACGCGTGGCCTGCCGTGATCGCGCGTCATCCCGACGCGCGCCTCTGGATCGTCGGTGGCGGCGACGATCGTCCGCGCCTGGAAGCGCTGGTCGAACGCCTCGACCTCGGCCACGCGATCGTGTTCGCCGGCCGTGTGTCGGACGCGGAGCTGGACCGTCTGTATCGGCGTTGCCGCTTTTTCGTCATGCCGAGCCTGCACGAAGGCTTCGGCCTCGTCTTCCTCGAAGCGATGCGCGCGGGGAAGGCGTGCGTCGGCGCGCCGGGCGCCGCCGCGGAAATCATCCAGGACGGCGTCACGGGCTTCGTCGTGAATCCGGCGCGGCCCGCCGATCTGATCGGCGTCCTGCTGCGTCTGTTCGACGATCCGCGGACGTGCGACGTGCTCGGGCGCGCGGGCGCGGCGCGGTTCGCGGCGGAGTTCACGGACGCCCGCTTTCGCGGAAGGTTCGCGCCGCTTCTGCCGTATGCTGGGTGAGACATGAGGCTGTTTACCGAAACGGCCATCGTCCTTCTTGTGTCGGCCCTGATCGGCGCGCTCGCCGAGCAGTGGCTTGTCGGCGCGTCGATCCCCGTGCTCTGGGCCGTGTGGCGGTTCCTGCGATTCGACGATGGCCCGCCGGTACTGGCGTTTGCGTTCACCTTCCACTGGAGCCAGACGATCATCGGCGTGTATTACTACACGCTGACCGACCGGCGGCCGCTGGCGATGCAGGCGGATCTGTGGGCGCAGATGACGCTCATCAGCCTGGTGTGCGTGGCCGTGTTCGTCGTCGGCCTCGTGATCGGCGAGCGCCTCATGGCTCACCGGTTCCCCGTGGCGCGCACGCGGGAAATGTCCCTGGCGTGGGTCAACCTGCTGATCTTCTATTTCGCGCTGTTGATCTTCCGCGGCGCGCTGCGCGATTTCGCCTGGAACCTGAGTCCCGGGCTGACGCAGGGCGTCCTGGCGGTGACCTACATTCGCTACGGCCTCTTCTACCTGATCCTGCGGCGGCTGGTCCTCGCTCAACGGTTCCGGTACGCGGCGGTCTTCATCGCCATCGAGCTGGCGCTCGGCATGACCGGGTTCTTCGCCGAATTCAAGGAACCGATGTTCATCGCCGTGCTCGTGCTCGTCGAGCAGTTCGACTACCGTCGATCGAAGCACTGGGCCGCGCTGGTCGTGATCAGTCTGGTGATGGGCCTGGCTGGCGTGCTGTGGATCGGCATCCGGGGGACCCAGCGCGAGACCTCGGAGGCGCGCGAAGGCACGAGCATCACCGAGAAACTCAGCTTCACGACCGCGCTCGCGCAGCAGTGGATCTCCGGATCCTCGAACGACAAGCTCGACGCCGTCGACACTTTCGTCGACCGCATGTGGGACGTCTACTATCCCGCGCTGGCGCTGGCGCGCGTTCCGGCCCTGTTGCCGCACACCGACGGCGCGATGATGATGACGGCGCTGATGCACGTCCTGACGCCGCGCATCCTGGTGCCCGACAAGGTGGACCTCGAGTCGGACAGCCTGCAGGTGCGGCGCTATGCGGGCATCTGGGTCGCCGGACCCGAGCAGGGCACGACGATTTCGTTCGGCTACCCGATTCAGGGCTACATCGACTACGGCATCCCGGGCATGTTCCTGCCCATCCTGCTGTTCGCCGTCTTCATGGGCGCGGCCTATCGCGCGTTCACCCGCGTCATCCGCCACCGCGAGCTCGGCAACGCCGTCGTGACCGTCATCTTCTGGATGTCGCTCTACCAGGCGAACAAGTCGTGGCCGAAGCTGCTCGGGCTCGCGCTGACCATGATCGTCTACCTCGGCGGCTTCACGATCCTGATCGACCGCTTCCTCGTCAGCAACATCGACGCGATGGACGAGCTGCAGGCGCCGCCGGACCCCGCGCACGATCGCATTCGCACCGCCTGACCTCATTCAACGCCGTGCACACCGGTCTGATCGTCGGCCTCAACGCGTATCACGGCGACGTGTCGGCGGTCCTCGTCCGCGACGGCCGTCTCGTGGCCGCGGTGGAGGAGGAGCGGTACCGGCGCGTGAAACACTACGCGGGGTTTCCCGATCGCGCGCTGGCCGAATGCCTGCGCATGGGCGGCGTCCGCGCGGCCGACGTCGATCTGTTCGCCGTCTCGAGGAATCCGAAGGCGCATCTCTGGCGCAAGGCGCTCTTCCTGCTGCGGCACCGGCCGAAGGGCACCGTCGCCGATCGCGCGCGCAACATGGCGCGGATCGGCGCGCTGCCGGCGACGATTGCGGCCTCGGTCGGACTCGACGAGTCCCTCGTCCGCCCGCGCGTGCGCTTCATCGAGCATCATCCCTCGCACGCGGCGAGCGCCGCGTTCGTGAGCCCGTTCGAGTCGGCGGCGGTCTGCACGATCGACGGCTTCGGCGATTTCGTCAGCACCTCGTGGGGACGCCTCGAGGGCTCGGCGCTGCACACCGATCGGCGCGTGTTCTTCCCGCACTCGCTCGGGTTGCTGTATCTGGCCGTGACGCAGTTCCTCGGCTTCCCGAAGTACGGCGACGAATTCAAGGTGATGGGCCTCGCGCCGTACGGCGAGCCGCGCTTCGTCCGCGAGCTGGGCGCGCTGGTGCACCTGGCGGAGGACGGCGGCTTCGCGCTCGACCTGACGTACTTCCGCCACTGGTCCGACGGCGTGTCGATGACGTGGGAAGAGGGCGAGCCGACGATCGGCCCCGTGTTCACGCCGAAGCTCGAGGCGCTGCTCGGTCCGGCGCGGCGGCCCGACCAGCCGCTCGACGACCGGCACGAGGCGATCGCCGCGTCGCTGCAGGCCGTCTACGAGCAGGCGGCGATGCACGTGCTCACTCACGTGCAGCGCGCCACGGGATCGACGCGCGTCTGCCTCGCCGGCGGCTGCGCGATGAACAGCGTGGCCAACGGCAAGATCCGCGAGCGGACGAAATTCCGCGAGGTGTTCATCCAGCCCGCGGCGGGCGACAACGGCACGGCGCTCGGCGCCGCGTTTCACGCGTGGCACGCGTCGGGCACGCGCCCGCGCGACTTCGTGATGGAGCACGGCTACTGGGGGCCGGAGTTCACCGACGATGAGATCGCCGCCACGCTCGACGCCGAGCGCGCGTCCATCGCGCAGCACGGCTGCACGCGCCGCGCGTGGACCGATCCGGCCGCGCTCGACACGTGGACGGCCGCGCAGATCGCCGCCGGCCGCGTCATCGGCTGGTTCCAGGGGCGCATGGAGTGGGGCGCGCGGGCGCTCGGCAACCGCAGCATCCTCGCCGACCCGCGGCGCGCCGACATGCGCGAGATCATCAACACGCGGATCAAGTTTCGCGAGCGCTTCCGGCCGTTCGCGCCTTCGGTGCTCGAAAGCGCGCTCGACGAATATTTCGTCGGCGGCGCCGCCGACCCGTTCATGCAGCAGGTCTATCCCGTGCGGCCGGAGAAGCGCGGCGTCGTGCCGGCGATCACGCACGTCGACGGCTCCGGGCGGCTGCAGACCGTCAGCCCGCGGTCGAACCCGCGCTACTGGAATCTCATCAAGGCCTTCGAGCGCATCAGCGGCGTGCCGATGCTGCTCAACACGTCGTTCAACGAGAACGAGCCGATCGTCCTGCAGCCCCGGGAGGCCCTCGACTGTTTCCTGCGCACGCACATGGACGTCCTGGTGATGGGTGCGCACGTGCTCGAGCGCGCGCCGGCCGCATGACGCCGGCATCCGCCACCGGCGATCGGTACCGGACGCTGGATGCGTGGCGGGCGCTGGCCGCGATGGCGGTGGTCGTCTTCCATTGCACGAATGCCGTCGTGCGGCCCGAGATGGGATGGTGGGCGCGCGCGCTGCTCTCCGGCTGGGCCGGCGTGTTCGTGTTCTTTCCGATCAGCGGGTACTGCATTCTCGCGGCCGTGTGCCGCGCCCAGAACGCGACGCTGGGGCACTTTCTCACGCGGCGCTGGCGCCGCATCGCGCCGCCGTACTGGGCGAGCATCGCCGTCACGCTGGCGGTCGCCGTCGCCGCGGCGCCGTTCAATCGCGGCTCGCTCGGCGACTACCAGATCGGGGTCACGAGGTGGCTGTCCGTGGTCACGCTCACGCAGGTGTGGTTCGGCGCGGGCGCCCTCATCAATCCGGTGTACTGGTCGCTCTGTTACGAAGAGCAGTTCTATCTCGTGATGGGCCTCACGCTGCTCGCGCCGGGCTGCTACCGCCTGCGCCTGCTGATGGGCGTCACGATTCTGTCGGGGCTCTACCACTTCGCGCAGTGGCCGGCCGGCTTGCGGGTCGAGGGCCTGTTTCTCGCATACTGGCTCGAATTCAGCTGCGGCCTCGCGGCGTTCGTCTGGATCCGGCGGCCCGCGCAGCGCGCGTGGGCCGCCACCGTCTTCGTGATCGTCGCGATCGCGATCGCGGCGTCCGGGAGTGTCGGGCTCATGATCAGCGCGGCGGCGGCCGTCGCGTTCATCGCGCTCTCGAAGTACGACGCGGCGATCGCCGCGACAGGCGCGGGGGCCGCGCTCATGAGCGTCGGCGCGTTCTCCTACAGCCTGTACCTGATCCACGTGCCGATCGGGGGGCGCATCGTCAACGGCCTGCACCGGCTGCCGCTGCCGTTGCTGGTGCCCACGCTGTTCGCGATTCCCGGGAGCCTTGTCGCGGGCTGGTGCTTCTATGCGGCGATCGAACGCCGGTTCCTCAACCCGGGGACGACGTTGCCGTCCTGAGGTTTCGATGACTGACACACGCATTCTCGTCACGGGCGGCGCCGGGTTTCTCGGGCGGCATCTCGTCGCCGAACTGAAGCGCCGCGGCGCAACCCAGGTCTTCACGCCGCGCAAAGCGGAGTACGACCTGACGCGCGAGCCCGACGTCCGCCGGATGTACGAGGCGCTGCGCCCGCAGGTCGTGATGCACCTGGCGGCCGTCGTCGGCGGCATCGGCGCGAACCGCGAATCGCCGGGGCGGTTCTTCTATGAAAACGTCATGATGGGCGCCATGGTGATGGAGCACGCGCGGCTCGCCGGCGTCCAGAAGTTCGTCGGCATCGGGACGATCTGCGCGTATCCGAAGCTCGCGCCGGTGCCGTTCATGGAACGCGATCTGTGGAATGGATATCCCGAGGAGACCAACGCGCCGTACGGGATCGCCAAGAAGATGCTCCTCGTGCAGGGCCAGGCCTATCGCGAGCAGTACGGGTTCAACGCGATCCACCTGCTGCCGGTCAATCTGTACGGGCCGCACGACAACTTCGATCCCGCCTCCTCGCACGTGATTCCCGCGCTCATTCGCAAGTGCCTCGAGGCCGTGGACGCCGGCGCCGCCGAGGTCGTCTGCTGGGGCACCGGCAACGCCACGCGCGAATTCCTGTACGTCGAGGACTGCGCGCGCGCGATTGCCGACGCCGCCGAGCGGTACGACGATCCCGAGCCCGTCAACATCGGCGCCGGCTTCGAGATCAGCATTCGCGCTCTGGCCGAGCTCATCGCCGAGCTCACCGGCTTCCGCGGACGCCTGGTCTTCGATCGCACCAAGCCCGACGGCCAGCCGCGCCGCAGCCTCGACGTCACGCGCGCCAAGGCGGCGTTCGGCTTTTCAGCGTCGACCGATTTCCGCGCCGGGCTGGCCCGGACGATCGCGTGGTACCGATCGACGCGATCCGCCGCGCACGCATGAAGATCTGTTTCTTCAACCGATCGTACTGGCCCGATCAGGCGGCGACGGGGCAGCTGCTGACCGAGCTCGCCGAAGATCTCGTCAGCCGGCACGGCTGCGAGGTGACGGTCGTGGCCGGCCGCGCGCTGCACGGCGCGGAGCGGGACGCCGCGGGGCTCGCGCCCGTCGATCGCGAGGTGCGGCGCGGCGTCACGATTCTTCGCGCCAACGGCACGCGGTTCGACCGGCGGCGTTTCTCCGGCCGCGCGGCGAACTATCTGACGTACTTCGCGTCGGCGGCGGTCGCCGGTTTCCAGGTGGGCCGGCCCGACATCGTCGTCTCGCTGACGGACCCGCCGATTCTCGGACTGGCCGCGCGGTGGACCGCGCGCCGGACGGGCGCGCGCTTCGTCTTTCTGTGCGAGGACATCTTTCCCGAAGTCGCGGCGCTGCTCGAGGACTTTCACAACGACACCGTCAACCGCGCGCTGGATCGCGTGAACCGGTACCTGCTGCGTGACGCCGACGGCATCGTCGCGCTCGGCGATCGGATGCGGCGGCGTTTGGTGGAGGAGAAGGGCGCCGATCCCTCGCGCGTCACGGTCATCCACAACTGGGCGGACTGCGAGGCGATCACGCCGGGCCCGAAGGACAACGCGTTCACGCGCGCGCACGGTCTTGGCGATCGCTTCGTGCTCATGCACAGCGGCAACATCGGTCTCTCGCAGAATCTCGACGTGCTGATCGAGGCGGCCGCGCTCTTGAAGGACAGAGCCCGGCTGGTCATCGCCATCGTCGGCGACGGCGCCAAGCGCGAGGCGCTGGCGCGGCAGGCGGCGGGCCGCGGACTGGCCAACGTCCGGTTCTTCCCGTATCAGCCCAAGGAACTGCTGCACGAGTCGTTCGCCGCCGCCGACGCGTTTCTCGTCTCCCTCAAGGCCGGCATCGAGGGCTACATCGTGCCGAGCAAGCTCTACGGCATCCTCGCGGCCGGCCGGCCGTACATCGCCGCGGTCGACCCGACGTGCGAGGTGGCGACGATCGCGCGCGAGTACGGATGCGGATTGCTCGCGGCGCCTGGCGATCCGGGCGCGCTCGCCGGCGCGATTGCCGCGCTCCACGACGATCCCGCGGCGGCGCGCGCCATGGGACAGCGCGCGCGGGCGGCCGCGCTGCAGTTCGATCGGCGCGTGGCGGTCGCCGCGTACCATTCTCTGTTCGTCCGCGTGGCTGGTCTCGCCCGCGCCGCGTGATGAAACGTCTCTTCGACGTGCTGTTCTCGGCGATCGGTGTGATCGTCTCGTCGCCGCTGTGGCTGCTGATTCCGCTCGCGATCAAGATCGAGGACGGCGGCCCCGTTTTCTTTCCGCAGGATCGCGTCGGCCTGGGCGGCCGCGTGTTCAGGGCGCTGAAGTTCCGGTCGATGGTGACCGACGCCGAGGCGCGCTTCGGGCCGCTGCAGGCGACCGAGCACGATCCGCGCGTCACGCGCGTCGGGCGCCTGCTGCGCGGAACGGCGATGGACGAGTTGCCGCAGCTCTGGAACATTCTCATCGGCGACATGAGCTTCGTCGGCCCGCGTCCGCTGCGTCCGGGCGAGGTGGAGGTGCGCGGCGACGGACGGCTGATTCCGCTCGCCGACATCCCCGGCTACGCGGAGCGCCACCGCGTGCGGCCGGGCCTCACCGGGCTGACGCAGGTGTACGCGCCGCGTGACATTTCCCGCGCGAGCAAGTTCCGGCTCGATCGTCTGTACATCACGCGCGCCGGGTTCTGGCTCGACCTGAGACTTATTCTCGTGTCGTTCTGGATTACGGGCCGCGGCGCGTGGGAAACGCGTGAACGCAAGGTGTGACTCGCCAGATGGGATGCATATAATGACGGCACGCATGCCGATCGCATCCGTTGACGTGCTGGTCGTGGGAGGCGGACCGGGAGGGCTCTACGCCGCCGAGCGACTCGCGCGACACGGCGTCCGCGTCCTGGTGTGCGAGGAACATGCGGCCGTCGGCAGTCCGGTTCATTGCACGGGCGTGCTCGCGGCCGAGAGCGTCGACGAATTCGACCTGCCGCGCACGGCGACGCTGAATGCCCTCACGACCGCGCGATTCGTGTCGCCGGCCGGCCTGGTCGTGGAATACACGCCGCGCGCGCCGCTGGCGACCGTCATCGATCGTGTCGCGTTCGATGCCGCGCTCGCGGTTCGCGCGCAGGCCGCGGGCGCCGAGCTGCGCCGCGGCGCCCGCGTCTTGGACCTGCAGCCTGCCGCCTCGAGCGTGCGCGCCAACGTCGGCGCCGACGTGATCGACGCGCGCCTCGTCGTGCTGGCGTGCGGCGCGAACTACAGCTTCCAGCGGCGCTTCGGCCTCGGCCTGCCGCGGCTCTATCTCCACACGGCGCAGCGCGAGCTGCGCGCGCGGACGCTGCACGACGTCGAGATGCATTTCGGCCGCATCGTGGCGCCCGACGGGTTCGCGTGGGTCGTGCCCGTCGTGCGTCCCGACGGCGAGTACGTCCGCATCGGCGCGATGGCGTCCGGTGACGCGCTCGGCTGCTACGCGCGCATGCTCGCCCGCGTCGCCGAACGCTGGGGCGTCGTCGCCGACGGCGTGCCGCCGCGCCAGAAAGTGCTGCCGCTCGGCGAAATCGCGCGCACGTTCGGCGACCGGCTGCTGGTCATCGGCGACGCCGCCGGCCTCGTCAAGCCGACGACCGGCGGCGGTATTCATTACAGCATCCTGAGCGGCGGTCTCGCCGCGGACGTCGCGATCGACGCGCTGCGCCGCGATCGGCTGGACGCGGCGTCGCTGTCGGCGTACGAGCGCGCGTGGCGCGATCAGCTCGCCGACGAGCTCGACACGCAGCACGCGCTGCGCAGCGTGGTCACGCGCTTGAGCGACGCCGAGATCGACAGCCTCTTCGATCTCGCGCAGACCGACGGGATCATGCCGCTCGTGCGGAAGACCGCGCAATTCAACCAGCACCGCCATCTGATCCGGGCGCTGTTCAAGCATCCGCCGGCTCGCAGGATCCTGTTCCAGGCCCTTGTCGGCTGACCGCATGACGCACACGGTACGCACGTTCCTGAGACGGCCGGGCGCGGATCGCCGGCTGCTCGTGCACGCGCTCGTGTTGTACGTCGCGATTGCCGCGCTGCTGCGCCTGATCGCGCACCGCCGCCTGACGCGATGGCTGGATGCCGTCTATCGTCGCGCGCCGGCGCCCGTGAATGCCGTCGCGGTCGAGATCGCGCGCGTCGCGTGGGCGGTGCGGACCGTCGCCGCGCGTGTCCACATCGGTCCGTCCTGTCTGACCGAGGCGCTCACCGCGCAATACCTGCTTCGGCGGGCCGGTCACGCGGCCGCTCTGCGCATCGGCGTCGCGCGCTCCGGCGGCGGTGTCGCCCGGTCGTCAGCGTCCGCGCCGATCGCCGCGCATGCATGGCTCGAGCACGCCGGGCGCATCGTCGTGGGCGGAGATGCGGCGCCGGCCTACCAGATCCTGCAGGCGCCCAGCCCCATGCGAGGAGAAAGATGACCATGTCGCTCGATGCGACCGTGAAGAT
>JAIQFX010000040.1 GCA_020073005.1 Terriglobia bacterium | reverse complement strand
TCAACATGTGGCGCGCGGCGTCGTTGACGAGCTGCAGCCGGCCCTGCGCGTCGACGACAATCACGCCTTCGACCATCCCGGCGAGGATCGCTTCCATCCGCGTGCGATCGCGCGCTTGTTCCTCGAGCCGGCGGCCCACTTCCTGCACCGACGCGTCCAGGGCCCGCGCGACCGTGCCCAGCTCGTCGTCGCCGAAGCCGAGCCGCGGCGGCGTGAGATCGCCGCGCTGATACCGCTCCGCGACGCCCGCGATGAGCCGCACGCGCTGCCCGATGCGGGCCGAGAACACCCACGCGATGATCGCGCCGCCCACGAGCGCCAGGCCGAGCGCGGTCAGCGTCGCCGTGAGCACGGTCTGGAGCTGATGCCGCACGTTGGTCAGTGGCAGCGCGACGCGCACGAACGCGACGGCGGGATGCCGCGCGGGCACGGCGACGTACTCCATGTCCAGCTTGATGGTGTCGCTGAAGCGCCGCGATCGTCCGAGCCCCGTCGCGCCCGCTTCGACCACCTCCGGCCGGCGGCCGTGATTCTCCATCGCCGCGACGCCGTCGAGCGTCTCGAACGAATCGCCGACGACCCTCCCGTCGGCCGCGATGAGCGTGACGCGCGCGCCAATCAGCTCGCCGATGCGGTCCGCTTCGGCGTCGAGCGCGGGCACCGTCGTCTGCGCCGTCGACGCGGCAAGGAGATCCGCCGCCAGTCGCGCCTCGACGACGAGTGTGTCCTCGATGCGCTGGTCCATTTGACGGCGCATCGATGTGGCGAACAGCGCGCCGGCGACGGCGAGGGCGATGATCGCCGCCGAAATCGCGGCGAAGAAGAACTTGAGCTGAAACGTCGATCGACCCGCGCCCGGCGTCATGACGCGGTCCGCGATGCCGGAAGGTCCGCGAGCTTGTAGCCGAACTGCTTCACGGTGACGAGCGCTTCGGTGAGCACCGGCAGCTTCTCGCGCAGGCGCCGGACGTGGACGTCGACCGTGCGCGTGCCGCCGGTGTAGCGATAGCCCCAGACGTCGGTGAGCAGCAGGTCGCGCGAGAGCACGCGGCCGCGGTGCTTCAGCAGGTACTCGAGCAGCAGGAATTCCTTCGCCGTCAGCGTGACGGGCTGTCCCGCGAGCGACACGACGTGGCGCTCGCTGTCGAGCGTGATGGGGCCGTACGTCAGCGTCTTGGTCGCCGGCGTGCCGCGCTGCGCGCGGCGGAGCAGGGCGCGCACCCGCGCGACGAGCTCGTTCGGGCTGAACGGCTTCGCGAGGTAATCGTCGGCGCCGATCTCGAGGCCGACGATCTTCTCGGACTCCTCGGCGCGGGCGGTGAGCATGATGATCGGAATGCCCGCGGTCGCGTCGTTCGCGCGGAGACGCCGGCAGACTTCGAGGCCGTCCACCTGGGGCAGCATCAGATCCAGCACGAGCAGATCGGGCGGGCGGGCGGCGATGGCCTGCAGCCCCTCGCGTCCCGACGCGACGTGCTCGGTCGCAAAACCGGCCTTTTCGAGATAGCGAACCACGAGGTGGGCGATGTCCGGATCGTCCTCGACGATCAGGATGCGCGTCGGCATTGGCAGAACCATTCTATTCCGGGGCCAGAGGCTGGAGGCCGGAGGCTGGGGATTGTTCTTCCAGCCCCTAGTCCCCAGTCCCCAGCCTCTATAGAATGTGGCTCATGCGTATCGCACTTGTTGCGGCTGTTCTCGCCCAGCTCACGCCGGCTCCGGCCAATCGTCACGCCACCGTTACCGCGTCGCCCGCCGACGTCGCCGGCAAGGCTGGCGCGAAGGTCTCGCTGTTTGTCGACATCGTGCCGAAGCCCGGCATCCATGTGTATGCGCCGGGCGCGAAGGACTACATCGCCGTCGCGCTGAAACTGGATGCGCGGCCGGACGTGAAGGCCGGCCGGGCGACGTTCCCGAAATCCGAGGACATGTTCTTCGAGCCGCTGAACGAGCACGTGCCGGTGTTCCAGAAGCCGTTCCGCATCACGCAGGACGTCACGCTCGGCAAGTCGGTCGCCGTCGGGTCGACCGTCACCGTGGCGGGCACGCTCAGCTTCCAGGCGTGCGACGACAAGGTCTGCTACGCGCCGGAGTCCGTGCCGGTCAGCTGGTCGGTGATGGTGAAGTGACGCACGCCGCTGGTTACGTAATCGTTCTTGCCACCGCATGGACCGCCTTCAGACCTTGGCCGAATCGTGCCATCGCGTCGCGATGCTGCTCGAGCGCACTGTAAGGAAGGAATCGGACCTGCAGATCGGCGACGTGTTGGAACGCGGGCCGTCTGACTTGGGCGCGGACCTGGTCCTCGCGATCGTCAGGAGCGACGAGAAACAGCTCGCGGGTCGCACGCGCGCCACCGCCCAGCGCCAGATCCAACAGCCGCACGATGCCCGAGTAAATCGACGTCGAATGCTCAACCTCGAACGCAGCCGTCACCGTGCCCGCGGCATCGAGCCACAAGACGTCGATCAGCCGAATCGCCTCGCCTCCGGGACCTTGCGCCAGCGCCAGCGGCAGTTCGTCGAGACAGCCATCGCCAAGGCGTCCGTCGCCGAACGGCCGGCCGCGGTCGTTTGCCGCGACGTGCACGGAAAAGCCGAATGCGCTGCCGAGATCGCGCAGCCACGCCTGAATCTCGGTGTGCGTCCGATCCGCATTCCGATCGGCCGGTCGACTCGCTGCCTCCTCACGCACGCGCGCGAGATCGGCCTCCCATGATGCACGAGCGGCATCGTCGCCGTTAGGCGGCGGCGGATATCGACCCGACCCGATGTCGAACAGCAGGCCTCCGACCGCACCGAGATCGTTTGACAAGAGTTCCCGATACGTGGCGTTGAGCCGCATCACGCCTTCCCGCATCGCCAGGTAGTCGGACCAGCGTCCGAGTTTGACGTTCGCGCCGGTCAGCGCGTTGTAGCCCTTCACGATGGCGGTGTTGAACGGCGGCACGAGCGTCGGGTGCAGGAAATAGAGCAAGTTCGCAGCCGCCGGCCCGAGGCCCTTGATCTGGCGGGCATCCAGGTCGCGGATCGCGCGAAGAATGTCGTCTTCGCGCGAGCAACAGCAGCACGTGTTCAGAAACGCCCCGAATGCCCGCTGGTTCTCCGGTGACTCGTAGATATCAGGGATACGAAGTTTCGGCTTCCAGAGAAACGCGTGGTCCGCGCCCTTGAAGATCTGTCGTTGCTCGGCGATCGAGCCAACGACAGTTTCGAGCGACGAGCCCTTGTACACGTTTCCGAATGAACCCTTGTCGATCTCGTCGACAACTTGGGACAGCCCCCGTCGAATCGACCGGAAGTTCTTGAGACGCTCCTCCCACAGGAACCACGTGCGGTACGTGCCGCCCGGATCATCGCGCCATCGTTCGATCAGCGTTCGCACGGACGGATCCGTCAACGATGCCTCCAAGCATTGAGCAGCGTGGTCAGCAGTCTATGCGGCCGG
The DNA here is from genome assembly GCA_020073005.1 of Terriglobia bacterium. GTDB lineage: Bacteria > Acidobacteriota > Vicinamibacteria > Vicinamibacterales > CAVVIG01 > SRVP-36. Next base: position 45,670 of record JAIQFX010000040.1, on the reverse strand, counting down.
TGACGTTTCGGACAAACAGACGGACCCTCATCCTGCACGGCATGCACCCACGCGATTGGGCACTGTCCTGGCCGTCCTGTCAGGCGCGTTCGTGGGCCGGCCTCATCGCCGCCCCCAGCAGCGTCTCTGCCGCAATCACCGACGGGGCGTGATGCTGGGCAAAGCCGACCGTGCTGCCTTCATCGTGCCGAGTACGAATGCGGACACCGTGGATCATCTCGAACGGCACGAGCTCGATCGCCATCTCGCCCTGCCGGCCGGTGGCGTCACCGACAGCCAACATGACCCAGCGGGGCGACACGCCGATGATATGGCACAGGTCGAGCGTCCGGCCATCGGCGAGGAGAATCTGGACCATCGGCAGGTGCTCGTCTGGAGTAGGACAGTGGTCGCGCACGAATCCTCCAAGCTGACCGAGGAAGAAACTCGGGCCGAAGGTGCACGAGCTGTCCGCCCGCGCGAGCGCCCCGGCGGCTGCCGCACGCTCTGCGTCGCCGTTGTTGCTTTCAGACATGATGTGCCTCCCCCTCAGGGCCGCGACACAACGTTGGCTCAGGTCCACCCACACGTCGTCAATAGTCACAGACGTACGTCGCCGTCATCAGAATGAGCGACGCGGTGACTCTCACGACAGCGCTCCTTGCGTTGGGGACGACGGCGCGAGCGCCAGCTCACGCTTGAGCCCGAAGTGCCACTTCCAGATTTCGTAGATGGCCGGATAGACCACGAGTTCCAGGACGAACGAGGTGAAGATGCCGCCGATCATGGGCGCTGCGATGCGCTTCATCACATCCGCGCCCACACCCGCGGACCACATGATGGGCACGAGGCCCATGAACATCACGGCCACGGTCATGAACTTCGGACGAATCCTCTTCACCGCGCCGTGCATGATGGCGTTACGGAGGTCGCCGGCCGATCGCAGGCGTCCTTCGCGGCGGGCGTCCTCATACGCGATGTCGAGATAGAGCAGCGTCTTCGCCAGCGACCGCGTATTCATGTAGAGCAACATGAGCACCAAGAACCCCGTCACCGGTAGCACGAGCTTCATCCGCTCCTTGACACGCTCCATCGCCTCGTACTGCCCGCTCCACGACAGCGAGTAGCCAGGCGGCAGCGTGACGTGCTCCGCGATCACGCGCTTTGCGTCGGTGACGTAGCCGCCGATGTCACGGCCGGCGACGTCGACGTAGACATACCCGGCCAGTAGGCCGTTTTCATCGCGCAGCATCGCCGGACCGCTGACCAGCTTCACGGTCGCCAGTTGACTCACCGGGATCTGCATCCGGCCATCCATCGCCGGTACCATGACGCGCCGGAGCCGGTCGAGGTCGCTGCGATAGTCGCGGAAGTACCGCACGTTGACGGCGTACCGCTCGCGGCCTTCGATCGTCGTCGTCACCGTGTCCCCGCCGATCGCCGACATCACGACCATCTGCGCGTCGTCGATCGACATGCCGTACCGCGCGAGCTCGTCGCGCTTCCAGTCGAAGTCGACGAAGTAGCCGCCCGACGTGCGCTCGGCGAAGACACTGCGCGTGCCGACGACCGGCGGCAGGACCGACTCGATCTCGGTGCCAATCCGCTCGATCTCGTGGATGTTGGCGCCGTAGATCTTGATGCCCACCGGTGTGCGCACACCGGTCGTCAACATGTCGATGCGTGCTTTGATCGGCATCGTCCAGGCGTTGGAGGTGCCGGGCAGCTTGAGCGCGTCGTTCATTTGCTGCACGAGCTGGTCGGTCGACAGACGATCGCTCGTGATGCGCCGCAGCACCGGCTTCAACCACTCGGGCGCTGAGTCGGAGTACCACGTGTCGACGTGCCGCCACTCGTCGTGCGGCTTCAGGACGATGACCGTTTCCATCATCGAGAACGGGGCGGGATCCGTGGACGTTTCCGCGCGACCGGCTTTCCCCATCACCGTGTCGACTTCCGGAAACTGCTTGATGATAGTGTCCTGGGTCTGGAGCAGCCGCTGCGCTTCGCCGACGGAGATCCCGGGAAGGGTGGACGGCATGTAGAGGAGCGTGCCTTCGTCGAGCGGCGGCATGAACTCCGATCCCAGGCGCTCGAACACCGGGACCGTGACGGCGACCGTCGCGACGGCGCCGGCCAACACGAGCCACTTCCAGCGCAGCGCCCACGCGCAGATCGGCTCGTACGCCCAGATCAGGACGCGGCTGATCGGGTGCGTCTCCTCCGAATGAATCGTGCCGACCAGGACCCCGTTGGCGAGGCGCGCCAGCCAGGCGGGCCGGAACGCGTAGTTCTTCATGTGGGTGAACATGAGCCGCATCGCCGGGTCTAGCGTCAGCGCGAGGACCGCCGCGACGATCATGGAGAAGGTCTTCGTGTACGCCAGGGGCTTGAAGAGCCGCCCTTCCTGCGCTTCGAGCGTCAGCACCGGGAGGAACGACACCGCGATCACCAATAGCGCGAAGAAGCTCGGCCCTCCCACTTCCTTCACCGCGTCGATGACGACCCGGTGGTAATCCTCTGTGCGACCGGTCCGTTGCCACTGCTCGAGCTTCTTGTGCGTCTGCTCGACGACGACGATCGCCGCGTCCACCATGGCGCCGACCGCGATGGCGATGCCGCCGAGCGACATGATGTTGGACGTCAGGCCCATCATCCGCATCGGGATGAACGCGATCGCCACCGCCACCGGGATCGTGATGATGGGAATGATCGCGCTCGGAACGTGCCACAGGAACAGCAGAATGATCGCGGAGACGATCACCAGCTCTTCGATCAGCGTGCGCTTCAGGTTCTCGATCGACCGCAGGATCAGGTCCGACCGGTCGTACGTCGTGACCACCTTGACGCCCGGCGGCAGGGTGGGCTCGAGCTCCTTGAGCTTGGCCTTCACCCGATCGATGACGGTGAGCGCGTTCTCGCCCTGTCGCATGACGATGATGCCCGCCACGACGTCGCCGTTGCCATTCAGGTCCGCGATCCCGCGACGCAAGTCGGGACCGAGGGTCACGTCGCCGACGTCGCGGACGCGCACCGGGACGCCATCCGCGTTGCGGGCGAGCACGATCTCCCCGATATCGGCGGTCGTCTTCGCGTAGCCCCGGCCACGGACCATGTACTCGGCGCCGGTCATCTCGACGAGCCGCCCACCGACGTCGTTGTTGCCCGCGCGCACGGCGTCGAGCACCTTCCCGATCGGAATGTTGAACGTGCGCAGCCGATTCGGGTCGACCTGGACCTGGTACTGCCGCACGAAGCCGCCGAGCGGCGCCACTTCGGCGACGCCCGGCACGGACTTCAGGTAGTACTGCAGGTACCAGTCCTGATAGCTGCGCAGCTCGGCGAGGCTTTGCCGGCCGCTCGTATCGACGAGCGCGTACTGAAACACCCACCCCACACCGGTCGCGTCGGGCCCCAACTCCGTGCGCACGCCCTGCGGCAGGCGCGGCAGCACGCCCGACAAGTATTCGAGCGTGCGAGAGCGCGCCCAGTAAATGTCGGTCCCCTCCTCGAACACGATGTAGACGTACGAGAAGCCGAAATCGGAGAAGCCGCGGACCGCCTTCACCTTCGGCGCGCCGAGCATCTTCGTCACGATGGGATACGTGACCTGGTCCTCGACGATGTCCGGGCTGCGGTCCCAGCGCGAGTACACGATCACTTGTGTGTCGCTCAGGTCGGGGATGGCGTCGATCGGCACCGTCTTCATCGACCACACGCCCGCCGCGGTCGCGACCGCGACGAGCAAGAAGACGACGAAGCGATTCTTCGCCGACAGTTCGATCAGCGCGTTAATCATGGCGGCCCCGTCCCGGTGCCGGCGTCTTCGGCTCCGGCATCGGCATCGACGGATCCATCGGCTTCGCCGCCGGCGGATTCACGGTCGGCTGGTTTGCGGCTGGCGGCTTCGCGGCCGGCGCGCTGCCGTGCTGGTGCTGCGGAGCGCCCATGCCGCTCGCCGCGGCCTTCAGTTGACTCTCCGAATCGATCAGGAACGTGCCAGACGACACGACCCGCTCGCCGGCCGTTAGTCCGCGCGTGATGGCGACGCGGTCCCCGTAGCGTTCGCCCACGACCACCTGGCGCGGCTCGAGATAGCCGTTGCCGAGATCGACAAACACGGTCTGCCGATCGCCGGTGTCCAGCACAGCCTCGGCCGGCACAACGAGCTCCTTGGCGCCGGCGATGCCGAACTCGACGTTCACGTACATGTCCGGCTTCATCCGGAGCCCAGGGTTCGGCGCGTCCAGCCGGACTTTCAGCGTGCGCGTCATCGGATCGACCTGCGGCTGGATATAGGTGACCTTGGCGGCGAGCGGCGGCGTGTGGCCGCTCGGGAAGGAGACGTACGTCGCGTCGCCGACCTTGATCGACGTGATGTCCGACTCGAACACGTCGGCCACGATCCAGATCCGGCTCAGGTCGGTGATCGTGTACAGGTCGCTGTCGGGCGTGACCTTTTGATTGGGAAACGCCTTCCGCTCGGTCACGAATCCGCTGGCCGGGGCGTACACCGTGATGCTGTGAATCGTCTGACCCGTCTTGAGCACCTGGTCGATTTCCTCGTCTTTCAGTTGCCACAGCTCCAGGCGCCGCCTGGCCGCCTCGAAGAGAGAGTTGCCGTGCTCTGCCGCGGATGCCAGCGGGTTGTCGCGCATGAGATCCCGCGCGCGTGCGGCGAGCAGCAGCTCCTGTTGGGAGGCCAGCATCTCCGGGCTGTAGATGGTCAGCATCGGTTGGCCCTGCTTGACGAAATCACCGGTGAAGTCGACGAACACTTTCTCGATCCATCCGTCGATGCGTGTGTGGACGTGTGACACGCGCGTTTCGTCATAGGTCACCTTGCCGACCGCCCGAATCGATCGCGCTTGCCCGCTCAGTTCGACCGTGGCGAATTTCACGCCGATCAGCTGTTGCCGTTCGGGCGCGATCTGGATCGCACCCGGCGGGACCGCTGAAGTCGCGTCGGCGTACACCGGTTCGAGGGTGCTCCCGGTTTCGGGATTGAGGCCGGGCTTGTCCGCGTGGTACTTGGGGTCTTGCGGATCCTGGTAGTAGAGAATCGTGCGCCCAGCGTGTCCATCGGCGCCACTGGTACCGCCGGTGGCGGTCGGTTCATCCGCGTAGACAGGCTGGAGCGCCATGCCATCGGGAGCGATGCCCGGCTTGTCCGACTTGTACGCCGGATTCATGGCGTCGACGTAATACAGAATCTTGCGAGCCTTCGACGCGGTGCCCGTCGATTTCGTCGCCCGCATGACGTAGCCGCCCCCGAAGGCCAGCGTGATGAGGAGAAGGAGCGCGAAGGCTTTGACAATTTTCATGGCAGTCTCAATGCACCAGCGGAGTGCCGGTCATCTCTTCCAGGCGGCTGACCGCCGTGTGATACCCGGCCAGCTCCTCGAAATAGGTCATTTCGTACTCGAGCACCGTCCCGAAATTCGTCAGGACCGACAGGAAGTCGACGTGGCCCGTTTCGTAGCTCGCCATCGACGATTCGAGCGCGAGGCGGGCCTGGGGCAGCACGGTGTCGCGATACAGTCGCGCCAGGCGCGCCGACGTCGACGCCATCTGGTAGTCCTCCTGGACGCGACCCTGGAGGCCAAGCCGCGTGCTGTCGTACGTGCTGCGCGCCTGCTCGACGGTGCTCAGTTGTTCGGCCACCGCGGCCGCCCGCCGCGCGCGCTGCAGCGGGACCTTCACGTCGAAGCGGAACTCGTACATCGGCGGCATCGCGCCCATGTAGTAGTAGCCGCCGGTGACGGCGAAGTCGGGTTTGTAATCCCTGCGCGCCGCATCGACGGATAGCTGCGAGCGGTCGATCATGATCTGGTCGCGGCGCAACATCGGCGCGTGTTCGTTCGCCAGCGTGACGAGGGAATCCAGCGAGAGGTCGAACGCGGTCAGCTGGAGGTCATCCGGTCGCCCAACCGGTGTCGCCGCCGGGCGCGCGAGGAGCGCGTTGAGGTCGCCTTCGCGCGTCGCCCGTTCCTGGTGAACGCGTTCGAGCTGCAGCTCGAGGATGCTGAGCTGCGTCTGCGCCTTGATGACGTCCTGCTGCGCGGCCTGCCCCACGGCGTACCGGTTCTCGCTCACCTTCAGAAGCGTGTCGAGCAGATCACGATTGCGGGTCAGCACGTCGCCGACCGCGTAGGTGTACGCGAGCCGGTAGTACGCCTGCTTCGCACGCGCGGTGACGCTCAGGCGAGCCGCTTCAATCTGTTGAGACTCCGCGTCGGCCTCGCGCGACGCGATGGATGCCTTCAGATCGAGCTTGCCCGGATACGGCACCTCCTGACTGACCATGAAACCGATGTTCGAGGTCGGCTCGGTGCCGAGACCGGCGCCCGGCCAGGGGCGGCCATTCGCGCTGTAACCCGCCGACACCATTGGATCCGGCAAGCTGCGCTCCTGCGCCGGGCGCTGAAGCGCCGCGTCATGGCGCCGTTCGGCGGCGCTGATTTCAGGGTTTCGCGCCAGCGCGTCGGCGACGACCTCGTCCAGCGACAGCCGAGCCGGCGCCTGCGCGTGCAGCGGCAAAACGAACAGAGCCGTGACGAGAAAACCGTAGAGCAAACGCATATCGACCTCGCGCAAAACTGCGTGAAGAAATCGCGGCGAGATCGAGAGCTAGATCAGCAGAGCAGCGAAGAGCGTGGGAAGATCGAGCGGGACGGCACGTGGCGGCGACGTGTGCACCGGCACGGACAGGTGAGACGAGTCGGCGACAAGGATGATGGCCGGCACGAGCGGAACGGCGGACGCGTCGGCGCCGATTTGGACGCGGGATTCGAGAGGCCCGCCCTGATTCGACGAGTCATCCCGAGGGTTGCAGCAGCAGGAGCGGATTGTCGTGGTCTGGTCGCACTCGTGGTGCGTCGTCACGCAGGCGGCGTGCTGAGGTCCAGCGGCGAGCAGAGCCGCCCCGTTGGTGGCGATGACCGCCGCCATGAGGACGAGCGCCGACAGCCGGATGCGCAGATCGACCACGGTGCCGTTATAGGAGCACGGACCGTGCCAGCCGACGACGGCTCGTTTTTCCGAGGATTTTCCGCGAACGCCTGATTGTGGGCGGTGCCGACGGGGATTCGTCAGCGCTGCTGCCGGATTTCCCGCACCCCGTTTTCTAGAACAGCCTTCCAATCAACGGATACCCCCACCACACGCCCAGCGTCGTCGACACGCAGCCGACAACGAGCGACACCGCCCGCGCGAGACGGCGGTTCTGACCGAGCCGCGCGATCGGCCAGCCGAGCAGTCCCGACAGCGCGGCCATGCCGAGCGTCGATCCCAACCCGAACAGCGCGATGTAGCTGAGCCGCGCCGCCGCCGACGGCAGCGTCGTCAGGACGAGGGCCGTCAGCGCGCCGCTGCCGGCGAGGCCGTGCACCGCGCCGACCAGGAGCGGCCGCCGCGCGAGCGTCCACGCGCCGATGTGAATGTGCGCGGGCGCGCCGCGATGTTCGTGGACGACGTGACCGTGGTGATGGACGTGCACCGGACCCGCCGGTCCTTGCCGCGCCGCGAGATAGATGGCGCGCAGGCCCAGACCAATAAGCATGAGCGCGACGCAGAACTCGAAGCCGTCGGCCGCGCGCGCCGGCATCTCCGCGCGCAGGACGACGAGCGCGGCGCCGACGATCACCAGCGTCAGCGTGTGGCCCAGCCCCCAGCAGACGCCGAGCAGCGCCGCCTTCGCGCTGCTGCGTTCGTCGGCGACGAGCGTTGAAACAGCCGCGAGATGGTCCGGCTCCAGCGCGTGGCGCATGCCGAGCAGCGATCCGAGGCCGGAACTGGTGAGAAGCTCGAGAACTGGCATAATGTCGGCGGTCGCTGGGTATTCTAACGTGAATCTTCTCGTCATTGCGATTGGCGGCGCGCTCGGATCAGTGGCGCGGTACCTGTTTTCCTCGTGGGTGCTGCGCGTGTCCGGCACGCTGTTTCCCCTCGGGACGTTCGCCGTCAACGTCGTCGGCTGCGCCGTGTTCGGCGCGATCGCGGGCGCGGCCGAACAACGCGTGCCGCTGTCTCCCGATCTGCGCGCGTTCCTGTTGATCGGCGTGCTCGGCGGCTTCACGACGTTCTCATCCTACGCGTTCGAGAGTTTCTCGCTGGTGCGCGACGGCCAGTTCCTTGGTGCCATCGTCAACATCGTCGGCCAGGTCGTGGCCGGCCTCGTCGGATTGTGGGCGGGCTATGTCATTACCAACTGAAGGCAAGCTGCTGCGCATCTTCATCGGCGAGCGGGATCACTGGCAGGGCCAGCCGCTCTACGAGGCGATCGTGCTCGAAGCGCGCAAGCGGGGCCTCGCCGGCGCGACCGTCACCAAAGGCTTCATGGGCTTCGGCGCGCACAGCCGCATTCACACGGCGAAGCTGCTCGAGCTGTCGCAGGACCTGCCGATCGTCGTCGAGATCGTCGACGCGCCGGAGAAGATCGAGGCGTTCATGCCCGATCTCGAGAAGATGGTGGGCGACGGGTTGATCACGCTCGAGCGCGCCGAAGTGCTGCTGTACCGGCCGGGGAGGAAGAAGGAATAATCACAAACTCAAAACTGAAAAGTGAAAACTAGTGATTCTGCCTGCTCAGTTCTCCCTTTTCCGTCTTCACTTTTCGGTTTTCACTTCACGTTCTTCACGTACCGCGCGATTTGTTCGTGCGTCGCCAGCCACACGCCCGGCTTCGACTGCATGTGCTGGATCAGCTTCTCGAGTCCCGCCACGCGCGACCGGTGCCCCGTGATGTGCGGGTGCATCGTCAGGATGAAGAGGCCGCCCTCCGCGTACGCGACGTCGAACTCCGACTGAAAAACTTTCTCGACTTCGTCGGGATTCGGCATGCCGCCGTTGGTCGCGCCGCCGTAGTACGGAAAGTCGTCGACGATCCGTTCGATCGGCAGCTCGACGAGGCCGGTCGGCTGCTTGTCCAGCAGGATTTCGTACGCGTCGTCGCTCGCCATCAGGCTGCTGTCGTACAGGAATCCCGCCGCCTTCACCTGACCGATCGTCCACTGGCTGAACTGCCACGACGGCGCGCGATACCCGACCGGCTTCTTCCCGATCGCCTTGGTCAGCGTGTCGATCGCGCGGTTCAGCATGTCCTGTTCGGCCGCGGCGTCGTTCACCGACGGCAGATGCTCGTGGATCCAGCCGTGCACGCCGATTTCGTGGCGGCCGCTTTTCATGATCGCGGGGATCATGTCGGGGTGCAGCAGGTGGCTGACCGCGGGGATGAAGAACGACGCGGGGACCTGATATTTGTCGAGCAGCCGCAGGATGCGCGGCAGGCCGTCGACCGCGCCGTACTCGCCGCGCGAGATCGATTCCGAGATCAGATTGCCGGTGGCGAGATCCGCCGTCGCGTTGTCGACGTCGAAGCTCAGGCCGACGGCCACGCGCGCGCCGTTGGGCCACGCCGCCGGCTTCAGCCGCTTGCCGGCGCTGACGTGAAACATCTGCGCGTCGATCTGCGCGAGCGGCAGCTTCGTCCCCGGCTGCGGCCGCGCCTGCGCGAGGAGCGCCGCGCCGCCGAGAATCGCAAGACCCGTCGTCGCCAGCCAGGTGCGAGTCATACGTCCTCCGTTCTTAGTTCTTAATTCTGAATTCTGAATTCCGTCAGGCTTCTCTAATCCCGTGGCTCCGAATCACCAGGAAGTAGCCCGCAACGAGGATGAGCAGCCCGCCGTTGATCCCGATGACCATCGGCGCGCCGATGAACGTCGCGAGATACCCGCTGCAGAGGCTGCCGAGCGGCATGCCGCCGCGGAACGCGAGCATGTAGATGCTCATCACGCGCCCCCGCATTTCGTTCGGCGCGATGAGCTGCACGAGCGACGTGACGGTGGAGAAGACGACCATCAGCGCCGCGCCCGTGCAGAACAGCAGGATGTCGCTCAGCCACATCACGCGCGAGACCGCGAAGCCGATGATGAGCGCGCCGTACACCGCCTGCACGAGGAGCGCCGTCCGCCCCATCTTTCTGAACTTGCCGAGCCACGCGACGATCAGCGCGCCCAGGATCGATCCGGCGCCCGAGAACGCCATCAGATGGCTGAACGTGTCCGCGCCCTCGTGGAAGATCTGCTTGGCGAAGATCGGCAGGAACGTCAGCAGCGCGAAGCCGAGGAACGTCGTCGCCGCGGCCAGGACGATCAGCGCGGTCAGGCTGTCGTGATGCCTGACATAGGACAAGCCGCCCTTGAGCTCTTCGCGCATACGGCCCGACGTGGCCGGCGGAATGTGCTTCACGCGCAGCATCATCAGCGTGTTGATCACGACGAGGAACGAGAGCGAGTTCAGCAGGAAGCACGCGTTCATCGCCTGCGGCTCGTTGTAGCCCCGGCCGCGGAACAGCGCCAGCGTGACGCCGAAGAGCAGCGGCCCGAGGACGCGCGCCACGTTGAACTGGATCGAGTTGAGCGCGACCGCGTTCGGCAGATCCTTCTTGTCCACGAGCGACGGGATCAGCGACTGATACGCCGGCCCGCCGAACGACTGCGCGATGCCCGTCGTGAACGACAGCGCGAGGATGTGCCAGATCTGGACCGCGTGGAAGTACATCAGGACCGACAGCGTGCCCGACGTCGCCATCTGGATGTACTGCGACGCCAGCAGCGTGCGGCGCCGGTCGTAGCGATCGGCGAACACGCCGCCGATGAGCGAGAACAAAATGATCGGCAGCTGCTGCAGGAACGCGTCGAGGCCGAGGTAGAACGTCGAGTTGGTCAGCGAGACGACCAGCCAGTTCTGCGCGACGATCTGCATCCACGTGCCGATGCTCGACGAGCAGGCGCCGAGCCACTGCACGCGGAAGTCGCGGTAGGTGAACGCCACGAGCATGCGGCGCATCGTGCGCTCACCCAGCGAGGCTGCTGCCGTCGCCGTTGACGATGTCGATGCCTCGGCCGGAGGGGCGCCTGCCTGGACGGATTCTGCGGATTCAGCCAATAGCGGTGTAAACGGATGTAGGGCCGGACTTTAGTCCTGCCGACCGTGCCGACAATCTTACCTTAACTTGATCCGGTTTCCGGGCTGCGGTATAGTGCGCGCGAAAGGCGAACATAAGGCGAAACCATGCCGCTTGCCCGCGCTGATCTCGAATCGCTCCTGCGCGCCCGCCAGCTCGATCGCACGCTGACGACGTCGCTGCCGCCTGTCAATCCAGGTGACGACGTCGCCGTCGCGCCCTCGGGCATCACCGCTTTGGACGCGCGATTGGGCGGCGGGTTTCCGCGCGGGCAGCTGTCCGAGCTCGTCGGCCCGCGATCGTCGGGCCGCACGAGCGTCCTGCTGCGGACGCTGGCCGCGGCCACCGCGCGCGGCGAGCTCGTGGCGCTGGTCGACGCGCTCGACATGCTCGACGTCGAGTCGGCGGCGGCCGCCGGCGTCGATCTCGATCGGCTGCTCTGGGTCCGCGGGCACGTCGTCATGAGTCCCGGGATGTGCCGCGATCTCAACCAGCGCGCGCTCGAGCAGGCGATCCGCGCCATCGCGCTCGTGCTGCAGGCCGGCAATTTCGGCGTCGTCGCCTTCGACGTGGCCGAGGCGCCGTCCGACGCCGTGCGCCGGCTGCCGTTCACCACCTGGCTGCGGCTGCAGCGAATGATCGAAGGCAGCCAGACGGCGTGCGTGCTGGTCGGGAGCGAAGCGATGGCGCGAAGCTCGGCGGGACTGACGGTGCAATGCGGAATGCGGAATGCGGATTGCGGATTGAGGTTCGGCGACCGCGTGTTCGACGGGCTGAACGTCGGGGCGCGGATCGTTCGCGCTCGCGCGCATTCACGCGAGGAGGCGGCAGTGGCGTTTCCCACGGTCGCGGCCCACAGTGCCTGAGACCAATCCGCAATCCGCAATCCTCACTCCGCAATCGTACGCGTGCCTCTATCAGCCGCCGGGCTCGCCTCGGCCGGCTGGCGATGGCACGCTCGCCGCCGTCGCGCACGAATTCTCGCCGCGCTTTCAGTGTCACGGCGACGATCTCGTGGCGATCGACGTCAGCGGGCTCCGTCGCATGTTCGGCGACGCGCGCGCGATCGGCGACGCCGTGCGCCGGGAGCTCGCGGCCCGCGGCGTGCGCGCGCACGTGGCGATCGCCTCCACGCGTACAGCCGCGATGGTCCTCGCGCTCGCGCGGCCCGGATTGACCGTTGTCGCGCCCGGCGACGAAGCCGCCGCGCTCGCGCCGATTCCGATCGACTTTCTGGAACGCATTCACGTTGAACCGCAGAGCCCGCCGAGTAGATCCTCTGCGCTCTCCGCGGTTAAACGTTGGGGCCTCAGCACGCTCGGCGAGCTGGCAGCGCTGCCCGCAGGCGAGCTCACCGCGCGGCTCGGAAAGCAGGCGCTCGCGTGGCAGGCGACGGCGCGCGGTGAGGACCGCTGGCCGCTCGTTCCCGCGCTGCCCGAGGAACGATTCGACGCGTCGCTCGATCTCGAGTGGCCCATCGAAGACCTCGAGCCGCTGTCGTTCGTGCTCACGCGGCTCCTCGAGCCGCTCTCGACGCGTCTCGAGCGGCGCGATCGCGGGGCGGCGGTGCTGCACGTCCTCCTGCGGCTCGTCACGAACTCGTGCTCAGAGCGGGAAACCGTCGCGCGCCGGCTGGAACTGCCGTCGCCGATGCGCGACGTGCGCGCGCTCCGGACGCTCGCGCTGCTCGACCTCGAGGCGCATCCGCCCGGCGGCGCCATCGATCGCGTCACCCTCGTCATCGATCCCACGCCGGGCCGCGTGCTGCAGCACACGCTCTTCACGCGCGCGCACCCGACGCCCGAGCAGCTCTCGACGCTTCTCGCGCGGCTCGGCGCGCTGATGGGGCAGGACCGCTTCGGCGCGCCCGCCGTAGTCGACTCGCACCGGCCCGGCGCGTTCGCGATGACCCCGTTCACGACTGATTACAACGTTGAACGCAGAGATCGCGGAGAACGCAGAGTGAATAATGTTTCCGTCTCTGCGAACTCTGCGGTCTCTGCGTTCGATTGTGCTGAATCACCAGCCCCCAGCCCCCAGCCACTAGCCTCCGCTCTTCGTCGCTGCCGTCAACCCGTCCCCGCGCGCGTCGCCGTCGTCGACGGCCGGCCCGCGCGCGTGACGACGGATCGCCGTGGCTTCGCGGGCGGGCAGGTGACGCAGTGCGTGGGACCGTGGAGAACGTCTGGAGACTGGTGGGCAGGTGAAGCAGGTAAGCCGGGTGGGGAAGAGCGCGTTCCCATCGCCAGTCACCAGCCACCAGCCACCAGCCACCAGTCCCCGTGGGATCGCGACGAATGGGACGTCGCGCTCGCCGACGGCGCCGTCTATAGAATTTTCCAGGATCGCGCCAGACAGGGCTGGTTCATCGACGCGATAGCCGATTGAAGCAATCACTCAATTACCCAATTACCCAATTACCCAATCACCCAATTCACCGAAGGAGTGCTTATGGCAATCACCGATTCCCTTCTCCCAGAATTCGATCAGGAAATGGCGACGACCCGGCGCGTCCTGGAGCGCGTGCCCGACGACAGGCTGGGCTGGAAGCCGCACGAGAAATCGTGGTCGATGGGCGCGCTGGCCAGTCACATCGCCAACATGCTCGGCTGGACCGACGTGACGATGAACGCGACGGAGTTCGACGTGATGAGCGTGACGCCCGAGCAGGCGAACCAGGTGGCGAAGTCGCGGACCGAGCTGCTGTCGTGGTTCGACGCGAACGTCGTCAAGGCGCGCGCGGCGCTGACGAAGAGCGACGCCGAGTATTTCGTGCCCTGGTCGCTGAAGGCCGGCGCGAAGGTGCAGTTCACGATGCCGCGCGCCGTCTGCGTCCGCAGCTTCGTCATGAATCACGTGATTCACCACCGCGGCCAGTTGAGCGTGTACCTCCGGCTCAACAACATTCCCGTGCCGTCGATCTACGGGCCCTCGGCCGATGAAGGCATGTAAAGAAGAAAACCACGGAGGACACGGAGGACACTGAGAAGAATACCTGTACTGGTTTTACCTCCGTGTCCTCAGTGTCCTCCGTGGTTAATGTTTTGCTTCCGTAGTGGATCTCTTCCGTGTCCTCCTACATCGAGCTCCACGCAGCCTCCGCCTTCAGCTTTCTGCAAGGCGCCTCGCTTCCTGAAGCGCTCGTCGATCGCGCGGCCGATCTCGGCTATCCCGCCGTCGCGCTGCTCGATCGCGACGGCGTGTACGGCGCGCCGAGATTTCACAAGGCGGCGCGCGCCGCCGGTCTGAAAGCGATCATCGGCGCGGAGCTGACGATGAGGACGGATGGGGCGGGTGAGGCAGGTAGGGAAGAACGTTTTCTCCACCAGCCCCACCCGCCTTACCCGCCTCACCAGCCCAACATCATTCTGCCGGTCCTCTGCGAATCGCAGGAGGGGTACCGCAATCTCTGCCAGCTCGTCACGCGCATGAAACTGCGCGCGCCGAAAGGCGAGGGCGCGCTCTCGCTCGAGGAACTCGACGGCCGGACCGGCGGCCTCGTCGCGCTCGCGGGACGCGCCGCGCTCGACGGCCGCCGCCACGGCGTCGGCGGGCTGGTCGATCGGCTCGTCGGCGTGTTCGGCCGCGGCAACGTGTACGTCGAGCTGCAGCGCCATTGCCGGCGCGACGAAGAGCACGACAACGCCGCGCTCGTCGCGCTCGCCGGCGCGTTTCGCGTGCCGATCGTGGCGGCCAACGGCGTCCGCTTCGCGGCGCCGGCCGCGCGGCCGCTCTTCGACGTCCTCACGTGCATCCACCATCACACCGATCTCGCCGCGGCGGGACGGCGGCTCGCGCCCAACGCCGAGCGGTACCTGAAGCCGCCCGGCGACATGGCGGAATTGTTCCGCGACATGCCGGACGCGGTCGCGCGCACGGCCGAGCTCGCCGATCGCCTGCAGTACACGATGGCGGATCTCGGCTACCGGTTTCCGGACTATCCCGTCCCGCGCGGCGAAACGCAGGCGTCGTTTCTCCGCAAGATCACCGAGGTCGGCGCGCGCGAGCGCTATCGCCCGTATCACGACCGCGCCCGCGCGCAGATCGCGCGCGAGCTCGATCTCATCGAGAAGCTGAACCTCGCCGGCTACTTCCTCATCGTCTGGGACATCGTCAATTTCTGCCGGCAGCACGACGTCCTCGTGCAGGGCCGCGGCAGCGCGGCCAACAGCGCCGTGTGCTACAGCCTCGGCATCACGGCGGTCGATCCGGTCGGGATGGATCTGCTGTTCGAGCGGTTTCTCTCCGAGGAGCGCGGCGAGTGGCCGGACATCGATCTCGATCTGCCGAGCGGCGATCGGCGCGAGCGCGTCATCCAGCACGTGTACGAGAAGTACGGACGGCTGGGCGCGGCCATGACGGCCAACGTGATCACGTACCGCGGGCGGAGCGCGGCGCGCGAAGTGGGCAAGGTGCTCGGCTTCGATCCCACGCAGGTCGACCGGCTCGCGAAAATCCTGAATCACTTCGAGTTCAACGATCCGAACGAGACGATGCCACGGCATCTCGCCTCCGTCGGCCTCGATCTGCAGTCCGAGCGCGTGCGGCACTTCGCGCGGTTGTGGAAGGAGATGCAGGATCTGCCGCGGCATCTCGGCCAGCACTCGGGCGGGATGGTGATCTGCCAGGGCCAGCTCGACGCCGTCGTCCCGCTCGAAAACGCCAGCATGCCCGGCCGCGTCGTCGTGCAGTGGGACAAGGACGATTGCGCGGACATGGGGATCGTGAAAGTCGATCTGCTCGGACTCGGGATGATGGCCGTCATTCAGGAATCGCTCGCGCTGGTGAATGGGGACGGGTCTCGGCCGCGAGGGGACGGGTCTCACGATGTGTCCGACAGGGAAACCCGTCCCCTCCTCACCGAGACCCGTCCCCATATCGATCTCGCGCATCTTCCCGCTGACGATCCCGCCGTCTACAAGATGCTGCAGGAGGCCGACACCATCGGCGTCTTCCAAGTCGAGTCGCGCGCGCAGATGGCGACGCTGCCGCGGCTCAAGCCGTCGTGCTTCTACGATCTCGTGGTCGAGGTCGCGCTCATCCGGCCCGGGCCGATCGTCGGCCAGATGGTGCATCCGTACCTGAATCGCCGCGCGGGGCGCGAGCCCGTGCAGTACGCGCACCCGTCGCTCGAGCCGATCCTGAAGCGGACGCTCGGCATGCCGCTGTTCCAGGAGCAGCTGCTGCGGATCGCGATGGTCGCCGCGGGATTCACCGGCGGCCAGGCTGAAGATCTGCGCCGCGCGATGGGATTCAAGCGATCCGAACGCCGGATGAAACAGATCGAGGGCGCGCTGCGCGAGGGGATGGCGAAGAACGGGATCGCCGGCGCCGCCGCCGATCAGATCGTCCTGTCGATCTCGTCGTTCGCGCTGTACGGCTTCCCCGAGTCGCACGCGGCGAGCTTCGCGCTGCTGGCGTACGCGAGCGCGTATCTCAAGATGCATTACCCGTCGGCGTTCTACACGGCGCTGCTCAACAACCAGCCGATGGGGTTCTACCATCCGGCGACGCTCGTCAAGGACGCGCAGCGCCGCGGCGTGCGGTTCCATCCGATCGACGTGCAGGTGTCGGACTGGAACTGCACGGTCGAAGGCGACGGCGGCATCCGCCTCGGCCTGCGCTACGTGAGCGGATTGCGCGAACAAGCCGGCCGAACGATTTGTAGCGCGAGCCTTTCAGGACCTCGGTCTCGTAGCGCGAGCCTTTCAGGACCTCGGTCTCGTAGCGCGAGCCTTTCAGGCGAGCGTGGCCAGCCACCAGCCACCCGCCTTCGCCGGCTCGCCGGCTTCGGCGGGCAAGCCAGCCAACCGCTGTGCCCAAAGTGCGGCTGCGACGATGAGTCCATGCTCGAGCCGACGGATGAAGGCGGGATGTTCTGCAACGTCTGCTCGTGCGAGTGGACGACACGCTCGCCTGAAAGGCTCGCGCTACAACCGCAACGCCGCTTTTCCTCGCTCGACGAGCTCGTCGCGCGGACGGGCCTGCGGCGCGACGAAGTCGTCACGCTCGCCGACGTCGGCGCGCTCAACGCGTTCGGCTATGACCGCCGGTCCGCGCTCTGGCAGGCCGAGCGAGCGATTCGGCCCAGCGGAGAGCTTTTCGACGAAGATTTAACCGCGGAGAACGCAGAGAGCGCGGAGAGTTTCTTGGAAAACCAAACAACTGTCTCTGCGGACTCAGCGTTCTCCGCGGTTAATTCTTCTCTCCAGTCCCCAGCCACCAGCCCCCAGCCACCTGACTGTCCGTTGAAACCCATGACCGAATCCGAGCGCCTCGTCGCCGACTACGCCGGCATGGGGCTGACCATCGGCCGCCATCCGATGGCGCTGCGGCGCGAGGAGTTGGCGATGCGCGGCATCCTGCGCGCGATCGATCTGAAATCGGCGCGGCAGGGACGGCGCGTGCGCGTCGCCGGCATGGTCATCACGCGCCAGCGGCCCGGCACGGCGAAAGGCTTCGTCTTCCTCACGCTCGAGGACGAAACCGGCGTCGCCAACATCATCGTCCGGCCCGATCTGTTCGCGCGCGACCGCCTCGTCATCATCGAAGAGCCGTTCTTGATCGTGGACGGCGTGCTGCAGAATCAGGAAGGCGTGACGTCGATCCGCGCCGAGCAGGTGCAGGGCCTGGGCGGCACGAAGATCGAGTTCGACGCCCACGATTTTTACTGAACCGCAAATCCCTCGGCTAATCTCCCGCCAACGCCGTCATAACTCCGGCTTTCTTTGTGTTCTTTGCGATCTTTGTGGTTCATTCTCTTCCTGGAGGTTCCCGTATGCGTGCATTCGCGTCCGCGCTCGGCGTCGTCGTCCTTCTTCTTGGTGGTTCAGCGATGCTCGCCGCGCCCGATCAACTGACGCCGCAGCCTGGACAGATGACGCAGGCCCGCGTCTGGGTGATGAACAGCGGCCGGACCGAAGCCGTGCCCGTCAATCTGCGCGACGCCACGCTCGACGCGCCGCTGCGTGTGCTCGTGGCGAACGGCGAGCCGGGAAGCGGATCTACGCACGCCCTGCGCGTGCAACTCGTCCCGTCCGTCTGGGACTATCAGACGGTCAGGGTGACAGACGCAGACGACGCTGCACGGACGCTGGCGAAGGCCGGCGCGGAGGGCTGGGAGACAACCGGCATCGCCTGGACGACGGCGGACGGCACGACGCTGCTCATGAAGCGCCCGCGGTAGCGCCTAATACGGAAGACGAGGCGGCGCGCCCGGCGTCGTCGCGAAGAGTCGCACGGGCGCGAAGGCGCCGGACCACTGCGTCGTCCACGTCGCGAAGAGAAAGAGCAGCGCGGCCCCGGCGAGACCGAGACGAACGCGCGAGTACCGCTCGGGCCGCGGCTCGAAAAGATGACCGGCCGCGATCGCGAGCAGCGGTATCCACGGCAGATGGAACCGCGTCTCGCCGAACGACAGCAGCTGCAGTCCGCTCATCATCGCCAGCGTCAGGACGAAGACGCAGTCGAGTCGCGCACGCGCTGCGCCGCCCGCCAGGCCCGCGATTACGGCGGTGAGCAGCGCCGGAAAACTCGCCAGCAGCGCGAGGCCCCAGAACCAGATGAACGGCGTGGACACGCGGCCCCAGTAGCGCTCGCCGTACATCCACGCGTGCTCGCGCCCTTCGAGGCCGATCAGAAACTGGAGCTTGCGGACGGCAAGTCCCGCGGCCTGCCCCGGATGCTCGCGCATGAATCTGACGGCCTCGCGATACGCGACGGCGTTCGCCTCCGCGTCAGTCGCCGCGCCCTTCAAGTACGTCGCGTGGATGCGATCCCAGTCGGCGAGCTCGAGCCGACCCGTCGCCTGCGGATTGTTGCCGACGAGAAAGTTGTAGCCATTGTTCGTGTCTATTGGAACGAACCGGTGATAGAGCGCGGCGTTGCGCGCGGTCCACGCGCCGACGATCAGCACGAAGCCCACGAGCAGCGCGGGCGCGTGCTTTGACAGTCGCTGCGCTCCGCCGGTGGCGGCCTCGCCGACGAGGATGCCGCCGATTGCCGCGACGCCCACGGTGCGCGTGAGCGTCGCCGCGCCGAGCACCAGCCCGGCGGCGAACGCATTCGACGGGCTGTCGCGGAACCACAACCAGAAGCCGATGATCAGCAGCGGCGCGAATAAGTTCTCCGACAGCACGTAGGCCGGGTAAAGGCACCATGCGGGATACACCGCCACGATCACGCCCGCGCACATCGCCGCGCGGCGCGAGCCGCTGCGTCGCGCGAGCAGAAACGTGACCGCCGCCGCTGCCGCACCTAGCAGCGCCTGCGTGATGCGAACGGCCGCGAGGCTCCGCGAGAAAACGCTGAACACTGCCGCGAGCAGCACCGGATACGCGGGCGGGCGGAAGGCATCGGGAAGAAAGTGATGGTGATCGAGCAAGTAGACCGCGCGGTCGTAGTACTCCTGCATGTCGGAGAACAGTCCGAGGTGCAGGCCCCGCGCGACGACGAGCAATCGGAGCACGAGCGCGCCGCACGCGATCCCCAGCGCCGCGCGCGCGTCGCCGCCGCGCGCCGACGGTAGGCGGACCAGCGGCTCCGCCATCTACTCGACCGTCACCTGCGTCGCGCCGCCCTTGACGTCGACGTCGCGCTGCAGTTTCCGTCCGGCCGAATAGATCGTGATCGTCCACGCGCCGGGCGGCACGTCGCTGAACGAGAATCCGCCGTCGCCGTCGGCCAGCGCCGCGAACGGCGTCGACGCGGCGAAGATCGACGCCGCCATCGCCGGGTGGATGTCGCAGCCGACGCGGTAGAAGCCGTCGTGCGGGAACGTGAACTCGTACACGCCGTCGGTGGGGATGGCCACGTTGAACGACTGGACGCGCGTGCCCTCTTCCTTCACGTTGACGTTGTGCAGCGTGTCGTCGCTGTTGCGGAACTTCACCGGCTGCCCGGTCCGCACGATGAGGAGCGCCGGCGAGAACGTCTGTCCCACCTGATCCATCACGGGAACCTCGTCCTGCGGCAAAAACGACTGCGGCGTCCTGGGCTCCAGCACGACGACGACTGACGCGCCCGGCGCCGGCGCCGGCCCTTTGCCGTCGACGCGTCCGGCGCCGGACGACGTGGGCGGCGCGGCAACCGGCGCTGCGGCGGCGGGCGGCGGCTCCGGCGTTTTCGAGCAGGCCCAGACGGACATCCACGCGGCCAGCGCGATGGCCATGCACACACCACGGACGGGCGACGACCGCATGATCAACAATTCTAGTCTGCATGCCGCAATCGACGCCCCAGTGGACGATCGACGCTGACGACGCCGGCGTACGGCTCGACAAGTTTCTGGCTGCCGCCGCGCGCCTCGGATCGCGCGGCAAGGCGGTCGCCGCGCTCGATCGCCGAAAGGTGTTTCTCAACCAGCGCGAGGTCACGATCGCGGATGCCGGCGTCCGTCTGGCGGAAGGCGACGTCGTCCGCGTGTGGATGGACCGGCCGGGCAGCGCGAAGCGGCGATCGGCGATCGGCGAGGATCGCGATCTGCCGATCGTGTACGAGGACGACACGCTCGTCGTCCTGAACAAGCCGGCGGGCGTGCTGGCGGTGCCGCTGCCGCCGACGCGCAGCCGCGACGAGCGCTCGGTGTTCGAGGATCTCGAGAGTTACCTCGGGCGCCGCGGGCGGCGGCGGCCGTTCGTCGTCCATCGCATCGATCGCGACACGTCGGGGCTCGTGCTGTTTTCGAAAACGGCGAAAGCGCAGAAGACGCTCAAGGAGCAGTTCAAGCGTCACGAGCCCGAGCGCGTCTACCTGGCGATCGTGTACGGCCATCCGGCGCCGGCGTCGGGCACGTGGCGCGATCGCATGGTGTGGGACGAACGCGCGCTCATCCAGAAAGAGACGCATCCGCGCGATCCGAAGGGCAAGGATGCCGTCTGCCACTATCGCGTGATCGAGAAATTCGCGGGCGCCTCGCTCATCGAAGTGCGGTTGCTCACCGGGCGGCGGAATCAGATCCGCCTGCAGGCGCGGCTGCGCGGGCACACGCTCGTCGGCGAGCAGCGCTACGTGTACGGTCCCGATTCGCTGCGGACGATTGCGTTTCCCCGGCAGGCGCTGCACGCGCACCGGCTGACGTTCCGCCATCCGGTCGACGGCCGCGCCATGGACTTCGAAGTGCCCCTTCCCGAGGACATGGCCGGGCTGGCCGCCAGGCTCCGCCGGCGAATATTGTGATTGGCCATGCGCTGTTTCGTAACACGGGGAACATGAATGCGCGCGATTGCGGGCCGAACCCCTGGCACCGGGCTTGCGACAGTTACAGGTATCGCGCCGCCAGGCAGATGAACCGGCGCTGGGAGGGTACCGCTGTGGCCGACATCGCGCCTCAGGAGACGATGCATCAGGACGTCACGCCCGCAACGGCCAGTCGTTCCGTGGAACTGCTGGGAAACACGATGACGATCCATCAGCTCTTCATCGAGCGCGCGTCGATCGTCTCGTATCTGCAGACGATTCCGCTCGACAAGCAGGAGATCGCGCTCGTCCACGCGCTCGAAGTCGGCGTCGCGGAAGTGATGGCGCGGAGAGAACGGCACAAACATTAGGAAGGAAGAAGGAAAAAGGAAAAAGGCAGAAGGCCTTCTTCCTTCTTCCTTCTACCTTTTCACTTACTCACGTTCTTATAAATCTTCCCGCCCTTCATCACAAACGCCACGCGCGTCACCGCGGCGATGTCCGTCGTCGGATCGCCGTCGACCGCGATCAGATCCGCGTCGTAGCCGGCGGCCAGCGTCCCGATCGTCTTCTCGAGGCGCAGCGATTTCGCCGAGATCGATGTCGCGGAGATGATCGCGTCCATCGGCTTCTGGCCGCCCTGGCGCACGCGCTCGACGAGCTCGTCGGCGTTGTGGCCGTGCGCGCCCGCCACGGCGTCCGTCCCTAGCACCATCTTCAGGTTCGGCGTCGCGACCGCGCGTTTCATCATCGCCGCGTTGATCGCGAGTCCTTTCTCCATGTACGCGAACCCTTCGGCGTTGTAGTTCCCGATGCCCTCGTAGTGCGCGCGGTTGGCGAGATAGTTCTGCAGCACGACGCCGACGTTCGGATCGAAGTAGACGCCCTTGTCCGCCATCAGCTTCAGCACTTCGTCGTTCGCGAACACGCCGTGCTCGATCTGCTGGCAGCCCGCGTTCACCGACGCCTTGATCGACTCCGGGCTGTGCGCGTGGACCATCGTCCGCATGCCCTGCGCGTTGGCCTCGCCGCAGACCGCCTGCAGCTGCGCGTCGGTCATCGTCTGCGTGCCGCCGTCGCGGATGCTCGCCGACGCGAAGATCTTGACGACATCGGCGCCGTCGGCTTTCAGCTGGCGGACCTTCTGGCGAATCTCGTCCGGCGTCCCGCTGCGTTCGTTGATTTGACGGATGGAGGTGAGGATGCGCGGGCCGGGCAGGATGCCGCGCGCGATCGCCTCGCGCAGCTCGACGTCGTTCGACTGACCCGGACTCTGGATCGTCGTGAAGCCGGCCATCAGCGTCACGAACGCGTTCTCGGCGCTGTAGAGCATTTCCTGCGCCGGCGTGCCGGGGCGCGCGGCGTACCGGCCGTCTTTGTCAAAATGCCAGCCGACGTGCGCGTGGACGTCGATCATCCCGGGCATGATCGTCAGTTGTCCGAGGTTGTACGTCGCGGCGCCGTTGGTTCCCGTTTCGATCGCCGTGATTTTGGATCCCTGCACGACCACTGTCGCGTTCCGCGTCACTTTGCCGGTGCCGTCCACCACGGCGGCTGCGCGGATGCGAATCGTCTGCGTTTGTGCCGGAAGTGTGACAGCGACCGCGAACGGCGCGAGCAGCGAGGCGACGAGCAACGCACTTTTGGATCGCATGATGCCCCCGTGAATTGACGCGTGGCGCATTATAATCCTGCGAATCTTCGCTGATGCTGAAACCGATTTTCGGCGCGCTCATCGTCGCCGGGGTTGTCGCACCTGGTCCTCGTGGTGTCCGGCTTCAGCCGGACATCGCGGCCCAGTCCGGCCGTCCCGTCGCGCACGATTGGCCGTACTACGGCGGCGACCAGGCCGGCACGAAATACTCGACGCTCACCGACGTCAACGCGTCGAATGTGACGCGGCTGACGGTGGCGTGGCAGTGGGCTGCTGGCGAGAAAGCGCTCGCCGAATTCGGCACGCGGCCGGGCAACTTTCAAGCGACGCCGCTGATGATCGACAACGTGCTGTACTTCAGCACGGCGTACAACCGTGTCGTCGCGCTGAACGCCGACACCGGCGCCGAGCGGTGGTCGTTCGATCCCAAGGCGTACGAAGACGGCCAGCCGCCCAACGGGACCGGCTTCGTGCACCGCGGTGTCGCCGCGTGGCGCGACAGCGCCGCCGGCGGCGCGCTGCGCATCTTCATCAACAGCCGCTATCGCTTGTTCTGCCTCGACGCGGCGACCGGCCGTCCCGTCGAGAGCTTCGGCGCGCACGGCGTCGCCGACCTGAGCAAGGGCCTCGTCTGGGAGATCAACGCACGCCACTATACGAACACGTCGCCGCCGATCGTCTACAAAGACCTCGTGATCCTCGGCAACGGCGTCGGCGATCGCCTCGCGTACAAGAACGATCCGCCTGGCGACGTGCGCGCGTTCAGCGCGCGCACCGGCGCGCAGGTCTGGACGTTCCACACGATTCCGCAGCCGGGCGAGTTCGGCAACGACACGTGGCAGAACGACTCGTGGGCGTTCACGGGCCACACCAACGTCTGGGCGCCGATGACGCTCGACGAGCCGCGCGGGCTCGTCTACTTGCCCGTCACGACGCCGAGCAACGATTTCTACGGCGGCCGCCGCCCCGGAGCGGGTCTGTTCGGCGAGTCGATCGTCTGTCTCGACGCGAACACCGGGAAGCGCAAGTGGCACTACCAGCTCGTCCACCACGGATTGTGGGATTACGACAACCCGTCGCCGCCGAGTCTCGTGACGATTCACGTCGACGGACGCACGATCGACGCGGTCGTACAGCTCACGAAGCAAGGCTTCGCGTTCGTCTTCGATCGCGTGACCGGCGCGCCCGTGTGGCCGATCGAAGAGCGTCCTGTTCCGCCGAGCGACATCGCCGGCGAACACGCCTGGCCGACGCAGCCGTTTCCGACCAGGCCGCCGGCGTTCACCGAGCAGGGCGTGACGCTCGACGATGCGTTCGATGCGACGCCGGAACTGAAGGCGGCGGCGCAGAAGGAACTGCAGAAGTACCGCATCGGCCCCGTCTTCACGCCGCCGAGCGCGAAGGGGACGGTGCAGCGTCCGGGATTGATCGGCGGCGCCAACTGGGGCGGTGCGGCGTTCGATGCGCAGAGTGGCGTCCTGTTTTTCAAGACGACCAACGAGGCGAACATCGCGCGCGTCGGCGCGCCCGATCGCAGCAGCGCCAATCCGCGCGCGTCCGAAGTCGACGCCGATCTCACGCGCGTCGGCGACACGAACGCGACGTTCATGGACGGCCTGCCGCTGCTCAAACCTCCGTTCGGTCATCTCGTCGCGATCGATCTCAACCGCGGCGCGATCAAGTGGCGCGTGCCGTTGGGCGACACGCCGTCGCTGCGACGGCATCCCGCGCTCAGGGGCGTCGCGCTGCCGGCGGTGCTCGGCGTCGCCGGCGCGCCGGGCGTCCTCGCGACCGCGAGCGGACTGGTCTTCGCCGGCGGCGGCGATCTGGCGCTGCACGCGATCGATGCGGCGACCGGGGCCGAGCGCTGGCGCGGAGACCTGCCGCGCCGTGCAAACGGTACGCCGATGACGTATCGTTCGAGCGGCGGGCGGCAGTTCATAATCATCGCGACCGGCGGAGGCGAAGACGCCTCGCTCGTCGCGTTCGCCATTCAAGCGGATCGTTGAGTACCGTTCTAGCTCAGAAACGTCGCGGCCGGCTTCAGCGGCCCGGAGGTCAACAGTGATTGCGGCATTCATCCTCTCGTTAGCGCTTTCATCGATTTCAGGCGTCGTGCGTGACACGACGGGCGCCGTCGTCGCCGACGCGGCGGTCATCGTCCGGCCGGCGAGCGGGCCGGAGCTCAGAACGGTCACCGGTCCGGACGGACACTTCACGGTCGAAGCGCCGGGCGGCCCTGGAAACGATGTCACGGTCATCGTGCGCGCGGGCGGCTTCGCCGAGAAGACCGAGCGCGTGAGCGGCACGTCGAGCGCGCTCGAGATTGTCTTGTCGCCCGCGACGCTGACGGAAACCGTCACCGTCACGCCGACGCGCACCGAACAGCGCGCCGGTGACATACCGGCGAGCGTCAACATCCTCACGAGCGAGGAGATCAGGAATTCGCCCGCCGTCGTCGCCGACGACGTGCTGCGGCAGATTCCGACGTTCAGCCTCTTCCGCCGCACGAGCAGCCTGTCCTCGCATCCGACGGCGCAGGGCGTCTCGCTGCGCGGCATCGGCCCGAGCGGCGTGAGCCGGACCCTCGTGCTCGTGGACGGCACGCCCTTCAACGATCCGTTCGGCGGCTGGGTGTACTGGACGCGTGTGCCGCTCGAGAACACGGACCGCGTCGAAGTCGTCGATGGATCCAGCTCGAGCCTGTACGGCAACTACGCGATGGGCGGCGTCATCAACATCGTCCCGAACCGGCCGACCCGCCGGACCGTGGACTTCAAGACGCAGTACGGCAACGACAACAGTCCGAAGGTGGACCTGTTCGGCAGCGACGTCTGGGGCAAAGTCGGCGTCATCGTCGACGCGAGCGCGTTCAACACGGATGGCTTCCCGATCGTGACGTCCAGCGAGCGCGGGATCATCGACATCAACGCGACCGTCAAGTACCGCAACGTCAACGCGAAAGCGGAGTTCAGCCCGAGCGATCGCGTGAAGGCGTTCTTCCGCACCGGCTACTTCACCGAGGACCGCGTCAACGGCAAGGTCGGCGAAGTGAACGACACGCGCTGGACGTCGGTCAGCGGCGGCGCGCGCGCGCAGATGCCGGACGAGAGCACGCTGCAGGCGACCGTGTACGGGGACCACGAGAATTTCCACAGCACCTTCCTCGCCGTGACCGCGCCGTCGGCGACCGTCGCGGCGCGCAGCATCGTCCGGCTCACGATCGATCAGCACGTGCCGACCAACGCCGTGGGCGGGATGGTGCAGTGGGGGAAGGCCCTCAACCTCACCAACTACGCGACCGCGGGCTTCGACTTTCACTGGGTCGACGGCGACAGCCAGGAAGACTCGTACAACGCCGCGCCGGGCGCGGTCATCCCGCCGACGCAGGGCGCGATCCTCGCGCTGCAGCGCGTGTCGGGCGGCGCGCAGCGCAGTCTCGGCTTCTACGCGCAGGACATCATGACGCCCGCGTCGAACGTGACGCTGACCTTCAGCGCGCGCGTGGACTCGTGGCGCAACTACGATCCGCACAATCTCGAGACCGCGGTCATCGCCGGCACGGCCGTGTCGAACAGGCCCGCGTGCGCCACGTCGGGCGGCGTGCCGCCGACCTGTCTGCAGGATCGCAGCGACAACACGGTCAGCCCGCGCGTCGCCGCCCGCTACCAGGCGACGAACTGGCTGAATGTCTGGGGCGACATCGGCGGCGGCTTCCGCGCGCCGACCCTCAACGAGCTCTATCGCCAGTTCCGCGTCGGCACGGTGCTGACGACGGCCAACGATCAACTCGGACCGGAGCGTCTCGTCGGCGGCGAGGCGGGCGTCACGCTCACGCCGACGCGCGACGTGACCATCCGGACGACGTGGTTCGACAACCGCGTCACCAATCCCGTCTCGAACGTCACGCTGACCACCGTGGGCGCCAACGTCACGCAGCAGCGGCAGAATCTGGGCGAGACGCAGATCTGGGGTGTGCAGAGCGACGTCGAATACCGGTTCGGGACGACGTTCAAGGTGGCCGCGGCCTACCTCTATAACCAGGCCACGATCATCGACGGCGGCGTCGCGAACGCGTCGCTCGTCGGCAAGTTCCTGCCGCAGGTGCCCACGCACCGCGGATCGATCCGCGCCGTCTACACGAAGCCCGACGAGTTCACGGTGTCGGCCGACGTCCAGTTCTTCGGCCGCCAGTTCGACGACGATCAGAACACGCGAGGGATTCCGGGGCCGGCGCTCACGGAGGCCGGGCTCGACGTGACCACCGATCCCGGGCTGCCGGGCTATGCCATCGTCGACATAACAGCCACGCGCCCGATCGGCCGATACGTTGAGGTGTTCGCGGGCGCTCAGAACCTCCTGAACCGGGAGTACTTCGTGGGCACGCTGCCGACCACGATCGGCTCGCCGAGACTGGTCAACGTCGGCGTGCGCGTCCGCTTTTCAGGGCGATAGGCGGCTTCGGCCGGTCCTGTCGCCAGCGACGGGGCCTTCATGATCGCCGTACTGCTCTTCGCCGCGGCTTCGACCATCAGCGGCGCCGTCCACGATTCGAGCGGCGGTGGTGTCGCCGGCGCGCTGGTCATCGTGCAGTCGGCGTCTGGCGCCGAAACGCAGACCCTCACCGGACCGCAAGGCCGCTTTACGGTCGAGACGTCTGAAGCGGGCGACCTCACGTTGCGCGTCCGCGCGGGCGGCTTCGTCGAGAAGACGCAGCACGTCAGCGCCGGCGAACGCTCCACGCCCATCCTCATCGTGCTGGCGGGCGGAACGCTGAACGAGGGCGTGTCGCTGACCGCCGCGACGCTCGAGTCTCTGCCGGGTCTCACCCTCGACGATCAACTGAAGATCGTCCCGGGCTTCTCGCTGTACCGACGATGGTCCTCGCGCGCCACGGATCCGCCCGAGCAGACCGTCACGTTGCGCGGCCTGTCTGGCGCGACCGCGAATCGCAGCCTCGTCCTCGTCGACGGCGTGCCGCTGAACGACGCGTTCGCGGGCTGGGTGGACTGGAATCGCGTGCCGCTTGCCGCCGTGGATCGCGTGGAGGTCGGACGCGGCGGCGCGAGCGACATCTCTGGCTCGGGCGCCGAGGGCGGCGTGATCCAGATCGTCACGGACGCGCCGTCGCGCGCCAGCGCGCGCCTCGCGGTGGACGCGTGGTCGCTCGATGTGCGGCGCGCGTCCATCTGGCTCGGCGCGGCGCCCGGCCGCTGGAACGGATTCGCGTCCGCCGAATGGCAGAACGACAACGGCTTCCTCACGGTCGCGCCGGGCGCGCGTGGACCGATCGACACCTCAGTCGGCAATCAGTACAAGACGTTCTATGGAAGCGCCGGCGCGCGCCTGGGCGCGTGGCAGGCGACGCTGCGGGGCCACGCGTTCAGCGAAACGCACGACGGCGGCACGCCGCTGACCGGCGGCGACACTGTCGCCGGGAGCGTCACCGGCGAAGTGACCGGCACCGCGGGCGGACGGCTGTGGCTCGCGCGCGGCTACGGCCGCCTGCAGACCTACAACGAAACGTTCTCGTCGGTGAACGCCGCGCGGACCGTGGAAGTGCCGACCGTGAGTCAACATCTGCCGAGCTCGAGCGCCGGGCTGACCGTGCAGACCAGCGGCCTCCGCGGCCGGATGTCCTGGACGGTCGGCGCCGAGGGCACGTTCGACGAAGGCACGAGCGACGACACGCAGACGCCGTCCGGCGTGGTCGCGTCGGGGGGCGGGGGGCGTCTCGACGGGGCCGGCTTCGCGCGCGCGATCGTCGACGCGGCGGATCGCGTCACGCTCACGGGATCGGTTCGCGGCGACTACTGGGTCTCCGACACGACGACATCGACCGGCGCGCGAACCAGTGACCAGGCCGTCAGCCCGAAGGCGTCGGTCACGTGGCGCGCGAACAAGCTGATGACGCTCGAGGGCGCGGGCACGATGGCGTTTCGCGCGCCGACGCCGACCGAGCTGTTTCGCAGCGTGCAGGTCGGCAACACGCTCGTCACGGCGAACGATCGGCTGACGCCGGAACGGCTGATGGGCGCCGACGCGGCGATTCTGCTGAACCTTTCGCCCAGCGCGGTCCGGGTCGCGGGATTCTGGACTGAGATGGACGACGCCATCGTGGACGTGTCCGCCGGCTCGGCGCCCGGGCTCATCATCCGGCAGCGGCGGAACGCCGCGACGATTCGCGCGCGCGGCGCCGAGCTCGAGGAGGACGTGACGATCGGGTCGCGGCTACGTCTCGTGCTCGGCGAGCAGTTCGTCGACTCCACGTTCCAGAACGTGGGTGATCCCACGCTGGACGGGAAGAGCATGCCGCAGCTGCCGTCGATCAGCTCGTCGATCCGGGTGCAGTTCAACGCGCCGCTCGACATCATCGCGGTCGGCGAATACCGGAGCACGGGCACGCAGTACGACGACGATCGCAATCTGCTGCGCCTCGACACCACATCGATTCTCGATGGCTCGGTGTCGGTGCCGATCACGTCCCGCGCGCGCCTGATCGGCGCGGTCGAGAACATCCTGGACAGTTCCTACGACGTCCGCGCGACGCCGGTCACGATGATCGGCGCGCCACGGACTGTTCGAATTGGGATTCGGGTGAGTCTGCCGTGATGAGGCTGTCAGCTTTCAGCCTGAAACGACCAACGACCAACGACCAACGACCAACGACTAACGACCAACGACTAACGACTAACGACTGAAGACTCGGCGCCGGCGACTGCCTCCTGAGGACTTCTCCAGAAGTCCATCGTCGACACGCGGTGGACGCAGCCGACCGTGCAGTACGGCGCGCAGGGCTTGGGCGTATTGAACGCGCGGCGGATGTCGTCGACGGTGTAGGTCTCGAGCGGCACGCCCGGGAATCCGCGCTGCTGCGAGCAGTAGTGGACCAGGCCCTCCTCGCAGATATAGAGGTAGCGCCCGCCCGCGCGGCAGCGCCACTCGTTCGGCTTGCCGTCGGCCAGGTTGTCCTGGAAGCTCGTGATCCCCGAGTAGAGATTCTTGAAGACCTGCCACGGCCCATTGATGGCGGCCGAGACTTCGTCGTACACCTTGCGCTCGACGCGTCCCAGCGGTTTCAGCCGGCCCGATCCGTCGTGGATGATCCCGATGGACGTGGAGAAGCCGAGCGCGCGCGCGCGGTTGTTGATCGTCCGCGCGTCCTCCGGGTTCTTGATCCCGCCGCCGAGGACCGAGTTGATGTTGATGTCGAACGCGGCGTGGTCGCGGAGATGCTCGAGCTTCTTGTCGAGCAGCCGGAGGCTCTTCTTCGAAACCTCGTCGGGCTCGACGTTGTCGATGCTGATCTGGAGGAAGTCCAATCCCGCCTCGTTCAACTGCTCGATGCGCTTCGGGACGAGGAAGTAGCCGTTCGTGATCAGGCCGGCCATCATGCCGCGCCCGCGGATGCGGCGGATGAGCGCGTCCAGGTCCGGGTGGAGCATCGGCTCGCCGCCGCTGAAGGCGACGACCGACGTGCCCAGCTCGGCGAGCTTGTCGATCCGGCGCAGCATGACGTCGGTCGGCACCGGGGCCGAGACCTTGTCGTACTCGTTGCAGTAGCCGCAGTCGATGTTGCAGCGGCGGATCGGAATGATCTGCACGAGCAGCGGGTGCGCCGTGTGCGTCAGTCCGCGCACGAACTCGCGCACCGAGCGCGCCTTACGGCCAACCGTGGTGAGCACAGCCACGATCAAAAAGTATAGCATCCGCCCTCGTCGCTGCTAGGATTCCTCCAGATTGCGGAGGCCTGCATGAAACGACGCACGCTCATTCAGTGGATCGCCGCGCTGCCCGCCGTCCTGCCGTTCAGCCGCCTGCGCGTCTTCGCGCAGCCGCGCGAGCTGACGCGGGAGGCGATCGCATTGCTGCACGAGATCGCGCCGACCGTGCTGCCGGCGTCGATCGGCGCCGCGCAACTGCGGACGGAGGTCGACAAGTTCGTCGCCTGGACGCGCGGCTATCGTGAAGGCGTCGCGCTGGCGCACGGGTACGGCCATCCGCGGCTGCAGCGGTCCGGCGCGTCGCCCGTGCCGGCGTACCTCGCGCAGCTGTCGTCGCTCGAGGCCGCCGCCCGCGCGCGCGGCGGCCGCTGGAGCGCGCTCGATCTGGACGCGCGGCGCGCGCTCCTCGACGCGGCGTTCACGAACGCCGGCGTGCGGAACCTGCCGCAGAGGCCGCTGGGCCAGCACGTCATCGCCGATCTGATGGCGCACTACTTCAGAAGCAGCGAGGCGAACGATCTCTGCTACCACGCCGCGATCAACCGTGAGGTGTGCCGGCCGATTCAGATCACGACCAAACGTCCGGCGAGCCTGTAGCGCGAGCCTTTCAGGCGAGCAGAGACTCTTCATGCCCATCCACGAAACTGACATCTGCCTCATCGGCGGCGGCATCACCTCCGCCATGCTCGCGCTCACACTGTCGGAGCTGCGGCCGAATCTGCGCCTGACCGTCGTCGAAGCCGGCCGATCGATTTTCGACGTGCAGAACCGTGGACGGTATCGCGAGCGCGCGCTCGAGTACGGCGAGCATCCCTGGCCCGAGGACTACATCGAAGATCA
This sequence comes from Terriglobia bacterium, assembly GCA_020073005.1. GTDB lineage: Bacteria > Acidobacteriota > Vicinamibacteria > Vicinamibacterales > CAVVIG01 > SRVP-36. The sequence goes on along the minus strand of JAIQFX010000040.1, from coordinate 14,331 downwards.
ACAGGCCGCGGGCATCATCGCGATGACGATGGCGGTCGGCGGGCTCGCGCTGCATTGGGGCGGGGCGTGCAACCGGTTCTCGGAGGAGGACCTGCGGCTGAAGTCGATGTACGGGCTCGCGACCGACTGGCCGATCGAGTGGAAGGAACTCGAGCGCTACTACTGCGAAGCCGAGCGCCGCCTCCACGTGAGCGGCGAGCCGAGCCCGCATCCCGAAGACGCGCGATCGCAGCCGTACCCGCAGGGCCCGATCCCGCTGTCCTACAATCTGCAGCTGCTGAAAGCGTGGGCGGAGCGGAGCGGGCTGACATTCCAGTCGCTGCCGATGGCGCGCAACCTCACGCCGTTCGACGGCCGCGGCGGCTGCTGCGTCTACGACACGTGCGGCGAGGTGTGTCCGTCGGGCGCGCGGTATTCGCCGGACTTCACGTTCCGCCAGCTGATGCAGCCGAAGAAGATCGTGCTTCACGACCGCACGCTCGTGCGCAAGCTCGTGCTCGACGATCGGACGTCGGCCATCGTCTCCGCGTCAGCGGCACATCAGGATCGTCCCGCTGAAACGATCGAGTACCGCGCGAAGACGTTCGTCGTCGCGTCGGGCTATTGCTGGAGCTCGCATCTGTTGCTGTTGTCGGCGAACGCGCGATTCCCCAACGGTCTCGCCAACAGCTCGGGCCTCGTCGGCCGTTACATGAACGGCCACCGATTCATCAACGCGACCGCGACCATCGACGATCAGACGTATCCCGGCCAGAACATGACGCACAGCCTGATCTCGCGCGAGTACTTCCGCTGCCGGGCGGATCGTCCGTTCGTCCGCCACGACACGCGCGTGTGGGAGAGCTCGTCCGGCCGCGATCCGCGCCTGCGGACGCCGGACGGGAGGCTGCTGCTCGGCGATGAGCTGATGGCCGACTGGCGGTCGCGCACGAAGGGAAGTTCGGTCCGGCTGCGCGCCTACGTCGACGTCCATCCGTCCGCGGACAGTCGCCTGACGCTGGACGCGTCGAAGAAGAATCGTCACGGCGATCCGATGCCGAAGATCGAGCACCACTTCGACGGGCCGACGCTCGCGCGCCAGGCCGCGACGACGGAGCACGTGCTCGGCGTGTTCAACACGCTAGGGAAGGCGAGCAACGGCCGCATCGTCAACACGAGCGAAGGCGACTACCTCGATCATCCGGGCGGCGGCTGCCGGATGGGCACGGATCCGGCGGCCAGTGTCTGCGACAGCTTCGGCCGCACGCACGACCACCGGAATCTGTTCGTCGTCGGCGCCCCGACGACGCCGACCGGCGGCTGCACGAACGGCACCTTGACGTTCGTCGCGCTGACGCTGCGGTCGGCGGAGGAGATCGCGCGACTCTAGAACGACGGTCGTGGCGCGAGCGGCAGTTATAGCGCGAGCCTTGCAGGCGAGCAGGAACTGTAGCGCGAGCCTTTCAGGCGAGCGATCAGTGTGGCCTCCACTGCACGAATACAGCAAGTTCCTCGAGCGAGTATCGACTTGATCCCGCGTACGGATACAAGCGAACGTCGGAGCAGAGGCCGGCCCGAACGGGATTCCCGACGATGTAGCTCACGACGTCAAACGTGCTTTCCTCGTCGCGCAGAATCCGGTCGTGATATCCCTCCTGCCACAATCGCATGCGTGAATGGCGACGATGCGCGTGGCCTGAGCGCTGACGGAACATCGCTGCACACTTCTCCAGGTGGGTCGCGGCGCCGGCACCGTGAAACAGCGCGTGGAGGTGATCGGGCATGAAGCAGTACGCAATAACTTCCACATCGTACGCCGCGGCAGTACGCAGAAGCTCACCATGGGTCGCTTCAACCGCGGACGGGGACGTGAAGTAGGGAAGCCGGTCGAACGTGCACATGGTCAACAGGATCCGGCGGATGCCGAGGTACTCCGTCTGGGGCAGGCGCGGCGGACGTCGATGGGGCATGCGGGACGCATCAGCAAACCGCGATCCATCGCTCGCCTGAAAGGCTCGCGCTACAACCGCTCTGAGATTACGCTCGCCTGAAAGGCTCGCGCTACAGGGCGAGGCTCGCGCTACAGGGCGAGGCTCGCGCTACAGGGCGAGACTCGCGCTACGAGTCCCGGCAGGTTATTGTATGAGCGGTGATTGAGCAGCGGCGATCGAGGATTCATGGATGGGGCGTGTACGCGACGCGGACCATCAACAAGAACACGCGCATCATCGACTACGCTGGCGAGAAGATTTCCGTTCGGGAGAGCGAGAAGCGCGAGCGCCGGTACATGAAACGCGGCCGCGTCTGGTGCTTCACGCTGACGCAGCGCACCGTTGTCGACGCCGCAGTCGGCGGCAACATCGCGCGTTTCATCAACCACGCCTGCCGGCCCAACTGCTACATCGAGATCAAGGACGGCGTGATCTGGATCCGCGCGGCCCGCCGGATCCGCGCGGGGGAAGAGATCACGTATCACTACAACACCGGCGGCGACGCGCAGATGGTGTGCCGGTGCCGGCCGGGATGCCAGTCCTTCCTGTGACGGTCTTCTATCTCCACGGCTTCGCCTCGTCTCCGCGCTCGACCAAGGTCGCCTTCTTCACCGAACGTCTCGCCGGACATCACGTCGAGGTCCGGTGTCCCGATTTCAACCTGCCGGACTTTCAGACGCTGACGATGACGCGCATGCTCGACCAGTTGAACGAGGCTCTTGCATCCGCTCCCGCGTCCGCGACCCCGGTGACATTGTTCGGATCGAGCCTCGGCGGGACGCTGGCGATGCTCGCGGCGGCGCGCTGGCCGGCGCGCATCGATCGCCTCGTGCTGCTCGCGCCGGCCGTGATGTTCGCCAAGCCGGGTCATCATTTGTTGCCGCCGGAGCGGATTGAGGAATGGCGGCGCAAGGGCGCGCTCCCGTTCTTCCACTACGCGGACAACGCCGAGCGCCCGCTGAATTTCACGTTCTATGAAGACAGTCTGCGGTACGATGCGTTCGGCGCAGCGATCACTCAGCCCACGATGATCTTTCAGGGACTGCACGACACGTCAGTGGATCACCGCACGGTCGAAGCGTTCGCCCGAACGCGTCCCACCATCACGCTCTCGCTGCTGGACGACGACCATCAACTGATCAAGAGCCTGCCGCGGATCTGGAACGATGTCGCGCTGTTTCTGGGGCTGGTGGAATGATCGCGCGCTCGCTGATGCTCGTGATCGTTGCCGCGATCGGGTTCAGGGCACCGGGTTCAGGGTTCGGGGTTCTTGGCTCTGAGTTTCCCGTTCACGCCGCCGCACAACAGCGGGGCGCCGCGCGCCCGCAGACGCCACGCCTCGCGCCACGGCCGCCCGAACCCGGAACCAAGAACCCTGAATCCGGTACCCTGAACCCCGAACCCCTGTCAGTTCGTGTCGGCTTCCTGGGCCCGAACGGGAAGTATTCCGTCGTCACGCTGCCCATGGAGACCTACGTTGCGCGCGTGCTCGCGGGCGAGGCGGCGCGCGACAGTCAGCCGGCCGCGCTCGAGGCGCTGGCGATCGCGATTCGCACGTTCGCGCTCGCGAATCGCGGACGGCATCGCGCCGACGGATTCGATCTCTGCGATCAGACGCACTGTCAGGTCGTCCGCGCGGCCGTCGCAGCGACGGAGCATGCGGCGCAGGCGACGGCGGGACGCGTCCTGCTGCGCAACGGCACGCCCGCGTCGATTTATTTCAGCGCGTCGTGCGGCGGCCACACGGAGATACCCTCGGACGTCTGGCCGGGCCATGAGGATCCGTCGTACCTGCCCGCGCAGGACGATGACGCGTGCGACGGCGCGCCGGCGTGGACGGCCGACCTGCGCGCGTCCGATCTGCTCACGGCGCTGCGGGCCGGCGGATTCCGCGGCGGGCGGCTGCGGGATCTGCGCGTCGCGGCGCGCAACGTGTCCGGCCGCGTGAGCCGCCTGACGCTCGACGGCCTGAAGCCCGACGTCATCTCCGGCGCGGATCTGCGGACCGTCGTCGGGCGGACGCTCGGCTGGCAGCACATCAAGAGCGCCGCGTTCACCGTGCGCAAGCAGGGCGACTCGTTTCACTTCAGCGGCCACGGGTCGGGACACGGTGTCGGGCTGTGCGTGATCGGTTCCGTGCGGCTCGCCGAGCGGGGCACGAACGCCGATCAGATCCTCGCGCGCTACTATCCGGGCCTGGAGATTTCGAAGATGGCGCCGACGGCCGCCATGCTGGCCGCGCGCATCGCGCCCGCGCCGCCGCCGTCAGTGCGCGCGACCGGCGCGCCGCGTCCGCCCGCGCCGGACGTGCTCGTGTCGCTGCCGGACGATGACGAGGGCGAGCACGACGCGATCCTGCAGCAGACCACCCGCGCGCGCGACGAGCTGGCGCGGACGCTGGGCGTTGCCGCGCCGGTCAAGCTGACCCTGCGGTTCCATCCGACGACCGACGACTACGAGCAGGCGACGGGACGGCCCTGGTTCACGTCGGGCACGTACGTGGACGGCGAGCTGCACTTGCTGCCGCCGGCCGCGCTGCGCGATCGGGGCGTGCTGGAGCAGACGATTCGTCACGAGCTCGTGCACATGATGACGGAGGCGGCGCTCGCGGGCCGGCCGCAGTGGGTGCGCGAAGGCGCGGCCTTGTACTTCGCGGATCCGGCCGCGTCGCCGCCGGTCAGCGCGGCGCGGCCGTCGTGTCCGGACGACAACGAGCTCGCGCGTCCAGTCTCGGCCGGCGCGCTGAGCAACGCCTACGCGCGCGCCCGCGCGTGCTTCGCGCGGCAGATTCAATCCGGGAAAGCGTGGCGGGACGTGAAGTAGTTACTTCGGGTCCGGAACCGCCGGCACCGTGTAAACCCTCTTGAGCGCTGTCTGATATTCCCCGAACAGCGCCTTGATCCCGTCGAACTCCTTCTTCACCGCCGCGCGATAGTCTTCGTGCGTCGCGAAGTCGAAGAGCACGGCGGCCATCGTCTGCGCGTCGATGGTGAAGCCCTTGTGGCCGATCTCCTTCAGATTGTCCGCGTCCATTTCGTACGTGTGGTTGGACCACGTCGAGGACTGCGCCGTGATGCCGATGCCGGGGATGTCGCGCGACACGCTGCCGGTTTCCTCGAAGCCCTGCGGTTTACCGGGTTCCGGATTCACGCCGGTCGCGCCGAACTGCTTCATGTAGGCGAAGCCCAGCTCGCCGAGCGTCGCGACGCTCACGCCGTCGATGTCCTTGCCGTAGTGATCGATCTTCACCTTCGTGCCCGTCGCGAGCGCGGCCGCCTTCGCCGCGTTGTCCACGAACTCGACGACCTGCTGCAGGTAGATCTCGTCGGGGTACCGGATATAGAAATCCGCGACGGTGCGATCCGGCACGACGTTGGGCGCCGATCCGCCTTCGGTGATGATGCCCTGGATGCGCGCTTCCGGCCGGATGCTCGCGCGCACGGCATCGATGTTCTCGAAGAAGTGAATGACGGCTTCGAGCGCGTTGCGGCCGTTCCACGGCGTCATCTGATGCGTGGGCGCGCCGCTGAACGTGTACTTCGCGCCGACGATGTTCAGGCAGCACGTGCCGAAGCCGTGCGCGGGCCGCGACGTCTGCGAGGACGCGTGGCTGCGGATGATCATGTCCGCGCCGTCGAACGCGTGCGCTTCGTGCATCACGGTCTTCGCGTTGGGCGGCATCATCTCCTCGCCCGGCGTGCCGTAGACGACGATGCTGCCGGGCGTGTGCGTGCGATCGAGGTACTCGGCCATCGCGATCGCCGCGGCCATGCCGACCGGGCCCTGCGCGCTGTGCTGATCGCCGTGGAACGCGCCTTTGGTGCCGCGCAGCGCGTCGTACTCGAGGATGACGCCGAGCGTCGGGCTGCCGTTGTTGCGGCGGAATTTGGCGACGAACGCGGTCGAGAGCCCGCCGGTCCCGAGCTCGACGCTGAAGTCGTGCTTCCGCAGATAGTCGATCAGCTTGCCGATGGATCGCTTTTCCTCGAAGCCGATCTCGGGATGCGTCGCGATGTCGTCGGCGAGCGCGAGCAGCTCGGTGTCCATCAGCTGCTTTGCCCTCGCGACCACCTGATCGCGCGCGGCGTTGGGCCCGGTGAGACGCGCGACGAGCGCCGGCACGTCGAGCGATTTCTCGAGCGCGTCCATCTTCTTCAGGACGTCGCGGGCGGCTTCCTTTTCGGTCTGCGTGTCCTGCGCCGGCGCGAGCGAGGAAATCGACAGGGCGAGGCCGCAGACGAGGGCGGTAAAGTATCGATGAGGCATGGCCAATTATACGCACGACGTCAGCGTCGTCGTCCCCGTCTTCCGGGATGCCGGCGCCCTGGCGTGCATGCTGGCGTCGACCGACTTTGCGCGCGCGGAAGTGATCGTCGCGGCGACAGCCGGTGACGCGTCGCTCGATCCCGTCCGCGCGGCGCATCCCGGCATCGTCTGGCTCGAGGCGCCGCGGGGTCGCGCGCGGCAGATGAATGCCGGCGCCGCGGCGGCGCATGGACGCTGGCTGATCTTTCTCCACGCCGATACGCGGCTGCCGCGCGACTGGCGTGACGCGATCGAGGCCGCCGAGCGCGATCCGCGCGTCAGCCTCGGCTGCTTCCGGTTCGCGCTCGATTCGCGGTCGCTCTTCGCGCGCGCGATCGAGATCGGCGCGCGGCTCCGCGTCACTGCGTTCGGACTGCCGTACGGCGATCAGGCGCTTTTCGTGCGCCGCGACGCCTTCAATGCGATCGGCGGATACGCCGACATTCCGATCATGGAGGACGTCGATCTCGTCGGTCGACTGCGGGCGAAAGGCCGGCTGTTCCGCTCGTCGCTGCCGGCGGTGACGTCCGCCCGCCGCTGGGAAGAGGACGGCTGGATCCGGCGGACGGCCCGCCATCTCGCCCTGATCGTGCGGTATCTGGCCGGGACGCCGCCCGAGCGGCTGGTCCGCCTGGCCCCGGCGCGGAATCGGACCCGGATGTACTTATAATGAAGTCATCCCGAAACCCTGCACCCGCGTGCGGCATCTGAGTAACTAGCCATGCTGATCAAGAAACCCGCCGACATCAAGAGCTCGGACATCACCGACAAGAAGCTGTACGTCAACCGCCGGGCGTTCATCCAGGCGGCGACCGGCACCGCTGTCGCGGCGGCGGCCACGGGCATCCTCGGGTCGGAGGCGTTCCTGAAGGCGTCCACGCCGGCGCAGCACGGACGCAAGCTCGAGGGCATCAAGAAGAGCTCGTTCAGCACCGACGAGAAGCCGAACAAGTGGGAAGACATCACCACCTACAACAACTACTACGAGTTCGGCACGGACAAGGACGAGCCGTCGATGCTGGCTCGGAATTTCAAGACCGCGCCGTGGACCGTGACGGTCGACGGCGAGTGCGCCAAGAAGGGCGCGATGAACCTCGAGGACGTCCTGAAAGGGAAGACGCTCGAGGAGCGCATCTACCGCCATCGTTGCGTCGAGCGCTGGTCGATGGTCATCCCGTGGATTGGTTTCCCGCTCTCGGACTTCATCAAGCAGTGCGAGCCGACGTCGAAGGCGAAGTACATCGAGTTCACGACGCTCGGCGATTCGAAACAGATGCCCGGACTTCGCTCACCGGTCCTGCGGTGGCCGTACCTCGAAGGGCTGCGCATGGACGAGGCGATGCACCCGCTGACGATCCTCGTCGTCGGGTTGTACGGCGAGGTCCTGCCGAACCAGGACGGCGCGCCGCTGCGGCTCGCGGTGCCGTGGAAGTACGGCTTCAAGCACATCAAGTCGATCGTCAAGGTGCGGTTCGTCGAGAAGCAGCCGCTGAATACGTGGCAGGATCAGGCGGCGAACGAGTACGGCTTCTACGCGAACGTGAACCCGACCGTCGATCATCCGCGCTGGAGCCAGGCGACCGAGCGCCGCATCGGCGAGTTCCTGATGCGCAAGACGCTCATGTTCAACGGCTACGGCGATCAGGTCGCGAGTTTGTATACCGGCCTAGACTTGAGAAGAAACTACTAGGCCGGGACACATTGCGGATTGAGGATTGCGGAACGCGGATAGGTGAAGCCGATTTCACAATTGACTCTCCAATCCGCAATCCGCATTCCTCAATCCGCAATGTTCATCACTCGCGTTCTTAAGCCCATCGTCTTTGTCGCGAGTCTTGGTCCAGTCGCCTGGCTCGTCTGGGCCGGGCTGACCGGCAATCTCAGCGCGAACCCGCTCAGCGATCTCACGAACGAAACCGGCGTCTGGACATTACGGTTTCTCTGCGCGACGCTCGCGATCACGCCGCTGCGGCGCCTGACCGGCTGGAATCCGCTGATCAAGTTCCGGCGGATGGCCGGCCTCTTCGCGTTCTTCTACGGCACGCTGCACTTCCTGACGTACGTGATTGCCGATCGGTTCGCCGGTCTCGATTTCCCGAACGGCATCGTCGCGTGGACGACCGTTCAGAATCTCGCGAAGTCGGTCGGGGAGGACATCTACAAGCGGCCGTTCATCACCGTCGGCTTCACGGCGTGGTCGACGATGGTGCCGCTCGCGGCGACGTCGACGGCGGGAATGATCCGGCGGCTCGGCGGGAAGAGATGGAATCAGCTGCATCGCCTCGTGTACGGGACAGTGTGCCTCGGCGTCCTGCATTACTGGTGGCTGGTGAAGGCTGACGTCCGCCGGCCGTACACCTACGGCGCCGTCGTCGCGACACTTTTCCTGTTTCGTCTGCTAAAGGGGACGGGAGTCGGTATCAGGGGGGCCGGGAGTCGTATCCTCTGGCGCCGAGCCCCGCTGAAATCCGGCGAAAGTTCTTGAAACCGACTCCCGTCCCCCCTATCTCCGACTCCCGTCCCCTTGCCATCGGCGTGATGGCGCGCGCGCCGTCGAGTCCCGGCAAGACGCGGCTCGCCTCGGACATTCCGGAACCACGTCTGCGCGGATTGCGCGAGGCGCTCCTGCGCGATACGCTCGCCGTCGCGGCGGCCGCGGCCGACGCCGATCCGTTCGTGTTCTTCACTCCGGCCGATGGCGGGCCCGAGATCGCGGCGCTGGTCGATCGTGCGCTGCCGATGGTGGCGCAAGTCGACGGCGATCTCGGTCAGCGCATGGCCGCGGCGCTGGATCACTTGCTGCAGAGCGGCGAGTACGTCGGCGCGATGCTCGTCGGCAGCGACGTCCCGCTGCTGAGCGCCGAGCACGTCTCCGAGGCGTCCGAGCTTCTGCGCAAGCACGACGGCGTCGTTCTGGGGCCGTCAGACGATGGCGGGTACTACCTCATCGGGATGACAACGCTGCATCGCGGTCTGTTCGAGGGGATTCGCTGGGGCAGTGACGAGGTGCTCGACGAGACACTGCGCGCCGCCGATCGCCTCGGCGTCGAGCTCCGGATGATCCGCGGCGACTACGACGTCGACACGATCAACGATCTCCGGCGCCTCGAGCGTGACCTCGCGCAGCTGCCGCCCGAGGTCGCGCCGCGCGTCAGGGCCTGGTTCGAAGGCTCTCCGCTCGGCTAGATTCCCCCGCGCGGAATTATCTGGCGCTATACTCGCGCCACTCCATGCCTCTGACCGCAGGGACTCGGCTCGGCCCGTACGTGATTGCTGAGCTCATCGGCTCGGGCGGCATGGGCGAGGTGTATCGCGCCCGCGACACCACGCTGCAACGCGAGGTGGCGATCAAGGTGCTGCCGGCCGATCGTCTCGCTGATGGTCAGCGTCAGTCATGGTTCGAGCGCGAAGCCTTGGTGCTTGCCTCGCTCAACCACCCGAACATCGCCACGGTCCACGGGTTCGAGCCGCTCGGCGCCGCCCGCGCGTTGATCATGGAGCTGGTGGACGGCCCCACTCTGGCCGAGCGGATCGCGCGCGGACGCGTGCCGACACGCGAGGCGATCTCCATCGCGCGCCAGGTCGCCTCCGCGCTCGATGCGGCCCACGGTCGTGGCATCGTGCACCGCGACCTGAAGCCGGCCAACAGTAGGCCGGTTGATGGGCGTCGAGGCGTCGCTGCTGCCCGCGACCGTGGACGAAGCGCACACGTTGTCCGATCTGATCGAACGTCGGCAGATCGCCGCGTCGGACGAAGGGCGCGAGATGACGGCGGCCCTGCTGGACATGATGCGGACGAATCTGCCGGATGGGTTCAAGCGCTGCCCCGATGCGATGCTGCGCTTTTTTCTGCCGGCGCCGGTGGCCGATGGCCTCGGCGTGCCATCGCACCCGCTGGACCCGATGGTGGACGACATCATGGGACTGGCGGGCCACGTCGCCCAGACGCTCCTGCCCGAACAGCGCCGGACGTTGGCGTTTCGCGCGTTCAGTGCGCGCGTCGTGCAGTGGATGTTCAATGTGGAGCTCGACGGCCGGCCGGCGACGTTCACGCTGCCGGAGCACCTGTCACAGGCCTGGAAGACCGCGCCCGCCGACAGCGAAGAAGGCTTCTGGGACAAATTGCGCGCGTGGTGGCACAGCCACCACCTCTAATGCCTCGCGCTACTTGATCGTGATGCGCCCGTCGATCCGAGGGGCGATCTCGCGTCTGGCGGTGACGTACTTCTCGAGCGCGGCGACGATGAGGCCGCCGGTTTCCGGGCCGACGAGGACGCGCTGCGTCGGGAACAGCGAGTAGTTGTCGCCGCCCGTCAGCAGAAAGTCCGGCGTGGCGACCGAGTACGTCCTGTTCACGTCCAGCGGCCGACCGTTGATGACGACGTCGCGCACGCGATCCTCGGGCGGTCCGCGGGTGTCGATCCTCATCGCCATGCCGGAAATCTGCGGGAACTGGCCGGCGGCCGCGGGCAATTTCGAGACCGCGATGTTCAGCGTCTCGAGAATCGCCCGCCCGGTCATCGCGAGCGTGCAGACGACGTTGCCGAACGGGTGGATCTCGATCAGCGTCCGCCGCGTGATCGGCCCGGCCGCGTAGACTTTGTCGCCGCGGATGCTGCCGCCGTTGATGATTGTGATGTCGGCGCCGGAATCGGCGCGCATGGCGTCGGCGACAAAATCGCCCAGATTCGTTTCCGCCGCGCGAAGGTGAATGCTCTCGCCGTCGAGCGGGACGCGCGTCGAACCGATGACGACCTCGAGTTCCTTGCCGAGCTTCGCCTCGTACGACGCCGCGACCGCCGCCGTCGCGGGATCGTCGGCGACCGCGCTCGTCATCGGAATCAGCTCGAAGAATCGATCGACGCGCCCGCTCGGCTGCCGGGCGACGTCGATCCGCGCGACGAAGCGCGAATCGGATCCAGCCTTGCTGATCAGCGTGCGGTTCTGCGTCACCGTGATGGGGATGTGCTCGTGCCCGCCGATGATGAGATCGATCTCGGGAAAGCGGTCGACGAGCCGCTGATCGTCGGCGATCGCCAGGTGCGTCACCATCACGATGACGTTCGCGCCGGCCCGTTTCACCTGCGGGATGTAAGCGGCGGCGGCTTCCATCGGGTCGATGAACTTCGTGTGCGTCAGCTTCTCGAAGCTGATCTCGCGGGTCGTCAGGCACAGCCCGATGTAGCCGACCTTGAGCGCGCCGTACGTCTTGACGACGAACGGCTCGGCGCCGCCGATCGGCTTGCTCGTCTTCGTGTCGATGACGTTGGCGACCAGCCACTGGAACGTCGCCTCGTGCATGCGCTGGATCAGCATGTCGTCGCCGAAGTCGAACTCGTGATTGCCGAGCGTGGCGAAGTCGAGGCCCGCGGCGTTCAGCGTGGCGATCATCTGCTCGCCCTTGAAGACGCCCGAGGCGACCGAGGGCGACAGGAAATCGCCGGCGAGAATCAGGACGGGCGTCCGGCCCGCGGCCGCGAGCGTGCGCTTCATCGTCGCGACGCGCGCCAGGCCGCCCAGTCCGTTGACCGGCAGCGTCTGGTAGACGTCGTTGATCTGCAGAACGGTGAGCGGCGCCCGCGCCCGCGGCGCGCCGGGCTCTTCCTGCTGCGCTGAAACGGTCCGGCTGAAGCCGGACGCCACGTGCGAGGCAAGATCGCCGGACGCCACGTGCGATACGAGATCACGTACGTGGTGTCCGCCTTCAGGCGGACCGGCCAACGCGAGCAGCGCGATGACGACGAGAACGCGCTTCATCGGCAGGCGATCCAGTCGGGCACCTGTGTCAGATCGACGTTGCCGCCGCTCAGAATGATCCCCACGCGCGCGCCGCGAATCGGAAACGATCCGTCGAGCGCCGCCGCGGCGCCGAGCGCGCCCGTCGGCTCGACCACGAGCTTCAGCCGCTCCCAGAGATAGAACATCGTCTTGAGCAGCGTGGGATCGTCGACCGACGTCATGTCGCTGACGTACTGCAGGATGAGCGGAAACGTGAGCGACCCGAGCGACGGCGTGCGCGCGCCGTCGGCGACCGTCTTCGGATTCTTGACCGTCTGCAGCGTCTTCGTCCGAAACGATCGCACGCCATCGTCGCCCGCCGCGGGCTCGACGCCGATCACCTTGCAGGCGGGCGCCATCGCGCGGGCGGCGATGGCCGTGCCCGAGAGCAAGCCGCCGCCGCCGCACGGCGCGAAGAGAAAGTCCAGCGCGCCGACGTCTTCGAGCAGCTCACGGGCCGCCGTGCCCTGGCCGGCGATGATGTGCGGGTGATCGTACGGAGGGATCAAGGTCAGTCCGCGATCGCGCGCGAGCCGTCGTCCGATCTCCTCACGATCTTCTTTGTCGCGATCGTAGAGCACGACCTCGCCGCCGTAGCCTTCGGTCGCGATGCGCTTCACCGCCGGCGCATCAGAGGGCATGACGATGACGCGCGGAATGTTGAGCACTTGACCGGCCAGCGCGATCGCCTGCGCGTGATTGCCGGACGAGAAGGTGACGACGCCGCGCCGCCGTTCGTCCGCGGAGAGACGCGACAGCGCGTTGTAGGCGCCGCGGAACTTGAAGGCGCCGCCGCGCTGCAGGTTCTCGCACTTGAAAAAGACCGTGGCGCCCGTGCGCGCGTCGACCGTGCGCGACGTCGCGACCAGCGTCCGATGCGCGACGCCGGCAATCTGCCGCGCGGCGCTCTCGACGTCAGCGAATGTGGGAAGTGTCAGTGTCTGAGCCATCGTCTCCGTTAATCCGTGGTGTCCGGCTTCAGCCGGACCGAGGTCATTTCAGCTTGCCGTCCATCTCGTCGTACACCCGACGAATCGCAATCGGCCCCTGCGACGAGGCGAGCGTCCACGTCGCGTACTCGCCCCAGTTCGCCTGCTTGATCGCCTCCTCGACCGGGACGCCTTCAATGTGGAGGCGCCTCGCTTCGGCGATCACGTCGCGCAGCGCTTTGCGATATGTGGCGAGCTCTTCACGCGAGACGGGGCCGAACTCGGTGAAGCCGTGGCCGGGGATGTAGATGTCCGCCTGCAGCGCCTCCGCGCGCTCGAGCGCGCGCAGCCACTCGGTCGGATACGCCGAGCGCATGGCGGGGAAGACGCGGTTCAGGAACGTCTCGCTCAGGAACAGGATCTTCTGCTTCGGCAGGCCGACGCTCAGGTCGCCGCCGGTGTGCGCGCGTCCGAGGAAGTAGACGTCGAAGTTGTCGGCGCCGAGCGTGAACGAATAATGGTCCGAGACGAGGATGGCGTTGGCCGGCGGCTTCCAGCCGTTCCGCGACGCGTCGAGAATCGCCTTCGATGTCGGGTGAATGATGTACGTCACGCCGGCGGGGAAGGACGCGTTGCCCGCCGTGTGATCGCCGTGGTCCGAGCAGACGACGACGTACTTGATCGGCTGCGACGTGACCCTGGCGATCGCGTCCACGAGGCCCTTGGTTTCCGCCGGAGAGCCTTGACCGTCCGCGACGACGACGCCTTCGTCGGTGACGACGAACATGTTCGTCGTCGTGAACTTCTCGTCGCCGCTGTGGAAGTCTTCGTAGGTGTACACGTTGTCGGTGAGCTTCAGCGTGCGCGGAAAGTCCGTCAGCTTCAGTCCGCGTTTGAGCGGCCCGTCACGGTCTGCGCGCCGAGCGGCAGCGTGCTCAGCGTCGTCGACAGAGCGACGATGGCGGTGAGGGGCGCGTGGCGAGACATGTGATGTCCTTGGATGCGGCGAGTGCCTATGCTAACATTAGGGATTCTTCAGGTGACGCGGGGTGGAGCAGTCCGGTAGCTCGTTGGGCTCATAACCCAAAGGTCGCGGGTTCAAATCCCGCCCCCGCAACCAATCTCCCAACGCTCGCTCGACAATCTCCCGCGCACGCACGGTAATACGCGACCGGAACTGACGTCTCCATCAAGTGACCCTTGTATCGAAGGTCGGCCCGCCTGTCCACCTGCTCCCCCGAGCGACGTGAGGCAGCCATGACGACATCGACGCGCGAGAACGTTCGACGCATTTCCTTTGTCACGCTCGTTGCGCTGTGCCTCGTGGCCTGGAGCGCGGCCGCCTTTGC
>JAIQFX010000039.1 GCA_020073005.1 Terriglobia bacterium | reverse complement strand
CCGCGTGCTTCACGTCGTCGGGCGCGAGAAACTGCCCCTTCTTGATGTTGACGATGCGTCCGGTCCGCGCCGCGGCGACGAGCAGATCGGTCTGCCGGCACAGGAACGCGGGGATCTGGAGAATGTCGGCGACGTCCGCTGCTGCGCGCGCCTGCTGCGGCTCGTGAATGTCCGTGAGTACCGGCACGCGGCAGCGGGACTTGATCGCCGCGAGCACGCGGAGGCCCTCGTCGAGTCCCGGGCCGCGGAAGGACGTGCCCGACGTGCGATTCGCTTTGTCGAATGACGCCTTGAAGACGAACGGCACGCGCGCGCGCCGGGTGATGTCGACAAGCTGTTCGGCGAGCGACGTCGCGTGGGCTTCGCTCTCGATCACGCACGGCCCGGCGATGAGGACGAACGGGTGGCCGCCGCCGATCGCGATGTCGCCGAGGGTCAGCGGGATCACAACCGGCAATTGTATCAGGCGACCGACTCGGTGGCCGCGTGCGTCGCGCCGTGTGCAGTCTTGTGCTGATGCGCGGCGCCGACGAACGCGGCGAAGAGCGGATGCGGCCGCGTCGGCTTCGACTTGAATTCCGGGTGGAACTGCACGGCGAGATACCACGGATGTCCCGGCAGCTCCGCGATCTCGACGAACTTGCCGTCGGGCGAGCGTCCGGAGATGCGCAGGCCGTGTTCGGTGAGCGTTTTCTCGTAGAGGCAGTTGAACTCGTAGCGATGACGATGGCGCTCGTTGATCAGGTTCGTGCCGTACACGCGCTGGGCGAGTGATCCGGGCGTGAGCTCGCACGCGTACGTGCCGAGCCGCATCGTGCCGCCCAGATCGTCGACGCCCAGCAGATCGCGCAGCTTGTAGATCACTTTGGCGGACGCGTCCGGGTTGCATTCCGTCGAATCGGCGTCGGCCAGGCCGGCGACGTTGCGCGCGTACTCGACCGTCGCCCACTGGAAGCCGTAGCAGATGCCGAAGTACGGGATGCGGCGCTCGCGCGCCACCTGCGCCGCGCGCATCATGCCGCGCGTGCCGCGATTGCCGAAGCCGCCCGGCACGAGAATCCCATCCGCATCGTCGAGCAGCGAGAGGCCGCTCGGTTCCTCGAGCGCCTCGGCTTCGATCCACTTGATGTTGACCTTCAACTGCTGCTGGAATCCGCCGTGGTAGAGCGCTTCGTTGAGGCTCTTGTACGAATCCTCGTAGCCGACGTACTTGCCGACGACGTGGATCGTCAGGTCGTCGACGGGATTCTTGATGCGGTTGACGAGATCCTCCCACTGCTGCATGCGCCGCTCGGTCTGCGGCAGATGCAGGCGGCGGAGGACGATCCGGTCCAGCCCTTCGGCGGCCAGCACGACCGGCACTTCATAAATCGTCGAGACGTCCTTCGCCGTGATGACGGCTTCCTCGTCGACGTCGCAGAAGAGCGCGATCTTCCGCTTGATGTCGGAGTCGAGGTAGCGATCCGTCCGGCAGAGCAGGATGTCCGGCTGAATGCCGATCGATCGCAGATCGCGGACGCTGTGCTGCGTGGGCTTCGTCTTCAGCTCGCCCGCGGCGCCGATGTAGGGCACGAGCGTCAGGTGCACGTAGAGCGTGTTGTCGCGCCCGACGTCCTGGCGGAACTGGCGGATCGCTTCGAGAAACGGCAGGCTCTCGATGTCGCCGACCGTTCCGCCGATCTCCACGAGCACGACGTCGACGCCCTTCGAGACGGCGCGGATCGCATCCTTGATTTCGTTGGTGATGTGCGGAATGACCTGCACCGTGCGGCCCAGGTAATCGCCGCGGCGCTCTTTCTGGATGACGCTCTGGTAGATCTTGCCCGTCGTCCAGTTCGAATTCTTCGTCGTGACGGTGTTGGTGAATCGCTCGTAATGTCCCAGGTCGAGGTCCGTCTCGGCGCCGTCGTCGGTGACGTAGACCTCGCCGTGCTGATACGGGCTCATCGTGCCGGGATCGACATTGATGTACGGATCGAACTTCTGCATGGTCACGGTGTAGCCGTGGCCTTCCAGCAGCGCGCCGATGGAAGCGGCCGCCAGCCCTTTGCCCAGCGACGATACGACGCCGCCCGTGATGAAGATGTATTTCGGAGACCGTCCGTCCATGTGTGTCCTCAGCTCGACGTCGTCACCGCCAGCAGGCGGCGCACTTGTTCAAGATCTTCCGGCGTGTTGACTTCAAAGGAGTCGTGCACGGTCTCGACGGCCTTGATGCGGATGCCGTGCTCGAGTGCACGCAGTTGCTCGAGCGATTCGGCCCGTTCGAGCGGCGTCGGCTCGAGGGCGGCCAGCACCATCAGGACGCTGCGGCGATAGCCGTACAGACCGATATGTCTGTAGAGAGGCGGCCACCCGCCCCTGGGGTCGCGGATGTGGGGGATGGGCGCCCGCGAAAAGTACAGCGCGAAGCCGCCTCGATCGAGGACGATTTTGGCGACGTTTGGATTCGTGAGATCGGCGGCGTCGCGGATGCGGCGGTACAGCGTCGTCATCTGCACCGACGGATCGGCCGCGAACGGCGCGACGAGCTCGTCGATGGCGCGCGGATCGATGAGCGGCTCGTCGCCCTGCACGTTGACGACGACGTCGCAGTCGAGCGCCGCCGCCACCTCGGCGAGCCGGTCGGTGCCGGTTTCGTGCGTGGACCTGGTCATCTGCACCGTGCCGCCGAACGCGCGGACGCGCGTGGCGATGCGGGAATCGTCGGTCGCGACGATGACCTGCGACACCGCGGCGGACGCGGCGGCGCGCCGGTACACGTGCTCGATCATCGGACGGCCGTCGAGATCCGCGAGCGGCTTGCCGGGGAAGCGTGTCGAGGCGTATCGAGCGGGAATGACGGCGACAATCTTGAGGGGAGAAACCGAATCGACTCTTGAATCAGTCGATGCAGGGTGCACGGCGAATAATAGCATACCCGCCGAGCGACCGTGCTACGATCCGGAGCAGCACCAATGAGTTTCAAGCGGACGGCGACGATCGTGGTCGTCGGAGGCGCGCTCGCGGCGTGGCTGGCGAACGCCGCGACATCGAATCGCGAGATCGCGCCCGCGCCGGTCGCGCGAAAGGCGCCGATCGACGTGCGCGGCGCCGAGCTGGCCGATGAAATCTCGCGGCTGCACGAGCGTCTGCGGCCGACCGCGACGCCGCGCACGCCCGCTCGCAACCTTTTCTCGTTCCGATCCGAAGCCGCTCGACCCGCGCCCGTCGCGCCCGCGCCGAAGTCCGGCTTGTTCTTCCCGGCTCCGCCCGCCGCCGTAACACCCGAGTCTGGATTCAAGCTGTCTGGTTTCGCCGAAGATCCCGGTCCCGACGGCACCGTCGTGCGCACGGCGATCATTTCGAGCCCGACGCAGCTGTATCTCGTCAAGGAAGGCGAGGCCGTCACCGCGCGGTATCGCGTGACGAAAATATCCGCCGGCGCCGTCGAGCTGGCCGATGTCAACGGCGGCGCGCCGCTGCGCCTTGTGCTGAAGTAACGCGGCCGACGCTCTCTTCCTTGCCAGTCGCAATCATCATCAACCCTATCTCGGGCGGGGCGCATCCGGACGCGGCGCGCGCGCGGGCGCAGCTTGCGCTCTCGATCGTCGACACGCACGGCGATCCGGCGGAAGTGTTCGTGACCGAGCGCGCGGGTCACGCGCGCGAGCTCGCGAAGGCTGCAGCCGCGCGGGGCGCGCGTCTCGTGATGGCGTGGGGCGGCGACGGGACGATCAATGAAGTGGCGTCGGCGCTCGCCTTCGGCGACGTGCCGCTCGGCATCGTGCCGGCTGGCTCGGGCAATGGTCTGGCGCGCGAGCTGGGCATCGACCCGCATCCGCAACGCGCGATAGCCGACGCCCTGCGCGCGGAGCCGCAGCCGCTGGACGCGGGCGAAATCGAAGGGCGTCTCTTCGTCAACCTCGCGGGCGTCGGGTTCGACGCGTACGTGGCCGCGCAGTTCAACGCGCCAGGAAACCGGCGCCGCGGATTGCTGGGCTACACGGCCATCTCGGCGGGCGCGGTGTTCGGATACGAGGCGGGTCGGTACCGAATCTCCGCCGATGACGGCGTGATGAAGGAAACGCGCGCGGTGATTGTCACGATCGCCAACTCGGCGCAGTTCGGGAACGGCGCCCGGATCGCGCCCGGCGCCCTCGTGGACGACGGGCAGCTGGACCTCGTCGTCGTCGAGGAGCGCTCACGGCTGGCGACGCTCATGCAGCTGCCGCGCCTGTTCAACGGCACCGTGGCCCGCGTGCCTGGATGCTCCATTCGCCGCGTGCGCAACGTCGTCATCGAGGCCGACCAGCCGATGACGTTTCACGTGGATGGGGAACCGGTGTCGGGAGGGAACAGGCTTCGGGTCCGCGTGCACCCCGGCGCGCTTCGCATTTGCGTGAAGCCCACGAGACCGTAGCGCGAGACTGGGGTTGTAGCGCGAGCCTTTCAGGCGAGCGAGAAGCTGTCTACGTCAGCCTGACGACCCACGCGTTCTTGATCGCCGGCACCCGACGCAGTTCCACGACCGCGGTATCGAGCGCGCGCGGCGCGCCCGCGTCCTCGTCGACGTTGACGACGCCGATCGCGCCCCGATCGCTGCGTCCCAGCGCGAAGTTCGCGATGTTCACGCGGTGACGTCCAAGGATCGTGCCCACCTCGCCAATCACGCCCGGCTGATCGTCGTTCGCGATGATGAGCATCGTCCCGCCGAGCGGCGCCTCGACGGCGACGCCGAGCACCGAGACGAGCCGCGGACTGTTGGGTTCGAAGACCGTGCCTTCCACCCAGCGCTCGCCGGTATCGGTTTGCAGCTTGATCGAGACCAGGCTCGTGAAGTGCCGCGGCCGGGAGCTCCGCGTCTCGACGATGTCGATGCCGCGGTCGCGAGCCGCCGCGCGGGCGTTCACGATGGACACGCCGCTCGAGAGGATCGGCCGAAGAACGCCGGCCGCGGCGCTCGCGGCGATGACCTCGACGCCACGGCTTTCGACGAGTGCCCCGTAGTAGCGGACGCCGAGCGCTTCGATGCCGCCAGTGCCCATCTGCGAGACCAGCGCGCCGAGCTGATCCGATAACTTGATCCAGGGCTGGAGGCGCTGGAGTTCGTCGGGATGCACGGCGGGGAAGTTGACGGCGTTGCGGACGATGCCGTCGCGCAGAAAGTCGCGGACGGTGGCGGCGGTTTCGATGCCGACCAGCTCTTGCGCCTCTTCAGTGGACGCGGCGATATGCGGCGTCGCGATCACCTGCGGCAGTTGGGCGAGCGACCAATCCGTCGGTGGTTCTTTTTCAAAGACGTCGAGCGCCGCTCCCGCGACGATGCCTGACGCAATCGCGCGCTGGAGCGCGGCGCCGTCGATCAGTTCGCCCCGGGCCGTGTTGATGAGGCGCATGCCGGGCTTGCAGCGCGAAAAGCGGTCGTCGTTGAAGACATGGCGCGTCTCGGCCGTGGCCGGCAGATGCAGCGTGATGTAGTCCGCCGTCGCGCAGAGCTCGTCCAGCGACATCAGCTCGGCGCCGAGGCCGGCTGCGACTTCTTTAGAAATGTAGGGATCGTGGGCCACGACCCGCATCCCGAACGCTCGGGCGCGCTGCGCGACCTCCTGGCCGATGCGTCCGAGACCGGCGATGCCGAGCGTCTTTCCCCGG
Organism: Terriglobia bacterium; assembly: GCA_020073005.1. GTDB lineage: Bacteria > Acidobacteriota > Vicinamibacteria > Vicinamibacterales > CAVVIG01 > SRVP-36. The sequence goes on along the minus strand of JAIQFX010000039.1, from coordinate 48,253 downwards.
ACTTCGGTGCCGAGAAACCGGCGCTTCTCCCATTTTCCGTCTTTCATGGCCCGATCCGCGGCCGGTACCGATCGTGCGAGCGCCAGCATGAGCGCGCAGGCATGCTCGGCGACGCTGATGCTGTTGGCGCCCGGCGCGTTCACGACCAGGATGCCGCGGGCGCTGGCCGCCGTGACGTCGACGTTGTCGACGCCGGTGCCGGCGCGCGCGACGATGCGGAGCGACGGCGCGGCTTCGAGAAGGCGGCTGTCCACTTTCGTGGCGCTGCGAACGAGGAGCGCGTCCGCGTCCGCGAGATCGGCGGCGAGCGCGGCGGGCTGGCGCCCGGAGCGCGCGTCCACGATCCAACCGCTTTCGGCTTTGAGAATTTCCAGCGCGGACGCTGGCAGGTTATCGGCGACGACGATTTTCAAATGCCTACAGTATAATCCGGAGGTTTTGGTTGCCGCGGAGAACCGGTGGTGTTGACTCGCCCTACTGTGGTGCAATCCGCTAAAACATTCGGAAGACCGCGGCACATCGGTGTAAACACGAGTCGTTTTCCACAGAGTTTTCCACAACGTTCGCGGAAATCTTTTTTCAGCGACAGGTGACCTGACCTAAAAACCTATGCCGAATTTCACTTCGCTCAAACCTCCAACGGACGGCACACCCATCTCGCGCAAGAACGGGCAACTCGTCGTTCCTGATCATCCGATTGTTCCGTTCATCGAAGGCGACGGCACCGGGCCCGACATCTGGCGCGCCAGCGTCCGCGTGTTCGACGCGGCGGTTCAGAAGGCGTTCGGCGGCAAGCGCCGCATCGTGTGGTTCGAGATTCTCGCGGGTGAGAAAGCCAAGAACCTCACCGGCGAATGGCTGCCGAACGACACGCTCGAAGCGGTGAAAGCCTATAAGGTCGCCATAAAAGGGCCCCTGACGACGCCGGTCGGCGGCGGCATCCGGAGTCTCAACGTTACGCTGCGTCAGGTACTGGACCTGTACTCGTGCATTCGTCCGGTTCGATACTTCGAGGGCACGCCGGCGCCGGTCACGCACCCCGAGCGCATGAACGTCGTCATCTTCCGCGAGAACACCGAAGACGTGTACGCGGGGATAGAGTGGGCGAAGGGCACGCCGCAGGCGGAGCGCGTGATCGAATTCCTCTCGAAAGAGATGGGGAAGCGGATCGCGCCCGACTCCGGGATTGGCATCAAGCCGATTTCCGAAACCTGCACGAAGCGGCTGGTCCGGATGGCGATTCAGTACGCGCTGGCCAACAACCGCAAGGTCCTCACGATCGTGCACAAGGGCAACATCATGAAGTTCACGGAAGGCGCCTTCCGCGACTGGGGCTACGAGCTGGCCAAGGCCGAATTCCGAGATCAGATCGTGACCGAGGACGAGGTCAGTCAGGGCGCGTCGCGCGAGGGCAAGCTGTTGATCAACGACCGGATCGCGGACAGCGTCTTCCAGCAGATCCTGACGCGGACGGCCGAGTACGACGTCTTCGCGACGCCGAACCTGAACGGCGACTACCTGTCCGACGCGTGCGCGGCGCAGGTCGGCGGATTGGGCATGGCGCCCGGCGCCAACGTGGGCGACGACATCGCCATTTTCGAGGCGACGCATGGCACGGCGCCGAAGTATGCGGGGAAGGACGTCATCAATCCCGCGTCGGTGATCCTGTCCGGCGTGATGATGCTGAATTACATGGGCTGGAACGAGGCGGCCATTTTAATCGAGAAGGGCCTCGAGAAGACGATCGCGCAGAAGAAGGTCACGTACGACCTCGCGCGGCAGATGCAGGGCGCCAAAGAACTCAAGACCTCGGAATTCGCGGATGCCATCATCAAGAACATGTAGAAAACGCTAACCACGGAGGACACAGAGGACACGGAGGTAAGGCCAGATGGTCTTCTCGTCCGTGAGCTCCGTGTCCTCCGTGGTTGATTTCTTCAGGAGTCGACATGAATAGAAAGGTAACCGTCGTCGGCGGCGCGGGCAACGTCGGCGCCACCGTGGCTCGCGGCGTCGCGGACAAGCAGCTGGCCGACGTCGTGGTGATCGACATCGCCGATCAGAAAGCCGCCGGCGTGGCGCTCGACATGCTGGAAGCGTGCCCGGTGTGGGGATCGGATGCCCGCGTGCTGGGCACCGGCGATTACGCGGAGAGCGCCAACTCGGACATCGTCGTGATCACGTCGGGGATGCCGCGCAAGCCGGGCATGAGCCGCGACGACCTGCTGAACGTGAACTTCAAGATCATGGAGCAGGTGACCGCGCAGGTCGTGAAGCACTCGCCCAACTGCATCATCATCGTGGTGTCGAATCCGCTCGACGCGATGGCGCAAGCCGTCTACAAGCTGGCCAAGTTTCCGCGCGAGCGCGTCATCGGCATGGCCGGCGTCCTCGACTCGGCCCGCATGCGCGCGTTCATCGCGAAGGAACTGAACGTCTCGGTCGACAACGTGCACGCGTTCGTCCTCGGCGGCCACGGCGATACGATGGTCCCGCTGCCGCGCTACTCGACGGTCGCGGGCATCCCGATTACGGATCTGATGGATAAAGAGACGATCGCTCGCATCGTCGATCGGACGGCGAACGGCGGCGCGGAGATCACGAAGCTGGTCGGGACCAGCGCGTGGTACGCACCGGGCGCGTCGGTCGTCGATATGGTCGAGACGATCCTGCTCGACAAGAAGAAGATCGTCCCGTGCTCCGTGTTCCTGCAAGGCGAGTACGGCGTGCGCGATCTGTTCGTCGGCGTGCCGTGCAAGCTCGGCGCGCGCGGCGTCGAGAAGATCATCGAGATCAAGCTCACGCCGGATGAGGACGCCGCGTTCAAGAAGTCGGCGGCGGCGGTCAAGGAGCTGGTCGGCGTCATCAAGGTGTGAGGCCGGATCGCTGAAAGGGCGTCATGAAGCATCACGATCTCGTCGTCGTCCACACGTTCATGAGCCGGCCCCAGGCCGATATGGCCAAGAGTGCTCTGGACGCCGCGGGAATCGAGTCGATGGTGCTCGGCGATGATGCCGGCGGTCTTCAGCCGGGCCTGTGGGAAGGCCGTGGCGTCGCCATTGTCGTGAACACCGACGACGCGAAGGCCGCGAGCGAGATCCTGGGGATCGAGGCCAAGAACGCGTGAGCGGTCGGGTCGTCGACTACGACCGCTTCGCCGACGGCTACGATCGGCGGTACACGCTCCATAGCTATAGCGGCGTCCGGGCAACGCTGCTCGACTTCATCGGCGCCGGACGACCTGCGGCGATTCTGGAAGTCGGCTGCGGGACCGGCCATTGGCTCGGCGCCGTGATCGGCCTGTCGCCGTTCGTCGCGGGCGTCGAGCCTTCCTTTGGCATGCTGTCGCGGGCTCGTGTCGCCGTGCCGCGCGCGCGGCTCGTCCGCGCCCGCGCCGAGATGCTCCCATGGCGCGACGCGTCGTTCGACCGCGTCTTCTGCGTCAACGCGCTGCACCATTTCGCCGATCGCCAGCGGTTCTTCGCCGAAGCGCGCCGCGTTCTGCGCCCGGGCGGGGGACTGCTCACCATCGGCAAGGATCCGCACGCCGAGCGCGACGAGTGGTGGGTCTACGACTACTTTCCGGAAACGCGCGAGATCGATCGCGCGCGGTTCGCGGCCGTCCGGACGCTGCGCGGCGAACTGTCGCGCGCGGGATTCGCCTGGGCGGAATCGTCCGAGGCCGACCGCGTGGAGGCGCTGATGCCGGTACGTGAGGCGTTCGCGGCCGGTATGGTGGACCGCGCCTACACGTCGCAGTTGACGGTGCTCACCGACGAAGAATTCAGCGCGGGCGTCGAGCGCCTGCGGAGCGCCGAGGCCGACGCCACGCGGAACGGCGGTGCGCTCGATCTGGTGACCGACTTCCGGCTCTACGCCACCGCCGGCTGGCTTCCGTAGCGCGAGCCTTTCAGGCGAGCGGCGGCGCGGCCGTCTATTTCGACGCTGTCAGCGCCGCCTTGACGTACTCGCGAGTCATGCGCGCGATGTTGGAGATCGGGATCTCCTTCGGGCACACGGCCTCGCACTCGCCTTCGTTCGAGCAGCTTCCGAACCCTTCGGCGTCCGCCTGCGCGACCATCGCCGTCACGCGCCGGTAGCGTTCCGGCTGCCCCTGCGGCAGCAGCGCGAGCTGCGAGATCTTCGCGCTCATGAAGAGGTGCGCCGACGCGTTCTTGCAGGCCGCGACGCACGCGCCGCAGCCGATGCAGGCGGCCGAGTCCATGGCGACGTCGGCGATGTCCTTGGGAATCGGAATGGCGTTGCCGTCGGGCGCGCCGCCGCAGTTGAACGACACGTAGCCGCCCGCGGCGATGATCCGGTCGAACGCGCCGCGATCGACGACGAGATCCTTCACGACCGGGAACGCCGCGGCCCGCCACGGCTCGATCGTGATCGTGTCGCCGTCCTTGAACCGCCGCATGTGGAGCTGACAGACCGTCGTCCCGCGATCGGGCCCGTGCGGCACGCCGTTGACGACGAGGCTGCACATGCCGCAGATGCCTTCGCGGCAGTCGGAGTCGAACGCGATCGCGTCCTCGCCCTTCTTGATGAGGCCCTCGTTGACGACGTCGAGCATTTCGAGGAACGACATGTCCGGCGAGACGTGATCCTCGATGTATTCGACCAGGCGGCCGGCCACTGTGGGCCCGGCCTGACGCCAGATTTTCAGTGTGAGTCTCATGCGACCTTTCGCAGCGCCTGACCGGCCTTTCCAGCCACCAGCCACCAGCCACCAGTCCCCGTCATTTGTAGCTCCGCTGCGTGGGATGCACTTCCTCGAAGGTCAGAGGCTCTTTATGGACCTCGGGCTTCCTGCCGACGCCCGTGAACTCCCACGCCGCGACGTACGTGAAATTCGCATCGTCGCGGAGGGCTTCGCCTTCGGGCGTCTGGCTCTCCTCGCGGAAGTGGCCGCCGCACGACTCGCGCCGCTCGAGGGCGTCGAGGGCGAGCAGCTCCGCGAATTCCAGATAGTCGGCGACGCGACCGGCGTACTCGAGGCTCTGGTTGAGATTGTCGGGCGTGCCAGGCACCGACACGCTCTGCCAGAACTCGTCGCGCAGCTTGGGGATCGCCTGCAGCGCGCGCGAGAGGCTCGCCTCCGTGCGCGCCATCCCGACGTCGTCCCACATGATCCGCCCCAGCTCGCGGTGGATCTCACGAATGCCGCGGCTGCCTTTGACGGAGAGCAGCTTCGTGATCCGTCCCTGCACGTTGTCCGCCGCTTCCTTGAACGCGGCGTGGTCGGTCGTGACCTTCGGCAGCGGCGCGCTCGCGAGATAGTGCCCGATCGTGTACGGGATGACGAAGTAGCCGTCGGCCAGCCCCTGCATGAGGGCGCTGGCGCCCAGGCGATTGGCGCCGTGATCGGAGAAGTTCGCTTCGCCGAGCACGTGCAGGCCCGGCACGGTGCTCATCAGGTTGTAGTCCACCCACAGGCCGCCCATCGCGTAGTGCATGGCGGGGTAGATGCGCATCGGGACCGTGTACGCGTCCTCGTCCGTGATCTTGTGGTACATCTGGAAGAGGTTGCCGTACTTCTCGCGGATGACGTCGACGCCGAGCCGGTTGATCGCGTCTTTGAAATCCAGGTAGACCGCGAGCCCGCTGTCGCCGACGCCCTGGCCGTCGTCACAGACCTGCTTGGCGTTGCGCGACGCCACGTCGCGCGGCACCAGGTTCCCGAAGCTCGGGTACTTGCGCTCGAGATAGTAGTCGCGCTCGGCCTCGGGAATCTGTTCGGGCCGGCGCGTGTCGCCCTTCTGCTTCGGCACCCAGACGCGGCCGTCGTTGCGCAGGCTCTCGCTCATCAGCGTGAGCTTCGACTGATGGTCGCCGCTGACCGGAATGCACGTCGGATGGATTTGCGTGAAGCACGGATTGGCGAACAGCGCGCCGCGCTTGTGCGCGCGCCACGCCGCCGTCACGTTCGAGTTCACCGCGTTGGTCGAGAGGTAGTAGCACGTGCCGTAGCCGCCGGTCGCGAGGATCACGGCGTCGCCGGCGTACCGCTCGATTTCGCCCGTCGTAAGATTCCGCGCGACGATGCCGCGCGCCTTTCCGTCGACGATCACGAGATCCAGCATCTCGCGCCGCGTGAACATCGTCACGGTCTTCGCGTGCACCTGCCGCATCAGCGACTGGTAGGCGCCGAGCAGCAGCTGCTGGCCCGTCTGCCCGCGCGCGTAGAACGTGCGCGACACCTGCGCGCCGCCGAAGGACCGGTTGTCGAGCAGGCCGCCGTACTCGCGCGCGAACGGCACGCCCTGCGCGACGCACTGGTCGATGATGTTCACGCTCAGCTGCGCCAGCCGGTAGACGTTGGCTTCGCGGGATCGGTAGTCGCCGCCCTTGACGGTGTCGTAGAACAGGCGGTACGCGCTGTCGCCGTCATTCTGATAGTTCTTCGCGGCGTTGATGCCGCCCTGCGCGGCGATGCTGTGCGCGCGGCGGGGAGAATCGTGGATGCAGACGTTCAGCACGTTGTAGCCGAGCTCGCCGAGCGAGGCGGCCGCCGACGCGCCGGCGAGGCCGGTGCCGACCACGATGATCGTGTACTTCCGCTTGTTCGCCGGGTTGACCAGCTTCATCTCGAACTTGTGCCGGTCCCACTTTTCGACGATCGCGCCGCCGGGGATCTTCGCGTCGAGTGTCATACGTGAACCCTCCCCGTGCCCGGCTGGTTCATGTACACCCACGCGGCGATGATCATGAAGCCCACGGCGATGAGCGCCGCGACGATCTTTCCAGCCAGCAGCACGCGCGGCGTCCACTTCGGATGATTCAGGCCGAGCGACTGCACGGCGCTCGCGATACCGTGGAACAGATGCGACCCGACGACGGTCATCGACAGGATGTAGAACGCGACCATCAGCGGGTTGGAGAGATTCTCCATCTCCTGCCGGTAGAGGTCGCGTCCGCCCGCCGGCCACTCGTACTCGGTGCCGTACCTGAACGCTTTCACGTGAATGACGATGAACACCAGCAGCCAGAGCCCCGAGACGATCATCGTCGACGATGCGAACGTCTTGCGGCTCGGGTTGCCCGCCGGTCGCTTCACTGCGTACGCCTTCGGCCGCGCGTCCTGGTTGCTGAGGAACATCCGCAGCGTCTTGTACACGTGAATCAGGAACACGGCGAGAAGGCCGAGCTCGACGAGCGGAAGCAGCGGGTTGCTCTCGAGGACGTACGCGTAGCGGTTGAAGAACGCGGGCCCGAAGAACACCATCAGGTTGCCGGCGATGTGGATGAGGAGATACAGGAAAAGTGCGAAGCCGGTGATCCCGATGACGATCTTCGTCCCGACGGAGGAACTGAAGACGCCTGATCGTGATGCCATTGGGGGCAGTTTACTGTTGCGTCACGAGCACACGCAAGTTAGCATCAGGACTTTCCTGCCGACATGAAAATCCACGAGTACCAAGCCAAAGCCATCCTTGCCCGGCACGGCGTGCCCGTGCCCCGCGGCGAGGTCACGTTCAGCGCCTCGGAAGCCGCCGGCATCGCGCGCAAGCTCGGCACGCCCGTCGTCGTCGTGAAGGCGCAGATTCACGCGGGCGGACGCGGAAAAGGCGGCGGCGTGAAGCTCGCCAAGTCGCCTGACGAAGCGACGGCGCTCACGAAGGCGATGCTGGGGATGACCCTGGTCACGCATCAAACGGGTCCGGAAGGGCGGGTCGTCGGCCGCGTGCTGATCGAGGAAGGGCTTGCGATTCAGCGCGAGCTGTATCTGAGCATCGTGCTCGATCGCGCGGCCGGGAAGCCCGTCATCATGGCGAGCGCGGCCGGCGGCATGGATATCGAGGAAGTCGCGGCGAAGACGCCCGAGAAGATCGTGCGCGTCTACATCGATCCGGGCGTCGGCATCGTGCCGTTCGAGGCGCGGCAGCTCGGGTTCGGCATCGGCCTCGACGGCACGCAGGTCAACAAGTTCGTCAAGGTCGTCAGCGCGCTCTACGACGCGTATCTGGCGACCGACGCGTCGCTGCTCGAAATCAATCCGCTCATCGTGACCAGCGCCGGCGATCTGCTCGCGCTGGACGCGAAGATGAACTTCGACGACAACGCGCTGTACCGCCACGCGGACATCAGGGAGCTGCGCGATCTCGGCGAGGAGGATCCGCTCGAGATCGAGGCGTCGAAGTTCTCGCTCAACTACATTCACCTCGACGGCAACATCGGCTGCATGGTCAACGGCGCCGGCCTGGCGATGGCCACGATGGACATCATCAAGCTCGCGGGCGGCGAGCCGGCGAATTTCCTGGACGTCGGCGGCGGCGCGAACGCCGAGCAGATTCGCAACGCGTTCAAGATCCTGATGTCGGACAAGAAGGTGAAGGCCGTCCTCATCAATATCTTCGGCGGCATCCTGCGCTGCGACGTGCTGGCGCAGGGCGTCATCGCGGCCGTCAAGGAGCTCGGCGTGCCCGTGCCGATCGTGATTCGGATGGAAGGCACGAACGTCGACGAAGGGAAGCGGCTGCTGCGCGAAAGCAAAATGAACTTCACGACGGCGGACTCGATGGACGAGGCCGCGAAGAAAGTCGTCCAGCTGGCGGGATAATGTCTGTTCTCATCGATAAGAAGACGCGCTTACTGGTGCAAGGCCTCACGGGCCGCGAGGGCACGTTTCACGCGAAGCAGGCCGCTGCGTATGGCACGACGGTCGTCGGCGGCGTGACGCCGGGCAAGGGCGGCACGACGCACGAGGGCTGGCCGATCTTCGACACCGTGCGCGACGCCGTGAAACAGACCGGCGCGAACGCGTCGGTCGTGTTCGTGCCGCCGGCGTTCGCGGCGGACGCGGTGATGGAGTCCGCCGACGCGGGAATCGCGCTGGTGGTGTGCATCACCGAAGGGATTCCGACGTTCGACATGATGCGCGCGATGACGTTCCTCAAGGAGCGGCCAGGGACGCGGCTCGTCGGACCGAACTGTCCCGGCCTCATCTCGCCGGGGAAGGCCAAGGCTGGAATCATTCCCGGCAACATCTGCAAAGAAGGCCGCATCGGGATCGTGTCGAAGAGCGGCACGCTGACCTACGAAGCGATCCACCAGCTGACGGTCCTGGGCATGGGCCAGACGACGTGCATCGGGATCGGCGGAGATCCGTTGATCGGCACGTCGCACATCGACGCGCTCACGCTGTTCGCGGCGGATCCTGATACCGACGCCGTCATCATGATCGGCGAGATCGGCGGGACGGCTGAGGAAGAAGCCGCCGCCTGGATCAAGAAGCACTTCAAGAAGCCGGTCGTCGGTTTTATCGCCGGCCAGACCGCGCCGCCCGGCCGCCGCATGGGTCACGCGGGCGCGATCATCGCCGGCGGCAAAGGCACGGCCGCCGAGAAGATGGCGGCGCTCACGGCCGCGGGCGTGACGGTCGTCAAGAGTCCGGCGGACATGGGGCGCGCGATCAAAGATCTGCTGTAAGTCCGCCCGGTTCTCCTCGGTCCGTCACCCCGCGTGATATACTTGTCAGGTTGCACATCCTCCTATCTTCATACGCTATAAGGACTTGAGAATGTCACCGACCGATCTCGCCGTTCAGGAGAAGCAAGCCACAGCCCACCGACAGCGCGTCGTCAACGACTTCAGCATTCAGGTCGCCACCGTCAACGGATCCGGCAGCCAGACCGCCAACATGGTGCTGCTGCGGTCCATCCTTCTTATGGGCGTGCCCGTTTCCGGCAAGAACATGTTCCCGTCGAACATTGCCGGCCTGCCGACGTGGTACACGATTCGCGCCAGCAAGCGGCACTACATCGCGCGCAAAAAGGAAGTCGACTTCCTCGTCGCGATGAACCCCGAAACCGCGAAGGAAGACGTCCTCACGCTGGAGCCCGGATCGGCCGTCGTCTACGACGAGCCGCTCAAGCTCAACGCGCTGCGCAACGACCTCGTGTTCTATCCGGTGCCGTTCGACAAGCTCGTCGCGCCGGTCTGCCCGGACGCGAAGCTGCGCCGCCTCGTGAAGAACATGATCTATCCGGGCGTGCTCGCGAAAATCCTCGGCCTCGACATGAAGCTGATGGAGCAGGCGCTCGGGAAGCAGCTCGGCAAGAAGGCGAAGGCCGTCGTCCTCAACGCCGGCGCGCTCAAGGCCGGCTGGGACTACGCCGAAGCCACCTTCACGAAGCAGGATCCGTTCTTCATCGAGCCGATGAACGAGACGGCCGGCAAGATTCTGATCGAAGGCAACGCCGCCGCGGCGATCGGCTGCATGATGGCTGGCGTCACCGTCGTCGCGTGGTACCCGATCACGCCGTCGTCTTCGCTGTGCGAGTCGCTCATCTCGTACATGAAGAAGTACCGCGTCGACAAGACGACAGGGAAGGCGACGTTCGCGATCGTCCAGGCTGAGGACGAGATCGCGTCGCTCGGCATGGTGATCGGCGCCAGCTGGGCCGGCGCGCGGTCGATGACCGCGACGGCGGGCCCGGGCATCTCGCTGATGACCGAGTTCACGGGCCTGGCGTATTACGCCGAGGCGCCCGCGGTGATCTTCAACGTCCAGCGCGTGGGTCCGTCGACGGGGCTGCCGACGCGCACCGCGCAGGGCGATCTGCTGATGACCGCCTTCCTCTCGCACGGCGACACGAAGCACATCATGCTGATTCCGAGCTCGGTCGAAGAGGCCTACACGATGGCGATGCAGGCCTTCGACCTCGCCGAGCACTTCCAGACGCCCGTGTTCGTGATGATGGATCTCGATCTGGGCATGAACAACTGGATGTCGGACGCGTTCACGTATCCGACCGGCCCGATCAACCGCGGGAAGCTGCTCACCGAGGCGAAGCTGAAGGAGCTCGGGTCGTGGGGCCGCTACACCGACGTCGACGGCGACGGGATCCCGTACCGCACGATTCCCGGCGACCACATGCCGGCGTACTTCGCGCGCGGATCGGGCCACAACGCGAAGGGGCAGTACAGCGAGCGGCCGGACGACTACGTCGAGAACATGGACCGTCTGAACCGGAAGTTCGAGACGGCGCGCACGCACGTGCCGCGGCCTGTCGTGCAGACCAATCCGAAAGCCAAGATTGGTTTCATCGCCTTCGGCACCTCGCACTTCGCGACCGAAGAGAGCCGCGATCAGCTGCGCGAGGAGACGAAGGTCGAGACGTCGTACTACCGGCTGCGCGCCTATCCGTTCACCGACGACCTGGTGAAGTTCGTCGACGCGCACGAGCACGTGTACGTGATCGAGCAGAACCGCGACGCGCAGATGCGGCAGCTCATGAAGCTCGAGCTCTCGCCCGAGCGCCAGACCAAGCTGCGCAGCGTGCTGCATTACAACGGCCTTCCGATCGACGCCCGCAGCATCACCGACGATGTGCTGGCGCAGGAAGGCTTCGAAGTGGCGAAGAAAACGAGCCGCGTCCAGGGCGCGGGCATGACGGGTGGAGAGTAATGGCTACTCCTGTGAAAGTGAATCGAATCGGCCTCGAACCGCAGACCTACAAGGGCAGCAAGACGACGCTCTGCGCCGGCTGCGGCCACAATGCAATTTCGGAACGGATCATCGACGCGTTCTACGAGATGGGCGTCGATCCGCGGCAGGTCATCAAGCTGTCCGGCATCGGCTGCTCCAGCAAGAGCCCGGCGTACTTTCTCGGCGGGTCGCACGGCTTCAACGCCGTCCACGGCCGGATGCCGTCGGTCGGCACCGGCGCGATGCTGGCCAACAAGAAGCTGATCGCGATCGGCATCAGCGGCGACGGCGACACGGGCGCGATCGGCATCGGGCAGTTCGTGCACCTGATGCGCCGCAATCTGCCGATCGTCTACATCATCGAAGACAACGGCTGTTACGGGCTGACCAAAGGCCAGTTCTCGCCGACGGCGGATCTCGGCTCGAAGCTGAAGACCGGGGTGGTCAACGACCTGCCGCCGATCGACACGTGCGCGCTCGCGATCGAGCTCGGCGCGACGTTCGTCGCCCGTTCGTTCTCCGGCGACAAGAAGCAGCTGCTCTCGCTCCTCAAAGCGGCGCTCGCGCACCGCGGGACGGTCATGCTCGATGTCATCTCGCCGTGCGTCACCTTCAACGATCACGAAGGCTCGACGAAGAGCTACGCGTACGTGAAGGATCACGACAATCCGCTCGAGGAAGTCAGCTTCGTGCCGTACTTCGAGGACATCGCGGTCGACTACGAGCCCGGCTCGACGCAGGAAGTCACGATGCACGACGGGTCGAAGCTGTACCTGAAGAAGATCGAAGAGGGCTACGACGCGACGGACAAGATCAACGCGCTGCGCCGGCTGCAGGAGACGGCGCGCCGCGGCGAGTTCGCCACCGGCATCATCTACATCGAGCCGGATCGCGACGACTTCCTGACGCAGCTGAACCTCGTCGACGAGCCGCTGGCCACGCTGCCGCTCGATCGCGTCCGGCCGGGCAAGGAAGCGCTCGACGAAATCATGGAAGGATTGCGGTAATCCCCGCATCGTTTCCATGGAGCGCACACTCGCGATCATCAAACCCGACGCCGTCGAGCGCCGGCTGGCGGGAAAGATCATTCAACGCATCGAGGACGCGGGCTTCGGCATCCGCGCCATGCGGCGCGTGCATCTCTCGAAGAAGGACGCCGAAGGCTTCTACGCCGTGCACCGCGAGCGGCCGTTCTTCGCGAGCCTGACGAGCTTCATGTCGTCGGGCCCGGCGGTCGTAATGGTGCTGGAAGCGCCTGACGCCATCAAGAAGTGGCGGACGCTCATGGGCGCGACCGATCCCGCCAAGGCCGACGCCGGCACGCTGCGCAAGGAGTTCGCGCAGTCCATCGAGCGCAACGCCACGCACGGATCGGACGCGCCGGAGACGGCGGCCTACGAGATCGGCTATTTCTTCGCGGGCATCGACCTGATCTAAGTGGGGAAGACGCTGGTTCTCGTCGGCCTGGGCATCGCCGGGCTCGGCGTGCTCCTGATGCTGGGCGTGCCGCTCGGGCGGCTGCCCGGCGACTTCTACGTCCGGCGGGGAAGCTTCTCCTTCTACTTTCCGCTCACGACCTCGGTCCTCTTGAGTATCATTCTCACGCTGATTCTTGCGCTCTTCCGCCGCTGACGCGGTCGCAGCCCTGGCAGCCCTGGCGGCAACGACACCGATGTCCATCAAGCCCGATACCTGGATCAAGCGGATGGCGCTCGAGCACCAGATGATCGATCCGTTCGTGGACGATCAGGTGCGCGCCGGCGTCATCTCCTACGGCGTCTCGTCGTACGGCTACGACGTGCGCGTCGGCGACGAGTTCAAGGTCTTCACCAACGTCTACAACACGGTCGTCGATCCCAAGAACTTCGATCCGAAGTCGTTCGTGGACATCAAGGCGGACGTCTGCACCATCCCGCCCAACTCGTTCGCGCTGGCCAGCACGGTCGAGTACTTCCGGATCCCGCGCGACGTCCTGACCGTGTGCCTGGGGAAGTCCACCTACGCCCGATGCGGCATCATCGTCAACGTGACGCCGTTCGAGCCGGAGTGGGAAGGGCACGTCACGATCGAGATCTCGAACACGACGCCGCTGCCCGCCAAGATCTACGCGAACGAAGGCATCGCGCAGGTCCTGTTCTTCCAGAGCGACGAGCCCTGCGCGAAGTCCTACAAGGACAAGAAGGGCAAGTACCAGGCGCAGCGCGGGGTCACGCTGCCGAAGCTGTAGGGATGTGAGGGTGTGAGGATTTGAGGACGTCTCTCGCTGCCGCCCTGCTGTGCGCGCCGCTGGCGATCCTCGCGCAGCAGCAGTACCCTGCGTTGCCGAGCGAAACGCCCGCGCGGCTGACGCGTCCGGCCGACGAGTTCGACTACGTCAAGCGCGACGTGATGATCCCGATGCGCGACGGCGTCAAACTGCACACCGTCATCATCGTCCCGAAAGGCGCGCGCCGGGCGCCGATCCTGCTGACGCGGACGCCGTACAACGCGACCGATCTCACGTCGCACGCGCCGAGCGCGCACCTCGGCCCGATCCTCCAGGGCTACGACAACGCCGTCGACGTCATTGTCGAGGGCGGCTACATCCGCGTCGTCCAGGACATCCGCGGCAAGTACGGATCCGAAGGTGATTACGTGATGAATCGCCCGCTGCGCGGCCCGCTGAACCCGACGCCGGTCGATCACGCGACCGACACGTACGACACGATCGACTGGCTGGTGAAGAACATCCGCGAGACGAACGGCAAGGTCGGCATCCTCGGCATTTCGTACGACGGATTTCTGCCGCTGATGGCGCTCGTCAACCCGCATCCCGCGCTGAAGGTCTCCGTCCCGATGAACCCGATGGTCGACGGATGGATGGGCGACGACTGGTTCCACAACGGCGCGTTCCGCCAGCAGATGATGCCGTACATCTACGAGCAGGAAGGGACCCGCGCCAACGACGGCGACGCGCGGTGGTTCACGCTCCATCACGACGATTACGACACGTACATGCAAGCCGGGACGGCGGGCGAACTGGGCCGGCGTCGCGGGCTGGATCAGATGGGCTTCTGGCAAAAGTTGATCGAGCATCCCGGCTACGACACGTTCTGGCGCGAGCAGGCGGTGGACACGCTGCTCGCCGCGCTGCCGCTGCAGGTCCCGGTGATGCTCGTGCACAGCCTCTGGGATCAGGAGGACATCTACGGCGCGCCCGCGGTCTACAAGGCGATCGAGCCGAAGGACACCGCCCACGACAAGGTCTTTCTCGTGCTGGGGCCATGGCATCACGGGCAGGAGATCGGCGACGGCAGCACGCTGGGCGCGCTGAAGTTCGGAAGCGATACGGCGCTGTATTTCCGGCAGGCGATCCTGCGTCCGTTTCTCGACCATTACTTAAAGGATGAAGCGCCGGCGATGGACGTCGCGCCGGTGACGGCGTACGAGACCGGCACGAACACATGGCGTCGCTTGTCGGCGTGGCCCGCCGGTTGCGCGAGCGGCTGCGCTATCAAGTCCACGCCGCTGTATCTGGGCGCGGGCCTGAAGGCGACGTTCGACGCTGCCGCGAGCGCCGCATCGCCATACGAGGAGTACGTGTCGGACCCGGCGAAGCCGGTGCCGTATCGCGTGCGGCCGAATCAGCCGGCCGGCGGCGCGTATTGGGCGCGCTGGCTCGTCGACGATCAGCGTGAAGCGTCGGGGCGTCCCGACGTGCTGGCGTTTTCGTCCGACGTGCTCGAGACGCCCGTGAAGATCAGCGGCCAGCCGATCGTGAATCTCATCGCGTCGACGAGCGGCACCGACGCCGACTGGGTCGTCAAGGTGATTGACGTCTATCCGGACGAGGTGGCGGGGCAGCCGGAGATGGGCGGCTATCAGCTGATGGTGTCGGCTGACATTTTCCGCGGGCGGTACCGCGAGGGGTTCGCGGACGCGAAGCCGATCGCGGCCAACACGCCGCTGCCGTACCGGTTCGCGCTGCCGAACGCGAACCACGCGTTCCTGCCCGGGCACCGGATGATGGTGCAGATCCAGTCGAGCTGGTTCCCGCTCTACGACCGCAATCCGCAGACCTTCGTCCGCAACATCTTCTTCGCGCGGCCGGAGGACTTCCGGAAAGCGACTCAGCGCGTGTACCACGCCGCCGGCCAGGCCAGTTGCATCGAGCTGCCGGTGGTGGTCCAGCAGTAGAAGTTATGATCCGGTAAGGATTATCAATTTGACTTCTAGGGCGCCCAGGCGCTCTAATGTCCGGGTCATGTCGCTGAGGCCCGTCCCCGTCCTCGTCGTCATTCGGCGCCAGCGCGCCGGCGGGTGAGGGCATCGACACACGAGAAACCGAGGCCATCATCTGCGGGGTGATGGCCTTTTTGACGTACAGGCGCCGCAAGCGCCGAGAGCTGACAGCTGAAAGCTGAGAGCTTCTGTTTATGAAGATCGCATATCAAGGCGAACCCGGGGCGTTCAGCGAGGCGGCGGCGCGCCGCGTCGACCATCACGCGGAGCTCATTCCGTGCCGCAGCTTCGAGGAAGTCTTCGATGCGGTCGAGTCCGGCAAGGCCGCGTACGGCGTCGTGCCGATCGAGAACTCGATCGGCGGGAGCATCCATCGCAACTACGACCTGCTGCTCGAGCACCAGCTGCCGATCGTGGCCGAGGTGGAGCTTCCGGTCGTGCATCACCTGCTCGCGCTGCCGGGCGCGACGATGGCCGGCCTCAAGCGCGTGTATTCGCACCCGCAGGGCCTCGCGCAGTGCGAGCGCTTCCTGCGCACGCTGACCGGCGTCGAGATCATCGCGACCTACGACACCGCGGGCAGCGCCAAGATGGTGGCGGACGCGGGACTGAAGGACGCGGCCGCGATTGCGTCCGCTCGCGCCGGCGACGTGTTCGGCCTGACGTCGCTCGCCGCGTCGATTCAGGATTTCGACGACAACATCACGCGCTTCCTGCTCATCGGCCGCCAGTCGCTGCCGGACGCCGTGCCGGACAAGACGAGCATCGTGTTCACGCTGCCGAACGAGCCCGGGTCGCTGTTCAAGGCGCTGAGCGTGTTCGCGCTGCGCGGCGTGGACCTCACCAAGCTCGAGTCACGGCCGATTCCGGGCCGGCCGTGGGAGTACCTCTTCTACGTGGACCTCGCCGCGGCGCGCGACGAGCTGCGGTGCACGCGCGCGCTCGCGCACCTGGCCGAGTTCGCGCCGATGCTGCGGACCCTCGGGTCCTACGCGAGCTGGAAGACGCACGAGGGCTGGCTGCCGGATCCCTTTGAGGTGGTGTCGTGACCGACCGATCGAATCCGTTGACGACCGGACCGAGCCGCGCGCCGGCGCGCGCGATGCTCAAGGCCGTCGGTTTCTCCGACGCGGACCTGAAGAAGCCCCTCATCGGCGTGGCGAACACGTGGATCGAGATCGGTCCGTGCAACTACCACCTGCGCGATCTGGCGGTGCACGTGAAGGACGGCATCCGCGCGGCCGGCGGGACGCCGATGGAGTTCAACACCGTGTCGATCTCCGACGGCATCACGATGGGGACCGAAGGCATGCGCGCGTCGCTTGTCAGCCGCGAGGTGATCGCGGATTCGATCGAGCTGGTGACCCGCGGCAACGGCTTCGACGGCGTCGTCGTGCTCGTCGGCTGCGACAAGACGATCCCGGGCGGCGTCATGGCGCTCGCGCGGCTCAACGTCCCGGGTCTCGTGCTCTACGGCGGGTCGATCGCGCCGGGACACTGGCATGGGACCCAGGTGACGATTCAGGAAGTCTTCGAAGCCGTCGGCGCGAACGCCGCCGGCACCGTGAGCGACGCCGATCTCTGTCAACTGGAAGCCGACGCGTGCCCGGGCGCGGGCGCGTGCGGCGGGCAGTTCACGGCGAACACGATGGCGATCGCGAGCGAGTTCCTCGGGATCGCGGCGCTCGGGAGCGGCAGCGTGCCGGCCACCGATCCCAAGAAAGCCGCGGTGGCGCGGCTTGCCGGCGAGCGCGTGATGGCGCTCGTCCGCGCCGGGCTGCGGCCGCGGGACATCATCACCCGCAAGTCGATCGAGAACGCGATCGCGTCCGTTGCGACGACCGGCGGATCGACGAACGCGGTCCTGCACTTGATTGCCATCGCGCACGAAGCCGGCGTCGAGCTGTCGCTCGCGGACTTCGATCGCATCAGCGCGCGCGTGCCCCTGCTCGCCGATTTGAAACCGTCCGGCCGCTTCGTGGCGACGGATCTGTACGCGGCGGGCGGCAGTGCGCTGGTGGCGAAGCGACTGGTCGAGGCGGGCGCCGTCGACGGTTCCGCGATCACCGTGACCGGGCGATCGCTGGCAGTCGAAGCCGCGCAGGCCGTCGAGACGCCGGGACAGGAAGTCGTGCGGCCGCTCAACGCGCCGATCAAGAAGAGCGGCGGTCTCGTGATTCTGAAGGGCAGTCTCGCGCCAGAAGGCGCAGTGATGAAGGTCTCGGGCACCGAGCGCGTGCGGCATCGCGGTCCGGCGCGCGTGTTCGACAGCGAGGAAGCCGCGTTCGAAGCCGTGCAGCATCAGGCCATCAAGGCCGGCGACGTCGTCGTCATTCGTTACGAAGGGCCGAGCGGGGGACCTGGGATGCGCGAGATGCTCGCCGTCACCGGCGCGATCGTGGGCGCGGGCCTCGGCGATTCGGTCGCGCTCATCACCGACGGCCGCTTCTCGGGCGCGACGCGCGGCTTCATGGTCGGGCACATCGCGCCGGAAGCGTCGCGGGGCGGACCGATCGCCGCCCTTCGCAACGGGGACACGGTTGTCATCGATGTCGCCGCGCGAACACTCGACATCGAATTGACCGACAAGGAACTGAAGGACCGTCTCGCGGCGTGGCACGCGCCGCAGCCGCGCTATCCGTCGGGCGTGATGGCGAAATATGCGCGGATGGTCTCGTCGGCATCGATGGGAGCGGTCACGGGATGAAATCTCGAGGTTGTCTATGAAGCGCACGGGAGCACAGATTCTCTGGGAATCGCTGGTCCGCGAGGGCGTGACCGACGTGTTCGGCTATCCGGGCGGCGCGATTCTGCCCGCGTACGACGCGATGCTCGGCTACCCGATCCGCCACGTCCTCGTGCGCCACGAGCAGGGCGCGACGCACATGGCCGACGGCTACGCGCGCGCCAGCGGCAAGGTCGGCGTCGCGATCGCGACCTCGGGCCCGGGCGCGACGAACATGGTCACCGGGATCGCGACCGCGATGATGGACTCGTCGCCCATCGTCTGCATCACCGGTCAGGTCGGCAGCAAGCTGATCGGATCCGATGCGTTCCAGGAAACCGACATCACCGGCATCACGCTGCCGATTACCAAACACAATTATCTGGTGACGAGCGCCGAGGACGTCGCGCCCGCCGTGCTCGAAGCGTTCGCCGTCGCGCGCTCGGGACGTCCTGGACCGGTGCTGGTCGACATCACGAAGGACGCGCAGCAGGCCAGCTGCGAGGTGGATTGGGACGCCGCGCGGCCGAATCTGAGCGAAGCGCTCGACGAGGCGCTGCCCGGCGACGGCGACGCCCGCGACGCGATCGCGCTGATCAACGCCGCCGAGCGTCCGCTGATTCTCGCGGGCCACGGCGTGATGCTCTCGGGCGCGGAGCGCGAGATCGTCGCGCTGGCAGAGCGCGGCCAGATTCCGATCGCGGTGACGCTCCTCGGCATCGGCGGCGTCGCGGCGGCGCACCCGTTGAACCTCGGCATGATGGGCATGCACGGCGAGGCGTGGGTCAACCACGCCATTCAGGAGGCGGACCTTCTGATCGCCCTGGGCATGCGCTTCGACGATCGCGTCACCGGCAATCTCACGACGTACGCGCGCGAGGCCCGCAAGATTCACGTCGACATCGACCGCGCCGAGCTGAACAAGAACGTGCGCGTCGACGTCGCCATCGCGAAGGATCTGCGCAGCGCGGTGGACGAGTGGCTGCCGCACGTCGTCGCGCCTGGCACGCGCGCGGCGTGGCTGGCGCGGATCGATTCGCTCAAAGGCGACTCGGCCGTGCGCGACATTCAGAATCTTCCCGACGACGGGCATCTGTACGCGGCGCACGTCATCAACGATCTGTGGCGCCTCACGCACGGCGAGGCGCTGGTCGTGACCGACGTCGGCCAGCATCAGATGTGGGAGGCGCAGTACTACAAGCACAACCGGTCGCGGTCGCTGATCACGTCGGGCGGTCTCGGCACGATGGGCTTCGCGCTGCCGGCGGCGATCGGCGCCAAGATCGCGTGCCCGGAGTCGGAAGTGTGGGTTGTCGTCGGCGACGGCGGGTTCCAGATGACGATGGCCGAGCTCGCGACGGTCGTGCAGGAGAAGCTGGACATCAACGTCGCGATCATCAACAACGGCTACCTCGGCATGGTCCGGCAGTGGCAGGAGTTCTTCTACGACAAGCGCTACGCGGCGACGCCGATCAGCGGACCGAACTTCGCGAAGCTCGCCGAAGCCTTCGGCATCGCGGCCGCCACCGTCACGCGCCGCGCGGACGTGAACGACGCCGTCGAGGCCGCACGCCGGCTGAAGCGCGCCGCGTTGATCGATTTCCAGGTCGAGCAGGAAGACTCGGTGTACCCGATGGTCCCGGCCGGCGCGGACCTTCACAAGATGATCCGGCGGCCGTCGCCGATCGTCGAGACCGCGGCCGACTGAGCGCGGACCACTGAAAGCTGAGGGCTTTATGCTGCACACCTTCGCGGTTTACGTCGACAACAAGCCGGGCGTGCTGAACCGCGTCTCCTCGCTGTTCCGGCGCCGCGCGTTCAACATCGAATCGCTGACGGTCGGTCACACCGAGACGCCCGGCGTCTCGCGAATGACGGTGGTCGTCGACACCGACGAGTACGGCGCGCGCCGGCTCGAAGCGCACTTGTACAAACTCGTTCCGTGCAGGCGCGTCGACAACATCACCGCCGCGGCGTCGATCGCGAGGGACCTTGCATTAATAAAGGTAGCGGCGACGGGCGAGGCGCGGACGCACGTCATGCAGCTCGTGGACGTCTACCGCGCGCGCATTGTCGACGTGAGCCCGGAGTCGCTCGTCATCGAGACGACGGGCACGGAAGACAAGATCGACAGTCTGCTCGAAGTGCTTCGTCCCTACGGCGTGGTCGAGATGGTCCGGACGGGCCGCGTCGCGATGGCGCGCGGCGCGTCGTCGGCGCGCAGGTCGGTGGCGCCGCCGTCGCGGCCGGCGCCCGTGGCGGCGGAGTCGGGCGGCGATGTGAGTCACGGGTCGGTATAAATAAGGATGGAGCGCGAGGCGTTCAGCCGAGCGGAAAAGGAATCTTCATGGCGACCATGTATTACGACGATGCGGCGGACCTCTCGCTGATTCAGGCGCGCAAGGTCGCGATCATTGGGTACGGATCTCAGGGGCATGCGCACGCGCTCAATTTGAAGGACAGCGGCGTGGACGTCCGCGTCGGGCTGCCGGCGACGAGCCGGTCGCGTGCCAAGGCGCAGGCGGCCGGCCTCACGGTCGGCGAGGTCGCCGACGTCGTGAAGTGGGCCGACGTCGTGATGATCCTGATTCCCGATCACGTGCAGGGGAAGATCTATCGCGAGGACATCGAGCCGAACCTGAAGCCGGGCAGCATGCTGATGTTCGCCCACGGGTTCAACATCCGCTTCGGCGCGATCACGCCGCGCAAGGACCTCGACGTCGCGATGGTGGCGCCGAAATCGCCGGGACACCGGGTCCGCGAGCTGTACGTCGAGGGCGCGGGGACGCCGGCGCTGTTCGCGGTCCATCAGGACGCGACCGGCAAGGCGCGCGCGCTGACGCTGTCGTACGCGAAGGGCATCGGCGTGACGCGCGCCGGCGTGATCGAGACGACGTTCGCCGAGGAGACCGAGACCGATTTGTTCGGCGAGCAGGCCGTGCTCTGCGGCGGCGTGAGCGCGCTGATCAAGGCGGGATTCGAGACGCTCGTCGAAGCCGGCTACCAGCCCGAGATTGCGTACTTCGAATGCCTGCACGAGCTGAAGCTCATCGTCGATCTCATCTACCAGGGCGGGCTGAACTACATGCGCTACTCGGTCAGCGACACGGCCGAGCACGGCGACTACACGGGCGGGCCGAAGATCGTGACTGCTGAAA
This sequence comes from Terriglobia bacterium, assembly GCA_020073005.1. Taxonomy (GTDB): domain Bacteria; phylum Acidobacteriota; class Vicinamibacteria; order Vicinamibacterales; family CAVVIG01; genus SRVP-36. Next base: position 26,712 of record JAIQFX010000039.1, on the reverse strand, counting down.
CGCGCCGCGCGATGAAGCAGATGCTCGCCGACATCCAGAGCGGCAAGTACGCCAGGGACTGGATCGCCGAGAACGAAGCCGGCCGTCCCTGGTTCAACAAGCAGCGCGAGGCGGATCGGAACCACCTCATCGAGCAGGTCGGCGTGCGCCTCCGCAAGCTGATGCCGTTCCTGAAACCCGTCACTGCCGACGCGCCGACCGCGCAACCCGTCGGGACTGCGCGTTAGAGGCCGCTCCCGCTCGCAGGATTTCATGGCGTTGCCCGCGCGCAGGCACTAAGCTCTCCGCAGTGACCCTGGCGCCGGGCAACCGGCTCGGCCCCTACGAAATCCTCGCCCCCCTCGGCGCCGGTGGCATGGGCGAGGTCTACAAGGCCCGCGATACGCGCCTCGACCGCGCGGTCGCGATCAAAGTCCTCGCCTCGCACCAGTCCTCGTCTCCGGAAACGCACCAGCGGTTCGAGCGCGAAGCCCGCGCGATTTCCCAGCTCTCGCATCCGCACATCTGCGCGCTGTATGACATCGGCGAGCAGGACGGCGCGGACTTTCTCGTCATGGAACTGCTCGAGGGCGAGACGGTGGCCGAGCGTCTCAAGAGGGGCGCGCTGCCGATCGAGCAGACTGTGCGGTACGGGGCGCAGATCGCCGCGGCGCTGGACTGCGCGCATCGTCAAGGCATCGCGCATCGTGACCTGAAGCCGGCGAATGTGATGCTGACGAAGGCGGGCGTGAAGCTGCTCGACTTCGGTCTCGCGAAGGCGTTCACGCCGCTGTTTCCCGAATCACCGGTCACGGGCGAGGCGACCGCGGCGGCGCCGCTCACCGGTGAGGGCGTCATCGCCGGGACCATTCAGTACATGTCGCCCGAGCACCTCGAGGGCAAGGCGGCCGACGCGCGGAGCGACATCTTCGCGCTCGGCGCCGTGTTGTACGAGATGGCGACGGGACGACGAGCGTTCACGGCGAACAGTACCGTGGGCGTCGCGTCCGCGATCCTGCACGCGGAGCCGCCGCCGATCTCTTCGGCGCAGCCGCTGAGCCCGTCATCGCTGGATCGTCTGACGGGCCGCTGCCTTGCGAAGGATCCCGACCAGCGCTGGCAGTCCGCGCATGACGTGCGGCTCCAGTTGGAGACGATCGCGGAGGGGCAGGACGCCGGCGCGGGGACCGCCGCGCCGGTCACGACCGACCGCCGGCGCGCGTGGGCTCGCTGGGTGCCGTGGAGTGTCGCGGCCGCGGCGGCGCTGGTCGCGGTCGCCGCGTTTCTCACGCCGTCGCCGAATGCGGCGATCGGATCGGCCGTGCGATTCCCGCTGGCGCCACCGCCGGGCGGCGCGTTTTACGTGGACTACGAGAACACGGGCCTTTCGGTGTCGCCGGATGGAGCGCGAGTCGCCTTCACGGCCAGGGAAGCGTCCGGGCCGAATCGGGTGTGGATCCGTCCCTCGGCCGCCTTGGAAGCCACGGCCGTGGCTGGCACGGATGGCGCGACGTCTCTGTTCTGGTCGCCGGATGGCCGCTCGCTCGCGTTCTTCACGGGCACAAAGCTGCGGCGGATGGACGTGCCGGGCGGCTCACCGGTGTCGATCTGCGATGTGCGCCAGGGGATTGGCTTCGCCGGCACATGGGGAGCCGACGGGCAGATCCTCTTCTCGTCGATTGAGGGCGAAGCGATCTACACGGTCGCCGCGAGCGGAGGCGTGCCCGCCGCGATCATGAAACGCGACGCGGGGCGCGACGAAGCGCGGCTCAACTGGCCGTCCTTCCTGCCGGACGGCCGGCGCTTTCTCTATCTGCAGCGTCGCCGTGACGGCAGCGGCCACTTGATGCTGAGCGAGCCGGGCAAGGCGTCGCGCGAGGTGATGCCGCTGCAATCGAGCGCTCAGTATGTCGACCCCGGCTACCTCGTGTTCGCCAGGGAGGGCACGCTGGTCGGCCAGCGCTTCGACCTGGCCCGTGGCGCGCTCGTCGGCGCGCCCTTCTCGATCGCGGACCCGGTCGGCTACTTCCTGACGACGACCGTGGCGCGGTTCGCGACGTCGCTGAGCGGGACGTTGGTCTATCAGTCCCACGACAACGAACAGCGGCTGGTGTGGTTCGATCGATCGGGCCGCGACGAGGGCGCCATCAGCGGGCTGGGGCAGTACAAAGGTCCGCGGATCTCCCCGGACGACCGGCGCGTGGCGTTTGATCGTCTGCTCGGCGGTGCATTCGACGTCTGGGAAACGGATCTGGAACGTCGCGTCGAAACCAGGCTGACGCTTGGCGCGAGCAGCGAAAGCGCCGGGCCCTGGATGCCCGACGGCCGGTCGTTGTTCTTCAACGCCGACCGTGGCGCTCCGCCTGAAATCTTCCTCAAGGACCTCACGACGGGGAAGGACGTAGCGGTCCTGCCGGCGAACAACACGTTCCAGGCGCCGCTGGACGTCTCGCCGGATGGCAACACGTTGTTGTACGCGCAGCGAGACGCGCACGGCGATCACATCTGGTCGTTCGCACGCGATGGGTCGCGTCCGCCGGCCGCGGCGGTCGGCTCGCAGTTTGAAGAAGAGGAGGCCCGTTTCTCACGGGACGGGCGTTTCTTTTCGTTTTCCTCGAACGCCTCGGGACGCTGGGAACTGTATGTCTCGCCGTTCCCGCCGACGGGCGAGCACACTCGGATTTCGACGACCGGGGCATACGCCGCCCGCTGGAGTCGAGACGGGAAGGAATTGTTCTACCTGTCGGCCGACGGGCACCTCATGGCCGTTCCGATTCAAACGAGCCCGGTGCTCCACGTCGGGACCGCCGTGTCCCTGTTCGAAGTGAATCCGAGCCGGACGTGGTCTCAGTTTGACGTCTCGTCGACGGGACGATTCCTCGCCGTCGTTTCCGAGACGAGAGCCTCGCAGCAGCCGCTGACCGTGGTCCTGAACTGGACGGCGGGAATCGGGCGCCGGCCGTGACGTTCCCCGGTCGCGTCGCTTGACCGCAAGCGACTCAGGTGGTAAAACTTGGACGCTTCGGACGTCTCCGAGGCGCTTCGTCTTCTTCCCATGACATGGACAAGCTGATCGAGCGCGAAAGCGCGACTCGAAACCCACTCGTTGCGGCGCCCGCCCTGGCCGTTCAATTCTTTTTGATTCCGTTGGCCGTCGTAGCAATCACGGTCACCGTGTATGTCGGATTCCGCTCGATGCTCAACGACGAGCGGACCGCCCAGGACTATCTCGCCGAGATTCGGACGGGCGGATCGACGCGCCGCTGGCCGGCGGCGTACGAGTTGTCGCGCCTGATGTCGGATCCGAAAGTGCGCGCCGATCGCACGCTCGCGCCCGCGCTCGTGAAGGCGTTCGAAGGCGCGGAAAACGACGACCCGCTCGTGCGGCGCTACCTCGCACTGGCGATCGGACGGCTCGATCCGCCGATGCCCGCCGAAGCGATCGAGGATTTAACGAAAACTTTAGGCGCGCCCGACGCCGAGACCCGCATCTCCGCGATCTGGGCGCTCGGCTCGTCTGGCGACGCGACCGTCGTGCCGCGCATCCAGCCGCTCTTCGCGTCGGACGACGCGGGGATTCGGAAGATGGTCGTCTACGCGCTCGGCGCGCTGCCCGGCGACGTGCAGATGCCGACGCTGCTGACCGCGCTGCAGGACTCAACGGCCGACGTGCGATGGAACGCCGCGGTGGCGCTGGCGAGACACGGTCGTCATGACGGCGTCGCGGTCCTGAAGCAGATGCTCGATCGCCCGTACGTCGAGCAGACGGTGAAGCGCGAAGTGCGGCAGGACGAGGATCAGGATCCGATCGCCGACGTCATGATCAGCGGTCTGCGCGCGGCGGCGGTGCTGAAGGACGAAGGCTTGCGAATCACGGTCGAACGGCTGAGCGAAAGCGACAGCAGTCTTAAAGTCAGACAGGCGGCGCTCGAGGCCATGAAGGTGCTCGGCGCGCAGAAGATGCAACTTTACTGACGCTCGCGTTGGTGAAACACAATGGCTGACGAAACGAAACCTGAAGCTCCAGCCGCCGCTCCGGCGGCAGCGCACGCAAAGCCCGCCGCTCCGCCCAGGCCGGCGGCGCCGATTCCGGATCTCTCGGGCAAGACGACCTCGGCAGCGTCGCCCGGCGGCGCGGCGGCCAAAGCGCCCGCGCCGGCCGCGGCCGCAGCGTCGACGCGCGAGGCCGACGACACGTCTCCGCTGTTCACGCGCCGCGCGTGGATGGGCCTCGCGTGGGGCGCGTTCTCGGCCGCGTCGGCCGCCGCGCTCGCGGCCACCGGCCGCTTCATGTTCCCGAACGTGCTCAACGAGCCGCCGCAGCAATTCAAGGCGGGCTTCCCGAACGAGTACGGTATGGGCGTCGACGAGCGGTGGAAAGAGAAGTTCGCGATCTGGCTCGTGCGCACGCCGGAAGACATGGTGGCGCACGCGAGCGGCTTCTACGCGATCATCACCGTCTGCACCCACCTCGGCTGCACGCCGAACTACCTGTCGGCGGAGAACAAGTTCAAGTGCCCGTGCCACGGCAGCGGATTCCGCACGACCGGCATCAACTTCGAAGGCCCGGCGCCGCGTCCGCTCGAGCGCGCGCGCGTGGTGCTTGCCGACGACGGCCAGATCCTCGTCGACAAATCGCGGAAGTTCCAGTACGAGCTCGGACAGTGGACGGATCCGGAGGCGTTCTTGAAAGCTTGAAGTTAAAACTGAAAACTGAAAACCACGAACGGGTCTTCAGTTTTCTCTTTTCAGTTCTAAGTTTTCAGTTTTCTTACCATGGCTGACACAAAAACTGTTGCTCCAAAAGAAGGACCGGCCACTCAGTTCTGGAACTGGCTGACCGAAACGCAGGTGTGGACGTCCGTGTTCCGCCACGAGCGGCCCAACACGGATCGCAACCGCGTGCTGGTGATGCTGTCGAACATCTTCCTGCATCTGCACCCGGTGCGGATCCGGAAGTCGGGCGTCAAGCTGCGTTACACGTGGTGCATGGGCGGCCTCAGCTTCTTCCTGTTCCTCTCGCTGACGCTCACCGGCCTGCTCCTCATGTTCTATTACCGGCCGACGCTCGAGTACGCCTACACGGACATCGTGGGGCTGCGCGAGCACGTGCCGCTCGGCATCATGCGCGAGATGCACCGGTGGGGCGCGCACGCCATGGTGATCACGGTGTGGCTGCACATGTTCCGCGTTTTCATGACCGGCTCGTACAAGCCGCCGCGCGAGTTCAACTGGTCGGTGGGCGTCATCATGCTCGTGTTGACGCTGCTGCTCTCGTTCACCGGCTATCTCCTGCCGTGGGATCAGCTGGCCATCTGGGCCATCACGGTCGGCTCGAACATGGCGCGCGCGACGCCGTTCCTCGGCCACGAAGGGCCGGGCGCGCAGTTGCTGCGCCTGGGCGACGTCCCGCTCATCCACGCCGCCGACGATGCGCGGTTCGCGCTGCTCGGCGGAACGTTCGTGGGCGAAGGCGCGCTGCTGCGCTTCTACGTGCTGCACTGCGTCGGCCTGCCGCTCGGCATCGCGGTGCTGATGGCCGTGCACTTCTGGCGCGTGCGCAAGGACGGCGGAATCAGCGGACCGATGTAGAAATTATGAATTGGGAATTAGGAATTAAGAATTAGGAATTGCGTTCGTATTCTTAATTCTGAATTCTTCATTCTTAATTGCAGACTCCGGAGGCTCTGTGGGTTTCATCAAGGGAATCTTTAACGCCGTCGCCGATCCCCGCCTCTTCTTCCTGCTGGCGGTGGGCGCGCTGCTGGTCGCGGTGTGGAAGCGGGAGGCAGTCGCCTCGAACACCGTCGGCTACGGGATGCTGGCGCTGCTCGGCGTGTTCTTCGCGTTCGGCACCTTCGATCCGAACTTCCGCCTGATCGTCACCAAGCCGGACAACGTGCCGATTGTCGGCCTCATCTTCCTGCTGCTGTTCTTCGTCTGGTACTCGATTCGCGAAGGCGTCCTGAACGACCGGCGCATCGCGGCGGGGAACGGACCGATCGAGAAGGCCGAATCGGATCGCGTCTGGGTCTGGCCGGATCTCGTTTACACCGAGCTCATTTCGCTGATTCTCTGTTCGGTCGTCCTGATCGTCTGGTCGATCTTGCTCAAGGCGCCGCTCGAGCAGCCGGCGAATCCGGCGAACACGCCGAACCCGTCGAAGGCGCCGTGGTACTTCCTCGGCCTGCAGGAAATGCTCGTCTACTTCGATCCGTGGCTGGCCGGCGTCGTCCTGCCGGGCCTGATCATCGTCGGGCTGATCTGCATCCCGTACATCGACAAGAACCCGAAGGGCAACGGCTACTACACGTTCACCGAGCGCAAGGCCGAGATCACCATCTTCCTGTTTGGTTTCGCCGTGCTCTGGGCGTCGCTGATTGTGCTCGGCACGTTCCTGCGCGGGCCGAACTGGAATTTCTTCGGGCCGTTCGAGTTCTGGGACATCCACAAGCTCGCCGCGCTGACCAACGTCAACCTCTCCGAGTACGTCTGGGTGCGCGCGCTGAGAACCAGCTATCCGTCGATGTGGATCGTGCGCGAATTGCCGGGAATCATTCTCGTCTTGTTCTACGTGCTCGCGCTGCCCGTGATTCTCGCCAAAGGACTCTTCAAGCGTTACTTCGAGAAGCTCGGCGCGCCGCGCTACTACGTCACCGCGTTCCTCTTCCTGATGATGATGTCGCTGCCCATCAAGATGCTGGCGCGCTGGATCTTCAACCTGAAATACATCGTGGCCATTCCTGAAATCTTCTTCAATATCTGATCATGGCTGAAAAGAAGACGGTCGGGCACGCCTACAACGTCGATTACCTGAACGTCGTCTTCGCGGCGTCCAGTATCTTCCTGCTGCTGTCGGTCGTCTGGATGGTCTGGGACGACTACGACCGCGACTGGAAGAACACGCAACGGCGCTTCAACCAGCTCGAGTTGCAGGTCACGCGGGCCCAGCTCGAACAAGCGGGGCGCGCGGTCGACCGCAACAAGCTGCAGCAGCTCGAGGCGCAGCAGAAGGCTGTCGAGAAGAACATCGCCGCCAACAAGCAGAAGGTCGACGACCTCACGGCGAAGTCCAAGGACGCCGACACGAAGATCTACCGCGCCACGCTCGACGTGAATTACATGAAGGCGACCTACGACCAGGATCGCTACGACTTCGAGGCGACGCGCGCGAGCGGCGGCTCCGGCGTGCAGAAGAAAGAGGAGCTGGCGAAGGCCGAAGAGAAGCAGTTGGCCGATCTCAACCTCGCGCAGGAGAAGGCGATCGCGGAGAAGGCCGAGATCACCAAGCAGCTCGGCCAGTACACGGGCGAGGCGACGGCCGTCGCGAAGCAGATTGAGGAGATGAACACGGAGCAGACGCGGCTCCGGAAGCGCCTCGACGTCATCGCGCCCAGCGCCCTCAAGGACTACGTCCGCAACGCGCCGCTCCTGGACTTCATGGCGCCGACCATCAAGGTGCAGCAGATCATCCTGCCCAACGTCATGGACGACGTGAATTTCATCCGCGTGCCGAAGATGGACCGCTGCCAGACGTGCCACCTCGCCATCGACAAGAAGGGCTACGAGAAGTACCCGCAGCCGTTTACGACGCACCCGGATCTCGACACGTATCTTGGCGGCAGTTCGACGCACCCGATCGATCGCGTGGGCTGCACCGTCTGCCACGAGGGCATGGGGCAGTCGATCTCCTTCCGCGACGCGGCGCACATGCCCAGCAACGAGAAGCAGAAGGAAGAGTGGGAGAAGAAGTACCACTGGGAGCAGCCGCACCTCTGGGACTATCCGATGCTGCCGGTCAAGATGACCGAGGCGTCGTGCGCGAAGTGCCACCGGCAGAACGTCTACGTGCCGAAAGCGGACGCGCTGAACATCGCGTACGCGACCTTCGAGCGCGCGGGCTGCTACGCGTGCCACAAGACGAAGGGCTTCGACACCAACATGCGGAAGCCCGGGCCGATCCTCACGAAGATCGACTCGAAGCTCTCGCCCGAGTGGGTGAAGAACTGGATCCGGAATCCGAAGGCGGTGAAGCCCACGACGTGGATGCCGCGCTTCTTCTACAACTCGAACAACAGCGCGCCTGAAGACGCCGTGCGCAACGAGGCCGAGATCAACGCGATCGTCGCGTATCTCTTCGCGAACACGGAGAAGTACGAGCCGGCGGTCAGGAACCCGGGACGCGGCGACGCGAAGCGCGGCGAGGAGATCGTCAAGTCCATCGGCTGCCAGGGCTGCCACGTCGTCGGCGAAGGCAAGCGCGAGGAGACCGGGCCGCGCCGCACGTTCGGGCAGCCGCTCGAGAACATCGGCAACAAGACCACGTACGAGTGGATCTACAACTGGGTGCGCGATCCGAAGCACTACAGCCCGGCCACCTACATGCCGAACCTGCGGCTCACCGACGCGCAGGTGGCGGACGTGGCCACGTACCTGAGCGGTCTCACGGGCGCCGCCGGCGACGCGGCGAAGGCGACGCCGGACGCCAAGGCCGGCGACGATGTCCTGTTCGACTACCTGAAGAACGTGATGCCGATCGCGGACGCGCAGGCGCAACTGGCCAAGATGAGCCCGCAGGAGCGCCAGGTCGAGCTGGGCCGGCGCGCCATCAGCCGCTACGGCTGTTTCAGCTGCCACGACATCAAGGGCTTCGAGACCGCGCAGCCGATCGGGACCGACCTGTCGGAAGAGGGCAGCAAGCTGGTCACGCGGCTCGACTTCGCGTTCATCACCGACATCCCGCACACGTCGAAGCTCGAGTGGTTCCGCCGCAAGCTCCACGAGCCGCGCGTGTTCGATCGCGGCCGCGTGCTGCAGCCGCTCGACAAGCTGCGGATGCCGAACTTCGATCTCTCCGACGTCGAAGTCGATCGCCTGCTCGTTGCGATCATGAGCTTCCAGCGTGAGATTCAGCCGCCGGCGGCGCTGCCCGTGCGGTCGGCGCGCTACGACTATCAGGTGTCCGGCCGGACGCTCGTGCACCGGCGCAACTGCGTCGGCTGCCACATCATCGAAGGCGACGGCGGCGACTTCCTCAAGCTCGTCGCGGATCCGTCGCTTGGACCGCCGATGCTGACGCCGGAAGGCGCGCGCGTGCAGCCCGACTGGCTCTACGCGTTCCTCCGCGGGCCGATCACGATCCGGCCGTGGCTCGCGGTTCGCATGCCGACCTTCGGCCTCGACGATCCGAATCTGAACGGCGTGATTCGCTACTTCGGTTCCGTGTCGAACACGATTGGTCCGTTCCAGACGCATCAGATCGTCAACGCATCGGCCACCGCGGACGCCGGCGGCAAGGCGCTCTTCGAGTTGCTGAAGTGCCAGCAGTGCCACGTGCTCGGCACGATCCCGAAGGATCAGCCGACGTCGAACCTCGCGCCGGATCTGCGCATGGCGCCGGAGCGGCTGAATCCCGACTGGATCGTGCAGTGGCTGAAGAAGCCGTCGGACATTCTGCCGGGCACGCGCATGCCGGCGTTCTGGCCGGACTATCCGAAGTCGTTTTATCCGCAGATGGGCGGGAACTCGGACGCGCAGATCAACGCGATCCGCGACCACTTGATGACGTTCAGGGGCGGGCCGAGCCCGAAGGCGCCCGCCGCGAAGAGCGCCAACGACAATTAGCGCACCGTTCACCTTCGGACATCGATTCCCACCAGCGGGCAGCCTCCGAGGCTGCCCGTTGCGTTTTTCCCAGTAAACACGTCGCATCGCGCCGATGGCCGATGGCACTTCGTGTGCCTGCGAATCTTGTATGGACCGGCTGCTGCAGGACGTCCGCTACGCGTTCCGCATGTTGCGCAAGGCGCCCGGCGCGACCGCCGTCGCGGTGCTCTCGCTCGCGCTCGGGATCGCGATAAACACGACCGTCTTTGGCTGGGTCCGCGGGATTCTCCTGAATCCGCAGCCCGGCGTGGCCGACGCGTCCCGCCTGGTCACCATCGAGACCATTGCGCCGTCCGGCACGATGATCGACAACTCATTCCCCGACTATCAGACGTTTCGCGATCGCATGACGCTGATGTCCGGCGCGATCGCGTTCAAGGAGCGTCCGCTCGGGCTGGGGAGTGAGAGCGTGACCGAGCGCGTGTGGGCGCTGATGGTGACCGGCAACTATTTCGATGTGCTTGGCGTGAGGCCCGCGCTCGGCCGCTTCTTCGAAGACGCCGAGCAGAGCGATACGCTCGACGCGCATCCGGTCGCCGTCCTCAGCCACGCGATGTGGACCGCCCGCTTCCACGCGGATCCCGCGATTCTCGGTCGCACGCTGGTGCTCAATCGCCATCAGTACACCGTCATCGGCGTGGCGCCCGAGAATTTCCTCGGGACGATTACCGGTATGCGGTTCGATCTCTACGTGCCGCTGACGATGCAGGCCTCGCTCACGGGATCGGGCTCATGGCTGACGTCTCGAGGCGCGCGACCGTTGTACCTGTTCGGCCGTCTGAAGCCGGGCGTCAGCCTCGAGCGGGCGCGCGGGGAAGCGGCCAGCCTCGCAGGCGCGATGGCGGCTGAATTCCCGCAAACGAACCGCGGTCTTTCCGCGACGTTGCTCCCGATGGCCGAAGCCCGCCGCGGCGTGCAGACCGACATCGGCGTGCTGCTGAAGGTCCTCGGGGCGGTTGGCGCGATCGTGCTCCTGATCGTGTGCGCGAACGTCGCGAACCTGCAGCTGGCGCGCGCCACGGCCCGGCGCCGGGAGATGGGCATCCGCCTGGGCCTCGGCGCGTCGCGCGGCGCGCTGATCCGGCAGATGCTGACCGAAGGCCTCGTGGTGGGTCTCATGTCCGGCGCGCTCGGCGTCCTCATCAGCGCATGGCTGATCGACTCGCTGCGGCTGCTCCTGCCGTTCGTGGAGTATCCGATCGTGCTGCCGTCGTCGATTCGCGGACAGGAGCTGCTGTTCGCCGTGGGCGTGTCGATTGCGGCCAGCATGCTGTTTGCCGCCGCGCCGGCGCTGCGGAGCTCGTCGAGCCGCATCGTCGAAGCCATGAACGCCGGCCGCCAGACCGACGACGCGCGGACGAGCCGGCTCGGCGGCGTTCTCGTCGTCTGCCAGGTCGCCCTGGCGCTGGCGGCGGTCGTCAGCGCGGGCCTGCTCGTGCGCAGCTTCGACAACGCGAGACGCATGAATCCCGGATTCAACACGAGCAACGTGCTGCTCACAGGCGTCGACGTGTCGACGGCCGGCTACGACCGTGCGAGCGGCCTCGGCTATCTCGACCGCGTGCAGGCGCGCGTGCGCGCGATCCCGGGCGTGCGGCAGGTGGCGTTCTCGGAGGACGTGCCGCTCGGCTTCGACGGCGGATCGTGGGAGGACCTCTCGATCGACGGCTACGTGCCCGGGCCGAACGAGAACATGAAGGTGTACCGCAATCTCGTGTCGCCGGGCTACTTCGATCTGATGGGCATTCGCCGCGTCGACGGCCGCGACTTCACGGACCTGGACACGCGCGAAACGGCGACGGCAGCGATCGTCAATCAGACGTTCGCGCGGCGGTACTTCGGCGGCGCGAGCGTGGTCGGCCGGCAGATCGTGGCGTTCGGGCGCCCAATCACCGTCGTCGGCGTGGTCGCGGACTCGAAGTACCACGCGCTCAGCGAGCCGGCGGAACCGTACTTCTATTTGCCCTTGCGCCAGACCTTCAGCGCGAGCACCGGCGTCGCGCTGCACGTCAGGACGGAGGGCGATGCGCTGGCGGTCGCGCCGCTGGTCCGCGAGGCGATGCGGGCGACCGATCCGTTCGTGCCGAACGATCTCTCGACCACGCTCGCGAGCTACACGAGCGCGGCGTATTTCATGCAGCGGATCGCGGCGTCGCTGCTCAGTATTCTCGGCAGCCTGGCGCTGCTGCTGTCGGCGATCGGCCTCTACAGCGTGATGGCGTACAACGTGGCGCGGCGGCGCCGCGAGATCGGCGTGCGCCTTGCGCTCGGCGCGACTGGCGGCCAGATCCTCCGGCTCGTCGTCGGGCGCGGGCTCGGCCTGGTCGGCGCCGGCCTCCTCGCGGGCGCGCTGCTCACCGTGGTGGGCACGCGCGCGCTCTCGTCGTTGCTCTTCGGCGTGAGCCCGCTGGACGCCGCGGCTGTCGGCGGGGCGATGGCGCTCCTCGTCGGGATCACCCTTCTCGCCAGCTACGTCCCCGCCCGCGCCGCCACGCGCGTCGATCCCGTCAGCGCCCTGCGCGCGGAGTGACGCGCGTCACTGATCGCTATCTGGCGAGCACTCCGGCTTCCGCGCGGCGCGCCGGACGCGCGGGCACGTCGCGCGCGCCGGATCCGATGTAGATCTGCCGCGGCCTGGCGATCTTCTGCTCCGGATCCATCAGCATCTCCTCCCACTGCGCCAGCCAGCCGACGGTGCGGGGAATGGCGAAGAGGACCGGGAACATCGCCACCGGGAACTTCATCGCCTGGTAGATCAGGCCCGAGTAGAAGTCCACGTTCGGATAGAGCTTGCGCGACACGAAGTAGTCGTCCTCGAGCGCGATCCGCTCGAGCTCCAGCGCGATGTGGATGAGCGGATTCCGCCCCTGCACGGCGAAGACGGCGTCGGACATCTGCTTCAGGATCCGCGCGCGCGGATCGTACGACTTGTAGACGCGGTGGCCGAAGCCCATCAGGCGCCCTTCGCCGGCTTTGACCTTCTTGACGAACGCCGGCACGTTGGCGACCGTGCCGATCTCGTTGAGCATCGCGAGCACCGCTTCGTTCGCGCCGCCGTGCAGCGGGCCGTACAGCGCGGAGGCCGCGCCGGCGAGCGCGGAGTACGGGTCGACGTGCGAGCTGCCGATGCCGCGCATCGCGCTCGTGCTGCAGTTCTGCTCGTGATCGGCGTGCAGGATGAAGAGCACGTCCAGCGCGCGCACGAGATCGGGATGCGGCCGGTACGCCGGCTCCGCCATCCGGAACATCATGCTGAGGAAGTTGGCCGTGTACGGCAGGCCGTTGTCCGGCGCGACGTAGGGCAGGCCCTGACTGTGCCGGTAGGCGTACGCCGCAATCGTCGGGACCTTGCCGATGAGACGCAGCATCTGCAGGTGACGCGACTCGATGTCGCCGATCTGTTTGGCGTCCGGATAGAAGGTCGAGAGGGCGCCGATCGTGCTGAGGAACATGCCCATCGGGTGCGCGTCGTACCGGAAGCCCTCCATGAACTTCTTGATGTTCTCGTGGACCATCGTATGGAGCATCACCTGCTCGCTCCAGGCGTCGTGCTGTTCCTGGCTCGGCAGCTCTCCGAAGATCAGGAGGGAGGCGACCTCGAGGAAGCTCCGGCGCTCGGCGAGCTGTTCGATCGGGTAGCCGCGATAGCGCAGGATGCCCTTGTCGCCGTCGATGTAGGTGATGCGGCTGCGGCAGCTGGCCGTGTTCATGAACGCCGGGTCGTAGCACATCAACCCGAAGTCCTCCGGGCCAGTCTTGATTTTTCGCAGGTCCGGCGCCGGGATGGCGCCCTCGGTAATCGGTATCTCGTAGAGCTTGCCAGTCCGATTGTCGGTCACGGTCAGGGTGTTCATGCCCATGAAGCCTCCGGGGCGAGGAAGTGACGGAAATCCGTCGAAAATGAAGTCCAAAGAGCCCAGGCGTGCAACGCCGGTGCCGTCCGCGCCCGGCCCGCTATAATTGGGCGAATGCTTCGGCCTTACCGCGGGATATCGCCCCGCGTCCATTCCACGGCTTTCATCGACGACAGCGCGCAGGTGATCGGCGACGTTGAAATCGGCGAAGAGAGCAGTGTGTGGATGTGCACGGTCATTCGCGGCGACGTGCACTGGGTGCGGATCGGTCGGCGGTCCAATGTGCAGGACGGCACGATCGTGCACGTCCAGGGGACAGGGGCCCCTGGAGTAGGAAAGACCGGGTCGCATCCGACACTGATCGGCGATCACGTGACGATCGGTCATGCCGCCGTGATCCACGGCTGCACGATCGAGAATCAATGTGTGATCGGCATGGGCGCGATTCTGCTGAACGGCGCGCACATCGGCGCGGGCTCGATCGTCGCGGCCGGGACGCTCGTGACCGAAGAGATGAAAGTGCCGCCGAAGTCGCTCGTGATGGGCAGTCCCGGGAAAGTGAAGCGGCTGCTCACGCACGCCGAGACGGCTGAGATTCAGACGTTCGCCGATCGCTACGTGGGATACCGCCTCGACTACATGTAATGGCCGACAAACAATCAACGAAGCCGCCGGGCGGCACGCGCGATTTTCTTCCAGACGATGTCCGCCGCCGCGAATACGTGATCGACGTCGTCCGTCGTGTGTACGAGCGCTACGGCTTCGAGCCTCTCGAAACACCCGCGTTTGAAAACATAGACACGCTGCTCGGCAAATACGGTGAAGAGGGCAACAAGCTCATCTTCAAGATCCTCAAGCGCGGCGAGCACGAGGGCACGGGCGAGGCGGATCTCGCGCTGCGCTACGATCTGACGGTCCCGCTCGCGCGCGTCGTCGCGCAGTATCAGAGCGAGCTGCCGAAGTTCTTCAAGCGATATCAGATTCAACCGGTCTGGCGCGCCGATCGGCCGGCGCGCGGCCGGTTCCGCGAGTTCTATCAGTGCGACATCGACTCGATCGGGTCGACGTCAGCGCTTGTAGAAGCCGAGACACTCAGCGCGGTTTCCGAAATCCTGTTGACGCTCGGTTTTTCTGACTTTGTGATCAGGCTCAATCATCGCGGTGTGCTTTCATCGCTCCTTGACCTCGCCGGCGTCCCCTCGTCAAAGCACGCTGGTGCACTGGTGGCGCTCGACAAGCTGGACAAGGTTGGCCGAGACGGCGTGGCGAAGGAGTTCGCCCAGCGTGGGATCGAGGACGCCGCAGCCGCGAAGGCGCTGGCATACTTCGTGGACCGGGAATCGGTCGACGTGCTGGGGCATACCAACGACGGCGTCGCGAACCTCATGGCGATTATGGAACTCGTCAAGGGAACGCGCGCACACGGGCACGTGCGCATCGACAGCAGCCTCGCCCGTGGGTTGTCGTACTACACCGGCGCCATCATGGAGATTGCCGTTGAAGGCATAGGGAGCCTTGGTGGCGGCGGACGTTACGACAACCTGATAGGAATGTTTCTCGGGCGCGACGTGCCGGCCTGCGGGTTTTCGCTGGGCCTGGAGCGGATCATCGTCGTGATGACCGAGCGGAATATGTTTCCGGCGCGGGTTGCCGGCGGCGGCGTGGATGTGATGGTCACCATCTGGAACGACGAGTCGCGCGCGGACGCGCTGGCACTGGCGGCGGAGCTCAGAAATGGCGGCTTGCGCGTCGACGTCTACCCGGAAGCGGATAAACTGGGGAAGCAATTCAAGTATGCCTCGAGCCGGAACGTCCCGTGCGTCGCCATCGTGGGCGACGATGAGCGGGCGCAGGGGCTCGTGGCGATCAAGGATATGCAGAGCGGCGAACAAACCGCGCACCGGCGCGAAGAAGTGGCCGGCGCCGTCGCGCGGAAGTTAGAACTGAGAACTTAGAACGCTGAACCCGGTACCCTGAACCCGATCTCATGGCCGAACCGTTAGGCTCTCTCGTCCGGACTCACACCTGCGGCGCCCTCCGTCCCGCCGACGTCGGCACGGACGTCGTGCTGCTCGGCTGGGTCCATCGTATCCGCGACCTCGGCGGCGTCACGTTCATCGACGTGCGCGATCGCCATGGCATCTCGCAGGTCGTCGTGCGCGAGAACGTCGCGTTGATGGCGGTCGCCAAGCGCCTGCGGTCGGAGTTCGTCGTCGGCGTCTCGGGCCACGTGCAGCGTCGATCGGCCGACACGGTCAATCCCAAGCTCGCGACGGGCGAGGTCGAGGTGCTGGCCGCCGAGATCCGGATCCTCAACGAAGCGAAAACGCCGCCGTTTCAGATCGCGGAAGACGGTCCCGTCTCCGAGGACGTGCGGCTGCGCTACCGGTATCTCGACCTGCGCCGGCCGCGGCTGCAGAACAACATCGGCCTGCGCCACCGCGTCTCGATCGCGATCCGGAAATACTTCGACGAGCAGGGATTCTGGGAGATCGAGACGCCGATCCTCGCGAAGTCGACTCCGGAAGGCGCGCGCGACTTTCTGGTGCCGAGTCGCGTCCATCCGGGCGAGTTCTACGCGCTGCCGCAGTCGCCGCAGCTCTTCAAGCAGATCCTGATGATCGCCGGCACCGACCGGTACTTCCAGATCGTCCGCTGCTTCCGCGACGAAGATCAGCGCGCCGATCGCCAGCTCGAGTTCACGCAGGTCGACGTCGAGATGTCGTTCGCGCAGCCCGAGAGCATCTACAACCTGATCGAGCCGCTGATGCCGCGGATCTTCAAGGAGATCGGCCGCGAGGTGACGCTCCCGATCCGCCGCATGTCGTACGCGGACGCGATCGCGAAGTACGGGTCCGACAAGCCGGACCTGCGCTGCGGCATGGAGATCGCCGATCTGTCGGACGTCTTCCGCGACTCCGAGTTCCGTGTGTTCAAGCAGATCGTCGCCGACGGCGGTGTCGTGCGCGGCTTCTCGGTGCCGGGCGGCAACAAGTACTCGCGCAGCCAGCTCGACGTGCTGGTCGATCAAGCCAAGCAGATGGGCTTCACGGGACTCATCTGGGTGCGGCCCGGCTCACCTCCGCTGTGCTCGGTGAAGGCGCTGAGCGAGGCGGCGCTGCGTCCGGCGCTCGATCGCGTCAAGGCGGCAACGGACGACCTGCTGCTCATGGCCGCGGGCCCGGCGGACAACACGTCGAAGCTGCTGGGACAACTGCGGCTCGCGGTCGCCGCGAAAGAGAATCTGCTGAACCCGGAGGCGTTCGAGTTCCTGTGGGTGACTGATTTCCCGCTCCTCGAATATCACGAGGAGGACGGCCGCTGGTACTCGATGCACCATCCGTTCACGTCGCCGAAGGACGAGGACGTCGACAAGCTGGAGACCGAGCCCGGCGCGGTCCGCGCGAAAGCGTACGATCTCGTGCTGAACGGATCGGAGATCGGCGGCGGCAGCATCCGGATTCACGACGCCGCGCTGCAGTCGCGCATCTTCACGCGCCTCGGTATTTCGGAAGAAGAAGCCAAGCTGCGGTTCGGCTTCTTCCTCGAAGCGCTCGAGTACGGGACGCCGCCGCACGGCGGCATCGCGCTAGGCCTCGATCGCATCGTTGCGATCCTGGCCGGGGAATCGTCCATCCGCGAGGTCATCGCGTTCCCGAAGACGGCGAGCGCGGTCGATCTCATGGCGGGCGCGCCGTCGCCGGTGGACGCCAAGCAGCTGCGCGAGCTCCATTTGAATCTCAAGACGCAGAAGCCGAACTGATGAAACGCATGACCGTCCCCGAAGAGGGGATCGAAACGCTGTTCGGGTCCTACGACGAGAACCTCAAGCATCTCGAAGCGATCTTCAACGTCCGCATCCGCACGCAGGGCCACGACCTGATCATCGACGGCGATGGGCCCGCCGAAGAGAAGGTCGGGCGCGTCGTCGAACAGCTCGCGTCGCTGCTGCGCGACGGCTACAAGCTCTCGCGCGCCGACGTGAAGACGGCATCCGACCTCGTCGCGCAGGACGCCGCCGTCGATCTTCGCGATCATTTCCTGAAGGGCAGCCTGACGCCGGCGGGGAAGCGTCGCGTCGCGCCGAAGACCGTGAATCAGCGGCGGTATCTCGACGCGATCGAGCAGCACGACATCGTCTTCCGGCAAGACGTACCTGGCCATGGCGCAGGCGGTCGCGTTTCTCGTCGCGAAGAAAGTCAGCCGCATCATTCTTGCGCGGCCGGCGGTCGAGGCGGGCGAGAAGCTCGGCTTCCTCCCCGGCGATCTGCAGGAGAAGGTCAATCCCTACCTGCGGCCGCTCTACGACGCGCTGTACGACATGCTCGACGTCGAGCGCGTGGGGCGGTACATCGAGCGGGGCACCATCGAGATCGCGCCGATCGCGTTCATGCGCGGCCGCACGCTCAACGACTCGTTCGTCATCCTCGACGAAGCGCAGAACACGACGTCCGAGCAGATGAAGATGTTCCTCACGCGGCTCGGCTTCGGCTCGAAGGCGGTCATCACGGGCGACATCACGCAAATCGATCTGCCGCAAGGCAAAGGGTCCGGCCTCGTGGAAGCGATGAAAGTGGTGTCCGCCATCGAGGGCATCGAGTTCATCTACTTCGACGACCGCGACGTCGTCCGCCACAAGCTGATTCAGCAGATCGTCAAGGCGTACGAGGCGTTCACCGGCGGCAACGGCGTGCCCAAGCGCCAGTCCTGAGCCGCATGCACTCTGACGGCCGCCGTCGCCCGATCGTGGCGTCCGGCTTCAGCCGGACCTCGCGACTGCGGGTCGTCGTGTCCGACGAGCGCGGACGCGCCGCGCGCTGTCCCGGCCTGGCCGCCTGGCTGACGCGTGTCGCGCCGGCGAAAGCCCGCGGCGTCGTCAGCATCGCGCTCGTCAGCGATCGGCGCATTAAAGCGTTGAATCGACAGTATCGGCGAAGAGACGCGGTGACCGACGTTCTTTCATTTCCTGTCTTTCCCTCCGTGTCCCACGTGTCCTCCGTGGTTGAGTCTTTCCTTGGCGACATCGTGATCGCCCGAGGCGTCGCGCGGCGTCAGGCGCGCGACGCAGACCATTCGGAGCTGACTGAACTGAAAGTCCTCGCGCTTCACGGCTTGCTACACCTTCTCGGGTACGATCACGAGAAGGATGCCGGCCGGATGCGGCGCGTGGAACAGCGGCTGCGGCGCAAGGGCGGCCTTCACGCAGGGCTGATCGAGCGCGCGCGCACATCCCGTTCGGCACGACGATGATCCCGCTGATCGTTTTTCTGCTCGCGTGCGTCGCCGTGTACCTGGGCGTCATCGAGGCCGGGTTCAGCGCGCTGATGCGGCTGCCGCTGCGCATCGCCGCCGAGCGCCGCGATCGGCCGGGCGCGCTGGGCGTCTACCTCGACGATCCGCTGCTGTTGTTCATCCCGACGCGGCTCCTGCTCGGTCTGGTGACAGGAGCGGCGACGGCGCTGCTCGCCCGGGCCGCCGGCGACACCGGTCTGCGCGCGCTGACGCTCGTCGTGCTGGGCATGGCCGCGTTCGTGTTCGTGTTCGGCATCCTGCTGCCGCTGGTGATCGTCGCCAGCGATCCGGAGCGCGTGCTCGAAGTGCTGCTGCCCACGTTCGATCCCGTGGCTCGGGCGCTGTCGCCGCTGACGCGCTGGATCGTGCGGATCCGGCCCGGCGCCGCGGGCCCGGAGGAATCGCAGACGCCGGAACAAGTCGCGGAGGCGGACCGCGAGATCGCGAAGGCCGACGTCGAGGAGCGCCGCCTGCTGCAGAGCATCGTCGACTTCGGCGACACGCTGGTGCGTGAGGTGATGACGCCGCGGCCGGACATCGTGGCGATCCGCGACACGGCGACGATCGGCGAGCTGCGCGCGCTGTTCAAGGAACAGGAGTACTCCCGGTTTCCCGTGTACAAGGAGAGTCTCGACAACATCGCCGGCTTCGTCTTCGTGAAGGATCTGCTGACGCTCAGCGCGCCGGACGATCGCGGACCGATCGCGCCGCTGCTGAGGACGGCCGTGGTCGTGCCGGAAACGCAGCGCCTGCCGCATCTGCTGAAGCAGTTTCAGCAGGAGCAGACGCAGTGCGCCATCGTCGTCGACGAGTACGGCGGGACGGCGGGGCTCGTCACGATCGAGGACGTCCTCGAGGAGATCGTCGGCGAGATTCGGGACGAGTACGACGTCGAAGTCGAGCCCATCGTCGAAGAGGGCCCGGGTCAGTACGTGTTCAGCGGGAAAGTGAACATCGAAGACGTCGAGCGGCGGCTCGGCGTGGACATCGAACGCAAGGGGTTCGAGACGGTGGGCGGGTACCTGCTTTCGCACATCGGGCGCGTGCCCGCGAGAGGCGATCGGTTCGATATCGATGGGCTGGCGATCGAGATCCTCAGCGTCGAGCGGCGGAGAATACAGACGGTGCGGATCACGAAGAGTGTTACCACGGAGGACACGGGCGACATGGAGGAAGAAGCGTGAAGGTCGGATTCGTGTCTCTCGTGGGTCGCCCCAACGCCGGCAAGTCGACGTTGCTCAATCGGCTCGTCGGCACGAAGCTCGCGATCGTGTCCGACAAACCGCAGACGACGAGAACGAGGATCCTCGGCGTGCGGAACTACCCGGACGCGCAGGTCGTGTATCTGGACACGCCCGGCATCCACCGGCCGCTGCACCGGATGAACGTGCGGATGGTGGACGTGGCCGCGGACGCGATGCGCGAAGTGGACGTCACCGGACTCGTCGTCGATGTGACCGAGAAGCCCGGCAAGGGCGACCGGTTCGTCCTGGACATGCTCAAGCGGACGTCGTCGCCGGTGTTTCTGATCCTGAACAAGATCGATCTGCTGAAGAAGTCCAGGCTGCTGCCGCTGATACAGGAGTACAGCACGCGCGGGGACTTCGCGGAGATCGTGCCGATCTCGGCGGCGACCGGCGACAACGTGGACCGGCTGGAGAAGGCGATCATCGACCGGCTGCCTGAGGGCGAGCCGCTGTATCCGCCCGGCTACCTGACGGACCAGCCCGAGCGGTTCTTTGCGTCCGAGATCGTGCGGGAGAAGCTGCTGCAGTTCACGCACGCCGAGCTGCCGTTCGCCAGCGCCGTCATCGTCGATCGCTTCGAGGAACCGCCGCCGGAGGCCGGACCGAAGGGCCTCCTCAAGCTCTACTGCACGATCGTCGTCGATCGCGAGTCGCAGAAGCCCATCGTCGTGGGGAAGGGCGGCGACATGATCAAGCGGATCGGGACGGCGGCGCGCGAGGATCTCGAGCGGTTCTTCGGCGTCCGGGTGTTTCTCGACCTGCACGTGCAGGTGAAATCGGACTGGCGCGAGGATGACCACCTGCTCGGCGAGATGGGCCTTGGG
The DNA here is from genome assembly GCA_020073005.1 of Terriglobia bacterium. Lineage (GTDB taxonomy): Bacteria > Acidobacteriota > Vicinamibacteria > Vicinamibacterales > CAVVIG01 > SRVP-36. Next base: position 5,850 of record JAIQFX010000039.1, on the reverse strand, counting down.
CCGGACCGCGGCGGGCGCGACATATAATAGGCAGCGGTACCTGCCTCCGGATGCCGCTCTATACCACCGACGCCCTGATTCTTCGGACGTACAAGCTCGGTGAGTCGGATCGCATCGTGGTGTTTCTGACGCGCGATCGCGGCAAGAAGCGCGGCGTGGCGAAGAACGCGCGGCAGAGCCGCCGGCGGTTCGGCGGCGCGCTCGAGCCCATGACCTGCGGGCGGGTGGGGTACATGGAGCGCGAGCGGCGCGATCTGGTGAGCCTGCATTACGTCGAGCCGTACCGGTCGCCGCTGTCGGCCATCGGGTCGGCTGCGGCGAATGCCGCAGCCGATGGAGACGACGTCGCGCTCGGCCACGTGGGGTACTTCGCCGAGTTGATCGACGAGTGGGCGCAGGAAGCGGATCCGAACGAGACGCTGTTCCGGCTCGGCGCCTCGATCGTGGACGCGATGTGCGCCGGTGTGCCGATCGAGCGGTTGGCGCGCTACTTCGAGTACTGGCTCTTGCGGCTGCAGGGCGTCTACGAGCCGGACGCGAACCTGTCGGACGAGGCGCTCGCGTTTCTCGCGTCGGCGCGCCACGTGAGCCCGTACGCGCTCGGCGACGTCGCGGTCTCGGCGCGGACGCTCGGCGAGCTCGAGCAGGCGCACCGCGCGCTGATCGCGCGGCACCTGGAGAAGGATTTGAAGTCGGCGCGCGTGTTGAGAGAGATGCGACGGTGACATTCCAGGACCTGATCCTCAAACTGTCGGACTTCTGGGCCTCGCGTGGCTGCGCGCTTCAGCAGCCGCTCGACGTCGAGGTCGGCGCCGGCACCATGCACCCGGAGACGTTCCTCCGCGTGCTCGGACCGGCGCACTGGAACGTCGCGTACGTACAGCCTTCGCGGCGTCCTGCAGACGGTCGCTTCGGTGAAAACCCGAATCGTTTGTACAAGCACCATCAGTTCCAGGTCGTTTTGAAGCCGGGCCCGGACGAAGTGCAGCAGCTCTACCTCGACAGTCTGGAGGCCTGCGGCATCAACCCGCGGCAGCACGACATCCGGTTCGAGGAAGACAACTGGGAATCGCCGACGCTCGGCGCGTGGGGCATCGGCTGGCAGGTGATGTTCGACGGGATGGAGATCTCGCAGTTCACGTACTTCCAGCAGGCCGGCGGCATCGAGCTGGCGCCGATCTCGGCCGAGCTCACCTACGGGCTCGAGCGCATCGCGATGGTGCTGCAGCGCGTTGATAGCATTTTCGACATCGAGTGGGCGCACGGCGTGAAGTACAGCGACGTCCGGCTGCGCGAGGAGCGCGAGCAGTCGACGTACGCGTTCGGCCAGGTGGACTTGGGCGGCGGCGTCGACTTCGGCGCGTTCCATCGCGACCTGTTCGAGAAGTACTACCAGCTCTGCAGCGCGTTGCTGAGAGCCGGTCTGATCTGGCCCGCGCTCGAGCACTGCCTGAAGTGCTCGCACCTGTTCAACATTCTCGATTCGAGCAACAGCATCGGCGTGACCGAGCGGACCGCGTTCATTCTCCGCATCCGCCAGCTCGCCGTGGGCATCGCGAAGGCGTACGTCGAAGACACTGCCCCGAAACCCGATCCCTCCACCGGGGCCGAGGCGTAGTCATGGACCGCGAGCTGCTGCTGGAGATCGGGTGCGAAGAGCTGCCGGCGAGCTGGCTGCCGGGTCTCACGAATCAGATCGGCGAGGTGTTCTCGGCCCAACTGCGCGACCATCGTCTGCCGCCGGAGTCGCCGGCCGAGACGTTCAGCACGCCGCGCCGGCTGACGGTCTGCATCGCGCGTGTGCCCGAGCGCCAGACCGATCTCGAAGAGCTGGTCAACGGTCCGCCGGTGTCGGCCGCCTTCAAGCCCGATGGAACGCCGACGCCCGCCGCGGCGGGATTCGCGGCGAAGCAGGGCGTCGACGTCGCCGCGCTCGAGCGCGTCAAGACGCCGAAGGGTGAGTACCTCGCGTTCCGCAAGCGGCAGCGCGGCAAGACGACCGTCGACGTGCTGCCCGACGTGCTGGCGGGGACGCTGCGCGCACTGACGTTTCCCAAGCTGATGCACTGGGACGCGCTGCTCGAGGACGGCAAGGGCGATCTGCTGTTCGGGCGGCCGATTCGCTGGCTGCTCTACACGTACGGCGGCCGCGTCGTGCCGTTCACGATTGCGCGCACGCCGGCGGCGCAGTCGAGCCAGGTGCAGGACGTCACGTCGGGCGCGGTCACGTACGGCCACCGGTTTCTGACGACGAGCGGGCGCGCGGGCCGCGCGATCAAGGTGCGGTCGTTCGATGAGTATCGCGCGCGGCTGCTCGAGAACTTCGTCATCCTCGCGCGCAGCGAGCGCCACGACAAGATCGCGCGCGAGCTGGACGCGAAGGCGCAGCGCCTGCAGGGGCGCATCAGCCACACGGTGCGGGCGGAATCCGGGCTGCTGCAGGAAGTGCCGGATCTCGTCGAGTACCCGTCGGTCGTGGCCGGCACGTTCGCGCCGGAATTCCTCGAGCTGCCCGAGGAAGTGCTGACGACGACGCTGATTCATCATCAGCATTACTTCCCGGTGGAGTCGGAGGACGGGAAGCTCAAGAACGCGTTCCTCGCGGTCATCAACACGGAACCGGACAACGAGCGGACGATCGCGCGCAACGCCGAGCGCGTCGTGACTGCGCGACTGCGCGACGCGCGGTTCTTCTGGGAAGCGGACCGCAAGGTCCCGCTCGCGTCGCGGATCGGTCGCCTGTCCACGCTCCTGTTCCATAAGAAGCTCGGGACGTACAAGGAGAAGGCGGAGCGGATCGAGAAGCTCGCCGAGTGGATCGCGCGAGAGGCGTTCGGCGCCGATGATGCCATAGCGAAGCATGCCGGCACGGCCGCGCGGCTCGCGAAGGCCGATCTCGCGACCGACATGGTCCGCGAGTTCCCAGAGCTGCAAGGCGTCATGGGTGGTATCTACGCCCGTGCGGAAGGGCTGCCGGAAGACGTCTGCAAGGCGATCTATTTCCATTACCTGCCGGTCGGCGTCGAGGCGGACGCGCCGCCTTCGAGAGCGCAACTCGGAAGCGCGGCGGTCACGTGGGCTGCGGTATCGCTCGCCGACAAGCTGGACACGATCGTCGGACTGTTCGCCGCGGGCGAGAAGCCAACAGGCTCGCGCGATCCGTTTGGCTTGCGCCGTGCCGCGCAAGGCGTGATCAAGGTCCTCGCGGACACCTCCACCTCGAACCGCATTGAGGACCTCATCGATCGTGCGCGCGCAATTTATGGCCCGGCCCTGACTGACGCCGCTGGGTGGCGAGATGCTCTGATTGAGTTCGTAAGAGAGCGCGAGGTCCACCTATTCGAACGCCGAGGGTTTGAGATAGGCGAAGCGAAGGCTGTCGGTGCGCATTGGAACGACCCGTATATGGCGCGCCAATGCATCGAGGCGGTTTCGAAGTTCAGGTCCTCAGCGGATTTCAAAGCGATGGCGGCGCTTTTCAAGCGCATCAAGAACATCACGAAGGACGCCGACGGCTTGCCTGGACAGACGCTCGAGACCCTGAAGGCACGGCTTCGCGAACCGGCAGAACTCGTTCTGGCGGATGCGATCATGCGTCGAGCGCCGGTCATTGACGCGGCCCTCGAACAGGGCCGATTCGTCGACGTGATGCAGGAGATCGTGAGCTTCAAGGAGCCCGTTGATAGATTCTTCACAGACGTGATGGTTATGGTGGATGATCAGACGCTCCGCGAGGCCCGGCTGGCATTTCTGGTGAGGCTGAGGAAACAGATCCTGAAGTTCGCGGACCCGTCGGCCATCGTGCAGGACGAGTAAGTGCAGATGTTCTGAGCGGCGTGACAGCCATTACTCAATTACTCAATTCCTCAATTACCCAATTCATCTCGTGGAGTCGTCGATGTCGAAGAAGCGTGCCGTAAGGAAAGCGACAAGACCTGCCAGCCACCAGGCACCAGGCACCAGCCGCCGGAAGAAGGTTTTCTTCTTCGGCAACGGCAAGGCCGATGGCAATCGGCACATGAAGGACCTGCTGGGAGGGAAGGGCTCGGGTCTGGCCGAAATGACCAACGCGGGTCTACCAGTACCACCCGGATTCACGATCTCGACCGAGGTCTGCAACATCTACTACGAGGCGAAGGCCAAGATTCCCTCCGCGATCGACCAGGAGATCGCCGAGCACCTCAAGAAGCTCGAGAAGGCCGCGGGCGCGACGCTCGGTTCGACGGAGAATCCGCTGCTCGTGTCCGTGCGCTCCGGCGCGAAGTTCTCGATGCCCGGCATGATGGACACGATCTTGAACCTCGGTCTGAACGACGATGCGGTGGAAGGGCTGAAGCGGCGGACGAAGAACGGCCGCTTCGCGTTCGACAGCTACCGCCGCTTCATCCAGATGTTCGGCAACGTCGTGCTCGAAATCCCGAAGGACGCCTTCGAGCACGAGTTCGACGCCGTCAAGAAGTCGCGCAAAGTGAAGCTCGACACGGATCTCGACGAGAACGCGCTGCGCGAGGTCGTCGATCGCTACAAGAAAGTGGTCAGGGCGCGCGCGAACCGCGACTTCCCGCAGGACCCGAACGAGCAGCTGAAGATGGCGCGCAACGCCGTCTTCCGTTCGTGGATGAACCCGCGCGCGATCGAGTACCGGCGCATCTACGACATCCCGGATCACATCGGTACGGCCGTCAACGTCCAGATGATGGTGTTCGGCAACACCGGCGATCGCTCGGCGACCGGCGTCGGCTTCACACGGAATCCCGCGAACGGGGCGAAGGAGTTCTACGGCGAGTTCCTCATCAACGCCCAGGGCGAGGACGTCGTCGCGGGCATCAGGACGCCGCAGCAGATTCGCGAGCTCGAACAGGTGATGCCGAAGGCCTACAAGCAGCTCCGCGACATCACGACGCGGCTGGAAAAACACTACAAGGACGTCCAGGACTTCGAATTCACGATTCAAGACGAACGCCTGTTCATGCTGCAGACACGCTCCGGCAAGCGGACGGGTCATGCCGCGATCGTCATTGCGACGGATCTGGTCAAAGAGAAGCTCGTCACGCCGAAGGAAGCGATCCTGCTCGTCGATCCGGAGTCGCTCAACCAGTTGCTCGCGCCGGGATTCGATCAGGACGAGTGGAACAAGATTCCGACGGCGACCAAGGGTCTGCCCGCGTCGCCTGGCGCGGCGAGCGGGCAAGTGGTGTTCTCCGCGGATCACGCCGTCGAGTGGGCGCAACAGGGAAAGAAAGTCATTCTCGTCCGCCGCGAAACCGTGCCCGATGACATTCACGGCATGTTCGTCGCGCAAGGCATTCTCACGGCCACCGGCGGCATGACGTCGCACGCCGCGGTCGTCGGCCGTCAGATGGGGAAGCCGTCAGTGGTCGGCGCGGGCGGCCTCGAGATCGACGAGCACGCGAAGCGGTTCCGCGTCGGCGGGAAGACCGTCAACGAAGGCGACTACATTTCGTTCGACGGCCTGACCGGCGAAGTGAAGCTCGCGCAGGTGGCGTCGAAGCCCAGCGAGATTCTGCAGGTCATCAACGGCGCGCTGGCGGCGGAGAAGTCGGACATCTATCAGCGCTTCGATCGCCTGCTGTCCTGGGCGGACAAGTATCGAACCCTCGGCGTCTACGCCAACGCCGACCTGCCGGATCAGGCGGAGCTCGCCTATGCGTTCGGCGCCCGCGGCATCGGCCTGACGCGGACCGAGCACATGTTCTTCGGCGAAGGCCGCATTCCCATCGTGCAGCGGATGATTCTTGCCGAGACGGAAGCGGATCGGCGCAAGGCGCTCAACGAGCTGCTGCCGCTGCAGCGGGACGACTTCTACGGCGTGTTCAAGGCGATGAAGGG
>JAIQFX010000124.1 GCA_020073005.1 Terriglobia bacterium | reverse complement strand
GGGCGGCGGCGCGCTGGCGACGTCGGCGGAGAATCTGAAATTCGACTTCTTCCGCCTGTACGAAACCGCGTACCGCAACATCACACCCGGCCTGTTCGTCGGCGCCGGACTGAACTTCAACACGCACTCGAACGTGCAGGCGAACGGCGGGACCGAGACGGCGTTCGATCAGTCGGCGTACGTGTCGTACAGCGCGAAGCATGGCCTCTCGGAGAGCCGCCAGACGTCGACCGGTACCAGCGTGAGTCTGCGGTACGACACGCGCGACAACGGCATCAACGCGCAGCGCGGCGTGCTGGCGAGCGCGACGGTCCGGACGTTTTTCGGCGGCGTGCTGGGCGGCGATACGACCTGGCAGGAAGTGAATCTCGACTTTCGCAGCTACAAGAACATCACGAAGGACGCGCGCCAGAAGATCGCGTTCTGGTTCCTCGGCGATCTCGTCACGGGCGGCGCGGCGCCGTACTTCGACCTGCCGTCGACGGGCGGCTCGGACGGACGGTCGGCGCGCGGCTACGCCGAAGGCCGCTACCGCGGCGAGCATCTGCTCTACTGGGAGACGGAATACCGCGGCACGATCACGTCCAACGGACTGCTCGGCTTCGTGGCGTTCGCGAACGTGACGACCGTGGGCAGCCAGGAGAGCGGCGACACGCTGTTCAGCACCTACGCGCCGGGCGCCGGCGCGGGTCTGCGCGTCCTGCTCAACAAGCGATCGCGGACCAACCTGTGCGCCGACTGGGGCTGGGGCAAGGACGGCTCACACGGTTTCTATCTCGCCATTCAGGAAGCGTTCTGAGTCCGTCCCCTCTCCCCTTGCTCGAAGTCAGCGCCTCATCACGCGCTCATTTCCTGTCGTGCGGGACCATCACCTGCGCGCTGCCGCGCGACGTGTTGCCCGCCTGGTCGCTGCACATCACACCGATCGTGTAGACGCGTCCCGGTCCGTTCCCGGCGCGTTCCGCGCGCAGATTGACGGTCAGCGGTCCGGTGATCGCCCAGTCAGGCGCGGTGTCGCCGTCACCCAATCCGTTCACCGGCTCGCTGCTGCCAACTGACGTCACGGTGCACGAGACGGCGCCGGCGAGATCGCTCGCGCTGACGCCGACCGTCTCGCCCACCATCTGATGGTTCGGCGGCCAGAGCGAGGCCGCGCTCGGCGTCACGCTCGCAATCACCGGCGGCGTCGTGTCGACGACGGTCACGGTGAAGCTCTCGCTCGCCGTGTTGCCGCCCGCATCGGTCGCCGAGCAGACGACCGTCGTGGCGCCCAGCGGGAACGTCGAGCCGGACGCCGGCACGCACGTGACGGGCACCGGGCCGTCGACCGCGTCGGTCGCCGTCGGCGGCGTGTAGGTCACGATCGCGCCGGACGGACTCGTGGCTTCAGCAGTGATGTCGGCGGGCGCCGCGGTCAGCACCGGCGGCGTCGCGTCCGCGATCACGATCGTCTGATCCGCTTCGCGGTCGCACAGGATCGTGAGGTCGAACTCCGACGGCGTCGCCTTCAGTCCGGGCGGCGCGGTCACCTGCACGTGATAGACGCCGCTCTCGGCGTCGCCGGCGTCGAAACTGCCCTGGTCAGTCGAGAAGCTGAAGACGTCGGCGCCCTGCGTGACGGTGAATTGCACGGTGCCGGTGAACGGATTTCCGTGGCCGTCCACGATCGGGACGTGAACGCTGCCGAATCCTCCGCTCAGGTAGTTCACGTAGATCCCGCGATCGGTTCCGCTCGTCTTCTCGAGCCGGTAGTCCTTGTCGGCCTGGATGAAGAGCGTCCAGATGCCCGGCGTCAGGTTGGACGGAGGCGGAATGATCTGATCGATTCCCGGCGGCGTCGCCACCGACACCGTCTGCGGCGCCGATGCCTGTCCGCCGGGCGACACCCACTGGAACGTGACGTTCTCGGTCATGCCGGGCGGCGGCGGCTGGAAGGTGCCCTGACTGAAGACGCGCACGAGCAGCGGATCGGCGGCGTCGACGTTGAACAGCCAGCGCACGGGCCGGCCTTCGGCGGCCGGGAACAGCGGGCTTGCGGTCGCCGCCTCCCTCGCGCCCTCGAACTTCACCCAGTAACGTGTCGTGCTGTTCGTGACCGTCGGCGCGCTGACTTCGACGCGGTACACCGCATCCGGCGTGCTCGCGATCGCCGCGGTCGCCCGCGCCTGCGTGTCCACGGGGACGCCGGCCGGGTACGAGGCCGTGATTTGCGCCACCTGGTTGTCCGCGGCGTCGAACACGCGCGCGTTCACCGTCGTCGCCGGGTCGTTCCCCTGCGCGCGGAGGACGAGCGTGACGATCAGTTGTCCCGACGCGTCCGCCTTCGCGTACCAGTTCTCCGCGCCGTAGCCTGCCGTGAGACGGATCATCGGCGTGCAGATGCACGTGCCGGGCGGCGAGTCGAAGACCCGGCTGAACACCGGCGCCGGCGGCCGGTTGATCGTCACCGTCGTCGTGTTGCTGCGCGATTGCAGGTTCGGGCTGCTGCTGGTGAACGACGCACGCACCGTGTGCACGCCGACCGGAAGCGAGCTCGTCGTGATCGTGACGAAGCCGTCGGTGGGACTCGCGTATTGCGTGATGGGCACCTGCTGCTGCACGAGCGGGAACGTGCCGTCCAGACTGAAGAAGATCGTGCCGGTCGGCGTGGCCAGCAGGCTGGTCACGTCCGCGCGAATCGTGACCAGCGTGCCGTACGCCGACGGATCGGGCGTCGCCGTGATCGTCACAGTCGCCTGTCCGGCGTTCACGGTCTGGTTGATCGATCCACACGGGTTCTGTTGCGTCAGCCCGCAGGGGTTGAAGATCGCGTCGCCGTTGTAGACGGCCTGAATCGTGTGACCGCCGAGGGTCAGCGTGTTCGTCGTGAACGTCGCCTGACTGTTGGCGTTCACGTTCTGCGTCGCGACGACGTTGCCGTTGTCCTTGAACGTGACCGTGCCCGTCGGAACCGGCGTGTTCGGCGGGCGGCTGACCGTCGCGGTGAACGTCACCGGCGCGCCGTAGCTGGACGTTGGAGACGACGAATTGACGAACGTGCCGGTCGTCGCCTTGGTGACCGTCAGCGGGAACGAGAAGGTCCCGACGCCGCCGTCCTTGTCAGTGACCTTCACCGCCACCTGAGGCTGGCCCGGCTGCTGGTACGCGTGGCTCAGGTTGAAGGACCCGATGGTGTTCCCGCCGCCGCCGCACGTCGACGGCACGTTGACGCCGATCGGCTGCGGGCCGCCGCCGTCCCCGAAGTCCACCGTCGCGGTCCACGGCGCGTCGAGCGTTCCCCGATCCGAGAACGTGATGCACGCGAAGGTGCTGGTGTTGAACACCGGCACCTGCGACGAGTTCGGGCCGGACACCTGCGGCGCGCGGTTGTTGACGTTGACCTGCACAGTCGCCGAACCGATGCCGCCGTCCTTGTCTGTCACTGTGACCCTGGCGATGTACGTGCCGTTGTCACGGTAGACGTGATTGGGCTGGTCGATCTGGAAGTTGCCCACGATGCCGGAGCCGGCCGGCGACGTCGTGAAGCCCAGCGGCTGATCGCCGGTGCCGTCGCCGAAGTTGACCGTCACGGTCCACGGCGCATCGTTCGAGCCCGGATCGAAGAAGTTGCCGCCGCCGAAGATGATCGAGCCCTCGTCGATCGTGATCGGGCTCGGGCCGAAGATCGTCACGGTCGGCGCGACGTTGTTCACGTGGATCGTCGTCGTCGCGGTGACGCTCCCGCCGAACGGATCAGAGACGACCACCCGAACCGTCGTGTCGGACGGCCCGTCGCCGTTCACGAAGCTCACCGATCCGCTCGTCACGCTGCCGAACAGCGTCCCGAGCGCGCCCGGGCCCGAGACGATCGACCAGCTGAACGTCAACGGATCGCCGTCCTGGTCGGCGCCGTTCGCCACGAGCTGGAGCGCCGCGTCGCCGTTGGAGCCCTCGTTGATCGTGAAGGGCCCCGGCAGCAGCGGCGGCGGACCGGGGATGTTGAGGCGTCCGGTGATCTGAACGGTCGGCGCGGTGTTGGTCGCGCTCAGCGTCGCGCAGCCGCCGGTCGTCTGGCACGAGATGTTGCCGGCCGACGCGATGATCGTCGTCTGCCCCGTCGTCATCGTCGTCGCGTTCCCGTTGGCGTCAATGCTCGCGACCGCCGGATTCGTGCTCGACCACATCACCGCCGGCACGCCTCCGCCCTGACTCACGTTCAGATCACCCACGGGCGGCGTCGTCAGGGCTTCGTTCGTCGAAAGAATGTTCACCGGGCTCGTGCTGGGCATGCCGCCCAGCGCGTACAGCACGTCGCCGACGACAACAGCCGCCAGCTCCTGGCGGGGCGTGGGCATCCAGGCGGTTCCGGCCCAACCTTCCGGCTGCGTGTTCGTCGCCGGGAAGGATCCCTGCGCGTGCGTCGTCACCTGGCCGGCGACGTTGCCACCGACGACCCACAGCGTGTTGTTCACCACGCCGGCCGCCGCAAGACTGCGGCCGGGCGACATCGGTACACCCGCGCTCCACGAGTTGGTGGCGATCGTGTACTTCTCGGTGACAGGCGCGTGCGTCGCCGGATCGAACAGTCCGACGACGACGATCGTCGGCTGTCCGTTCATCATCAGCACGCCCGCGGACGCGAAGCTGCCCGCCAGCGGCATCGGCGCGAGCGGAGTCCACGCGTTAGCCGCGGGATCGTAGCGCTCGACGGTCGCCATCTGTCCGACGAGATTGGGACCCGTGTCGCCGCCGATCACATAGAGGTAGGTGCCGTCGCCGACCACCGAGACGTGACCGCGCGGCGTCGGCATCGCCGCACCGCTTGTCCACTGGTTCGTCACCGGATCGAAGATGTCGACGGCGCCGGTCGGCACGGCGCCGGCGCCAAGACCGCCGATGGCGTAGATCAATCCGCCCTGCGCGACGACGCCAAGTCCTTCGCGCACGGTCGGAATCGACGACACCGCCGGCATCCACGTGTTGTTCGCCGGAGTGTAAGCGTCGACCTGCGAGAGGAACCCGTTCTGGTTGGCGCCGCCGATGACGTACACGATCCCGTTCACGGCCGCCGCGCCAAACGAGAAGCGCGGCGCGGGCATCGTGGCCTTGCTCGACCATCCCGTGATGACGACGTTGCCGGTCACGCCGGCGAAGGTGAAGGAACCTTCATAGCGAGTGCCGGTCCACGACGCGGTCAGAGTCCCGGGGCCCACGTTGAACGGCGGCACGCAATTGAGATTCAGACTCACCTGATTCGCCGTCACCTGACCGTCGACCTGGACGACGCCTCCCCACGCTTGCGGCACCACGTTGCCCATCGGATCGAGCGTGATCCCCTGACTGAGGAAGCCGCCGGGAATTGGTGTGGGAGAACACGCGCCGGCCGGCAGACCAGTGAAGAAATGAATCGACCAGCTCGGCGGATTACCGGTGATCGCGCCGCCGCCGCCCGACGACAGGATCTGCTGCGAGCCGTCGGAGTACACGCCATGCGCCGTGAACTGCTGGCTCCGTCCGGCGTGCACCCCCGCCGGATTCGGCGTCACGTAGATCCCCGTGAGCACCGGCGCGGTGACGTTGACGACGACGCTCAGCGGCGCGGTCGCGCCGCCCAGATCGCTCGCAGTGAACGTGATCGTGTGCTGGCCTGCATCCCCGCTGGTGGGCGTCCAGGTGAACGTGCGGCTCGCCGGATTGCCGGCGATGCTCGCGTCCATCCCCGCGCCGGGCGGCAGCGTGCTGATGTCGACGTCGATGTGCACGAGATCGCCCGGATCGGGATCCTGCGCGCTGACCGTGAAGCTCACCGGCGTCCCCGCCACGACCGGGATCGGCGCGAACGGCGTCGGCGCGATGTAGAAGGGCGGATTGTCCGGCGTGACGTTCACCGTCACGGACAGCGGCGCGGTCGACGCACCATGCTGATCGAACGCCTGGAACACAATCGTGTGCGGGCCGACGTCGCCGTTCTGCGGCGTCCAGTCGAACGTGCGGTCCGCCGGATTCGCCGGCCCGTTCGTTCCCGAGCCCGAGGCCGGCGGCAGGGTCGTAACGTCGACGTTGACGTTGACCGTGTCGCCGGCGTCCGGATCGCTCGCGCGGACGATGAAGCTGATGTGCGAGCCGGCCGGCACGGAGAGCGGCGCGAACGGCGTCGGCGCGATGAACGCCGGCGCCGAATTCTGCTGCACCAGGAACAGCACCCCGCGCTCGTTGTTTCCGGGCGGCGGCGGCATCTGACTGCGGCCCACAATCACGCCCGTGTCGTTGATGCCCAGCGCCAGGCTGTAGGACAGGAGCGTGCCGAGATCGAGAATCGCGCCGTTTCTCCACAGCACGGCACGAACTGCGCCGTTCGCATTGGTGGCGTTTCCGACGATGTCGCCCGCGCTGTTGATGCCGGCGGGCACGCTGTATTGATTCGCCGGAGCCAGCGGCGGAAGTTCCTGTCTGACTCCCGCGATCCAGCGGAGGGCGACGTACCGGCAGTCGTTCGTGAGAATCCATCCGGCGATCTCGCCGGCTCCATTGATCGCGGTGGCGCTGCTGAGGTCGCCGCAGGCACCCGGATCGGCGGGCTGCCCGAGGTCCGTCATGACGCCGCCCTGCCAGAGGAACGCGTGGAGGCCGCCGTCTGCAACGGCGGCCTGTCCCACGACCTGCCCCGCGTCGTTGATGCCGAACGCCGAACCGAACGGGTTGCCGCCGAAGACACCGAGTCCCTGCGGAACACCGTTCACCCACATCACAGGCTGCGACGTGCCGTTCGGGCTGATCGACTGGCCAACGATGGCCCCATGGATGTTGATGGCGCGCGCGATCGAGTTCTGATCGGCCGGCAGCGGCGGCAACAGGGTGAAAGCGCCGTTCTGCCACAGGAAACCGCGATAGCCGCCCGGCACGTTGGTCATGCCGACGACCTGATCGTTGTCATTGATGCCCAGCGCCGTCGCCGAACAGTCGGCGCACGGCAAACCGAGATCGGCGATGGCGCCGTTCACCCACATCACGGGGTGCTGAATGGTGTACGAGGCGTCGTACGCGCCGCCGGCCACGTGTCCGGCCGAGTTGATGGCGTTGGCCGAGCTGTTCTCGCCGCCGTTAATCGCGCCGAGGTCCACGATGGTGACCTGCGCGCGGGCCGGCGCGGCGAGGCCGAAAAGGATGGCGATTGAGAATCCGGACAGCAGGGCACCGCGAATGGCGCGGCGGACACGAAAAGCGGACGTCATGGTTCCTCCGTCTGGGGGGCCGGAAGGCCAACGACTTTCACGATGGACGCAAGAGCCCGCAGAGTTTAGGCGAGGTATGCCGGCGGCGTCAGCAACTATTTTGAAGATTCTTGATGAAGGGCCTGGCGCGCCGGCGCCTTAGGACTTTAGTACTTCGCGGCGATGCTGGTGATGAGCGCGACGTCGTTGCGCTTGGCCGCGTCGGGCGGGCGGTTCTTGAACGAGTCCAGCAGATCGATCGAGAGCTGCATGCGCGCGTTGATCTTGACGCCCAGGCCGAGCGAGACCGTGTAGAGGCCGTCGGCCGGCTCGTTCCCTTTCAGCAGGCTCGACACGGCATGCTTGAGCGTCGTCGTCGGCGTCAGCTGGCGCGTCAGCTTTTCATCGAGAGTGATCGCGCCGTAGACCTTCGTGTCGATGCCGGGATTCTTTTCCCACGCGGCGCCCGCGCCGGCGTCCACCAGGAATTTCGTCGCCTCGCTGTCGACGACCTTGTAGCCGAAGCCGGCGTTCGGCGAGACGAGGCTGTCGATCTGCTTGAACGTGTCCTTCAGGAAATCGACCTGGCCGAACGCGAACGTGCGCGGCGACATGGTGCGCTCGTCGCGGGCGCCGAAGGACGTGCGATCGACGACGAGCTCGCCGTCCTTCTTGCCGCGCAGGAACAGCGCCGTGAACTTCGCGACGTTGCCGTGCTTCGGATCGTAGACGGAGTCGAACGCCGCGCTGAAATTGACGGTGTTGTTGTTGCCCTGCGTCAGCGACAGGCCCGCGCCGATCGAGCCGGTCCAGTCCGTCGGCGGATCGGGCGGCGGCGCCGGCGTCTGCGCGGCCGCGGCCGTCGACAGGCACACCGCTCCCGCGACGGCGAGGAGCGTCAGGAATCGGTTGCGGATGGTCGAAAGACTGCGCATGGCCGGACATTAATTATAGGGGGCGCGCGCCCCTGTCACGGTAGACTCCGGATCAGTCGAGGTTTCAGTGTGAAAGCAACGGCAAGACACCGCATCGTCGCGATTGCGTTCCTGGCATCGGCGCTCGCGCTCGTCCGCGCCGGCGCGCAGAGCCCATCGCCCGCGATCCCGACGTTCCGCGTCGATCCGGCGTGGCCGAAGCCCCTGCCCAACCACTGGATCGTCGGCGCGGTCGCGGGCGTCGCCGTCGACGCGCGCGACCACGTCTGGATCACGCACCGGCCGTCGACGCTGCAGCCGAACGAAACGCGATCGATCTGGCGCGCGGCGCCGCCCGTGCTCGAGTTCGATCAGGACGGCGCGCTCGTCTCGTCGTGGGGCGGCCCCGGCGCCGGCTACGAATGGCCGCAGCTCGAGCACGGCATCTACGTCGACGATCAGGACAACGTCTGGCTCGGCGGCGGCGGCGACAAGGACGCGCAGATCCTGAAGTTCACGCGCCAGGGAAAGTTCCTGATGCAGATCGGCCATCAGGGACAGGGCCGCGGCAGCAACGACACCGCCAACCTCGGCGCGGCGGCCAGCATGGTCGTCGACTCGAGCGCGAACGAGCTGTACGTCGCGGACGGCTACGTGAACCATCGCGTGATCGTCTTCGACGCGCGCACCGGCGCGTACAAGCGTCACTGGGGCGCGTACGGAAAGAAGCCGGACGATGGCTACTTCCAGGCGTCGGGTGAGAAGCTGCCGGGACCGTTCAACGGCGCCGTGCAGAACGAGAACAAGCCGAGCCAGTTCGATCCCAACGGTCCGCCGCCGCCGCAATTCCGCATCGTGCACGCGGTGCGAATCTCGCGCGACGGCCTCGTCTACGTCTGCGATCGCACGAACAACCGTCTCCAGGTGTTCCACAAGGACGGCACGTTCGTCGCGGAGACCTTCATCGCGAAGAACACGTTCGGCAGCGGCTCGGTGTGGGACCTCGGGTTCTCGATCGATCCGCAGCAGGCGTTCGTCATCGTGATCGACGGGACGAACCAGCAGGT
>JAIQFX010000123.1 GCA_020073005.1 Terriglobia bacterium | reverse complement strand
GCGCGAGCAACAGCGTGAACGGACCATTCACGTTCGTCGGGCCCGACGGCACGTCGGGCACGTTCTTCGCGAACGGCGGATCGCTCTCGCAGTTCAACGGCAACCGCTACCTGAAGTACGAAGCGTTGCTGACGACCTCCAGCAGCAGCACGACGCCGACGCTCAACGACGTGACCGTGTGTTTCGCCAACGTCCCGCCGACGCTGACGACGACGCTCGCGGTGAGTCCGGCGTCCGGCACTTTCGGCGGAGTGACGACGCTGTCGGCGACGCTCACGTCCGGCGGCAGCGGAGTGAGCGGAAAGTCGATCAGCTTCACATTGAATGGCAACGCCGCGGGCAGCGCGCCGACCAACGCCTCGGGCGTCGCGACAGTGACGGGGGTAAGCCTGGCGGGCATCAACGCCGGCACGTATCTCGGCGCGGTCGCGGGAACCTTCGCCGGCGACTCCAACTACGCGGCGAGTAGCGGATCCAACACGCTCACTGTCGGCAAGGCGAACCAGACGATCAGCTTCGGCGCGCTCCCTGACAAGACGTTTGGCGATCCCGACTTCACCGTGAGCGCCACCGCGTCATCGGGCCTGGCGGTCAGCTTCGCCGCGTCCGGCAACTGCACGGTCGCCGGCAACCTCGTCCACATCACGGGCGCGGGCTCGTGCACGATCACGGCGTCGCAGGCGGGCGACGCCAACTACAACGCGGCGCCGGACGTGCCGCAGACGTTCGCAATCGCGCTGACGATCAGCCCGGACGTCGTGGCCCAGGCGCTGCTGGCCGGCGCCAACAGGCTCGGCCCGCCGCTCCAGCACGCCGACGGCGGCTGGTATTTCCTGGCGAGCGCCACCAGCTGCGGCGTCGCTGGATCGCCGCCTCCGTCCTGCGACAATCTGTTCGGCATCAACGGGCTCGGCCTGCTCGAAGCGTATCGCCACAACCCGACGAATCAGACGCTGCTCACCAACGCGCTGGCCGCGGGCGACGCCCTGGTCGCGAAGTTCAACGCGGAAGATCCGCTCGCGCACAGCCGGCCGTACATGCAGGACGTCGAGTTCCTCGGCGCGCTCTCGCAGACGTCCGGCGATGCGACGTACATGACAGTGGCCACGGACTGGTTTGCCGTGCTCGTGGCCGAGTACCCGTCGGCCGCGGCGCGGGTGGACGCGATCTTCGCCGCCCGCGGCAGCCACGGGTTCCGGACTTACGGCGCGTGGGACTCCGCCTCGCTCGTGCGCGCGGCCCGCGCGGTCGGCAACGTCGACTACGCGACCGCCGGCGCGAACCGGGTCGTCGAGCGCGAGGTCGATCGCGTCGAGGGCGGCGTGACGCTGCCGGGCTGGAAGTACACCAACCCGGCGAGCGTGCCGCCGGACGATCTGACCGGCTACGACTACACCCTCGCCTCGGAAGGCTCGCTGCTGATGTCGATCTTCGATTTGCAGGGCTTCGAGGCCAAGCGCGACGAGTACCGGACGTTCCTGCTGCAGCAGCAGGACCCTGCAGGCACGTGGGACGGCGGCGATCTGCAGATGACCGCCTACATCGTCAAGGGGTTGATCGCCCTCGGCGATTCGAGCACCACGAATGCCGTGGCGCTGGCGGAAAACTTCTTCGCGAATCACCAGCAGGCCAACGGCGGCTGGCCGTTCTACATCGTCGGCGCGCAGGTCGGCAGCGAGTATACCGAGGTCGATTCGGAAGCGATGCAGGCGCTCAGCGCGCTCTACAACACGCCGGCCGGTCCGAGCGTCTCGACGCAGCCGTCGCCGCTCGCCGCGCTGCACTTCTCGACGGTCACGACCGTCGGCACGACGACCGTGACGGCGATAGATCCGGCGACGACCGGCAGCGTGCCGACGGGTTATGCGCTCACGCTCGGGTACGACGCGTCCACCACGGCGCGCCTCGGCCAGGGCAGCGCCGACGGCATCACGACCTGCTTCTGGGCGCCGACGATCACCGATCCGGTCGTGTTCGCGAATCTGCGCGTCATGCACAACGAGGGCGGCACGCTCGTCGATCGAACGATCCTCGCGCCGGATCCGCTCGCGCCGGACTTCGCGACGCAGACCGCGTGCGCGCGCGTCACGTCGCTCAGCCCGTTCGCGCTCGCGGTGTATCACAAGACGCCGCCGACGATCACAGGGCCGCGGAGTGTCGTCGAAGAGGCGACCGGTCCGTCCGGCGCCGTGGTGACGTTCAACCTGTCGGCAATCGACGCTGTTGACGGCGTGGTGCCGGTGACGTGCCTGCCGGCGTCCGGCTCCGTGTTTCCGTTGGGCACGACGCTCGCGCACTGCACCGCGACGAACGCGGCGGGCATGAGCGATGAGGCGACCGTCAGAGTCCGGGTGCGGGACACCGTGCCGCCGGCGATCGTCAGTCTGACGCCGAGCGTCTCGACGCTTCCACCGACGGGACAGATGGTGCCGGTGACGATCGCGGTCGCCGCCACCGACGTCGCGGATCCCGCGCCCGTCTGCGAGATCAGGCGGGTGACCAGCAACGTGAAGGACGTCGATCACGACGGCGTGCCTGACTGGAGAATCACGGGCCCGCTGACCGTGTCGCTCGAAGCGGCCACGAAAAAGCATCGCGACCGCACCTACACGATGACAGTCAGGTGCACGGACGCGTCCGGCAACGCCTCGTCTGAAAAGACGGCCGTCATCGTTTCACGCCTGCCGTGAGCGGCGCGTCCCGAAAATAGCGCCGGCTGCCAACGCGGCGATCTTCAGCTTCGTGGACGGCGTGCTGCTCAAGCCGCTGCCGTACCCCAACCCCGATCGCATCTTCCTCCTGTGGGAGAAGCCGCCCGGCGGCGGCAACAACGTCGTGTCCGCGATGAACTTCCTCGACTGGAGATCGCAATCCGATTCGTTCGAGTACATGGCCGCGGCCACCGGCGGCGCCGTCACGCTGACCGGCCAGGGCGATCCTCAGCGCCTGGCGGGCGCGCGCGTGTCGGCGGGCTACTTCGATGCGTTCGGCGTGAAGGCCGCACTCGGCCGCACGTTCGCGCTGACGCGGTTGTTGCAGAGTCTGTTGATTGGCGTCAGCGCGAAGGATCCGCTGACGCTGGGCGGCTCGGCCATCGTCCTGGCGGCCGTCGCGTTCCTTGCGTGCTATATCCCGGCCCGCCGCGCCGCGAAATTGGATCCGCTGATCGCTCTCCGAGACATGTAATTTCAGATTTCAGAGTTCAGATTTCAGATTCTCACGTTCTCCAGTCAATCTGAAATCTTCCGTCTGAAATCTTCAATCTCCTGGGCTAGAATGTCCGCCTTCCGGTCTGTGGACGAGGAGGCGCGACATGCCGCAGAGATCGCTGACGCGCGCGGTGCCGATCGTCGTCGTCAGTACGCTCGCGCTTGGGGTGAGCCTGCTCGCCGGTCAGAATTCCCAGGCTCCTGCGCAGAAGAATCCCCTCGAAGGTGACGCGGCCGCGATCAAAGCGGGCATGGGCATCTTCCGCGCCCGCTGCGCCGACTGTCACGGCGTCGACGCGCGCGGCGTGCGCGGTCCCGACATCTCGCGCGTCTGGGCGGAGGGCCGCACCGACGGCGGCTTATATCAGACGCTCCGCACGGGCGTGCCCAACACCGAGATGCCGTCCGTGGGCGCGCGCACGTCAGACGTCGAGGTGTGGCAGATCCTGGCGTACCTGCGCACGCTGGCGGCGCCGGCGCCGGCCGATCCGCCGCGCGGCAACGCGGAAAACGGCGAGCGCGTGTTTCGCGCGAACTGCGCGAGCTGTCATCGCGTGAACGGACGAGGCGGCCGCCTCGGTCCCGATTTGTCGCGCGTCGGCGCGGCCCGCGCTCGAGACGCGATCGTCGCGCGCATCGTCGGCGCGGCCGAGGGCTCGCGGCCGGGCTACGAGCCGGTGACGGTGACACCTGCGGATGGCCAGCCGATCCACGGCGTGAAGAAGAACGAGGATCTGTTTTCCGTGCAAATCATGGATTTGCGCGAGCGGATTCAGGGCTACGAGAAAGACAAGATGAAGACGGTCGAGGACGACAAGAAGTCCGCGATGCCGGTGTTCGGTCCCGATCGCCTGAGCCAGAGCGATCTCGACGACGTCGTCCGGTACTTGGAGGGCTTGCGTGGCTTTGATCCGACGGTAAAGCAGTGAGGAGGCACATGCGCAGCACGATCGTTCGCATCATGCGGATCGCGGGTCTCGCGGCGGTCGTCGGCGCGGCCGTCGTCGCGGCGCAGCAGGCGCCGCCGGCGCTCGTCTCCGAGCAGGAACTGCTCGACGGTCTCAAGGCCGACGGATCCCGCTGGCTGACCTTCGGCGGCGACTACGCGAATCAGCGGCACAGCCCGCTGACGTCGATCACGCCGGCGAACGTGAATCGCCTCGTGCCGCAGTGGACGTTCCAGACCGGCACGCTCGGCAACTTCGAGACGACGCCGCTGCTGCGCGACAACGTGCTCTACGTCACCGGCCCGCAGAACGTCGCGTGGGCGATCGACGCGCGCACGGGCCGTCAGATCTGGCGCTACCGCCGCGAGCTCCCGCCGAACCTGACCGCGTGCTGCGGACTCGTGAATCGCGGCTTCGGCGTGCTGGGCGACAAGCTCTTCATGACGACGCTCGACGCGCACCTGCTCGCGCTCGACATGAAGACCGGTGCGATCGCCTGGGACGTGACGCTCGAGGATTACACGCGCGGCTACGCGTCCACGCTCGCGCCGCTCGTCGTGAAAGGCAAAGTGATCGTCGGCGTCGCCGGCGGCGAGTTCGGCATCCGCGGCTTCCTTGATGCCTACGACGCGCAAACAGGGAAGCGCGCGTGGCGCTTCCACACGATTCCCGGACCGGGCGAGCCGGGTCACAACACGTGGTCCGGCGATTCGTGGGAGCGCGGCGGCGCCGGACTCTGGGTCACCGGCGCGTACGATCCCGAGCTCAACCTTCTGTATTACGGGACCGGCAATCCCGGTCCGGATTATCACAGCGACAGCCGCGAGGGCGACAACTTGTACAGCTGCTCGCTCGTGGCGATCGATGCGGACACGGGCAAAATCCGCTGGCACTATCAATTCACGCCGCACGACGTCCACGACTGGGACGCGACGGAAGTGCCGGTGCTCGCCGATCTCGCCATCAACGGCCAGCCGCGCAAGGTCGTGATGTTCGCGAACCGGAACGGCTTCTACTACACGCTCGATCGCACCAACGGCAAACTGATCCTCGCCAAGCCGTTCGTCGTCACGACGTGGGCCAGGCAGATCGACAGCGATGGGCGCCCGCATCTCGAGCCGAATCAGATGCCGGACGAGAAGGGCGAGATCACGTGCCCCGACATCACCGGCGGCACGAACTTCTGGCCGCCGACCTACGATCCGAGCTCGCATCTGTTCTTCGTCAACGCGCGCGAAGTGTGCGCGATGTTCTACGCGTGGAAGCCCGAATACAAGGAAGGCGAGCGGTTCACGGGCGGCGCGGCGCAACGCGTCACCGGGTCGAATCAGAAAGCGATTGGCGCGCTGCGCGCGATCGATCCCGTCACCGGCGAGCGGCGCTGGCAGTTCGAGTACCTGTCGCCGTCGACCGCGGGTCTGCTGTCGACCGCCTCGGGATTGATCTTCAGCGGCGACGCCGACGGCAATCTGCTCGCGCTCGATTCGCGCAGCGGGACGCTGCTGTGGCGCTATCAGATGGGTGCGACGATGCACGGCACGTCGCCGATCACGTACATGCTCGACGGCCGCCAGCACGTGCTCGTGCCGGCGGGCACCACGCTCACCGCGTGGGCGATACCCGCACCATGATGTGCAGGGCGGGTCCTCTTGGACCCGCCTGAGCGAGGCGAGTGTTCATATCAGGAGGAGGTCATCGTGAAACGAGTTCTCATCGTTATCGTGGTCATGATCGTGGCCGTCATCGCGGGCCAGGCGCAGCGCGGAGGCCCGAGTCCCGAGCAGCAGGCCGCGCTCGCCAAGCAGGAGGCGCTCGAGAAAGCCACGGCGCGGCTTCAGGTCACCGAGGACGTGCTGCCGCTCGTCGTGCCCGGCCACACGATCGGCGAAGCCGTCGGCGTCGCGAAGAACGCGCAGGGCCACCTGTTCGTCTTCACGCGCAGCGGCAACGTCGGACCCGCGAAGGGCGCGACGGCGTCGCAGCTCTTCGAGTTCGATCCGGCTCTGAAGTTCGTCAAACAGTGGGGCCAGGACAACTACGCCGCGTCGTTCGCCCACACGGTGCGCGTCGACAAGTACGGCAACGTCTGGATGACGGACGAAGGCGCGAACATGATCGTCAAGTTCAACCCGCAGGGGATGGTGTCGATGGTGCTCGGCCGCAAGACCGAGGCGATCGACTATCTCGAGCGCTTCACCGAGCGCGGCGAGAAGGACGAGGTCCGCTACCCGGCCGGCAACATGGGCACGTTCAACCGCCCGACCGACGTGACGTGGGATCCGCAGGACAACATCTTCGTGAGCGACGGCTACAACAACTCACGCGTGGTGAAGATCGCGAAGGACGGCACGTGGGTGAAGGCGCTCGGCACGCGCGGCGCCGGCCCGAATCAGTTCAACACGCCGCACGCGATCACGTCGGACGCGAAGGGCAACATCTACGTCGCCGATCGCGGCAACCGCCGCATTCAGGTGTTCGATTCGGATCTGAACCCGGTCCGCATCATCGCCAACGTCGGCGCGCCGTGGAGCATCTGCACGTCGCCGGCGCCGAACCAGTTCCTGTTCAGCGGCGACGGGAACGGTAAGCTGTACAAAGTGGATCTGAACGGCAATCTGCTCGGCTGGGCGCAGACGAGCGAAGGCCACGGCCAGACCGGCTGCCTCGTGCACGAGCTGCACTGCGAGTCGGATACGGTGATCTACAAGGGCGACTGTTCGACGTGGACGGTCGAGAAGATCACAATTAAGGGCGCCGGACGGGCGTCCGCCCAGTAGAAACTGAAAAGAGAAAAGTGAAAACTGAAAAGTGAAGCGTGAAAGTCCTTACTTTTCAGTTTTCTCTTTTCACTTTCAAGTTTTCACCCTCCACGCCAGCAGCGCCGTCAACACGACCATCGCCGTGAGCAGTTGCCGCTCGGTCGACGGATGCATCGGATCGCGCGCGACTTTCAATTGCAGCCGCGTGCGCGTCCATCCGCCTTTCGCGTACAGCGTGTCGTACTGCTGAACCACCATGTCGTGCGCGGCGACGGCGTCGGGATCGTCGCCGAGTCCGAGCGCGAGCTGAGTGGGCAGGACGGGCAGTTCGTCTCGAGGATCGACCGCCCAGTTGACGAACTTCGCCGCGAGACTCCGGTCGTCGCTCGGCGGCCAGGCGACGACCGCGAGCAGCGCGACGACCGCGAGCATCCACCACTGACGGTTGGTGGGTCTAAGCACCGCGCTCCCACCCCTTGGCTCGCTCGAGGGCGGCCGTCCATCGCGCGCGCAGCGCGTTGACGGCTGCGCGCGGCATCCTGGGCTCGAACCGCCGGTCGACCTTCCACTGCCCGCTGACTTCGTCGATCGACTTCCAGTAGCCGACCGCGAGCCCCGCGAGATACGCGGCGCCGAGCGCCGTCGTTTCGGTGACCGCGGGCCGCACGACCGGAACGCCGAGCAGGTCCGCTTGAAACTGCATCAGCGCGTTGTTCGTCGCGGCGCCGCCGTCGACGCGCAGCTCCTTGAGCGGGATGCCGGCGTCGGCGTGCATCGCGTCCAGCAGATCCGTCACCTGATACGCGATGCTCTCGAGCGCGGCGCGCGCGATGTGGCCGGCTGATGTTCCGCGCGTGATGCCGACAATCGTGCCGCGCGCGTACGGATCCCAGTGCGGCGCGCCGAGGCCCGCGAACGCCGGCACGAGATAGACGCCGCCGTTGTCCGGCACGCTCGCGGCGAGCGGCTCGATGTCGGCCGCGCTGCGAATCAGGCCGAGGCCGTCGCGGATCCACTGCACGACCGCGCCGCCGATGAAGACGCTGCCTTCGAGCGCGTACTCGGTCCGGCCGCCGATCTGCCACGCGACCGTCGTTACGAGCTGCTGGCGCGAGCGCGTCGGCGTCGTGCCGATGTTCTGCAGCAGGAAGCAGCCGGTGCCGTACGTGTTCTTGGACATCCCGGGCGTGCGGCACATCTGACCGAAGAGCGCGGCCTGCTGATCGCCGGCCATGCCCGCGATCGGGATGTCAAAGGGGACGGGAGTCGCTGCCCGGTTGCTCTGCGACTCCCGTCCCCTTCCGTAGACCTCGCTCGACGATTTCACCTCGGGCAGCATGCTCGCGGGCACGCCGAAGAGGCGCAGCAGCTCGTCGTCCCATTTCAGCGTGTGGATGTTGAAGAGCATCGTGCGCGACGCATTGCTGACGTCGGTCACGTGGCGCTGTCCGCCGGTCAGCTTCCAGACGAGCCACGTGTCCACGGTGCCGAACGCCAGCTTGCCCGCGTCCGCTTTCGCGCGCGCGCCGGCGACGTTGTCGAGAATCCAGCGGATCTTGCTCGCCGAGAAGTACGCGTCGATGAGCAGACCGGTTTTCGCCTGCACGGTCTCGCCGGCGCCGTCCTTCTTCAACCGCTCGCAGAAGTCCGCGGTGCGGCGATCCTGCCAGACGATCGCGTTGTGGATCGGCAGGCCGGTTTCGCGATCCCAGACGATGGTCGTCTCGCGCTGATTCGTGATGCCGATGGCGGCGACGTCCTTCGGCGCGATCTGCGCGCGGCTCAGCGCCTCGACGGCGACGCCGATCTGCGACGCCCAGATTTCCTGCGGGTCGTGCTCGACCCAGCCGGCGGCGGGAAAGATCTGTGGAAATTCTTTCTGCGCGACCGCTTTGATCGCGCCGTCGTGGTCGAACACGATGGCGCGCGAGCTGGTCGTGCCCTGATCGAGCGCGAGGATGAATGGCATCGTCCGCCACTATACAATGTGCGCCATGTCACGAGCACTGACCCGTGAGCTGCTTGCCGAGTTCTTAGGCACGTTCGTTTTGATCGTGTTCGGCGTCGGCGTCGTCGCGCAGGTGGTGCTGAGCAAGCAGGCCAACGGCGGCTACCTCTCGATCAACATCGGGTGGGGCCTGGCGGTCGCGATGGGATGTTACGTGTCGGCCGGCGTCACTGGCGCGCATCTCAATCCCGCCGTCACGCTCGCGCTCGCCGTGCATCGCAAGCTGCCGTGGGGCAAGGTCGTGCCGTACTCGATCGCGCAGCT
>JAIQFX010000038.1 GCA_020073005.1 Terriglobia bacterium | reverse complement strand
TTTGCGACAGAAGCGAACTACGTTGCAGGCGAATTGGAAGGTGCGTTCACTGAGATCGTAGGGCGGCTTCGTCGTCAT
Organism: Terriglobia bacterium; assembly: GCA_020073005.1. GTDB lineage: Bacteria > Acidobacteriota > Vicinamibacteria > Vicinamibacterales > CAVVIG01 > SRVP-36. The sequence goes on along the minus strand of JAIQFX010000038.1, from coordinate 72,193 downwards.
GATCGAGCGCACGTGCAATCCGCGATCCAACGCCGACACACTGAAAACTGAAAAGAGAAAACTGAAAAGTGAAGACGGCAAGCGTCGCGGTCTCTCTTAACTTTTCTCTTTTCAGTTTTAACTTTTAACTTTATCTACGCGTAAACCGCATGTCCCAAACCCTGTCTTGAACGACGCTCAACGCCGTGACCTTGCTGCTAGCATCACGCCGGAAGATCACCGTGCCGAGTGAACCGGCGCTGAATGCGTCTGCATAGACCGGTGTCAGTTTGATCGCGGTCGCAGGCCGCCGCTTCAACACGAGTCCACCGTTCTCGACAGCTGCGGTGAGCGTTGTCTCTGCCTCAGCGCTCTCATACGTGCCGGCATACGCCGCAAGGTCGGCCGCGGTTGGCTTGACCGGCTCCACACGTTGAAAGCCTTCACTGGTGCCGAACTCGTCGGTCGCCGTGGCGCGGCCGCCGCCATCGAACGTCCACGCGCGGGTCCGCGCAGCCGCGCTGTCGCGCGCCAGCGTGACCGCGACGCCCGTCACCAGGCTGCGATACTGTCCGGCCGTCACATCCGCGGCAGGACGGCTCGCCGCCGGCCTCACGCGATCGCCTAAGTAAACGTCCGCGACGTCGTGCGCGTACTGCGTCGCGCGCGCGGTGTCGACGTTGCAAAGGACCGCGACCGAGACGTGCGAATCGGGAAACCGCGTCAGGAACGCGCTGTACCCCGCCGTCGATCCGCTGTGGTAGACCTCGCGCACGCCCTTGTATCTCCCGACGAACAAGCCCAGCGCGTAGCCGTGCGTCCGGCCGTCGGCGAACGTGCCTGGCTGCTGCTGCTCGGCGACGAACGACGCGTCGCCCACGACGGGCGTCACGAAGTTCTCGCTCCACCTGAGCAGATCGCCGACCGTCGTCAGTAGTCCGCCGTTGCCGTACACGTTCTCGAACGGCATATCCGTGTGGAACGCGCCGCCGTCGCGATCCTCGTGATACGCAATCGCGCGGCCCTTGACGATGCGCGTGTAGTCGTCGCGCCAGGAGGTGTGCGTCATGCCGAGCGGCTGGAAAAGGCGCGCGCGCGTGAAGTCCTGGAACGACGTCCCGCTCACGCGCTCGACGATCATCGCCGCGAGGTTGAAGCCCGTGTTGCTGTAGGACCACCGCGTGCCCGGCGTGAAGTTCAGCGCCTTCTGGTGGCTGACGATCTCCAGCACGTGCGCATGCGTGTGGACGCGCGACGTCCGCGGCCAGCCCGCGATGCCGGCGACGCTGCCCCAGTCGCGCAAGCCGCTCGTGTGATTCAGCATGTGGCGAATCAGGAGAGGCGTCCCATAGTCCGGGAGCTCGGGGATGTACTTGCGGACGGGATCGTCGAGCGACAGCTTGCCTTCGCGCGCGAGCAGCAGGACCGCCGCCGCCGTGAACTGCTTCGACACCGAGCCCGCCTCGAAGATCGTCTCGGGCCCAATCGCGACGTCGTGCTCGAGGTCGGCCGACCCATAGCCCCCGGTGAGGACCGGCGTGCCGCCGGTCGCGACGCCAACCGCGCAGCCCGGGGTGGATGGGTTGTATTTCGCGAAGACACCGTCGACGCCCGAGTGGTGATCGACGCCCGTCACGGCGCCGCCCCGCACGGCCTGACCGTCAACAGTCGCGTGGCCGAGACCGAGCGCCGTCGCGAGTGCGACCGCAGCGAAGAGTCGAGCGTTCATGAGCGGCTCACTCCTTTTCACTTTTCTCTTTTCACTTTTAAGTGTGAAACTAATCCATCACCGCCTGGTAGACGAGACTCCGTGATAGCCCGTGGATGGCGCGTGTCGTTTGCAGACTCTGATGTCCGACCATGCCGACGAACGCGAGGTCGCCGACCGGATCGATCCAGAACCACGTGCCGGCGATGCCGAACCACGTGAACGTGCCGTTTGGAACTGAGTCGCCGGCCGCGGCCGCATCCATCACGACCTGAAAATCCAGGCCCCAGCCCGTGCCGGGCGCCATCGTCTTCAGCGGATCGGGATTGACGTGGTTCGTCCGCATCATCTCGACCGTGCGCGGCGCGAGCAGACGGACGCCGTTCAGCTGTCCGCCCTCCAGGAGCATTTCGCAGAAGCGCGCGTAGTCCGACGCGGTCGAGTACAGGCCGCCGCCCCCCGACGGCCCGAGCGGGACGAACGCCGGATCGGGACGGTTCGCGTCGACCGCGAGCGTCGCGCCCGCGCCCGTGTGGACTTCAGAGAAGCGCGCGAGCTTGTCCTTCGGGACGTAGAACGCCGTGTCCTTCATGCCGAGCGGCTCGAAGATGCGCGTGCGCGCGAAGTCCGCGAACGTCTGGCCTGAGAACTTCTCGATCAAGTAGCCCTGCACGTCGACGGCGATGCTGTACGACCAGCGCGTGCCCGGCTGCGCGAGCAGCGGGATCTTCGACAGCCCCTCGATCATGTTCTGCAGCGGCGCGCGCGCGTTCAGCACGTTGCCGTCGATGATCATCTTGTCCACCGGGTTGTTCGCGTTGAGGACATAGCCCAGGCCGCCCGTGTGCGTCATCAGCTCGCGCATCGTCATCGATCGCCGCGCGTCCTCGAGCTTCGGCGAGCCGTCCTCGTTCTTGCCCGTGTAGACCTTCAGCTTCGCGAACTCGGGAATGTAGCGCGCGACCGGATCGTCGAGCCGCCACTTCCCTTCTTCGTACAGCATCATCATCGCGACGCCGGTGATCGGCTTGCTCATCGAGTAGATGCGGAAGATCGAGTCCTTCAGAAGCGCCTCGCCGCTCTTCACATCACGCTGGCCGACGGCGTTGAAGTCGACAATCTTGCCGTGCCGCTCGAGCAGCGTCACGAGACCCGCGACCTGCTTGTCGTCGACGAGCTTCTTCATCGCGCCGTCAAGACGACGGAGCCGTTCTGATGAGATGCCGACCGACTCGGGCGATGCCGCCGCGAGATCGCGCCCGCCTCTGTCGGGCGCTTTCATCCTGACCGGCGCCGGCGCGATGTGCGGGCCTTGCGCGAGCGGGGTGAGCGCGAGCGGCGCCGCGAACAGCGCGAACAGTCCGAGTGCAAACATCTTCAGATGACGCATTGCAGGGCTCCTTGATGGCAAATCCTACCCCAGGCAAACGTGAGGCCGTGCGGTAGAATTCGCGAATCGTCCAGTTCCACCCTCGGAGGACCGCATGTCAGTTCATCGGCTCACATTTGCCGCACTGCTCCTTGCGCTCTCGTTCGTCGTGGGCGTGCGCGCCCAGCAGTCGATCACGCTCGAACCGCGGCTCGGGCTGCCGCCGGCGTCGTTCACGCACACGCCGACGATGGCGCAGTTTCTGAGCCCGGGGTATCCGGAGGAGCTGGAATCCGCGCGCAAGGCGGATCGCGTCGCGTGGCTCGCGTTCGAAGCCGGCAAGCGCGACGTCTACACGGCCGCGGCGCCCGACTTCAAAGCCGTGCGCCTCACGAACTTCAAGCGCGATGAAGGCGACGTCCTGACGAACACGCAGATCTCCGATGACGGCGCGATCATCGCGTTCGTCCACGGCGGCGCACCGAACCGCGAGGGATGGATCGCGAATCCGACGGCGAGTTCACAGGCGACCGAGCGCGCAATCTGGGCCGTGCGCAGTTCAGGCGGCGCGCCGTGGCGCGTCGCGGAAGGCGGGAATCCAGCGCTCTCGCCAGACGGACGCTGGGTGCTGTTCGTGAAGGACGGACAGATCTTCCGCGCGGCCGTGATGCCGGCCGCGCAGTCGAACGAAATGGACAAAGGACTGAAGCCGTTCATCAAAGACTGGGGCGTGCAGAGCAATCCGTCGTGGGCCCCGGATGGATCGAAGCTCGCGTTCGTCTCCACGCGCACCGATCACAGCTTCATCGTGATCTACGACGTGAAGAGTAAGTCCGTCGCCTACCTCTCGCCGGGCGTGGACTTCGACACGAGCCCGACGTGGTCGGAGGACGGAAAGCAGATCGCGTTCATTCGTCGACCCGGTCTGCCGTTCGGCCAGCAGGCGCAGGCCGGCACCGGCTCGCTCGGCAATCCGAATGGACCGGCCTTCGGACGCGGCGGCGGTCGTGGTGGACGCGGCGGTGGTCGCGGACGCGGCGCGGTGGACGAATCGCAAGCGGCCGATCCACGCAAGGGTCTCTTCGCCGCGACGTTCGAAAACGGATCGACGACGACGTTCTGGGTGGGCGATCCGATCACGGGCGACGCGCACGAGATCTGGCACAACCAGCCGAACGATCGCGCGTTCACGTCGATCAACGCGATCGCGTGGGCCGGCGACTCCGTGATCTTTCAGCAGGAACCGGAAGAGTGGAACCGCTGGTACTCGGTCTCGACGCGCGTCGGAACAAGTACGCCTGGGACGCCGATCGAGCTCACGCCGGGCGACGGCCAGGTCGAGTACACGTCGATCGCGAAGGACGGGCGGACGCTGTTCTACTCGACCAACGCCGGCGACATCGATCGGCGTCACGTGTGGCGCGTGCCGACGTCCGGCGGCAGGGCCGAGCAGGTCACGACGGGCGACGGGATCGAAACGTATCCGGCCGCGCTCGCGTCGGGCACGCACGTCGCCGTGCTGTCGTCGGACGCGCTGCGGCCGTTCGGCGTCGGCGTGTGGCCGTCAGGCGCGGCGCAGGCGAAGAGCGCGCAGAAGGTGATCTACCCGACGCTCGCGGCGGACTTCCCGACGAACGCGGAGGTCGCGCCGACCAACGTCACGCTGAAGGCGGAGGACGGCGTGGAGTTCCACAACCAGGTGTTCGTTCCGAAGGATCTGCGGCCCGGCGAGCGGCGTCCCGCGATCGTGTTCGTGCACGGCGGGCCGGTGCGCCAGATGCTGCTCGGCGATCACTACATGTGGTTCTATCACACGGCCTACGCGACGAATCAGTGGCTCCAGAGCCAGGGCTACATCGTCATGAGTGTGAACTATCGCAGCGGCATCGGCTACGGCAAGAGTTTCCGCAACGCCGAAGGACGCGGCGGCGCGGGCAACACGGAGTACCGCGACGTGATCGCCGCGGGACGGTATCTGCAGACGCGCCTCGACGTCGATCCGAAACGCGTCGGCATCTGGGGACTGTCGTACGGCGGCGTGCTCACGGGGCAGGCGCTCGCGCGGAACTCGGACGTCTTCATCGCGGGCGTGGATCTCGCCGGCGTGCATCTCTGGGGCTCGTCGCTCGAGCCGGACAACGTCTCGTATCAGTCGTCTGTCGCCGCTGCCGTCGACGGGTGGAAGTCGCCGGTCCTGCTCGTGCAGGGAGACGACGACCGGAACGTCGCGTTTTCGCAGATGGTGGGTCTCGTGCAGCTGCTGCGCGCGCGGAAGGTGTATCACGAGCTGATCGTGTTTCCGGACGACACGCATGAATCGCTGCTCGACTCGCGCTGGATGTACACGTACGCGCGGATGGAGACATTCCTCGACAAGTTCCTGAAGCACTCGGGTGTCGCGTCGACCAGCGATCGTCAGCGGCAGTAGGCGGGTCCGACCAGGGTCGGACCGGGGTCGGACCGGGGTCGGACCGGGGTCGGACCCTGTTGCAATTTTTGCCCAGTCCCGGGGTGTAGAATCGCGGCAAGTAACAGGAGGAATCAGCGTGAATCGAGGTCTTTCTCTCGTCAGGCGACTCGGACTCCTCGCCGCGGCCTTCGTGGCTGCGCTCTCGCTGATGCCATCAGCCCGTGCTGCTTCTCAGGTCGACGGACTCTGGGACGCGACAATAGTCACGGGCGGCGCGACAAACCCTGTCAACATCCCGTTCCGCTTCGAGATCGCCACCAAGGGCGCGGACGCCCAGGGCTTCTTCTTCGAAGGCGATCGGAAAGTCGAATCCTCGGAAGGCACGTTCGCTGACGGAGTCGTCAAACTGGTCTTCGATCACCTGAACACGACGCTCGAGCTCACGCTGAACGGCGACACGCTCAGCGGCACGTACACGAACAACCGCCCGAACGCGCGGCCGCAGGCCGTCGAGATGAAGCGGTTCAAGCCGACCATCGCGGACACGACCGCGATCCTGCAGACGACGGGCACGTGGGAAATGCGGCGGCTGGCGGAAGAAGCCAACGCGCCGCGCGATACGCGCACGTGGCAGGTCTTCCTGCGCCAGTCGGGCTCGGAAGTGTCGGGCTCGATCCTGCGCGTCGACGGCGACACGGGCGCGCTCGTCGGGCGCTGGACGAACGGCAAGCTGACGATGAGCCATTTCGCCGGCGAGCGGCCGACGCTCTTCGAAGCGACGCCGAATCCCGACGGCACGCTCAACGTCACGCTCAACGGCAACGCGCACTACCTCGTCGTCCGCAGCAGCGAGGCGCGCGCGAAGGGCATTCCCGAGCCGCCCGATCCGTCGCGCTACACGAGCGTCAAGGATCCGACGGCGCCGTTCGCGTTCTCGTTTCCCGACGTGACCGGCAGGACGGTGTCCAGCACCGACCCGCTGTTCAAGGGCAAGGTGGTGATTCTCGCGATCGGCGGGAGCTGGTGCCCGAACTGCCACGACGAAGCGCCGTTCCTCGCCGAGCTGTACAGGGACTATCACGCCAAGGGGCTCGAGATCGTCGGTCTGATGTTCGAGAACGATTCGAACATGCTCGTCGCGCGGCCGCGCGTGCGCTCGTTCATGAAGCGCTACAACATCCAGTACCCGATGCTGATCGCCGGCACGATGACGGGCACGACGACCATCGCCGAGAGGCTGCCGCAGATCGTCAACTTCGGCGCCTACCCGACGTCGATCTATCTCGGCCGCGACGGCAAGGTCCGCAGCGTGCACGCCGGCTTCGCGAGCCCCGCAACCGGCGAAGAGCACACGCGGCTGAAGGCCGAGCTGCGCGAGCTGACGGAACGGCTGCTCGCCGAGAGCGCGCAGGGATCCGCAGGTCCGCAGTAAAAAGAAAGGGCGGCGATCGCGCGATCGCCGCCCTGAGCTTCGCTCGGCTGAAAGCCTCGCGCTACACCGAAAACGCTAGGCGCCAGCGGCGGTTGACTTGCCCTTGGCCGGGAAGATTTCCTTGAACGCCTTCGTGAAGCGCGCCATTTCCTCGTCCGTGCCGACCGACACGCGCATGTGGGTCGTCATCGGCGGAAACGGACGTCCGACCGCCACTTTCTTCGCGGCGAACTCCTGGATGACCGGCTGGATTTCACGGCCGATGTGCACCATGAAGAAGTTCGTCTCCGACGGGATGCACTCGTAGCCGTAGGCTTCGAGCTCCTGCGTCGTCTTCTTGCGGAGCGCGATGACGCGCGCTTTGACTTCCTTCTGCCCCGCCTCGTCCTTCAGCGACGCGACGCCGCCCCACTTCACGAGGGCGTTGATGCTGCCCATGCTGTACGGGCGCATCTTCTGGATGAGCTCGGCCGGCGCGACGGCGTAGCCGAGGCGCATGCCCGCCAGCGCGGCGATCTTCGAGAACGTCCGCGCGATGATCACCGGACGGCCTTCGAGCACGTACGGCACCGACGTCGCGTAGCGCGGATCGTCGACGAAGTGGTGATACGCCTCGTCGATCAGGACCGGCATGCCTTGCGGGATGCCGTCGAGCAGCTGCTTCACTTCTTCCTTGGTCACGATCAGACCGGTCGGGTTGTTCGGGTTGCAGAGGTACACGAACCCGAGCTCCTTCTGGTGATCGTTGGCCGCCTTGATCAGCGCCGGGATTTCCTGACGATAGTCTTTGCCGAGCGGCAGCTTGATCGCGCTCGACTTGATGCTCGTCGCGTGCTGGTAGACCGAGCCGTACGACGGCTCGACGCCGAGCACGCGCTTCCCGGCCGGGAGGAACGCGGTGCCGACGACGTCGAGCACTTCGCCCGAGCCGGCGGTGATCATGACGTTCTCGGTCTTGACGCCGTGGTGCTTCGCGATTTCCTGGACGAGGTTGCCGTCCGGATAGCCGTACCGGTTGGAGTACTTCCAGGCGCCGTTCATCGCCTTCATCACGTTGTCGGGCGGACCCCAGCAGTTCTCGTTGCTGGACAGGTGCGCCATCGTGTCGTAGTCGTCCGAGGAGCGGCCCATACGCGGCGCGTTGCCCGGCGCGCCCGGACGCGCCTGCTCCGCGAACAGATCGATCTCGCTCTTCGTGCCGAGGTACCCCAGGGCCGCTGCCACGCTGCCGACGAATCCGCGGCGGGTAATGCTCATGAACTCCTCCGTTGTTAAGAGGGACGAACGAATCGGGCCATTTTAGCGCGATTCCCCGCGCGCGCCCCGTACATTAATGTCCCGAATTGCCGCCAAAACGGTGCGGTTTGCGCGGTTTCCTGGCCTGGTCATTCCTGACTCGCGGGCCCGTCAGGCCCGCGTGGACCATCGCGCCGCCTATCACGAGCTTCAGCTTCGGGTCGATCGACGCGTCTTTCCCGCGCCGCGGCGCCACCAGCCACGCGATGCCGATGCTGAGGACGTAGAGGGCGAGCATCGGCGCCGCGAAGATCGTCTGGTTCCACGGGTCCGCCGACGGCGTCAGCACGGCGGCGACGATGAAGATGATCAGGATGGCGTACTGGAAGTTGCGCCACAGAAAGCGCGCCGTCACCAGGCGCATCTTCGCAAGAAAGAAGACCACCGTCGGAATCTGAAAGACGACGACCATCCCGAGCAGCATCATCATGTACAGGTCGAACGTGTCTTCCACGCGCGGCGTGAACTTCATCGCCTTCGAGTGGAAGGTGGCAAAGAATGCGAACGTCGCCGGGAACATCACGTAGTGCGTGAACGCCGCGCCGGCGATCGCGCCGAGCGTCGTCAGGAGAACGAACGGGATCGCGAAGCGCTTTTCCTTCGCGTACAAGCCGGGCGCGATGAAGCGCCAGACCTGGTACATGACGAACGGCGCGGCCAGCACGATGCCGCCGATCAGGCAGACGTCCAGATAGAAGGCAAAGCCTTCGCCGGGTTTCGTGATGATGAGGCCGCCGGGCAGCACCTTCAGCGTCGGCCCGAGGACGAAGTCGCCCAGACGATCGTAGAAGGCGAACGACACCAGCATGCCGCCGGCGATCGCCAGACATGACCGGATGATTCGCTTCCGCAACTCGTCGAGGTGATCCAGAAACCCCATCCGCCCTGCGCCGGGCTCATCGTCCTGATCGTCGACCGGAATCGGATAGCGTGCTTCAGCCATAGCGCCGATTGTAGCGCCGCTTGGACTCGCAGCGCGGCCCTTTCAGGGCGGCGTGTCGTCCGTAGCGCGACCCTTTCAGGGTCGCGATGTTCCGGCGCGAGGCTTGCACGATGGGTGGCATGGGCACAAAGCGGCCGCCCCGCATCAAAGGCATCAGCTATGTCGGCGCCTCTGCGTATTTCTTGACAATCTGCGCGGTCAACCGTAGCAGACCGTTCGTCGAACCCGGTTGCGCGAGCGCGGTGTGTGAGCAATTCCTGCGTACTGCGAGCGCGTACCGGTTTGCAGTTGATGCGTACTGTCTGATGCCGGATCACTTCCACGCGCTCGTCGAGGGACTCGCAGATAACTCGGATTTCCGAAGGTTCGTCGCGATGTTCAAGCAGCGCACGTCATTCGAGCATCGACGCGCCACGGGCCTGATCCTGTGGCAGGAGGGGTACTTCGAGCGGGTGCTGCGCACTGAGGAACCGCGACTCGCGGTTGCCGCGTACATCGTGAACAACCCGATTCGCGCCGGCCTCTGCAAGTCTATCGAGCAGTATCCATTCACGGGCTCGAACCGTTACACGCTGAACGAACTGGCGGAGGCCGTTCAATTCAGGCCTGACCGATGATCGCGACCCTGAAAGGGTCGCGCTACAGTCCCTGATCATTCGCGACCCTGAAAGGGTCGCGCTACGGGTCCATATCGTTCGCTACGAGGCTCGGCGCTACTGAGCTGCGAGCGCGCGCAATGAATCACCGGTGACGCGGAAGATCGACCACTCGTCCATCAGCCGCGCGCCGAGGCTGCGATAGAAGCCGATCGCGGGCGCGTTCCAGTCGAGGACCGACCATTCGAGCCGGCCGCAGTTCCGCTCGACCGCGAGCTTCGCCAGGTGCGACAGCAGGCGCCGCCCCAGCCCGCGGCCGCGCCACTCCGGCAGGACGTAGAGATCCTCGAGGTAGATGCCCGGCTGCGCGAGGAACGTCGAGTAGTTGTGGAAGAACAGCGCGAAGCCCGCCGGCGTGCCGTCCGCGTACGCGATGACGACTTCGGCCGCGGGACGCGGACCGAACAGCGTCGCGCGCAGCTTCGCTTCCGTCGCCGTCACTTCGTGCGCGAGCTTCTCGTACTCCGCGAGACCTTTGATCAGACTGAAGATCAGCGGCACGTCGCGCTCGGTCGCCCGCTCGATGCGAATCGCCGGCTGACTCACGATTCGCGCTCCAGCCAGGCCGTCGCCTCATCGAGGCTGCGGAAGACGCCGACATTCGGACGGTGACTGGACGTGCGCGTCTGGTACATCCGCGCCATGCCGAAGATCACGTCCTCCGTCGCGACGATCGCCAGTTTGGAGCGCTCGAGCGTGCCCGCGTGCGTCGCGTCGTGCTGCGCGAACTGCACGACGCCGTCCGTGGTCACGTCGAGGCGATCGACGCCGCGCACGTCGGACAACTGCCCCATGCCGGCCCGGAACGCGGGATCCTCCTGGAGCCGTCGCTTGTGCGCGATCAGCTCCTGGTTGGTCAGCGTCCCCGTCGCGGTGGTGAAGACGATGCCGAGGGTCGAATCAATCCGGTAGTCGATGGGCATAAGATGCGAATCCGATCACGATGCCGCCTGCGCGCGCTTGAGCAGCGCGATCTGTCCGCCGTGATACGTGCCGTGCTCGATGACGCCGTGCAGCAGGTTCGACACAGTGTAATCGAGGCCCGGCACCTTCGCGTCGAACGCCGCGTCGTCCAGCCGCCGTACCTCGGTCGCCAGCGCGCGATGGCCGGCACGCAGCCGCTCGAGCGCCGCGTTCCACTCGGCCGCGCCCGTCGCGCCAACCGGCGGCCAGTCCTCGGCGCCGGTCGCGTCGGCCGTGCGCTCGCCGCGGAGCCGCGCGCGCGCGATCTCGGCCCACGCCGTCACGTGGAGGACGAGTTCCCAGATCGTGTGCGCGCCGGCGATCGGCCGCGCCGCGGCCTGCTCGTGCGTGACATCGCTCAACAGCGCGTCAAGCGCGGCGCCATGCCACATGGGCCCCGTCACCGTGCGCTTGATGTGATTCGACAACACCGCCGCGACGCTGGCCATCCGCGCTCCTTTCGGGGTAAACCATAACATCCCGTCCGCCGTCTATTGAGGCAACCATGCGCAACCTCAAGTTCGCCTTCCGTACCCTCTTCAAGACCCCGTTCGTCACGATTGTCGCCATCGTCTCGCTGGCGCTGGGCATCGGCGCGAACGCGGCCATCTTTTCGCTCTTCAATCAGATGCTCCTGCGGCCGCTTCCGGTTCCGGACCCCGGCCGGCTCGTGAACGTCGTGGTGCCTGGGCCGAAGCCCGGCTCCAACTCGTGCGGCCTGGCGAGCACGCGAGGCAATTGCGACGACGTCTTCAGTTATCCGATGTACCAGGACCTCGAGAAGACGCCGAACAGCGCGGTCAGCTTCACGGGCATCGCAGCGCATGTGCTCTTCGGCGCGAACATCGCGGCGCGCAACCAGACGTCGAACGGCCAGGGCGTGCTGGTGTCCGGCAGTTACTTCCCGGTTCTGGGGCTCGCGCCCGCGCTCGGCCGGCTGTTCACGCCCGACGACGACCGGACGATCGGCGAGCCGCGCATCGCGGTGCTGAGCCACGCGTTCTGGCAGTCGCGCTTCGGCCAGGATCCCAACGTCATCAACCAGCAATTGATCGTCAACGGCCAGACGCTGACCGTCGTCGGCGTCGCGCCGCGCGGCTTCGAGGGGACGACGCTCGGCGCCAAGCCGCAGCTCTACGTGCCGATCACGCTGCGCGGCGTCATGTTCGCGGGCTGGAAGGGATTCGACGATCGGCGGAGCTACTGGGCATACCTGTTCGCGCGTCTAAAGCCGGGCGTCTCGCTCGAACAAGCGCAGACGGCGATGGGCGTGCCGTACCGCCAGATCATCGCCGACGTCGAGGCGCCGCTGCAGAAAGGCATGAGCGAGCAGACGATGAAGCGGTTCCTGGCCAAGCCGTTTCTGCTGACGCCGGGATCGCAGGGCCAGAGCAGCGTGATCGGCGAGGCGCGCGGCCCGCTGACGCTGCTCTTCGGCGTGACCGGCTTCGTGCTGCTGATCGCGTGCGCGAACATCGCCAACCTGCTGCTCGCGCGATCGGCGGCGCGGGCCGGCGAGATGGCGGTGCGGCTGTCGATCGGCGCGGCGCGCTGGCAGCTGGTCGGCCAGCTGCTCACCGAGTCGCTGGTCCTCGCCGTGCTCGGCGGCGCGTCGGGCCTCGTCGTCGCGCGCTGGACGCTGGACCTGATGGTCTCGCTCGTCTCGACGGAGGCGGCCGCCACGATCGACGCGACGCTGCACCCGCAGGCGATGGCGTTCGCCGCCGCGCTCGCAATCGGCACCGGCATCATCTTCGGCCTCTTCCCCGCGCTGCACAGCACGCGGCCCGATCTCATCGCCTCGCTGAAGGGACAAGCGGGCCAGCCGTCGGGCGCGCGCGCGGCCTCGCGCTTCCGCACGTCGCTCGCGACGGCGCAGATCGCGCTGTCGATGGCGCTGCTCGTCGTCGCCGGACTGTTCACGCGGAGCCTGATGAACGTGAGCCGCGTGGACCTGGGCCTCAACGCCGAGAACGTCATCATGTTCAGCGTGTCGCCCGCGCACAACGGCTACACGCCGGAGCGATCTCTGGCGCTCTTCGAGCGGATCGAGGACGCGCTCGCGGCGATTCCGGGCGCGGAAGCCGTGACCGCTGGCAACATTACGCTGCTCGCCGGCGACAACTGGGGCAACTCGGTCGCGGTGGAGGGCTTCAAGGCGGGGCCGGACACCGACGTGAACTCGAGTGTGAACTCGGTGGCGCCCGCCTACTTCCACACGCTCGGCATTCCGATCCTGGCCGGACGCGAGTTCACGCGCGCCGACGCCGCCGCGTCGTCGAAGGTCGTCATCGTCAACGAGGCGTTCGCGAAGAAATTCAATCTCGGCAGCGGCGCCGTCGGCAGGCACATGAGCGACAAATCCGGCAACGGGCCGCTGCCTTTCGAAATCGTGGGCCTGGTCAAGAACGCGAAATACAGCGAGGTGAAGAGAGAGGTCCCGCCGCTGTACTTCCGCGCGTACCGGCAGGATCCGGACATCGGATCGCTGACGTTCTACGTGCGGTCCGCGATCGATCCCGCGGCGATGCTGGCCAACATCCCGAAGGTCGTGCGGACGCTCGATCCGAGTCTTCCCGTCGAGGACCTGCGCACGCTGCCGCAGCAGGTCCGCGAGAACGTGTTCCTCGACAGGTTCATCAGCGTGCTGTCGGCGGCGTTCGCCGCGCTGGCGACGCTGCTGGCCGCGATCGGCTTGTACGGCGTGCTCGCGTACACCGTCGCGCAGCGGACGCGCGAGATCGGATTGCGGATGGCGCTCGGCGCGGCGCCCGAGCGCGTGCGCGCGATGGTGATGCGCCAGGTCGGCGTGATGACCCTCATCGGCGGCGCGATCGGATTGGCGGCGGCGATCGGGCTCGGCAAGCTCGCCGAGTCGCTGCTGTATCAGCTCAAGGGCTGGGATCCGATCGTGCTCGCGGCGTCGGCGGTCGCGTTGACGCTCGTCGCGCTCGGCGCCGGCTTCATTCCCGCGCTGCGCGCGTCGCAGGTCGAGCCGATGATCGCGCTGAGGTACGAGTAAGGCAGGAAGGGCAGGAACGGCGGGTGGGTTTGCAGCGCGAGCCTTTCAGGCGAGCGAGAACCGAAAAAACAAAACTCTAGGATTCGTCTTTCAGTATACCACGCGCGCCGCGCAACGTTGTGCGTCGAACGGGCGATCGCCATAATGGCGGCCATGGATCGCGCCGGCACCGTCCACATCAACGGATTCGACATGTACTTCGAGGATCGCGGCGACGGCGCGCCGCTGCTGCTCCTCCACGGCGGCACCGGGATCGGCGCCGACTGGAAGCACATTTTCACTGACGGCGACCCGGCGGGCTTCCGCGCGATCGTGCCCGATCTGCGCGGCCACGGGCGCTCGACGAATCCGTCGGGCGCGTTCACGTTCCGCCAGGCCGCGAGGGACGTGCTCGCGCTGCTCGATCATCTCGGCCTCGCGCGCGCGAGCGCGATCGGGTTGAGCCTCGGCGCGAAGACGCTGCTGCACGTCGCGACGCAGCAGCCCGATCGCGTCGACCGCATGGTGCTGGTCAGCGCGACGCCTTACTTTTCGTCGCCGGCGCGAGCGGCGATGGCCCAACTCAGCGTCGACGCGTTTTCCGAGGCCGACTGGGCGATGCAGCGGCGGCGCCACGTGCACGGCGACGATCAGATCAAGATGTTGTTCGCGCAGATGCGCGGGCTCAAGGACAGCTACGACGACATGGCGTTCACGCCGCCGCTGCTTGCGACGATCACCGCGCGCACGCTGATCGTGCACGGCGATCGCGATCCGCTGTATCCCGTCGAGCTGGCGCTGGAGATGTACCGCGCGATTCCGAAGTCCGCGCTGTGGGTCGTGCCGAACGGCGATCACGGGCCGATCTTCGGTCCGCAGGCCGCGGTGTTCAGAGAAGCGGCGTGCGCGTTTCTGGCTGGACGCGAGCGGCTCGCGCTTCCCAGCCACCAGTCACCAGCCACTAGCCACCAGCCACCCGATGGGCATCGACCCAATATCCCCAGAGCACCAGCACCCACATCGCCTGCGCCGACCACACCACCGCAGCCGCGCTCGGCGGCACCGGACCGAACATGTTGGCGAGGTACGACACGGACAGGAAGATGATGAGCGCCCACAACCCGATCGATCCGACGCGATCGCGCGCGCGCGTTGTCTGCAGGTAGAGCGCCACGCCGATCGTGAACATGACGATCTCGACGGCCATCGTCGCCGGCCGCGACGCCCACAGCTCGAGCCCGACTTTCGTCGCGGACATCGATGACAGGGGCGTCAGCGGCATGTCGGGCCGGTGCGAGACGAAGTCGAGCACCCAGTGGCTGACGACGAGCAGCGCGATCGTCACCGCGGCCGCGATTCGCGAACGCCTGACGATCATGTATGCGCTGCCGAACAGCAGGCCCCACACGCAGAGCGTCAGCAGGCTGTGCGAGTACGGATAGCTGACGAAATTGAGCGGCGTCACCACCGTCGCGCCCGGCTGCAACTCGACGCGCTCGACGCCGGCGATCACGAGCGTCGGCCACAACAGATCCGCGAACTGACACGCGACGAACAACGTGCCCAGCGACACCGCCGGCGCGGCCTTCTTGGCGCCGAATCCAAGCGCGAAATGGCCGATGAACATGGCTGCAGATTTTACAGCGAGAGGCGGGTGACCGATCCAGTCAAGGTGTCCGAGTCAATCGACAGAAAGAGGTCCTGGTCCACGATGGACAGCGCGAAGGCCATTCGTCGTTCGAGCCGTGCCGCGAGCGCCGAGACGAACGCGCGATCGAACGCGTAGATTTCGAGCGCCTCGGCGCGATGGATCTTCTGGCCTTCGAGCTGGCGCAGGTACTGCTCGGGATCCTTGTGCGTGTAGACGACGACGCGCGGCGCGGCCTTCGACGCTTTGTGCAGGCGCGCGGCATCGGGCGTCCCGACATCGATCCAGACCTGCATCGCGCCGGTAAGATCGCGGATCGCGATCGTCGGGTCGTCGGGATCCGAGATCCCGCGCGAGAAGCTGATGCCCTCGGCGTACTCGAGCGCGTACGCGAGCACGCGCGTCACCAGGTACTCCTCGGATTCCGACGGATGGCACGCGACGCGCAGCGCCAGCGTCTCGTAGACGTTCCGCCTTGAGTCGGCGAGGTCGATGTCGAAGTTGTAGATCGTCGCGGTGAGGGCCACGTCAGCGATGCCTTGGGCGCCGGGCCACGTAGATGGCGACGCCGATCGCGTTCGTCACGACGATCAGTCCGGTCAGCTTGACCGCGAACACCAGCCGGCTCTCGACCTGCACGATCGGGACGATCGAGAGCACGACGTAGAGCAGCGTCATCAGGAACCCTGAGAGCGCCGCCGCTTTCAGCCACAGCGGCGGCGTCACCCCCGCGCCGCGCAGCCCGACGAGCGGAATCGCGAACATCACGAGATACGTCAGCGCGTAGAAGACGGCGGATCCGTTCCAGAGCAGCTGAAACGCTTCCTGTCTCCCGACGCCAATCAGCCCCGCGATGCTGAGCGCGAACGTCGCCGCGCCGACGAAGAGAATCGAATTCACCGGCGTGCGGTACCGCGCGTGGAAGCGCGTGAACCACCCGGGCAGCAGCCCGTCCCACCCGGCCACCATCGGCAGCCGCGTGTTGCCGGCGAAGAGCACGCTCGCCTGCGCGACGCGAATCACGAGGAGCGCGAGGATCGCGATCGGCGCGACGATCGCCGCGGCGCCGAGCGGCTGAAAGCCCGCGCTCAGGACCTGCGGAATCGGCGCGATCAGATCGATCTGATCGAACGGCACGAGCGCCAGCACGGAACTGGTGCCGAGGATGAACATCACGACGATGATCGGCGCGGCGATGGCGACCGACATGCCGATCGTGCGCACCGGATTGCGGCACTCGCCCGCGTGAATGGCGACGTACTCGAAGCCGCCGAACGCGCCGAAGCCCATCTTCCCCATCAGGTTCACGCTCATGATCGACACGACGGGCATCGTCGTCGCGAGCGGATGAAACGCGGGCAGCGATCCGTGGGACACGTTCAGCCACGGCAGCACGAGCAGCGCGCCGAACGTCAGCAGCATGAGCGCGCCGCCCGCCTTGTTCACGAGCTTGCCGACGCCGAGACCGAAGGTCGCGACCGCGATCAGCGTGCCGATCGTTGCCGTCGTCACGAAGACGACGAACGGCCGGCTGCCGGTGAGCCATTCACCGCGAGGTCCAAGGATGTAGAGAAAGTACTGCGTGACCTGAAGGCCGACGTCGGAGCAGTTCAGAATCGCGAACAGCCACAGATTCCACGCGACGAGGAAGCCGGCGATCTCGTCGAAGCCGAGCTTCGCCCACTGATACAGCCCGCCCTCGAGCGGCATCAGGCGGTTGAGATAGATGACGACGACCGCGGACGGCAGATAGAACAGCGTCATCGCGATCAACCAGAAGACGACGTGCGCCGGGCCCTGCTTCGCCGCGACGCCCACCCACGGCAGTCCGACGATGAAGAGGACCTGCGTGAGGACGAGATCGGTGAGGCCCAGCTCCTTCTTGAGGAACCGGCTGTGCGACTTGACGGCTTGTTCTTCCTCTCGCAGCTCGGCGCTGACGACGACGTCGGTCATCGCGCGCGCTCGGCGGCGAAGCGAAGGCGGATGTAGTCGGCGGTCCAGCCAGTGTCCGGGCTGTAGAGCGCCGGTCGCATCGCGTCGCAGACCTCCGCGATCAGCGCGGGGCGATCGGCGGCGGCGACCGCGCCGAGAAACGGCTGCGCGAACGTCTCGAGCCAGGCGGCCGCTTCACCAGGGAGCGGCGTCGGGCGCGGAAAGAGCGTGATGAAGCGGACCGTGAAGCCGTGGGCCTTGAGCTTCTTCGCGTACTCGAGGTCGGTTGGAAAGTACCAGGGGTCGACGGATCTGGCGTCGAGCCCGCGTCGCTCGAGCGCGGCGGTCAGGGCGCTGCGGATCGTCGCGATGCAGCCGGCGCCGCCGAACTCGGCGACGAAGCGGCCGCCGGGCTTGAGCGCGCGGGCGACGGACGCGACCACGCCGTCGGCGTCCTTGATCCAGTGGAGGACGGCGTTGCTGAACACCGCGTCGAATTCGTGGTCGAATGGCAGGGCTTCCGCCCGAGCGATGCGCGCGTCGAGCCCGCGTTTCACGGCGCCCGCAATCTGCTCGGCGCTGGCGTCGACGGCGACGACGCGGCAGCCGGCGGCGACCAGCTTCTCGGTCAGCGCGCCGTCGCCGCAGCCCAGATCGAGAATCCGCTCGCCCGCTTTCGGCGCAAGGAGATCGACGACGCCCGCGCCGAGGTCGGAGACGAAGCGCGCGTTCTTCTCGTAGGTCTCAGGATTCCATTGCTGCGTGGCCACGGGCGGACATTCTATTGCGGAATGAGGATTGCGGAGTGCGGATTGGATATGATCGCAAGTCCTCATGCGATTCGCCGACTACCTCCGCCGCATCGGCCAGCCGCCGCCGTGCGCCGCCACGCTGGACACGCTGCGCCGTCTGCACCTCGCGCATCGCGAGTCGATCCTCTTCGAGAACGTCACGATTCAAAGCGGCGGCGCGATCAGCACCGAAGTCGCCGACATCGAGCGCAAGTTTCTGGACGAGGGACGCGGCGGGTACTGCTTCGAGCACAACACGCTGTTCGCGGCGGCGTTGCAGGACGCCGGCTTCACGACGTCGTCTTTACTCGGACGCGTGCGTCGGGGACCGCCGGAGCGCTGGTGCCGGACGCATATGGTCCTGCGCGTGACAAATCTTGAGCGGGTCCGTTCGGACCCGCCGGATCGCGGCGACGTCTATCTCGCCGACGTCGGCTTCGGCGGCATTGGACTGCTCGAGCCGATGCCGCTGCGCGACGGCGCGTCAGTCGAACAAGGCGGGCTCGCGTATCGCCTTCGTCGCGAGGATCACGTGTGGGTCCTGTCGATGCGGGATGCCGACGGGGTCGAGGGCGACATGTACGAGTTCTCCGAAGATCCGCAGACGCCGGGCGACGTCGCTGTCGCCAATCACTACACGTCCACGCATCCCGCGTCGATCTTCAGGCAGACGCTGACAATCCAGCGCGCGGCCCGCGCCGAGCGTACGATTCTGCGGACCGACGTCCTGACGCGCTACCGGAATGGACGGATGACGGAAGAACCCGTCGCGCGCGAGCGCCTTCGCGACGTCGCGCGGGATGTCTTCGGCGTCGAGCTGCCGGACGGTCCGATCGTCGCGGACGCCACGCCCGGCGTCCGCTTTCCGTCGTTACAGCGAACGTCAGCCGATTAAGCGATCCCGCTCGGCTGAAGCCTCGCGCTACTTCTTCGGAGCGAACGGACCGACCTCGGGCTTGCCTTGCGTGTTGGCCAGCGGACCGAGCTCGGCGGCGACGCCCTTGGCGATCGCCGCAGTCTCGCTGCCCGCCTGGAAGCATGTGAAGTCAGGTCGATCGCGCCACGCGAAGGGACCGCACAGCCGCACGTGCGCCTTGATCGCGGCGTCGTGGACGATGTTGATCGCGCGCTCGTAGTCGGGCGTGCCCTGGCGGTAGCCGGAGAAGTTGCCGAGGTCGCCGCTCGCGGCGAAGACCGCCGTCACGCCCGGCACCTTCGCAATCTCGTCGGCGTCCTTGAGGCCGTCGAGCGTTTCGATCATTTCGATCAGCACGACGTTGTCGTTGATCGTGTTGCGATAGCCGCCGGGCACGCCGCCCCACATGCCCGCGTCGAACGCCTGGCCGCCGCCGTTGCTGCGCCGGCCGAGCGGCGGGAAGTACGTCCAGTTGCGCGCCTCGATCGCTTCCTGCTTCGAATCGATCGTCGGCACGACGACGACCAGCGCGCCGGCGTCGAGCGCGTGCTGGATCTCGCGCTCGTCTGTGTAGGCGACGCGGACGCCGGGCACCGCCTTCGCGTAGGGACACGTGCGCCACATGCGCGCGACGGCCTCCCAGTCGCGATCGTTGTGCTGCATCTCGGTCCAGATGAAGTCGTAGCCGGCGTTGGCCATCGCGCAGTACGTCGCCGGATCGGTCGCGCTGAAGACCGTGCCGCCCGTCACCTTCTCGCCGCGCATCATCTTCAGCTTGACGGGATTCCAGATCTTCGAGCCCGCGGGCGGATCGAACGCGCCGCCGTACTTCCACGCCGCCGCGTTGAACGGTCCCTGGTTCACCGCTCCCGGCGGCGCGACGTCACGCGCGTGGCTGTCCTGCCCCGCCGGCGCCGCGAGCGGAAACTGCGTCGTGCCGGGCCGCGCGTTGTTCGCGTAGGGATCGGCGGACGGCGCCGGCGTCTGGGTCTGCGGAGCCTGCGCCGCGAACGTCACGATGGCGAGCACGGCCGAGGCCGCCCCGGCAAGAATCACGCGCTTCATGGTGTCCTCCTCAATCACTTGGCGTGCGCGAGCGCGTAGACGACGTCCCAGTTGAAGCGCACGAAGCGGTGCAGCTCGGATTCGAGCAGCCGCTCCTGATCGCTGTGCGCGCCGAAGCCTTTCGGCGCGTCCTCGAAGTCGGTCGCCGGGCCGATGCCGAAGCACTGCACGCCTCTCGCGCGCAGCTGCGCCATGTCGGTCGCGCCGGTGCTCATCATCGGCAGCGTCGGCGCGTTGTAGATGCGCGTGCCGGCCGCTTCGAGCGCTTTGAACGCCTCGGAATCCAGCTTCGCATCGGGTCCGGCCGGCCGGATCGATTCGTTGGTGAAGTGCACGTCGACGGCCGGATCGTTGATCACGGCTTTGACCTGCGCCAGGAACTTCGCCGGATCCTCGTCGGGCAGCGCGCGCACGTCGAGTGTGGCCTTCGCCTCAGACGGAATCACGTTCGACCGATAGCCGCCCTGGAAGATATTCGGGGACACCGACGTCCGCAGCATCGACGAGTGCCGCGGCTCGTTCTCGAAGAGCCAATCGTCGGCGGCGCGCTGCACTTTCGGATCGGGCGACAACACGTCGCGGTAGTACTTCGCGACCTCGGGCGGCGAGATCGCCGCGAGCTTGCGGAAATACGTGCCCGTCGTCTCGTTGAACCGGACGTCCGGCCGCCAGTCGCCGATCTTCGCGACGGCGCCCGCGAGGTGCACAATCGCGTTCGACTTGAGCGGAATCGATCCGTGACCGGAGATGCCGTGCGCGACGATCTCGATGCCGCGCGGAATCTTCTCGAGCGTCTGGACCGTGGCGTACTTCGTCTGGCCGCCGATCCGCGTGACGCCGCCGCCCTCGGCGAGGCAGTACTCGGCGTCGATGTCGGCGAAGTGATCGCGCACGAGGTAGCCGATGCCGACGCCGGTGCTGCCTTCCTCGCCGGCCTCGGAGACGAAGATGACGTCGCGATCGAGCGGCACGTTCAGCCGCTTGAGCACGATCATCGTCATGAGGCCCGCGGTTAGGTTGTCCTTGTCGTCGATCGTGCCGCGGCCGTACACCCACCCGCCGTTGCGCGTCGCGCTGAGCGGCGGGTACGTCCACTTCTTCTCGTCGGTCGTCACCGTGTCGCTGTGCCCCATGACGAGAATCGGACGCTTGCGGCCGTTTCCCTTCAATCGCGCGACGAGATTCGAGCGATTCGGGTCCGACGCGAAGACCTGGACCGCGATGCCTTCCTTCTCGAGCACGCCCTTCACGTAGTCGACGACGACGTGCTCGTTGCCCGGCGGATTGCGCGTATCGAGACGCAGCACCGCCTGATAGTGGCGCATCGTCTCGTCCTCGAGCGCCTTCCAGTCGGGTTGTTGTGGCGATTGCGCGAGCAGCGTGATCGAAGAGAGCGTCGCGATTGCAGCGACCAGCCGTTTCGGAGTCATTCTTCTTCTGCCTTCTGCCTTTTACCTTCTGCCTTCTTCCTTCTTACTTCTTCTTTCCGCCGTACTCACCGTCAGTGACGGCTTCGAGCCACTTCGTCCCGCCGCTGAAGCCGACGTTGATCTGGACGAGATCCTGATTCGGCGCCGCGCCGTGCCAGTGCTGCACGTTCGGCCCCGTGTAGTCGCTGTCGCCCACGCCGAGTTCCTTCATCGCCTGACCGCGCTTCTGCGTGCGCATCCGGCCCTTCTCGACGAGCAGCAGCTGGCCGTTGTCGTGAGAATGCCAGTAGCTGCGCGCGCCCGGCTCGAAATGCCGCCGCGCCGCGCTCAGATCCTTGCCGTCCATCGTCGTCGACGTGCCGGTGAAGCGCGGCGCTTCGGCTTGCTGGGCGTAGCCGATCCACTGCGCCGACACGACAGTCAACAGCGCGAGCCACAGCACGAGTGCAATGCGTTTCATGGCGGCTCCTACTTGATCGGCGAGTAGTCGGCGGGATCGGCAAACACCGATTCCACCTTCGTGACGATTCTTCCGTTCACCTGCGATTCGGCGGACACCTTCTGCCACTCGGGATCCGCCTGGAAGTCGGCCCAGTTCTTCTTCGCGGCCTCGCGGCTCGGATGCGCCAGGACGTAGATCAAGGTGTTCTGCTTGAGCGGATCGTCCTGCGGCCGGAAGTAGGCGATGCTCGTCATGTTGTGCTTGTTGAAGATGCGCAGCGTGTGATTGCGGAACCGCGCGTGCAGTTCCTCGAGCTTGCCTTCAGGCGCCGTGTAGGTGCGGATCTCGAACACGCGATTCATCTGCGCGTGCAGCGTCGCGCGCTCCTGCAACGCGCTCCCGGCGAACATTCCCGCGCCGAACACGACCGTTGCGAACGCGAGTTGGATCAGTCCACTCTTCTTCATTGTTGTTCTCCTGATTCAGTGGTCATTCGTGGCGGACGGCTTCAGCCGGCCTCAGGTCCGCCTCAAGGCGGACACCACGGTTCACCTCGGCCACAGCCATCCAAACGTCCCCGCCGTCAGCAGCGCGTAGATCAAGCCGTCGAACACCGACTTGAGCGTCGTGCCCCAGTTCCTGCGGTACCAGATCGAATTCTGGAGCAGCGCCATCGAGTAACTCAGGAACGCGGTCGAGCCGACGAAGCGAAACACCTGAAGATAGTTCGCGCCGGTCGCGAGCGCGCGGCCAGCGATGTACGCCGAGAAGAAACTGACGACGATCAAGTACACGAACCACATGGCGAGTTGGCGCGCTATCGAGCCCTGACCGTTGGGCATCACGGTCATCATCATGACCGGTCCCTTCTTCAGCTTTTCCTGAAACGCCGGCGCCTTCATGTCCGCCATCGACGAAGGCCGCGGCAGCATGTAATCGCCGGGCGCGATGTTGAACGGGCGCAGCGCGCCCTGCACGCCGTCGGCGTTCGGCACCGCGCGGAAATCGCCTTTGTGGTACGGCAGGACCATGTGCATGAGGGAACTGGCGACGAACACGATGACGGCGGACACGAGAATCGGCAGGATGAGCGACGTCAAATCCACCATGCGCACCTCCGCGAACGGGGCATCCTACCAGATTCCCGGCAGCAATCGAGCGCGCACACGGCAGCGCGCGCGCGATCCATGGCACGAGGATGCGGAACCGGAACGGCGCGGGAATCGCCGCGGGCGCGATCGACGTCAGCGCGAAGATCGCGGCGCTTACGTAATCTCGGCCACGCGGCATGTCATGAGATTCCGATCGTGCGGCGTGAACCCGAAGCGTCTGTACAGCGCCTGCGCCTGGACGTTCGCGCGCTCCACTTCGAGCCGCAGCGTCGCGATGCCCGCCGCGCGGCAGTCCTCGATGACGGCGCGCAGCAGCGCGCCGCCGAGGCCGGCGCCGCGTGACGCGGGCACGACGAAGAGCTCGTCGAGCAGCGCGAAGATGCCGCCGAACTCGAGGCTGTAGCCGCGCGTGACGACGGCGTAGCCGACGGTCTCGTCGTGCTGCAGGGCGAGGAACACCGATCCGCGTTCAGGATGATCCAGCAGTCCGTGAAGCGCCGCGAGCGCGCGCGACGAGTCGAAGGCCATGTGCTCGATGTCGTAGAGCTGGCCCATGAGGTCGAGCACGCCCGCGCTGTCGCTGCGGCCGGCCTTGACGATCGATATGGGCATGGCCCCGCGATCACTCCGTGCAGAATGGATAGAGCGGACAGGTCTTCTCGCGCGCGGTCTGATACGCGGTCGCGTCGAGGATGCGGCTGCCGTCCGGCTGCCGCGGCGCCGCGCTGATCATCGCGTTCGCGAAGCGCGTGATCGCCTCGTCAGCCTTCTTCCGGTCCGCGGGCATCGTCTTGCGATCCCGAATCGAGGTCACCGCGCCGCCGGACATGAACGCGTTGAGGATGTCCGTGTTCTCTTCAGAGATGAACGCGCGCGCGTCCTCGAATTTCGGATAGACGATCTGCTGCCAGTGGATGACCATCTCGTGCGCGCGTTGAAGATCGGATTGCTGGGGCGAGAACAGAAGGGCGACGACGAGGACGAGAAGGAACATAGGCAGATTCTAGTCGGGAGTCGAGAGTCGGGAGTCAGTAGTCTCCAAAGAAAAGATGGCCCAACATCTGTGCGAGTGATCAGCATCTTCGATGCTCAAGCTGTTCGCTCGCCTCTCTTGCGCCGCGCAGATTAGCGGCGCGATGATCGCCGACGTAATCACGACCGCGCGAATCAGGCTTCTTCGAGTGAGAGGCATCGGCCGCTCCTTGCTCTCCATCTTATCGGGCCATCTGGACCGCGTTGCTTATGGCCGTGCGGTGTGGCCGCGAACGGGCGCCCGCGCATGGGCGCAGGCCAGGCCATCGCAGTCGCCATTCGCCGAGCACGTGCGGGGGCTGTTCGCGGACAGGACCCGAGATCGGCCACCCGTGCAACGCGCTCCTAGTAACCGCGTTCGAAGTCGACGATGTAATTCAGCGACTCACGACGAATCAGACGTCGATAGTTCTCTATGAACACCGGGGCGATATCGACCGGATGACTCAGCGCCGCCGTGTGCGACGTGATGAGGACGTTCGGCGCGCGCCAGAGTTCGTGATCCGGCGGCAGCGGCTCGGTCTGAAACACATCGAGGACCGCACCCGCGATCCGCTTCTCGCGCAGCGCCGCAGCGAGCGCGGCTTCGTCGACGACGCTCCCCCGGCCCGGGTTGACGAAGACGGCGCGCGGCGGCAGTGCGGCGAGGAACGCCGCATCGACGAGTTGTCGCGTGCCCGTCGTGTTCGGCGCGACCGTCACCACGTAATCGAGATCTGCGGCGAAGGCGAGACGCTGGTCGCCGTGGAAGTAACGATCGACATCAGCGCAGGTTTCGCTCGCGCGCGTGTAGCCGTGGACGCGCATCCCGAAATGCTTCGCGGTCTTCGCGAGCGCCGCGCCGATCGAACCGACGCCGACGATGCCGATCAGTCTGCCGCGGAGCGTTCCCGGCGGCGTCTTGTCCCACCGCCCCGCCTGCTGCGACGCGTACTTCTGCAGCAGCAGCCGCTCGTGCGCGAGGAGATACGCGAACACGTACTCCGACATCAACCCGCCGAACACACCGCGCGCGTTGGTCAGCACGTAGTCGCGACGCAGTTTCGGATCGAGCAGCGGCTCGACGCCGGCCCACGTCGCCTGCAGCCAGCGAAGCGACGTCAACCTCGGGAGGACCGGCGCGAGGAGCGACGGCTCCCCGAACGCGAGATCGCACGCGCTGATGTCAGCGATCTCTTCGATGTTGGACGACGAATGGATCTGAAGGTCCGGCACACATGCCTCGTCGACCAGCCGGTGATACTCGCTGGCATGCCGGGAAAGAATCAGCAGTCGATGGGTCACAAGGCAGAAAAGACTGGGTTCCCGTCTACGGCACGTCGATGCCGTGCTTCTTCGCGATCGCCACGATTTTCTCGAAGTCCGCCATTCCTGGCGGCGCGGGGCGGATCGACGGATCCGTCGCGGGCTTGCCCGCTTCCGCGATGAACCGTTCCACGCCCGCCGGCGTTTGAATGACGAGCGCCTTCGCCGGCTTGCCTCCGCCCGCGCTGTGCGCGTGGACGACGCCCTTCGGCAGATACACGAACGCGCCCGCGCCGGCGTTGAACGACTTGCCGGCCAGCGAGAAGTCGAACGTCCCCTCGGTGATGTAGAAGCTCTCGTCCGCGTTGCGATGGATGTGCGGCGGCGGGCCCATCTCCGCTCCTGCCGTGAGCTCCGCGACCGTGAACGCGCCGTTCGTGTCTTCGCCGGTGACCTTGAACGTGTGCAGGTCCATCAGCAGCCAGAACGATTTCCCGGCGCTCTTGCCAAGCAGAACTCCACCCTGGGGAAGCGATGATGTCGACACGGACACCCTCCTTGGCGGCCGATTGTGTCAGCGTTCGACGCGGGCGAGGTAGCTTTTTCTGGCGCGAATCGTCGCGCCCGTCGCGTCGAGCTTCACCTCGAGCGTGTGCATTTTGTTGTCGAGGCTGGTCGGCGTGAAGCCGAGCGCGTACTGATGATGCAGCTCGTTGGCCACGCGCTGGAACGTCGACGCGAGATCCGCCGTCGACGTCAGCTCGAAGTAGCCGCCGCCGGTCGCGGTCGCGAGCTTCGGCAGCCCCTCGTCGGGATGATCGCTGACGCCGCTCGGCGGCCGGCCGCCGCCGAAGCCGCCGCGTCCGCCGAAGCCGCCGCCCGGGAAGCCGCCGCCGCCGCGCGGGAAGCCGCCGCCCCGCCCTGAGCCAGTCGAAGGGCCGCCGCCATGTCCGCCCATGGATGAGGCGAGACCGATCGCGTAGATCATCACGTCCTCTTCCTCGGCGCGCTTCATGACGTCCTTCAGCGACGAGTTGTTGTTGCGGAAGTTCATCGGCGCGTCCATGCCGTCGGTGAACACGAGCACGACGCGCCGGCCCTGCTCGTGCAACAGGTCCGTGATGCCGACGTTGACCGCGTTCCAGAGCGGCGTCGGTCCTTCCTCCTGCAGATCGGTGCGCAGGATCTTGAGCAGCTCGTCGTGCTTCGACGTGAAGTCCATCGGATCGACCTGAATCCGATTCGAGAAGCTGCCGATGCGCGCCTTGTCCGACGGCAGCATCGCGGCGACGAACTGTTCGGCGGCTTCCTCGACGAGCTGGAAGTTGCCGACCATGCTGCCGCTGCGGTCCAGCAGCATGACGACCGTGATCGGCTGGATGTCGTTGGCGAAGAGCGTGAGCTCCTGCTTCTTGTTGTTGTCGAAGATCGAGAAGGCCACCGTGCGAATCCCGCCTCTGAAGGCGGGTTCCTGCTGCGCCGCGAGCGCGGCGCCGATCAGCACGGAACAGAAGAGGAAGAGAAACGCGCGAACGGGAAACCGTGTCGAACGCATACACGCACCTTGCGGGCTGGCAAATCTGATTCTAGAACAATCTGGTGGCTGGTAGCTGGCTTGCCTCGCCGAAGCTGGCGTAGCCAGCGAAGGCGGGTGACTGGTGGCTGGGAAACAAGACGCCGCCCAATTCATTTCGCGCCTGTCGTCTTCCTCGCCGGCGCGACCTCGGGCATCTTCACCGGCTGCGGCACGGTCAGCGTGAGATCGACTCTCGCGAGCGCGGTGCTCAGCGTCGCCGCCTTCGCGATCAGCGCGTTCAGATCCGCGATCGTCTTCGGCGTCAGCGCCTTCGCTTCCGCGTACGCCCGCGTCGTGTTCTCGCCGACCGCCATCCCGCCCATCAGGCCGTTCTTCGCCTGACCGATCTTGGCAACGATCGCGTCGGTGTTGCCGCGCCCGCCGCCACCGCCGCCGCCGCGTCCCTGCGGCGCCGCCAGCCTCGGCGCCAGCGCCGCGAGCTCGGTCTTGAACGAGTCGAACGACGACTTCACGTCCGCCGGCACGTCGGTGCGATTGCCGATCGCCGTGCCGAGCTCCGTGATCTGGCGATTGAGATTCGCGAACGCCGCCGCGGCTTCGTTCGCGCGCGGCTGCAGCGCGTGCATCTCCATCGCCATGTCGTACTGCCGCTTGCGCTCGACCTGCGTCAGCACGACCTCGGGATCGTCGGTCACCTTGAGCGGCTTCGTGTCCACCGTCTTGCCGTCGACGATCAGCGAGACGTTGTACGTGCCGCCGAGGACGAATGGACCCGCGGTCCCGCCGCCGAACCCGAATCCGCCGCCGCCGCCGCCTGGCGGCGCGGGCACGGGACATCCCGCGCCCCACGGACTGACTTCGGGCGCCGGAGCCGGCGTTGCGCCTTCCTGCCCCGCTTGTGGTGAGCCTGCCGAACCACGGCCACGTCCGCCGCGGCCTCGTCCCTCGGCCGGTGGAGGCGCGGGCGCCGGCTGCACGCGCAGATCCCAGCACGCGGACTGAATGCCCGGCGTGTTGCTCTTCGCCAGCACCTCGCCGGAAATCTCGCGCACTTCTTTCCCAACCGCGTCGGTGATGCGCAGCTTGACCTCTCCCACTGAAGTGCGGCCGCCGGCCGGCTTGTTGACCCACGAGAAGATCGCCTGCTGCGGCGGGTTCTCGCCGTAGAACGTCTGGTCGCCCCAGAACTCGTAGTTGCGATCGCGCACCGGCCGCCGGTACATCGCGGACGGCGGCGGCGAGAAGAGCTTCGCGTCGGTCGACGCCGCCTGCGCCGCCGCGTACTCCTGAATCGGTTCGAGATGATCGAGGATCCAGATGTCGCGCCCGTGCGTGGCGAGGATCATCGCGTTGTCGCGCGGGTGCAGCGTGATCTCGTCGACGCGCACCGTCGGCAGATTCGCCCGCAGCCGCTGCCAGCTCTTCGCGCGATCGAGCGAGTAGAAGAGCCCCGTCTCGGTCCCGATGTAGAGGACGTCCGGGTTCCGCTGATCTTCGGTCAGCGTCTTCACCGACTCGCCCTTCAGGTTCGCGACCGCGGACTGCCACGTCTGCCCGAAGTCGTGCGTGACGAAGATGTAGCTCTCGAAATCATTCTGGCGGTGACCGTCGGCCGTCACGTACGCCGTGCCTTCGTCGAATCGCGACGGCACGACTTCCGAAATCCAGATGCCCTTCGGCAGACCGGTGATGTTCGCGGTCACGTTCGTCCACGACCGCCCCGTGTCGCGCGAGACCTGCACGTTGCCATCGTCGGTGCCCGCCCACAGCAGACCCTGACGCTTCGCCGATTCGTTGAACGAAATGATCGTCGGCCACGCGACGATGCCGTCGTTCTTCGCGATGGTGATGTCGCTGCCCTTCAGGCCCATCGTCGTGATCTCGTCGCGGTTCGCGTTGCTCGTCAGGTCCTGGCCCGCCGACTCGAACGTCAGGCCACGGTTCGCCGATCGGAAGACCTTGTTGCCGATCGCGTAGATGATTTTCGGATCGTGCGGCGACATGACGATCGGCGTGTCCCAGTTCCAGCGGATCGCCGGCTCGCCCGACTGCGCCGCCGGACGAATCGACATCGTCTCGCCGGTCACGCGATCGATCCGGACCATGTTGCCGTCCTGCGACTCGCTGTACGCGATGCGGAAGTCGGTCGGATCCTGCAGCGCGACGAAGCCGTCGCCGCCCTGCATCGTCTTCCACTCGTAGTTCGCGATCCCGACGACGCCGCGGACCTGGCTCGGGCCGCACCAGACGTAGTTGTCCTGCATGCCGCCGCAGATGTTGTACGGCACCGCGTTGTCGACGCTCACGTGATAGAAGAGGCCGATCGGCAGGTTGGGGAAGAAATTCCACGTCTTCGTCTGATCCCAGCTGACCGCGAGCCCGCCGTCCTCGCCGATCAGCACGTGCTGCGAGTTCGCCGGATCGATCCAGATCGCGTGCACGTCGTCGTGAACGGTCTGCGTCGCGTTCGTGTTGACGGTCTTCCCGCCGTCGATCGAGTGGTGCAGCTTCACGCCGCCGTAGATGATCACATCGGGATCGTTCGGATCGATCCGGACCTGGCTGAAGTACATCGGGCGTGGATTCTCGTCGTTGACTTTCCGCCAGTTCGCGCCCGCATCATCTGACCGGTAGACGCCGGTCGCGAGGCTCGGCGTCACCGTCGTCGCCGTGTTGCTGCGTCCCTGCGGCGGCGGTGGCGCCTCGTCCGGCGTGCCCGCGGCGCCGCGGCCGCGTCCGGCCGGCGGCTCCGGCCCCTCGATCACCGCATACAGCACGTTGCCGCGTTTGCGATAGACGTCGAGGCCGATGCGGCCGAGCGGACCGTCGGGCAGGCCGTTGCCCTTCAGGCGCGTCCACGTCTCGCCCGCGTCGGTGGACTTCCACACGCCGCTGCCCGGTCCGCCGCCGTTCATGCAGCAGGCGGTCCGGCGCCGCTGATACGTGGACGCATACAGAATCCTGTTGTTCGTCGCGTCCATGACGAGATCGTTCGCGCCGGTGTCATCGTCCACCTTCAGCACTTGTTTCCAGGTGCGGCCGCCGTCGGACGTCTTGTAGACGCCGCGCTCGCCACCGGGGCCGAAGAGACTTCCGGTCGCGGCGACGAAGACGATGTCGTTGTTGCGCGGATCGATGACGATGCGGTTGATCGCGCGCGAAGTGGGCAGGCCCATCTTCGCGAACGTCTTGCCGCCGTCAGTGGACTTGTAGACGCCGTCGCCCCAGCTGGTGCTCTGGCGGTTGTTCGATTCGCCGGTACCGACCCACACGAGATCGGGATTGCTCTGCGAGACCGTGACGTCGCCGATCGAGATGAGTCCTTCATGCTGGAACTGCGCCTCGAACGTCGTGCCGCCGTTGGTCGTCTTCCAGACGCCGCCGTGCGCGGAGCCGACGTAGAAGATGGCGGGGTTCGGTTCGTAGACCGCGAGGTCCGCGATGCGGCCCGACATGCCGGCGGGGCCCAGCTGGCGGAAGTGCAGCGAGTCGAACGGTCCGTTGGCCCCGCTCGCTGATGTTGCGCCGCTCTGGCCGACGAGCGCCCGCGCGCCGAACGCGGCGATGAGAGCAAACGCGAGCGAGAAGAGTCTCAGGTGCTTCATATCCACTCCGGATGCTGAAAACAGGTCCGCCGATTATAGGCCAACGAGCCGTGGCGTCCGCCTTCAGGCGGACTGGTTCAGCTGCGGAACGTGAAATACACGGCCCCGACGAGACAGAGCGCGGCCCACAGGAAGTCGAGCTTCACGGGCTGCCTCATGTAGAACACCGCGAACGGCACGAACACGAGCAGCGTGATCGCCTCCTGCATCACCTTGAGCTTCGGCAGCTCGAGCAGCGTGAAACCGATCCGGTTCGCGGGCACCTGCAGCATGTACTCGAAGAACGCGAGCCCCCAGCTCGCGAGGACCGCGATCATCAGCGGCTTGCCGCGCAGCACTTTCAGATGCGCGTACCACGCGAACGTCATGAAGATGTTGGAAAGCGTCAGCAGCAGCGCGGATTGAAGAATGACGGTCATATCAGTTCGGAGCCCTCCGTAAGACGATCCATCCATCCTGGTCGAAGACCACCGTGTAGCCGTGCCGCCGCCGATCCTCGAGAAGCGGCGCGA
Organism: Terriglobia bacterium; assembly: GCA_020073005.1. Lineage (GTDB taxonomy): Bacteria > Acidobacteriota > Vicinamibacteria > Vicinamibacterales > CAVVIG01 > SRVP-36. The sequence continues at coordinate 41,166 of JAIQFX010000038.1, read as the reverse complement.
GATCCGCGAAGCGCGCCACCGGCCACGGGCTGAGATCGGCCGCGGCCACGACGAAGTCGGCATCGGGCGCCTTCGCGTCGAGCATATATATAAGGTTGCGGCGGCTGAGATGCGGGACGATGGCCGCCTGCGCGACGACCGACGCGCCCGCGGGAATCCGCGCCAACGCTTCGTCACCGGTCCGCGCCGTGGCTGGCGCTTCGTAAGTCTTCGGCGACAGCAGACGCCAGAGCGGCTGATGGCCGGGCAACAACGACGACAGCAGGACGCACGCGGCGGCCGCGCCGATCAGCACGCGCGCGCGCGTGGCGTCGGTGCCGATGCGGCGCCCGAGGCGGGCCAACCCATCACCCGCGCTCATCGCCAGAATCGGCGCAAGCGGCGCGGAATAATGAAACGCCGTGCCCCAATGATTCGGGCTGCTCGAGAGAAAGCGTTCGAGCACGAGAGGTACGAGCAGCAGCGCCAACGGCGATCCCAGGGGGAGAAACGCAAACGGCGCGAACCACCACAACGCCGTCCGCATCTTGATGGACGGCGTGAGGAGCGTCACCGGGATCGTCCACGGCCGCGCGACGACGTCCGCGTAGGCGGAACCGACGCTGAACGCGCCCGAGGCCGCGAACGACGGAATCACGATCCGGACGATGACGACGAACGCGATCAGGCTGGCTGCCGCGAGCAGCGCGCCGTGCCGGCGTGCACCCGATGCCGCCAGCAGCAGGCCGAGCATCGTCAGGAGCGGAATCAGATCTTCTTTCACCAGCACGATCAGCGCAGCCGCTGCCCAACACCATATCCACCGCCGACGATCCGCCGCGAGGATCACGACGGCGATCGCGAGCGGCGCGAACGCCATCTCGTGGACGTCGAACGCCATCGCGCTCTGCAGTCCCCAGAAGAGCGCGCACGCGGCGGACAGCAGCAGCGCGGGCACGGCCGGCTCACGGTCACGCAGGAACAGGAAGACCGGAACGATCGAGAGCGCCAGCAGGATCGCCTGCGCGACGATCAACGTTTCCGGCGCGGGCGCGATCCAGTAGAGCGGCGCGAAGAGCGCGATGACGGGATAGAAATGATCGCCGAGGATATTGGAGAACCCGCTGATCGTGCTGGCGGGCGTTTCGAGGCGGCTCAGATGCCAGACCGCCTGATCGAAGATGCCCAGGTCGTACGCGCTGCTGCCGAAATGCCAGTGGCGGAACAGACCGAAGAGCGCGTAGGCCAGCGCGAAGCCCGTGACGAGTGCGGCGACGCCGCGGACCTCCGCGCGCGTCACATTGTCTCCGGTACCTGTCACCTAACCGTCACCGCGATGATCGGACCGCTTCGTTACCGGCGGCGGATACTTCGCCGCGAGCTTCATCACGGTGCTGATGCTGCGGAACGTGCAGCACGCGCCGATCGACTTCTCGAGCTTCACGTTCGAGAACTTCGAGTCGCTCTGCCCTTCACGGCACAGCCAGTAGATCTCACGCTGGTGTATGTGGAAGTCGTCGATGTCCGACGTGAACGCCATCAGCGCGCGCGTGGCCGCGGCGTTCAGCGGATCCTTGAGAAAGCCGACGTTGAGGGCCCGGGCGTTATTCATCTTCAGCGGCGGGAACGGCGGGTGCACCGCAATCCTGGCAATCTCCTGGTCGGTCCGCAGAAATGTGTGGACGTCCCATCCCAGCGCTCCGCGCAGCGTCGTCTCGATCTTCTTTTCCACGGCCGCACCGTTCTTCGCGCCGCTCTCGAAGATCACGTTGCCGCTCGCGATGAACGTCTCGACGCCGGAGAAGCCCGCCTTCTCGAACAGCCGGCGCAGCTGATCCATCTTCACCACGTTTTGTCCGCCGACGTTGATCGCGCGCAGCAGCGCGACGTAGCGAGGCATAGATCAAAGACCAGATGCGCCGGCGCGGAGCCTTACTTGGTGACCGCGAACCCGTCCACGTGGACTTCGAGCAGATGGTTGACGCGGATGCCGTAGATGCCGTCCGTCTTCGCCGTCATGCCGGTCTTCGGCGTCGACGTGACGACCGTGCCGTTGACGACGTAGTCGATCTTGTTGGCCGTGACGCGCACTTCGAGCGCGTTCGTCGACTTGCCGCTGGCGTCCGGCTTCTTCACCGCGTCACTCGGCGTCTTGGCGACGACGTCGTGCACGGCCGCGTCGCCGGCGCGGTGCTTGACGAGGAACGTGCCGTCCTGCGCGACCAGGAAGTAGATGTAGGTCTGGTTCGCGCCGTCCAGGTTCGCGCCGCCGAACACGAGCCCGTAGTAGTTCGTGTGGCCGCTCGGCTTCTGGAGCACGAACGTGCCCTTCACCGTGTAGGTGCCCGTCGCCGTGTTCGCCGGATTCCAGTACACCGCGGCCTGCGGATTCGTGGCGTGGAAGCCGGTCCCCATCGTCACGAACTTCACCGCGCCGGCCGCGTCGGGATCGGACGCGCTGGTGCTGCGATCGATGCGCTGCTTCCAGCCCGCGGGCGCCTGCGCCGCCAGGGACGCCGCCGTAAGAGTCGCAAGCACGCCCGTACAAACGAAACGCTTCATCGGTCTCCCCTCCTGAGTCAAATCCTACCGTGACGGCGCGGCATGGTCGAGGATCAATCCGACGCTCGCGCCGCGCTTGAATCCCTTCCAGCCGGGATCGAAGTACGCCTGCTTGTCCTGCTCGCCCTTGAGATGCAGGCCGAAGTACGCCGTCGCGAAATGCTGGAGGATGTTGTTCATCCGCACCGTGTCCCACACCGCGTCGGAATAGTGCGCGAACGCCGACCCGCGCCCGTCGGTCGACGTGTACGTCTCGATCGGCGCCGGAATCGGCGCGGCGGCGTTGTGATTCGCGTTGACGAACGTCAGGAGGTAGCGATCCGAGTTCACGGCCGCCTGATAGATCGCCTTCGTGCCTTTCTCGTACTGGGCCACCTCATCCGCGCTGCCCGCGACGAACAGCACCGGCGTCTTGATGCCCTTCAAGCCTTCCGCGTCCCAGAATCCGCCCTGCATGCCCCACGGCGCGATCGCGATCGCCGCCTTGATGCGCGGATCGATCGATTTCCGGTACTCGGGATTCGCGGCGCCGCGCGCGGCGAGCAGCTTGTTCGGCGGCGCGCCGTTGATCGTCTCGCTCGCTTTGCTGTAGCCGCCGCCGACGACGTTGACGACGCCGTAGCCGCCCATCGAATAGCCGACGATGCCGGCGCGGCTCGCGTCGACGAGGCCGGCGAGAACACTGCCGGAGCCCGGCTTGCCCAGGCGATCGATCTCGCTCAGCACGAACAGCTGATCGAACGGGCGGTTGTAGAGCGTGGACGCGAACGCTTTCTGATCGTCGTAGGTGCTGTCCTTGTGATCGATCGACACCGTGACGAAGCCCTTGCTCGCGAGGTTCTCACCGAGGTGGCTCATGAGGTACCGATTGCCCGGATAGCCGTGGGAGATGATCACGAGCGGGAACGCGCCGTCACTCTTGACCGGTGCCGCATCCCGCACGGCCTTGCCGTACAGCGTCGCGGTGATCGCGGGATCGCGCGTGATGGCGCGGTACTCGCCGCCAGGTTTCTGGCCGGCGGCCAGCGTCGCCGGATACCAGACCTCGAGGGTCAATGTGCGATCGTACCGCGCCGTCGGTCCGCCTTCCTTCGTATTGAGAATGTCGGGACGATTCCTGTCCGTCACCTGAATCGTGCGCACGCCGATCGTGTACTTGCCGTAGGCGGCCAGTTCCGGCGCCGAGGGCGCCACGGTGTCGACGTGATTCTGCTGCGCGAGGGCGCCGGCGGCGGCGAGACCGACCGCGAGCGCGACTGCGAAAGCGCGACGGAACATCCTCACCTCCATTTACCAGTACTCCCGCATGAGCTCGTGCGACCACGACGGCTGGCGCACCGGCTCGCGCGGGAGGAATTCCGCCATGACCGGTTTGATGTCGACGACCGGCGTCCCGTCGAATCGAACACGAAGAGGATTTCCGCGTGTGAGGACTCGTCGAGACCGTCGAGCGATTCAGATCCGAAATCGTCCGCGAGCTCGATGCGGGCGACAACGTCGCCCCAGTCATCGTCTCGTACATCGGTCCGCGGACTACGTACGATGCCGATCGGCTCGAGGGCGATCATGACGGGCAGAATTTACTCTGCCGTCCCGTCATCCTGCAATTCCGCGATCCGCCGCTCGAGAAACCTCCGCTCGGGCTCCTGGCGCGCGAGGGCGAGCGCGCGCGCGTACGCGGACCGCGCGTCCGCCGTTCTCCCGAGCTGACGGCAGAGATCGGCGCGCGCCGAGTGCGCGAACTGGTAGCCGGCGAGATCGCCGCGCTCGAGGATGGCGTCGATGAGGGCGAGGCCTGCCGCCGGGCCGTCGCGCGTCGCGATCGCGGCGGCGCGGTTCAGCTCGACCACCGGCGACGGATCGGCGCGCAGCAACACGTCGTACAGGCCGACGATCTGGTTCCAGTCGGTGGAGCCGGCGTCTCTGGCCTCGGCGTGGACGGCGGCGATCGCCGCTTGAATCGTGTACGGACCGAAGCGGCGCGACGACAGGGCGAGCTCGACGAGCGCCGCTCCCTCCGCAATCAATTCGCGATTCCAGCGCGCGCGATCCTGATCGTCGAGCAGAATCACTTCGCCATCGTCCGACGAGCGCGCGGCGCGCCTCGACTCGTGCAGCAGCATGAGCGCCAGCAGTCCGGTCGCTTCGGGCTCCGGCAGCAGCTCGACGAGCAGGCGTCCGAGCCGGATCGCCTCGCTCGACAGCGCCTGCCGCGTCAGCGATCCGCCCGACGACGCCGAGTAGCCCTCATTGAACACAAGGTAGATCACGTGCAGCACGGCGTCGACGCGATCCGGAAGATCGGCGCGCGCGGGCATCTCGTACGGGATGCGGGCGTCTCGGATCTTCGCTTTCGCGCGGACGATGCGCTGGGCCACGGTGGGCGCTGTCGTGAGAAACGCGCGCGCGACTTCCTCGGTCGTGAGGCCGCAGACTTCGCGCAGCGTGAGGGCGATCTGCGCGTCCGGCGTCAGCGCGGGATGGCAGCACGTGAAGATCAATCGCAGACGATCGTCTTCAATCCCATCGGCGCCGGCCGCCGGATCGTTCTGCATGGACGTTTCCAGCTGCGCGGAGAATTCGGCGAGCGTCGCGTCGAACCGCGCGCGCCGCCGGATCGTGTCGATCGCGCCGAAGCGGCCGGTCGAGACGAGCCACGCGCGAGGATTGGCGGGGATGCCGTCGCGCGGCCACTGCTCGAGCGCGGCGCGGAAGGCGTCGTGGAGCGCCTCCTCGGCGAGATCGAAATCGCCGAGCAGGCGGATGAGCGTGGCGAGGACGCGGCGCGAGTCGGCGCGATAGACGGCATCGACCGTCTCCCGCACGCCGGCGTCCGCGCCCTCCACCATGCCCGGCCCATCAGCCATCAGCCCTCAGCCCATCAGCCGTCCCTAGTCGCCCGGCGTCTCGAAGATCGGCCGCACTTCGATGCTGCCGACGCGCGCGCCCGGAATGCGACCGGCCACCTGGATCGCGTCGTTCAGATCCTTCGCCTCGATCATGTAGAAGCCGCCGAGCTTCTCCTTCGTTTCGGCGAACGGACCGTCGGTCGTCGACATCTTGCCGTTGCGCACGCGGATCGTCGTCGCCGTCGCCGCCGGCTGCAGGCGGTTGCCGCCGAGCCAGTGGCCGCTCTTCTTGATGCCCTCGGTGAACGCCCCGTACTCGCGCATCATCGTGTCCACGTCCGCCTTCGGCATCGCGTTCCACGCCGCCTCATCCGAGTAAATCAGACACAAATATTTCATCTCGCCCTCCAGGCGTTGTGAAGAAGCCGTCAAGCCCTCAGCCCTTCAACCGCCGGATAGTCGTCCGGGACCCTCGAAATCGACACCGGTCGCAAGGGGCCGATTTTACCGGAGACACAAAGAGTGCAACGGGAGCAGAAGTTATCCATCGGTCACACCTCCGAGACCGATCCGTCAAGCCGGCCCACTACTTTGACAACGCGGCACCGACGAACGCCGCTCATCAACCATCGGAGGTATTCCATGTTCCAGAACACACGTCAGTTGTCCGCGTGCGTGGTGGCTCTCGTCTCTGCGTTGACGTGGGGCGGCTTCACCGCCCATGCCGACCACCGGGGAGACGATCGACACGATCAGCGCGCGCGGAAAGTCTTCGTGATCGCGATGGAGAACCACAACTGGACGCAGCCGAACCCGACGTCGAACCCCGAGCAGATCTTTCAGAATCCAGCCGCGCCGTTCATCAACAGCCTGGTCAGCGGCACCTCCGGCATCAGCGGACAGGTCGCGTACGCGACCAACTACCTCAACGCGGATCTGGGCGTTCACCCCTCGGAGCCGAACTACATCTGGGTCGAAGCGGGCACGAACTTCGGCGTGTTCAACGATAACAACCCGTACCACGCCGACTGCTCCCCCGACACCGTCCAGACGACCGATCAGCACCTGAGCGCCTTCCTGACGAAAGCCCGGCGGACCTGGAAGTCGTATCAGGAGGACACCGATGTGGACGCCACGAACGTCCCGCTGCCGATGAGCGCGTGGACCGTTCCGCTGTTCAGCGTCAGCGGCCATTTCGCCGCCGGCCTCAACGCGTACAACTACTCGACGCAGTTCAACTACGCGTCCAAGCACAATCCGATGGTGTTCTTCACCGATACCAACGGTGGATGCAATACGGCCGCGTCGAATCCGCTGCGCACCCAGTACGCTCCGCTGCAGCAGCTGGCGCTCGATCTTCAGGACAACCGCGTGGCCGACTACAACTGGATTACGCCGGACCAGTACAACGACCAGCACACGTCGCTCAGCAACGGGTACGGCAGATTCCCGAGCAGCGACGACGGCGCCAAGATCGCGCAGGGGGACAATTTCGTGGCGAGGATCGTGCCCTTGATCATGGCGTCCAAAGCGTACAAGGATCACGGCGTGATCGTGCTGTGGTGGGATGAGAGCGAAGACGGCGACACGTCCGACTTCACGCTGCCGTTCATCGTCATCTCCAGGGATGCGCATCCGAACGTGAGCGGCAAGCCGTACGCGAGCAGCGTGCAACTCTCCCACTCGTCGACGTTGCGCACCATGCAGGAAATCTTCGACGTCGATCCGTCGTCCGGTTACCCGTGGCTCGGCGGGGCGGCAACGGCGACCGACGTGTCCGATCTGTTCAAACCGGGCGCCATCAAGTAGCGTCCGGTCGCGACGCGGCGATAGCGCGCGAAGGGGCCTGCAGGCGTCTGCAGGCCCCTTCGCGTCTCGAAGATCTGTTACAGCTCTAAAGAAGATGGCGCCTGAAGAATCCAAGAATCGAGCGAATGATCTCGCGCGTCGTCTCGCTGTCGTCGGCGGTGTCGAACGCATGCGGACCGGTCGCGTGATTGACGACGGTCAGCGGCAGGTTGCGCGCGAGGGCCTTCGCGACAAACCGATCGAGCGCGTCGTTCAGCCCGGCGAACTGATCCTGTCCGGCGCGGGCGATGAAGAGCGGCAGATCGCCGGGCAGATCGTCGACGGTCCTGCCGGCGCACGGATTGACGAACCTCCACTGCGCCTGAGCCTCGGCAACGCCGGTCGCGCCGTCGAGGTCGAGCGTGAACGCGCAACAGAGCACGCCGCACTTCAGCGCGCGATCGTCCATCAGCGCGGACAGCGTCACGGGTCCGTTGCCGGAGAATCCCATCAAGCCGATGCGCTGTCCGTCGACGCCGAGCGCCGCGCCGTTGTCGCGCACGGACCGCAGCACGGCGTGAATGTCCGCGGCGGGATCGCGATTCTCGTACGCGATCGCGACCATCCCCAAAGCGGCGACGAGCCGCGCCCAGCCGATGTACGACTCCATCTCCTTGATCGCGCAGCCGAGCATCTTCCGCCCGCCCGCGTCGGAGAATCCGGTCGCGAAGACGACGGCCGGCCGCGGCGCGGACGTCGCGCCCGGTGGATAGTAAAGATCGATGCCGAGCGGGCCGGCGTCAGTCGCGCGATACGGCACGTCGCGCCGCACCGTGACAGCCTCCGCTCCGGGAATCGTATAGACGAGCTTCTTCAGCGTGACTTCGTGACGCGGCGTTCCGGTCATCGACGCGCTCCTTTTCGTCTGGGCGCAAATAGAAAAGCCGCCGGGCATGTGCTGCCTCGACGGCTTCGCGTGCGACGGTAGTGTCCGCCTTCAGGCGGACCGCTCGTCAGGTCCGAATATAGGCATCCGCCGGCCCTCGCGCAAGTGCGGCGTCACTGACGCCTGAACGTCAGCGTCGCCCTCCGGGGCTCGTCGTCGTTCGTTTGATCGCTGACGACGATGACCAGCTGCCCTCGCGCATCGAGGGACCACGTCTCGTTGCGCAGCGCGCGTGTCACGCGTCCGTCGGCCGCCACATCCGATCGCTGCTTCTTGATCACGAGCGTCGCGCCCTTCCAGTCAGCAGATTGGCTGCTCGACGAACCTCCAGCACCGCCCGTGCCGGAGACGCCCCGAAGGAACCCGCTTGTCATTCCCTCCGTGACGCCAATCCGAAAGACGTCGGTACGGACGTCGTCTTGCGCCCGTCGTTCGACGGTCAGCACGGGAGAAGGCATTTCTCCCTCGAGCGTCACGGTCAGCGCCTGTGGATAAAAAGGCGCCGGTTCGCTCGAGACCGGCATCGTGGTGTCGACTTCAAGCCGAGCGAGTTTCCAACGGCCGGTGAAGTCCGGCCGTGCCTGCGCGGCCGTCGCCGCGACGGCGAGCAGCGCGAGGCCGCTCGCCAACACGAGCAATCGAACACGCAACGCGATGTGCGCTCCCATAACCGGCGTCCTCGACAGCTTGGACACCGGTTTTCGACGGAAGGACCAGGCTACTGAGCGGCGGGCACGAACTTCTGCACGCGCTTGCCGCGGTTGTCGGCGATGTAGACGTTGCCCTTCGAGTCGACGGCGATGCCGTGCGGCTGATCGAACTCGCCGGGTGAGTGGCCCACGCGGCCGAAGCTGGACAGGATGCGGCCCGTCTGACGTTCGATGATTTCGATTTGTGAGTTGTTTTGATTGATGACGTACATCAGCCGTTGATTCGCGTCGCGGGAGAACGCGAGCGCCACCGCGGAACCGCCGCTCTCCTTCGGCGCGCCGTCGCGCGGCGCCGTGTACGGCTTCCAGGGAACGTCGATATTCTTCAGGAAGCGGCCCATCTTGTCGTAGACCTGGATCCGGGACCCCTCGCGGTTGCACACGTACACGAGACCGTCATTGCCGATCGTCATGCAGTGCACCGTCACCATGCCTTCAGGCTGCCACTGGCGCAGGAACGCGCCCGTCTTGTCCAGGACGGCGATGCGGCGGTTGCCGTTGGCGCTCTCGCCATCGGAGACGTATACGTCGCCGTTCTGCGGATCGACGACGATGCTCGAGGGCATGAAGAAGCGGGCGGCGTTGGAATTGAGCGCCTTGCCCTTCGCCGTTCCATCCGACGAATCGAAGACGCCCTTCTTTCCGATCGTCTGGAGCAGCGTGCTGCCGTCGTGTGAATAGCGCTGCACCATCCCGGACGGCGAGCTCGCGATCCAGACGGCGTTGTCCTTGTCGAAGAAGCAGCTGTGGAGGCGGGGATCGAGCAGCGCGGGGTCGCCCCAGGAATTGACGACCGCGCCGGCCGCATCGAGCTCGATGATCGACGGCGCAAGATGCCCGGCGTTCAGATCGCCTTCGAGGACGTCCTGACGGTTGAGGACCAGCACGTGGTCCTGCGCGTCCACGCAGACGCCGCCCAGCCCGCCGAGCACCCAGCGATCGGGCAGCGGCTTCGGCCACGCCCGATCGACTTCATAACGCGGCGCGCCCGTTTGCGCGAGCGGTGCGGCCGGCCACGCGGCGATCGTGAGCGCGGCAAACACGGCGAGTATTTTCATATCCCTCCGTGTCCCCCGTGTCCTCCGTGGTTAACGTCTACTTGCCCGGGTGATACTGCTTCTCGGTGTGCGCCTTGATCTGCTCGGGATAGAAGTACACCTCGCGCAGATTGCCGGTGCTGTAGCGCTCCGCCTGATCGCCGAAGTGCGGCGACGCCATGTCGCCGCTCTCGCCGCCGGCGGAAACCGCGCGCGCCTTCACCTGATCGCCGAACTCGACGACGGCCACGAAGCTGTTGCCGGTGGTGCCGTACATCTTCTTCGTACCCTTATATGTACGCGCGCCGAACGACGCCAGCGATCCCCAGCGCGACGACGTGAAGCCCACCGGAATGCTCGGCTTGGCATCGTCGAACTGCTGGACGATCGCGCTGCTCACGCGCTGGTAGCGGTTGATGTCGCCCCACGGCGTCTTCCACGTGCCGAAGTCGGCGGTGAGCTTGTCGGACGCGGCCGCGAGCGCCTTCAACATCTGCGCAGGCGTCGCATTCGCCGCGGCGTAGTCGTCGGCGGACTGGCCGGCCTTGCGCGCGTCGGCCGCGAATCCGCGCGCGAGCTCTTCCGCCCAGTACGTCGCGAGCGACGTCGGAACGGAGTTCACGGCCCAGCGCCGATCCCACGTCTTCAGCATCGCGATTTGCTCGGCGACTTTCTTCTTGTCCGGGTTCGACGCCGGCGTCTGATCGTAGGCGCGCATCAGCGGCGGCAGCAGGATGTCGAACTCGGGGAGGTAGCTGTCGTACGCGGCCGAGACGAACGAGTCCAGCGTGAAGTCCTTCTTGTTGCTCAGCACCCTGAGGGCATGGAGGCCGCGCGGGCTCTCCGAGTTGCCGCGATCCACGTACGCCGGATAGTCCGCCCGCTTCGGGCTGTTCGGTCCGGCCGCCGACCACGGCCAGTTGTTCGTGTTGTAGAGCCAGCCGTTCGGCGGATTCTTGAGGCCGGGCGTCTCGTCGATGGACAGTACGCCGTTCCACTCCGTCGCCGGATCGCTGCCGTCGACGGGCTTCGTCCAGTCGAACTTCGTGTCGCGCTTCGGAATGAAGTTCGAGTGGAAGTAGGCGATCGTGCCGTCGGCGTCGGCGTAGATCGTGTTGTTCGACGAGTTGGTGTGCAGCTCCATCGTGTCGCGGAACTCTTTGTAGTTCTTCGCCTTCGTCCGCGTGTAGGACTGCGTCAGCGCCTTGAGCGGCTCCTGCATCAGCCGGACGCTCACCCACTTGCCGTCCGCCTCACGGACGATCGGCCCGTGGTGCGTGCGGTAGATCGTGAATTCCCGCTGCGCCATGCCGTTGTTTCCGGCCGCGGACTTGTAGGGCACGACGATCTTGCTCGTCGTCACGGGCCGCTCTTCGTTGCCGTACTTGTAGACGTAGCCGTCGCCCTTCTTCGTGACGGTCTCCAGGTACTCGTCGATGTTGTCCACGCCGCTCGACGTGTGCATCCAGCCGGTGCGCTCGTTGAAGCCCTGGTAGATGAAGAACTGTCCCCACGTCGATGCGCCGTACGCGTTCAGGCCTTCCTCGCTCGTCATCTGCAGCTCGGAGCGGAAGAAGAAGGACGTGTGCGGATTGATCAGCAGCATCGCGTGATGCGACGTCGTGTTCGACGGCGCCACGGCGGCGCCGTTCGATCCCGTCGGCTCGACGAACGTCGGGACAGGTTCAATCGCGTCGTCGCGCCGGAGCGCCACGGGCGTCGAGGACATCTTCTTCGGACCGTAGAACGCTTCGAGCTGCGTGAGGTTCACGCGCTCGATGTCGCCGCCGATGCTGCCCTCGCTGAAGGTCAGCGCCATCCACGGCTCGAACTGCTTGATGACGCGCGGCGTCACGGCGGGATGCGTGTGCAGGTAGTAGTTCAGCCCATCGGCCCACGCGTTCATCAGCGCCTTGAGCGACGCCGGCGCCTTCTCGTACTGCGCTTTCATGTCAGCGGGATCGATGAAGATCTTCATGCGCAGGTCGCGGTAGATCTCGCTCTCGCCTTCGGCTTCGGCGAGGCGGCCCTGCGAGTTGATGAAATTCGTCTCGACGCGGTTGAAGTCGTCTTCGGCCTGCGCGTAGACCATGCCGAAGACCGCGTCGGCGTCCGTCTTGCCGGTGACGTGCGCGATCCCCCACGTGTCGCGCGTGATGGTGACGTTCTGGGCCTGACGCTCCCAGGCGGCCACGTTCTTCGCGGCATCGCCAGGGGCGGCCTGCGAGGCACACGAGGCACAGGCGACGGCAAGGGCAAAGACGAGAAGGAGTTTCTTCATGATGGGGGATTGTGCCACAGGAGCGAGACGAGCCGCCAAAGCAGAATCGGGATCGCGACCGCCCGCAGCACGCGGCCGTGCGCGACGCGCGGCCCGAGGCGTCAGAAGTACACGGCAAACGCGAGCGCCGGTCCGGAGATAAACGCTGACAAGATCAGGATGACGATTCTGACGCGCCGCTCGAGCTGCTGCGAGGGCTATCGGACGCCGTAGCGCTGCTCGACACCTGTTCGCCCGTTCGTCACGCGGAAGGATCCATCGGCGTCCGCGCTCACCTTGATCCAGTGCGCGGTGCGATCGTCGAGGTTGGCGATCCGGTCGTTCGCGACATTCTCCGCGCCGGCGTTCGTCGACCGATGCAGCTGCCAGGCATCGACGTCCCGGGCGCGATGCAGCGTCGCGAGGGTCTCCGGCGCGCCGCCCTTGACCGCGCCGTTGTCGAGAATCGCGACGCGCGGCTTGAACGCCGCGAACGTCGCCGGATCGGCCGCGTCTGGACCGCCGTGATGCGCGACGAGGTAGACGTCGACGGGACCGACGAGATCGGTCGGGCACACGAGCGCGAAGAGCGGCGGGCCGCTGAGATCGCCGACGTCGAGGAACCGGAAGCGGCCGTACCGCAGCACGATGCCCGTCGACCGCGGATTCTCGTTCTTCTCCTGGGCCTCGGGAGCCGTCGCGCCGCACGCGGCGTTTGCTCCGCCGCCGCCGGCGAGCGGCGCCGCGATCGTCGACCCGGCCGAGCTGACGACGACGGCGTCGACGTCCTTCAGCGGAAGGCGATCGCCGATCTTCGGCTCGATGTGCCGGCCTTTGGCGCGCACGGTCGTGTAGCGCTCGACGGCGGCGAGCGTGCCCGCGACGCTTTCGGCGGAGGGCAACGCGCTGCCGTGATCGATGAACGTGCCGATCGGCATCAGCTGCGCCAGCTCGACGACGCCGCCGACGTGATCGGCGTGGAAGTGCGTGACGAGCAGATTGTCGATGCGCGTGATGCCCGCGTCCTTCGCGGCGGCGGCGATGCGCTGCGCGTCGCGCGCGGCGCGGGGATCGCCGGGCAGCGACTCGAACCGCCCGCCGCTGCCGGGAAATCCCGTATCGACGAGCAGCGACTCGCCCGCCGGCGTGACGACGAGCGTCGCCTGACCGCCCTCGACGTCGATGAAGTACAGGTCGAGCGTCTTCGCGGCGAAGCCGCGCTCGACCAGTCCCAGGGAGATCGCGAGCGCGGCGGCAAGAAGGAAACGGGTTCTCATCGCGCGGGCGGCGGCGCCGTGAGGATTTCGTTCAGCACGGCCGCCAGACGGAGACCGCCGAGCGCCAGCCGCTCCTCGACGGTCGGAATGTGCTTCCGATAGTACGCCTCGTCTGCGTTGCCGTGCGGCGGCAGCAGCGCCGCGTTCCCGAGGTCGTGCGACTGCATCGCCCAGTCGGCGGGCGTGCCGACGGGCCGCGCCGTCCACTTGTTCTTCTCGATCTGGTCGCGCAGCTCCGTCATGAACTTCTCATCGTCGAGATTGCGATGCGTGATCAGCGCGCTGTCCCAGACCCAGTGCATGTTGCACGGATTCGATCCGCAGTACTCCTCGTCGAAGATCGAGACGGGCACGTCGTTGCCGCCCCGCCCGACGCCGAGCGCGTGGAACGGCTGATGGAGATCGCCGATGAAGTGCACGAGGAACTTGAGCGCGACCGCGCGGTCCGCGCGATCGAGCGTCGTGTCGGCGACACGCTCTTTGTCATAGAGGATGCGATCGACGGCGCAGTCGCGCCACGTGTCGTTGCGCGAGCCCGCCGTGACGCCCGGCTGCAGCGGACAATCGCGATCGCGATCGTAGCTGGTCGCCTGCGGCGGAATGTTGAGGAAGTGCCAGTAGAACGTCTGCTGATTGCCTTCGACGTAGCGGTCGGCCCACGACGACACGTCGGCGAGCGTTTCTGGACCGAGCAGCCAGACGACGTTCTGCCGGGCGACAGGCGTCAGACGCTCGGCCGCGATCAGCGCGACGAGCCGGTGCCCCTGACCGCCCCACGCGTGCACGCGCGCCGCCGCAACGACGGCCAGCAGCACGAGAACCACGATCTGACGTTTCAGCATCGCATTCTCACTTTACTTCGTTGGGCGCCGCTCCACTCGGGCGCCACGATCGATCTCTACTTGATCGTGACGTCGAACGTCGCCTGGCACTTCTCCTCGACGTCCTGCTCGGCCGAGCCCTCCAGGCCGTTCTTCTTGATGTCGTACACGAGCGGGCGCGCTTTCTCCGGCAGGCCCTCGATGCGCGCCTTGCCGTCGGAGTCGGTGCCGACTTCCAGATCGGCGCGCTTGATGCCGAACGCGCCGTAGCGGACCCGAACGTGGATCATCGCCGCGTAGACCGGCTTGCCGCCGGCGTCTTTCACGGTGAAGTCGGCGGTACAGATGCCGCCAAGCGCCGCCTTCAGGATGGCGGTCGGCGGAACGGGCTTGGCGGGGGCTTGCGCGAGCGAAACGAGTGCGAGCGCGATGGCAAACATGGGCATGACCCAATCCTACCGCTTCAGCGTGGCGATGTACGCCTTCACCACGTGGTACACGTAGTCTTCGCACGCCTCACTTGTTTTGGGATCGTAAGCGCCGCCGTTCAGCGTGTTGTCGGACAGGATCCGGATGCCGAGGAGCGGCACGTCGAGCTGCGCGGCGATCTGCGCGGCCGACGCGGTTTCCATTTCTTCCGCCTCGGTGCCGTAAACGGCGTGGAGCTTCAGGATGCGATCGACTTCGTCGTTCCAGACGTCGCTCGATCCGATCACGCCCTCGACGATCTTCCCCTTCGTGTAGGTCTGTCTGGCGCTGCGCGCCGCCGCAAGAAGCGACGTGTCTCCCTTGAACGTCGCCGGATGACGCGGCGTCGCGCCGCTCGCGGCGCTGCCGTCGGCGGCCGTCAGATCGATCGGCGACCAGTCGAGCGTGCTGCTGCCGGCACCCGCCGGACGCGCGGGACTCTTGAATGCGCCGAGGTTCACCGAGCTCGTGCCGAGCACGATGTCGTACACGTGCAGCGCGGGATCGTGACCGCCGGCCGTGCCCTGATTGATGATCGCGATCGCGTGATACCGCTCGACGGCGATCACCGTGGCCGCCGCGGCGTTCGTCATGCCCTTCAGCGTCTTCGACACGATCACGGGGTAGCCGTCAATCGTTCCGCGCCAGAACGTCCACCCGCCCACGGTCTCCATCGCCGGACGGTCGAGACGATGGACGAGCGCGTCGACTTCAATCTGCATCGCGCCCTGCACCACGACCGGGCGCGCACTGGGTACGGGACTCTGCGCGAGCGCCGGCGACGGGATCGCGAGCGCAACGGTCACGAGAAAGGCCGCGCAACGCATTGTCGTGTGTACCCTACTGCTTCTTCTTCGGCCTGACCTTGATCATCCGCACGGCCCCGGCAATGCGGCGCGCGCGGGTCTCCGGTTTCTTCGCGTCCTCGATCGACTCCGCGTATTCACGCTGATGGCTGAAGCTGAGGTCGCGCCAGCGATCCCACGCGGGCGGCGCGGCCTTGAGCGCCGTGACGAAATCGGCCGGCGGCGTGACCTCGCGCTTCTCCGTGTCGAGATCGAGCCGCACCTCGAGCGTCTCGCCGCCTTCCAGGCCCGCCGCTTCGCGGTTGCTCTTCCGCAGCGGAATGCACGGCGGACCGCCCATCGCCGCGATCGTGCTCCGGTACGTGTACCCGTTGAGCGTCACGCGCACGGGCGCGCGCACTTTTCCGAACACGGGCTTCGGATCGAAGCCGAGCGGGATGAAGCACATCGAACCCCGACGGACGATCGCCGTGGTGAAGGTCTTCGAGCTCATTTCTTGTCCGGCACTTTTCCGCCGACGTACCCGGCGTGGCTGATCCCGATCAGCCACACGGCGTTCTCGGGCAGATCGGGAAGGCCGCCTTTGTTCCAGGCGAGCGTGACGTAGAAGGCGATCGCCACCAGCGTGAAGATGAAGTTCTGGTACTTGGTGATGCTGATTGTCTTGTCCGCCTGATCGCCCTCTTCCTCGAGCCATATCTGCGCGAAGCGCGGCGCGATCGTCGTCTGCGTGCCGTTGCTGAGCGTGAACGTTCCGGTCCGCGCGACGTTGCTCGCCGGGTCCGCGTCCTTGCTGCCCTTCACGCCGGTCGCGAGCACCGCGGAGCCCGCGCTGATGCCCATCAATCCCAGGAGCTGCGGCGAGATCACGATCTTCGAGGGATCGAAGCCGGTCGCGATCAGCGCTCCGATGGCGGACGAGAGAATCACGAGCGTCCACACGACGATTTGAAAATGCGTCAGGCTGTAACGCGCCCGGCCGTCGAACAGGATGCCGAGATAGCCCTGGCCGCTCTGCTTTCCTATCCACGCGGAGAGAACCACCAGGCCCACGAGCGCTATCAGCCATGCGGCGTGGAACACACTCATCGCGCAACTCCTTCTCGCCGGCGTGCTCTCACTTCAGCTCAGCCTTGGCGAACACGTCGAGCATCTGGCTCTCCGACGGCGGATGCAGCACGGACCGCCCGGCGAACTCCTCGGCTTGCGGATACGGCGTGTCGCGAATCCGCGCGGCGGCCTTCTCGAGATCGTAGGACGTGCAACGCAACTCGACACCGGGGCCGAGAAGGAGCCAGTAGGCCCCCGGTTCCTGAAATGGCATGCCCACGCTGCCCGCGTTCACCACGCGCGTCCGTCCGACCATCCGGTCGAACTGCATGTGAGTGTGACCGCAGACGACGATGGACGAGCGGGCGGCATCGAAGATGGGCACGAGGCGATCTTCGGGCGTCAGACGCGTGAAGCATTCCGTTTCGTTGCGCGGCGTCGCGTGGCAAAAGAGCGCGGCGCCGAGCCCGTCAATCTCCAGACGGCACGTCGCGGCCCAGCTCACCACCACGCGGTGACGCTCGGCGTCCAGCTGCCGTCCGGTCCAGCGCAGGACCTCCTGTAGCGGCTCCGGAAGCGGCCCGCCCGACGTCGTGCCCCAGTACGTGACGTCGCGCGGATCGGCAGCGGCCATCTGCGCGAGCACCGCGAGCTCGCCGTTGCCGTGGATGAATTGCACGGGAACGTCGAGGGCCAGCAGACGGTCGAGCGTCTCGCGCGGCATCGGCCCCGGCAGCACGTCGCCCCCGACGACGATGTGGTCGACCCTGGCATGACGGACTTCCTCGAGGACCGCCTCGAGCGCCGGAAGATTGCCGTGAATGTCGTACAGGGCCGCGACGCGCATGCGCATCACGCGGCGGGCGCGTCGATGCCGGCCCAGAGATTCATCGTGCCCAGCTCCTCGCGGCCGCAGGCTTTGAGGTACAGGAACAACTGCGTGCGGTAGGCGGCGCACCCGCACAGCACGACGCCGACGATCATCGAGCCGCGCGAGATCTTGCTGCCGTCGAAATTGTTCACCTCGACGCGGAAGTCCGCGTCGGACATCCCGCCGAGCAACGACGCGTACGTCTCCTTCTGCGCGGCGATCGCGGCGAGCGTCTGATCGAAGTCGCGCGCGTTGGCCGCCTTCTCGGCCGTTGTCCAGATGGCCATGTCCTGCGAATTCGTCTTCGCGTACTCGATGATCGTGGGCCCCATCATGCTCAGGTACCGCAGCAGCTCGAGCGTGCTGCGCTGCTTCGGCGTCGGACGGTAGTCGAGCTGCGCGCGATCGATCTTGCTCGCGAGATGCAGCAGGATACGGACTTCGTTCTGCAGAGAGGCGATGAGCTCGGACTTGGTCAGGACCATATCTGTTCTCCTGCGTGATTCTAGAACCTCACGCGTCACGCTCCAACCCGGAACGCGTCCAGGCCGAAGTAGAGCTGCATGAGAGCGCCGCCGGCCGCGCCCGGATCGAGGTCGATGCGCCGCACCTCGAGTTGGCGGATGATCGACGGCGACCACAGCGCCAGCAGACAGCCGAGTCCGTTGCCGTGCGGATCTTCGCCAAGCCTGACGCGGAATCGACGTCCGCAACCGAAGTGAACGTCACCAGCTCCGCGTCGGGCTTCGAGCTGTGCTCGACGACACGAACATCCGTCTGTCCGAACAGGAATCGGAGGATCTCGAGCTGATCCTCCCGCGCGGCGAAGAAATCGAGCTGCGGCACCGCGTCACCCGGCCGACGACGCGGCGTGTTTCTCGCCGTAGTAGATGAGGAGATCGAAATTGCCGGGTGTGCAGCCGAGCACCCTCAGCAGCAGCGCCACCTGACCGCGGTGATGGACGGCGTGCACCGCGGCGTGATGCATCAGTTCTCCGAGCGCCATCGACTGCTTCGGCGCGTTGCCGAGCGTGAACTCGACGTTGCGCGCCAGATCCTCGTCGCGCAGCGTGGACAGGAACTCGCGCACGTAGGCCTCGACCCTGGTCCAGGCGTCCACCACGGATTGCAGCGTCGGAAAATCATCCGCCTTGAGTTGCGCGCCGCGCGGCGGGCCGCCGCATCGATCGAGCCAGCCCCACTCGGCGCTCAGGATGTGCACCAGCGTGTTCCTGACGGAACCGTAGCTGCCCGCGACCGATTGCGTGAACTGTTCCGGCGTCAGTTGGCAAACCACGCCAAGCAGTTTCGTGTTCGCCCAGTAGCTGTAGTCGTACAGCGTCTGCAGATCCTTGACGGTCATGTGATCCTCGTGATCCTCGGTCCGCGCCGATCCTTCAGACGCGCCGATTATTGATCCGTTCCAGGGGTCATCAAGGCATCGGGTGTTGGACGTTACCGGCAATTCGGCGGCAGGATGCCGGACCCGAGCCACTGGCGCACGAAGTCCAGCGTGGCCCGATCGCATCGGCGCGCGTCGATGATCGACGGACCGAACGCGGCGCCGCCGATCCCGTGGACGAATCCGATCGCCAGGCCGCCGAGCGCGACGGATCCGATGGCCAGCCCGCCGACGGAGAAGCCCAGGCCCGCGGCCAGGCCGCCCAGCGAGAACACGAGGCCGACCGACGCGCCGCCAATGGTCACGAGCCCGCACGCGAGCCCCGCAATCGCGATCGCGCCGACCGCCACGTTGCCGATGGCGACGACGCCCCTGGCGACTTTCGGACGCATCGTGACCGGATCCATGCCCAGGCAAATGTGGATCAGCGGCCAGCCGCCGATCGCGGCCGCCGACCGGTACTCGAATCCAAACACGGCTCGCTGCTCGAGGCAGGCGCGGCAGACGATGCGCGGCGCATCGGCGCCGACGCAGGCGCGGCAGACCGCCTTCTGACAAACGGCGCAGATCCCGACGGCCGCCGAACGATCGTGGACGTAGCAGTTCATCGCGACGACACTCCGGAAGACTCCAGTATCACCTCTCGGCGGCGGCGAGGTCGCGGTAAAAGAAGGTCGTGCTGCAGAACCCGCCCTTCGGCATCAACGCGTAGCGCGGGATATCGCCCACACGCACCCAGCCGAGGCGTGCGTACAGGCGCGCGGCATCGCCGTCGGTGACGGCATCGAGCACGAGCAGCGTCCTGCCGCACTCGCGCGCCATCTGTTCGGCGGCGCGCATCAGCGCCGCGCCGAGTCCCTGGCGTCGCGCGCGGCGATGCACCTGCATCTTCGCCAGGTCGGCGCGATGCGGCTGGTTGTCGGGCATGTCGAGGATCAGCTGCACGGTGCCGCAGAGGCCCTGGGCATCTTCCGCGACGAGCAGCGCGCGTTCGCCTCTGGCCACGCCGTCGGCCACGCGGCGCCAGAACGCCACGGCGCGTTCGCGCGTCAGCGGATCCATGAAGCCAATCGACGCGCCGGCTTCGACGCAGTCGATCGTGACGCCCGCGAGCGCGTCGATCTGCGCGGCGTCTACCGTGTGCAGCCTCCGCACGGTCCAGGTGGTTGTCATGATCGTCTCGCGCTGATGTCGGTCGCGATCACCACGGCGGAGCGCGCCTGGCGGCGGCACGTTGCGCCTGATGCAGCCGGCCTCAGGATATCCGCCATGTTGGATACACCGTCAAGTCGATCGCGCTTCCGCATCCCGCCCGGCACGACGCGCGACGGCGAGACAGCTTCCGCCGAACGGGAGCGTTCGCCCGCGAGCGATCCGCGCGAGCTCCCCCGACAGCGCCCACTCGATCAAGCGCTCGGCCACGCCACCGGCCGCGTGCTCCCGGCTCGCGGACTGAAGCGTGGGTGTTCCGCGCCATCCGAGCCGGCTGGGAATCGCGCGCAGGAGCCACACCGGCAGCGGCAGAAACCAGAAGAGGTACGTCATGTATTCGACGTCGAAGCCGGCGGCCTCGAGCACGCCGGCGAGCGAGCCGCGCGTGTAGCGCCGGAAGTGTCCGGCGAACGTGTCCTCGCTGGACCAGAGAAACGGAAAGGCCGGGACGCTCAGGTAGAGTCGGCCGTCCGGCCGCAGCAGCGGGCGCAGCGACCCGAGGAACGCCCGATCGTCGCGGATGTGTTCGAGGACATCGAACATTCCGGCCGCGTGCATCGTTCCCGGTGCGAACCCGGCGGCTTCCACGCTCGCGCAGATCACATGGCGCAGCCCTCGCCGGCGCGCATTCTCGGCACCTGCCTGTCCCGGCTCGACGAGGACCGTGGAAAAGCCCGCGCGTTCGAGTCCCGCGGCGACGTATCCGTTGCCGCCGCCGATGTCGAAGATCGCGCCACCGGGAGGGAACCGCCGCACGACGGCGACGATGGCGTCGTTGCGATGGCGGAACCAGAACGAGCCGTCTTCGATCGCGAAACAGAGATCGTGGCCGGCGTCCGGATACGAGAGCGGCTCGTGGCCTCCGGCGACCCAGTACCCTTTCGGATCGAACACGAGATTGCGCGCGCCGCCGGGAGGCGCCTCCGCGAGCGGCCGCGGATAGCCGCTGCGCAAGGCCATCGCGACAATCCGCTCGATGAAGTCCGTCTTCGCGCGGGCGTACGCTTCACGCGCCTCACGGTCGGCCGGTGCGAGCTGCCTCGCGAGATCGCGCTTCAGCCGTTCGTACTCGCGCGCCTCGTCTGCATGATCCCGAAGGAAGTCGCGGAACGCCAGCGTCCGCCGTTCTTCGGTCCCTCCGGCCTCGACGACGTGCACGTGGTGCGTGTGAGGCCATTGCGCCGGCCGATGGAAGAACGGACAGAACGCATCGTCCGGATCGGGGACGTGCACATAGCCGATGCGCTCGAGCGGTTCGCCATACGCGGCAAGCGGCTGAAGCGCCGCGACTGATATCTGGATGTCGATGATCGGCTTGCCGCCGAGCCCTGGAATCGACGTCGAGCCGTGATGGTCGATGCGCAGCGCCTGCGCCCCGAGCGAGGCGCGCAGGCGGATGGCCTCGGCGTCGAACGCCGCGGGCCAGCCCGGATCGTACGGCACGACGTCAAGCGGCTTCTCGTGAGACGACATTCTCGAGAACCATCGTGCATCAGCGAGCACGACCGACTCGTCGATTTGCCGATCCGGAACCGTCCAGTAGCGCCGTAACAATGCGTCCTTGTCTTCGCCGTGAACCAGTCGGAATCCTTCACGTTCGTAGAATCGAACCGCCCAGGTCGCAGCCTTCCATGTCCCGATCAACATGGGGCGATCCGTCTGACGCCGCACGTGAGTCAGTAATTGTGCGCCGAGACCTCGGCGCTGGCTCGCGGTGCGCGTGTAGGCATGCCGGACCAGGGCAACGTCTCCGACCAACTGGAGTCCCATGACCGCCGCCAGATGCGCGCCGTCGAAGAAGCCCGAGAACACGACGCCGCTGGCGCATTCACGGGACAGTTCCTCCCGAGACATGTAGGGCTCGTGCCAGCAGTCTGGAGAAATGACATCACGGTACGCGACGGCCGCGTCGTTGATGACGTCGTAGATCTCCTCGGCATCAGCCGGTTCGCATTTACGAATCATCGTCGTGCCGTTCGGTCATGAGCGCGAACAAGTCCTGAACGCCTTCCCCCTTGGCGAAGAAGATGATCACTGCCCCGGCGATTCCGCCGGCGACGACACCTTTCAGCCACCCTGCGATGAACCAGCCCCAGGCTTCGGCCGCACCAGCAGCGTGTAGATTCCAACAAAGGCCCCGATCAAAGCAACGGTCACCGCGTAGATGAGCACACCGATCAGCAGCGTCGCGGCAACGCCGGCCTGTCGGGTCAATTGGAAATGGTTGATGGCCTCATCGGTCTGCCGCTACGTCTCTCGAAACCGCTGAAAATATTCGGCGTGCTCGCGACGGAGTTTCGCCAGTTCCGCGGTCACCTTGTCCAGCGTCGCGCGGCGCAGATCCGCTTCGCGGAGCAATTCCGTCTGCAGCGCGTCCAGCGCACCGAGGCACGCGAACGCGCTGGCCTGATGTTCCGAGATCTTCAAGAGCGAGTTGATGCCGCTCGCCGCCGTGCCGATGAACGTGAAGATCGCAATCAGGCCGCAGACGTTTCTCCACCCGGGCGGCAGCGTGCTCGGCACCTTCCCCGTCGTCGTTTCCGCGACCTTGGCCGCGACGGGTCCGCCTCGCGCGGCCTCGCCGGCGAGTCCGCTCGCCATCAGACCGAAGAGCATCGCCGCGAGCAGGAGCAGCGAGCTCGCGCGCCGGTAGCGCCGGGCCGCCCGGTCGACCTCCGACGATGCGTGCCGCAATTCGTTGCGCAGGATGTCGCGGTCCGCGCGCAGACTCTCGTCGCCTGACATTCCGCACCCTCCAGTTCAGGCACGGCGCGCTTGGGGGAACGCCGCGATGCTACCACGCAGCCGGCCCCGGCTTTTCGTGTAGACTTTTCTCCTTCCTCAGGAGAACGCATTCATGACTGCCATCCTTCGTCGTCGCACATTCTGGGCGTGCATCGCGCTACTCGGGATCTCAGCGGGCTGGAACGTCTCCGCCGGCAGGCCTGAAGGCCTGCGCTACGGCATCGCGACGGCATTCGCTCAAGCGCAAACCGCAGCCGCGGGCGCGATCGACAAGGCGATCCTCGACGGCCTCAAGTGGCGCAACATCGGCCCGCTGCGCGGCGGACGGTCGATCGCGGTCTCCGGCGTGAAAGGCCAGCCGAAACTCGGCTATTTCGGCGCGGTCGGCGGCGGGTTGTGGAAGACGACCGACGGCGGGGTGACCTGGAACCCGATAACTGACGGCCAGATCACGACTTCATCCGTCGGCGCCGTGGCCGTGGCCGAATCCGACCCCAACATTATCTATATAGGCACCGGCGAGTCCTGCATCCGCGGCAACATCATGCCCGGCGACGGCGTCTACAAGTCGACCGACGCCGGCAAGACCTGGTCGCACATCGGCTTCACCGACTCCGACGCCATCTCCAAGATTCGCATCCACCCGACGAACCCGGACATCGTCTTCGTCGCCGACTTCGGCAAGTACGGCACGCCGAGCGACGAGCGCGGGCTCTACAAATCGACCGACGGCGGCAAGACGTGGCAGCGGAAACTCTTCCGCGACACGAAGACCGGCGCGATCGACGTCCAGTTCGATCGCAAGAATCCCAACGTCATGTTCGCCGCGATGTGGGAGGCGTATCGCGTCGAATATCAGATGTCGTCCGGCGGTCCTGGCAGCGGCCTCTTCAAGTCCACCGACGGCGGCGAGACGTGGCGCGAGATCACGCGGACCGGCGGATTGCCGCAAGGTCTTTACGGCAAGATGTCCATCGCGCTCACGGCCGCGGACTCGAATCGCGTGTACGCGCTGATCGAGAACGACAAGGGCGGGCTCTATGTGTCAGACGACAGCGGCGCGAACTGGAAGCTGGTCAACGAAGCGCGCAGCATCCGCCAGCGCGCCTTCTACTACACGCACGTCTTCGCCGACCCGAGCAACAAGGACGTCGTCGTGATGCTGAACACGAGCAGCTTCCGGTCGGTGGACGGCGGCAGGACGCTGACGCAGATCGGTCAGGGCACGCACGGCGATCACCATGACTTCTGGATCGATCCGGACGATCCGAATCACGTGATGGACGGCAACGACGGCGGCGGCACGGTCAGCTACGACGTGGCCGCGCGCGATCGCCACTGGTCCGATCAGGATTTCCCGACGGCGCAGTTCTATCACGTCATCACGACGAAGCACGTCCCGTATCACGTCTGCGGCGCGCAGCAGGACAACTCGACGATGTGCGTGTCCAGCGCCACTAATCTTGGTCGCGGCGGTGGTGGCGGCGGCGGGCGAGGCAACGTCGTCCCGCCCTACGAAGCCGGCGGCGGCGAGCCCGGCTACATCGCGACCGACCCGCGCGATCCGGACGTCTACTACGCCGGCGCGAACAACGGATCGTTCCTCACGCGTCTCAATCGCCGCACCGGCGAGCTGAAAGAAGTCGGCGCATATCCACGGTTCTTCTCCGGAGAGAACTCGGCCGAAGTCCACGAGCGCTGGCAGTGGACGTACCCGATCATCTTCTCGCCCGTCGATCCGAACGTCCTCTACACCTCGTCGCAGCGCGTGTGGAAGACGACGAACGGCGGCCAGACGTGGACCGCGATCAGCGGCGACCTCACGCGTCACGATCCGAAAACGTTCCAGGATTCCGGCGGCCCGATCACGCACGACATGAACAGTCCTGAAATCTACGGGACCGTGTTCTCGCTCGGCCCGGGCAAGACGGACGTCAACGTGATCTGGTCAGGATCGGATGACGGCATCGTGCAGGTCACGCGCGACGGCGGCAAGACGTGGACGAACGTCACGCCGCGCGAGATGCCGGATCTTGGCCGCGTCAGCCAGATCGATCCGTCCATCTACGATGCCGCGTCGGCGTACGTGTCGGTGAAGAAACCGCTGCTCGAGGACTTCTCGCCGTACATCTTCCGCACGCACGACTTCGGCCGGACGTGGACGAAGATCGTCACCGGCATCAAGGGCAACGACTATATCTCGTCCGTGCGCGAGGATCCGGTCCGCAAGGGCCTGCTCTACGCGGGCGCGGAGCACGGCTTCTACGTCTCAATGGACGACGGCGATCACTGGCAGCCGCTGTCGCTGAACCTGCCGGACACGCAGGTGTCGGACATCTGGGTCGAGGGCAGCGACATCGCGATCGCGACGCACGGCCGCGCGTTCTGGGTTCTCGACGACGTGAATCCGCTGCGGCAGTATCAGGCGGCGGCGACGGCAACCGACGCGTACCTCTTCAAGCCGGGCGACGCGATTCGCGCGGGCGGCGCGGCGAGCATCTCGTACTGGCTGAAGAAGCCGGCCGAGAAAATGACGCTCGAGATCCTGGACAGCAAGAATCAGGTCGTGCGTTCGTACACGGGTGCGCTGCCGAATGCTGGACGAGGTAGGGCGGGTGGGGCGGGTAGGGCTGGTGGGGGAAGAGCCGAGGCAACGCCCACAGGAGGCGCGCCTCAAGTCGTACCGGGCGAGCCGCCGCCAGAAGCCGCGCCTGCTGACGAAGAGGAGGGCGGGGGCCGTGGACGCGGCGGTCCGCCGCCGTCGATCGCCGCCGGTCTTCAGCGCTTCGCCTGGGATCTGCAGGCGCAGCCCATCGTGCAGTTCCCGGGCATGGTGCTCTGGGGCGCGACGCAGAACGGTCCGCTCGTCGTGCCGGGCACGTATCAGGCGCGGCTCACGGTCGACGGCCGGGCGCTGACGCAGTCGTTCGCCGTGAAGAAGCATCCGTATCACAGCGCGACCGAGGCGGACATGCAGGAGCAGTACGACCTCGCGATCCAGATTCGCGACAAGGTGAACGAGGCGAACAACGCGATCATCCAGATCCGCCGCATCAAGCAGGCGCTGCTCGATCGCGAATCGAAGTCGACGAACGCGGATGTGAAGGAAATCGCCGAGCAGCTGATTAAGGAGCTGACGGCCGTCGAGGTCGACGTCTATCAGGTGAAGAATCAGAGCAATCAGGATCCGCTGAACTTCCCCATCAAGACGAACAACCGGCTCGCGTCGCTGCTGCGCGTCGTCGAGGCGGGCGACGGGAAGCCGACGAGCAACACGGTGCCGATCTTCAACGACCTGCAAACGGAGTTGAAGGGCGAGACCGATTGGCTCCAGCGCGCGCTGTCGACGTATCTGCCGCGGTTCAATCAGCTCGCGCAGCGCCTGGGGCTCGAGCAGATTAGCGAAAAGTAGCGCGACGTGCAGTCGTAGCGCGAGGCTTTCAGCCGAGCGATGAGCAAAGGCCGACTCGAAGCGTTCAGCGACGGCGTGATCGCCATCGTCATCACGATCATGGTCCTCGAGTTGAAGATCCCGGACGGCGCGGACGCGGCCGCACTTCGCGCGGCGGCGCCCGCGTTTCTGATGTACACGCTGAGCTTCATCTTCCTCGGCATCTACTGGAACAACCATCACCACATGCTGCACGCGACGACGAAGATCAGCGGCGCGGTGCTGTGGGCGAACCTGCACCTGCTGTTCTGGCTGTCGATCGTCCCGGTGGTGACGGCGTGGATGGGCAGGCACTATCAGGCGTCCCTGCCGACCGCGGTCTACGGCGTCGTGCTGATCCTCTGCGCGGCGGCCTACACGGTGCTCGTGAACTGCATCATCGCGGTCGAGGGCCCGCACTCGAAGCTGGCCAGGGCGATCGGGCGCGACGTGAAGGGATGGATTTCGCTCGTACTGTACGCGATCGCCATCGGCGTGTCGTTCGTCAGTACGGTCGTCGCCGACGGGCTCTACGTCACGGTCGCGCTGATCTGGCTCGTGCCGGATCGGCGGATCGAAAAGACGCTCGCCTGAAGGGCTCGCGCGACAACTCTTCTTACTTGACCGTCACCTCGGCAAATCCCGACTTCCCTTCCAGCAACGGCGACTTCTTTCCGAGCAGTGTCTGATCGAAGTACTCGCGCACGATCGCGCGCGTGATCGCGGCCGCGCGATCCGGAGCGATTGTCCCGAACGCGCCGCGATCGCGCAGCGGACCGCTCCAGAAAATCATGTCGATGAACGAGAGATGCAGCGTGTTCGCAACGTCAACGCGGATGTACGGCTTCGCGGCGCGCCTGTAAATCGCGTCGTTCGCGCCGAGGCGCCCGGGCCGCGCCGAGTAGACCATCAGAAACGGACGGTTGAGCGGCGTGTCGATCATCGTGCCGGACTGCGGGATGCCGTCCAGGTTCAGGCCCGCGCGGCACCGGCGATCCTCGACGCAGAACTGCCCCGCGGTCACGCCGCCCATCGAGTGGCCGAAGACGCCAAGGCGCGTCAGATCCAGGCGCGCGGCAAGTTTGCCCGCCGCGCTCGCCGGCGGCAGCGACGACAGCGTGTCCAGCGCGAGCTTCGTGTCGTCGGACCAGCGGTGCAGCGCCAAGGTCGTCTTCGGAATCGCAGTGATGTACTCGCGAAGCAGCCGACGCTGGACGTCGTCTCCAGGTTCGCCGGCGGCGCTGGTGACCGCGGCCATCGTCTCGTCTTCCTTCTCCCATTCCTTGACGACTTCGAAGTAGCCCTGCCGCGGCGCGCCCTTCTCGTCGAGCAGCGACACGACGCGGCCGTCCTGCAGCGTCGCCGCGAGCGACTCGTACGGATGGACGATGCTCAGGACGGCGTAGCCGTGGCTGGCGAGATCTTCGAGGAGCGCGGCGTGCGCGCTCGGCAGGCTGCCGTAGCCGTGCGAGAACACGAGCACCGGAAATTTCGTTGCACCGCCAAGCGGATCGGCGTCCAGCGTCGCGTGCGTCCGCACGTCCGCCAGACGATCCCATACCGTCCTCGGCGCGCTCACGAGGCCGGCGAAATCCTGCACTTCCGACAGGCCCTCGCGCAGGTACGGCGCGGCCGCCCCGCCGGCGCGCGCCGCCGACGGGTACCAGGCGAGCACCTCGACCTGCCGCTGGACACCTGGCCCGGCGAACGTCTCGGGCCGCGCGGCATCCGTCACGCGCCACGAGGTCGTGCCGATCGCCTCCCGGCCTGTGAGCGCAGGGATTTCGAACATCGCCTGCGCCTGCAGCACGGCGCCGAGCGCCACCGCCACCGACACACGTCGCAGCGTCTTCACGGCTGACTTCTCCTCGATGTGGTGCATGATACCGCCATGGCATCGAACGACATAAGCCGTCGCACACTCCTTCGCGGCGCCGCGCTCGGCACACTCGCGCTGGCGTCCGGCATCGATGACGTCTTCGGCCAGCCGGCGTCGCGGCCGAACATCGTCTTCATCATGGCCGACGATCTCGGCTACGCCGACGTCGCGTGCTACGGGCGGCCGGACCTCAAGACGCCGAACATCGATCGGATTGCCGCCGACGGCGTCCGGTTCCTGCAGGCGTACGCCAACTCCGCCGTCTGTTCCGCGACGCGCACGGCGCTCATCACCGGCCGGTATCAGTACCGCGTGCGCGTCGGACTCGAGGAGCCGATTCCAACCGACAAGACGGATGTGGGATTGCCGCCAGAGCACCCGACGCTGCCCTCGCTGCTGAAGAAGATCGGCTATGGCACGACGCTGCTCGGCAAGTGGCATCTGGGCGCGCTGCCGAAGTTCGGTCCGCTTCAGAGCGGCTACGACCACTTCTACGGGTTCCGCATGGGCGCGCTCGACTACTACGCGCACACGGACACGTCGCAGAAGGATGATTTCTGGGACGGCGACGTCGCGATTCATGAAACGGGGTATCTCACCGAGCTGCTCGGCAGCCGCGCCGTCGATGTCGTCGACGGCTACGCGCGATCGCGGCAGCCGTTCCTGCTCAGCCTGCATTTCAATGCGCCGCATTGGCCGTGGGAAGCGCCCGGCGATGAAGCCGAGTCCGCGCGCGTTCGAGGGACGGGCCTGCGCGACTACGACGGCGGGTCGCAGAAGACCTATCAACGCATGATCGAGGCGATGGACGCGCAGATCGGCCGCGTCCTCCAGGCGCTGAACGCACACGGCTTGACGTCGAACACCATCGTCATCTTCACGAGCGACAACGGCGGCGAGCGATTCGCCGACACCTGGCCGTTCACCGGCCGGAAGACCGAACTGCTCGAAGGCGGACTGCGGATTCCGTCCATCATCTCGTGGCCCGCGCGGATTCCGAAGGGCCGGACGGTCGATCAGGTGAGCATGACGATGGATTGGATGCCGACGCTGCTCGCAGCCTCCGGCGGCGCGCCCGATCCCGCGTTCGCGCCGGACGGCATCAACCTGCTGCCGCAGTTGACGCAGAACGCCGCGCCCGTGCCGCGCAGGATCTTCTGGCGCTACAAGGCGAATGCGCAGCGCGCGATGCGCGACGGCGACTTCAAGTACCTGAAGATTCTCGACAACACGTTCCTCTTCAACGTCGTCGACGATCCGATGGAGCGCGCGAATCTGAAGGAGCGGCGCAAGGACGTCCACGACAGACTCGCCGACCAATGGCTGGAGTGGAACGCGACGATGCTTCCCGAAGTCGACGAGAGCTCGACGGGCAGCAACACGGGCGACAGGTGGGCGGACCACATCGGCGCGAAGCCCGCCAGCACCAAGGCCGACAATCCGGCGCCCGCAAAGAAGCCCGGCGGACAGCAGCCCTAAAAGGGCTGCCGGGATTCCCGGGCATCTTCCGTGGGCCTTCCCCGCCGACAAGGGCAACGCCGCGAAGACTTCGCGCGTCACATTCACGGTCGAGCCCTGGATGAACGTCGTCCGATTGACGGTGACGCACGACGAGCTCGAGCCGGATTCGCCGATGCTGCACGGCGTGTCGTCGGGCTGGCCGTCGATTCTGTCGAGTCTGAAAACACTGCTCGAAAGCGGTCTGCCGCTGCCCGGCACGGAGAAGCGCATGACGGAGCCACCGAAATGACAAAGCTGATTGCCGAGAAGTCGATCGACATCGCCGCGCCCGCATCGAAACTCTGGTCGGTTCTCACGACGCGCACGAGCGAATGGTCGGGGCTGTTCGGGGCCAAGGGGCCCATCGAGTCGGATTGGAAGGTGGGCAGCGACGTCCTCTGGAGAAATCCGGACGGCGTGGTCTACGTCAGCGGCCGCGTGCTCGCATCGGAGCCGGGGAAGCTGCTGCGGTTCACCGTCCGTTCCACGCAGCGTGAGATGCAGCCGCAGTCCGGCCGGGCCGAGGACGACATCACGCAGACCTACGCCCTCGCGGAGCATGGCGGACGCACGACGCTCTCCATCGCGCACGGTGATTTCAGGAATCTCGCCAAGGGCGAGGAGATCTATACGGCCGTGATGGTCGGCTGGGATCAGGTGCTGGCGAGATTCAAGGAACTGTCGGAAAAGACGCGGCCCTGAAAGGGTCGCGCTCAGGCGAGCGGTTCGAACTCGGCGGTGAAGTGCCGCAGGGTCTTCGGCGCCGACGTGATTCGATACCCGCGCAACGACGACCCCATCCGCGCGACGGCAATCACGGCTTCGGCCACGTAGTCGATGTGCGACTGCGTGTAGACGCGTCGCGGGATGGCCAGCCGCACGAGGTCCATCGCGCCGGCGGTCTCGGTGCCGTCGTGGTGCTGGCCGAACATCACGGTCCCGATCTCGACGCCACGCACGCCTGCTTCGACGTACAGCGCGTTCACCAGCGCGATCCCCGGGTACTGCAGCGGCGGGATGTGCGGAAGGAGCGCGCGGGCGTCGACGTAGACGGCGTGGCCGCCGGCCGGACGGATGATGGGCACACCAGCCGCCACGACCTTCTCGGCCAGATATTCCGTCGAGCGGATGCGGTAGCGAAGGTACGCCTCGTCGGTGACTTCCTCGAGTCCCTGCGCGATGGCTTCAAGGTCGTAGCCCGCCAGCCCGCCGTAGGTCGGAAAGCCTTCGGTCAGAATCAACAGATTGCGGCATTGCTCCGCCCACGCATCCGAGTTCATCGCGAGGAACCCGCCGATGTTGGCCAGGCCGTCCTTCTTCGCCGACATCGTGCAGCCGTCCGCGAGGCTGAACATCTCGCGCGCGATCTCGCGAGGCGCCCGGTCGCGCTGTCCTTCTTCACGGATCTTGATGAAGTACGCGTTCTCCGCGAACCGGCAGGCATCCAGGAAGAAGGGCTTCTTGTAGCGATCGCAGAGCGCGCGCACGCCCCGCAGATTCTGGAGCGAGACGGGCTGCCCGCCGCCCGAGTTGTTCGTGACGGTGACCATCACCAGCGGCACGCGGTCGCCGTCGCGATCCAGGAGCGCTTCGAGCGCGTCGGTGTCGATGTTGCCCTTGAAGGGATGAATCGTCGACGGCTGGCGCCCCGCCGCGATCACGAGATCGCGGGCCTCCGCGTCCTCCACTTCGATGTTCGCGCGCGTCGTATCGAAGTGATTGTTGTTGGGAACGATCTGTCCTGGGTGCAGGACGGTGTGAAACAGGATGCGCTCCGCGGCCCGGCCCTGGTGCGTGGGGATGATGTGCTTGAACCCGGTGAGGTCGCGGACGACGCGGTCGAAGCGGTAGAAGGACCGGCTGCCGGCGTAGGACTCGTCGCCCTGCATCAGGGCGCCCCACTGCGCCGACGACATGGCCCCGGTGCCCGAGTCGGTGAGAAGATCGACGAGAACGTCCTCGGCGCGCAGCTGGAACACGTTGTTTCGCGCGGCGACCAGGGCGGACGCCCGCTCCTCGCGCGTCGTGAACTTGAGCGCTTCGACGGACTTGATCCGGAACGGCTCGATGATCGTGCGGAAGTTCATGCGCGTCAGCTCCCCAGCGCCTGATACACGAGCGTCGGGAAGCGATCGCGGATGTCGCTGCCGTTCGGCAGGAGTTGAATCATCAGCACGAGCACGAGCTTCGACTTCGGATCGACGCGATAGACGCTGCCGTACGCGCCGCCCCAGCCGAACGCGCCCACGCCGTCCATGCCGTTCGCGCCGTAGCGATCGGTCGTTTCGAATCCGAGGCCGAAGCCGAGGCCCGTCGACGAATGCAGCGTGCCGACCTGATTGGTCGTCATAAGCTCGACCGTGCGCGGCGACAGAATGCGCGCGCCGTCGAGCGTGCCGCTGTTGCGAATCATCTCGAGGAAGCGCGCGTAGTCGCGCGCGGTGGACAGCAATCCCGCGCCGCCCGCGAAGCTCCTGCGCGGACCGTCGACGTAGTGGCCCTGCCCTTTCGGTCCATCCGGCGCGCGCGTGATCCTGCCGTCGGCGCCGCTCGAGTAGACCGCCGACAGCCGGGCGCGCTGGCTTTGCGGCAGATAGAACTGCGTGTCTTTCAGTCCGAGCGGCTCCGTCACGCGCTTCCGGACGAGCTCGTCGAGCGGCTGGCCCGACGCGCGCTCGGCGATGCAGCCGAGGACGTCGGTGTTGTAGCCGTAGACCCACGCCTCGCCGGGCTGCGCGACGAACGGCAGCGCCGCGAGGCGCTCCATCGACGCGCAGATCGGCTCGTTCTTGTCGGCGGTGTACCAGCCGTAGCCGGCCGCGGGTCCGAGGCCCTGCTTCTCGTACATCGCCGCGACGGACGCGTCGGTGCCGTACGAGATGCCGGCCGTGTGCGTCAGCAGATCGCGAATCGTGATCGCGCGCCTGGCCGGAACGATCGATACCTCTGATCCGCTTCGCACGGCGACCGTCGTCTTGGCGAAACCTGGAATGAACCGGCCGGCGGGATCGTTGAGGCCGACCTTTCCTTCTTCCATCAGCGACAGAATCACCGTGCTCGTGAACGCCTTCGTCTGCGACGCGATGCGGAAGATCGTGTCCGGCGCCATCTTGCGGCCGGCTTCCTTGTCCGCCCAGCCGACCGCCTTCTCGTAGACCGGCCGGCCGTCCTGCAGGACCAGCGCGACCGCGCCGGCCACGCGGGTCTCGTCGACGTACTGCTGCAGCGCGCGATCGATGCGGGCGACGCGATCGCCCTGCTGCGCGCGCGGGAGCGCCGTGGCCAGCGCGAGCGCCAGCGCGACGATGGCGAGGATTTTCGACTTTGTCTTCATGGGGCAGATTCTACCGCGATAGACTTACCGGCCTGGAGCTGAGACATGCAGACACGCCTGACCCGTACGATCGTTTCGACCGCCGCGCTCATCGCCATCGTTCTCGGGGCCGGACTCGCCTTCGCGCAGGCGGCCAACCCGCGCATCGGCAAATGGACGCTGAAGCAGGACGCGCCGCCGCCGGCGTTGAACATCATGACCTACGAGCCGCTCGGCAACGGCGGGATGAAGGTCACCGTCGAGTCGACGAACCGGAACGGTCAGCTCACGAAGTGGACCTACAACACGATGCTGGACGGCAAGGACGAGCCGGTGACCGGCAGCCCGAGCACGGACACGACCGCCGTGAAGAAGATCGACGATCGGACCAACGAGATCACGAACAAGAAGGGCGGGCGTATCACGCAAGTGATCATCAACGTGCTGTCCGCCGACGGCAAGACGATCAACAACACCTACAAGAACTACAACGCGCAGGGCGAGCAGACCACGACGACGACGGCGGTGTACGAGAAACAGTGAAGAGAAAACGGAAAACAGAAAACTGGCGTAGCCAAAGAGGCTGGCGGAGTTCGAACGGACCGGTCGCTGAGGCCTTCGTCGCGCGAGGCTTCAGCCGAGCGTCAGGCCGCGGGCCACGTTCGTGAACGCGTCGACGAAGCGCGCGATGACCGCGGGATCGACGGCCTTCGCACCGCGATCCTCGGGATTGTGGAAGAGCGCGTTGCGTCCGATCACCGAGACGTAGTGGCCGCCGCCGCGATGGACGACTTCGGCCTCGCCCCCAGGCACGGTACCACGCGGCACTCGGCGGTCGACGCTCAGCCCCGCCGGCGCCATCTCGCGCGTCAGCTTCGCCTCGAACTCATCGTCTGACGCCTGGACGGTGTTTCCAGGATCGACGGCGGCGCCGATGTTCGCGCCGAAGTGCATCCAGCCGGCGCTCTTCTTCACGATGCCGGGCCGCGCCTCGACGAACGCGTTGATGCCGAGGTGACCGAGCTCGTGGCCGCTCGACGCGACGAAGACGATATCGCGCGCGGGCCGCGGCGCTCGGAGCGTCCGCATCAACTCGAGCCAGCAGACGATGCCGCCGCCGCGCTCGCTCGCGCACGTGTACCAGCCGCTGCGCGGCGTCATGATCACCAGTGGCGGCAACGCCGGATCCGTACCAGCGATCTTCGTCGTCACGTTGAACGCGGTCGACGGCGTCCGCTTCACCTGCGCGACGAGCCGCGCCTGCGCGCCGGCCCCGGCCTGCTCGCCGAGCCAGTCGGCATCCTCGCGTGAAACCTGCAGCACCGGCGGGCCGAACGGCTGAAGGAACAGATCGGCGTTGCTCGGACAGAGACCGGGCCGCTGTCCGTTCGTGACGCAGACGATGGCTCTGTGACGATTGGCGCGACGCGCATTGCCGAGCGGGCCGGCCGCCGCCTGATTGGGCGCGGTTGCCGCGAGGCCGATCTCGGCGTCGCTCTCGAGCGGACCGAGGCGCCCGGTGATGCCGGCGCCGTCGGTGAACGCGGCGTCGAAGATCGGCACGCCCTGAAGGCGACGCGCGCCGAGGGTCAGCGTGGCTTCGATCGGATCGACGCGACTGAGCGAGAACGACTCGAGCGACGGCGCCAATCCCGTTTGCGTGATCTGCGCGCTCAGCCAGCCGGCGGATCGACGGTCGACGTCCGTGCCCGTGCGGTGGACACCCTGGTCGCTGAACTCCTGCACGAGCCGCGCGATGCGGCGCTCGAGCTGCTCGCGACCGCTGTTCTGCGTCGCGAGCGCGCGCGCAGGACCGGCGAATGCCATTGCGGCAACGGTAAGCAACTCTCGTCGATTCACCGTTTGAACAGCCCGACGTAGACCGCTTTGCCGCGCACGTGCCCCGCCATCGCGGCGACGACGGCGGCGCGCGTCTGCGCGGGCTGCGCGCCGACGGCGGGAACGGCGATCGTCGCGTCCAGCGCGAACAATTCGAATACGTAATGATGCGCTGGGCCGGCGGCGGCCGCGCCCGGTCCGCGATAGTACGGACCCGTCGCGCTGATCTGCCGCGCGCCATCCGGAAGCTGATCGGCTGACGGCACGCCCTCGGGCAGACTTCGCGTCGCCGCTGGAATGTTCCAGAGCATCCAGTGCAGCGTGTCGTCGGTGCCGGGCGCAGTCGCCGCGTCGATGTCGTGGACGATCAGGACGAAGCTCGTCACGCCATCGGGCACGTTGCCCCACGCGAGCGGCGGCGACGTCTGGTCGCCAGCCTGCGTGTACTTCCTCGGAATCGATCCGCCGTCCGCGAACGCGGTCGACGTCAGCGTCATCACCGTCACGCCGCCTCGCCCACCGCCACCACGCCCGCCGCGGCCGCCTTGTGGAGGCTGCGCGGGCGGCTGCGCCGCTCGTGGCGCCGCTGCCGCGGCCGCGAGCATCGCGAGCGCGAGCGGGACTCGAAGGAATCGCATGGCGCGCCTCACTCGCCCCTTACTTGAACGACGCCGGCTGCAGCTTGCGCCACGCGTCGTAGCGCATGCGGAGCGTCTTGACCGGATTCAGGTTCTCGCCTTCCTTGATCCCCTTCGCGTGATCCGGCGCCGGCTGTGAGACGTTGATGTACATCGCGTACCTGCCGTTGTTGTGCGAGTCGCCGTTGGTATCGGTCTTCTCCGCCATCAGGATGTAGGAAACGTGCGCGGTCTTGCCGTCGCACGGAATCGCGGGCTTCGTGCCGTCGCTCGGCCACGGCGGGCACGTGCAGCGGCTGTCGCCGCCGGAGCCGTCCGCCGCCTCCATCGCCGCCATCACGCGATCGGTGATCGCGCCCTTCGCGGCGAGAAACGCCGCGACCGCGTTCGGCACGACCTGTCCCGGCCGCAGGATGTTGCCCTGAATCGAATAGAAGACGTCAGTGCCCGGCACCTGCCCCTGAATGTCCTGCGAGACGTAGCCGTTCGTCAGACCTGAATGACCGGCGCGCCGTCCCTGCAAATCGAGGATGCCGAACTGGCGGCTCTGATACGCGGGATCCTGCGCGAGCAGCTCGATGATCTGCTTCGGGTCGGTGCCCTTCTGCAGCTCGTTGAACACGAGCATCTGGTTCGTGTGCGTGTTGTCCACCGCGGCCTGGCACGCGGCGACGCCCTTGCCCGGAACGACGACCGCCTGCACGCCTTTGAGAAAGTCGTCGTCTCCGTTGACGCACGTCGCGGACGCGATGACCACGCGTCCCGTGCTGCGGTCGACGGCGATGACGGACCAGGTCGCGAACGCGCTCGCGGGAAGAGCGAGGACGAGCATCAGCAGCGCAATGACTCGAGTCATGGAGGGATTATAGGCGCCGGTGCGACCACGCCACCGCGATCGACGCCGGCGCGGCCATCATGATCGCGCCGACCGCGACGACGAGGCCCCAGATCCCGAGCGTGACCAGCGATGGCCGGGCGAAGGCCGCGTAAAGCCCCGCGCGCGTCACGGTCGCCACGAGGAGCGTCCATCCGATCAGGTGGACCCGCCGCGCCACGTCGAGCGCGCGCACGCGGCCGGCAACGCCGCCGGCAAGGGACCGCGCCCTCGACGCACGCCACGCGACGATCGTCGCCTCGGCCACCCACAGGATCGTCTGCGCGACGCGGCTGTCGCCGATGACGGCGCCGGCGCGAGCTTCGGCATCCGGCGACTCCTTCTCCGCCGCGGCCCGCGCGAACGCGCGATCGAGACGCTCGAACAGGCCGCTCATTTCGGCGCGCCTTTCTCGTTCGAGGCCGGGGCGGCGGACAACTCGGCGACGCGGAGAATCACGCCGTACATCGCGTAGCGGGAAGTCTGAAACGACAGCCCGTCACCGGCACGGACGGCTCGCCCTTTGTACAGCCAGGCGCCATTGGCCGTGCGTTCGACGGGCAGCGCCACAGTCGCCTCGAGCGCGCGGCCGGCGGCGTGCACGATTGTGGTCCCGCCCGCGCCGTCGCCGCGCCCGCTCATCGACGAGCCCGCGGCCGTCGGAAACTGGAGGTCCAGCGTCACGGGATTGCCGGAAATGAGCCTGATGTCCTTCAGCGTCGCGTGCCCGAAATCGCCGGACGCCGGATCGCCTGGCGCCGTGGTGTCTTCGTCGCCGGACTTGACGAGCGGCACAAGCTCGGACACGACGGTGAAGCGCACGGTTGCCTCGACGGTGATATCCGCCGGCGTGCCGAGGGTGAACGCCGCGGGCCGCTCGGCCACCTGCCGCAGTTCGTCGAAGATATAGAGATCGTAGGTCGCCGCTGTCAGCGGCGGCAGCACGATTTCGATCACCTCCGGCGTTTCCACGAGCACGTTGCCTTCGCTCAGCTCCACCGTGCGGTTGACGAGCGAGAACGGCGCGCCGGTCTTGTTCACGTACGCCCGCAGGAACGGCCGGAAGTTGCGGCCCGTCACCCGAATGCGACGCTCCGCCCCCGGAGGCTGCAAGGGCGGCGTCACCGCCGCGATGACCGGGTCGGGCACGCGGAACACACGATAGATGACAAAACCGGCGGGTATCAGTAACAGCAGGAACATCGCGATGCTCGCATCGATGAGGTTCCATCGGCCGAACACGCGTCCACGCGCATCAAGAAGTGGCATGACTCAGCACCCTGACGAAGCCGACCGAGGCGAGCACGGCGACAAACGGCACCACCATGTCCCTGTGACGTACCAACGTGCCGACATTCCCGCCGTTCGCCGCAATCGCCGCGAGGCCCATCACAATGTACCCGAGGCACACGAGCGTCACCAGCGGATCGCGACGCAGCGCGGCGGGAATCCCGGCGATGGCGAAGCCGACGAGCGCGAGCCACGTCAGATGCTCGGGCACGAACAGCAGACCGCTGTTCGACGCGACGTGCCACGGCAACGGCGCCAGCAGGAAGAATGCGGCGGATCGGAGGAGAAACCGGCCGCCTTCCACCGGCGTCATCGACCACGGCGCTTCGGCGCCCCCCGTGTAGAAACGCTGGTCCGCAGCGCGGTAGTAAATCCCGCCGCTATGCACGTGACCCAGATGGCGCACCAGCGCCAGACTCGTTTCGCGCATCACGCGCGCCTGGACCCACGGGCGCGTCGCGAGACCAACGGCGACGACAAGCCCGACGGCGAGCACCACCGCCGCAGTCGCGGTTCGCCTCGTCACCGCCCGGGCGAGCAGGCCAATCGCGATCCCGCCCGCCGCGATGATCAGACCGCCCGTCCGCATCGCTGACAGCGCCACGCACGCGGCGAGCACGATGAGCGCCTGCGCCACCCGCTCGCGGCGTTCCGTCGCGCGCATGCACCGGATGGTTCCGGCGACGGCCAGCATCCCGAGCAGAAACTGCGGCGCTTCCTTGATGGGCGATATCGACCAGACGATCATCGTCGGCCAGAACAGCACGATCACGAGCGCGACAGCCGCCGCGATCGCACCGAACGCCGAGCGCACGAGCCGATGCACGAGGACCGCGAACGCCGTGAAGACCGTGACGTTCACCATCGGGATCCCGTACGGCGCCGGCCCGACCAGCGCCTGGAGCAGCGCGAGGGCGTAGTGATAGCCCACGTCGCCGATGCCCAGGTAGACCAGCACGCGGTCCCACGGCGAGATCGGGATGCCTCGAAGAATGTTCAGAATCCAGAGCGACCGGTGGATCGCGAACTGGCCGTCTCCGAACAGCACGTTGAATTGCAGGGGCGTCCACGGCGTGGACAGGAAGAGCGCGAACACGCCCGCCGCGCGGACCAGGACGCCCGCGATGAGCACGGCGCCGATCGGCACCCGCTCCACAGGGTCGAGCGGTGCGAGCGCGCGCCGCAGCATCCAGCCGATGACGCCGAAGCAGATCACGGCGAGCGGCGACATCGCGAACAGGATCGCCGCGCCGATTGCCGCGAGGGCCGCGCCGGCGTAGAGCGGGCGGAGACCGGCCGCGGTCATCGTTCAGTCAGCCGCGGAGCGGACGAACGCGTGAGCATGGACCGCCGATATTGTAACTGCTTCTCGCGGCGCCTGCCGCGCGGCAGGCACGAGCGGCGAGCAGACTACTGCCGCCTGGCGTCGAACCTGGCGGAGAGATTCGCCACGCCCACCGCATCATCTGCCGCGCGACGGTCTCGATGTGCTTGTCGTTGATGTTCACGCCCTGCAGCCGGTAGACCTCCTGAATCTCGTTCACGAGGTACGCCTGCAGCGCCTTCTCGCCGAGGACGTTCAGGATGTGTGCGGATTGCTCGGGCCGTCCATCAGCGGCTCAACCCGCGCGCACGCGCTCGCCTTCCTGCACGTTCACGTGGACGCCGCGCGGCAGCGTCGTCGAGCGCAATGATCGCGTGATCATCAATCCCGCTAACCGGCTTGACAGCCGTGCAACGACGATGGCATCGTCGTCGGAGGGTTGTCGCCATGTCTTGCTTTACAACACGACAAGTGTCCGAGAGGAGGTGTCGCATGATACGCACGGCGTAAAAGGAGATTCAGGAATGCGCCTCAAGATCCGCGGAGGGACGGTCAATCACGGCGAGCCGCCACTCTGCTCCACCTGCCGCTTCGCCACCATCATCAAGGGTCAGCGCCTGCGCGACGAGATCGTCGAGTGCAGCCGTCTGTCCGATCACGGCCGCATCACGTTTCCGGTCACGTTCTGCACGGGCTATGGCGACAAGCGCCACGCGTCCCTGCGCGAGATGGAGGAGATCGCGTGGGTGCTGCGGTCCGATCCTCGACGCAACCAGATGGGCTTCGTCCAGGCGCGCAAGCTGAAGCCGCAGGACCGCTACGTCCTTCCGGATGAGTGGGAGTGAATGACACGCATTGCGACCTTCAGCGCTTTCGGCACCGTCTTGCGGATCAGCTTCTCGCACCGGCTCGTGCAGGCCCGAAAGACAAGATCTTCTCCAGCTTTCGCCTCATCGGAGTCCGGTAGCGTCAGGATTCCCGTAACCACACGCTCATCATCGATCGCCAGCGGGAGCACCAGGCCGTCGCGATGTGAGACGAGCGAGCGCTCGGCGAGCGGGAAGACGGCGAACCGGCCCGCCCCCTCGTCAATCTCGACGTCGCACCACGCGCAGTGCTGGGCCGCGTAGCGCAGCTCCTCGACGTCCACATCATGCTGCGAGAGCGGTTCCTCCGGCGTGAGATCGAACACCGAGTCGGCAATCTCCACATCGAACCAGGCGAGGAACATCTCGCGCGTGCGCGACGCGGGCCAGTCCTCTTCCTTCAGCATCCAGCCGCTCAGCTCCTCCTCGAAGATGTGCGGCCAGAACTCGTCGACGATCTTCTCGCGATCCGGCTCATCGTCAGACTCCGGCACGAGGTAGATCGTGCGGCGGCTCGAGTTGATCTCGTCGGTCAGGTCAGAGCCCCCATCGTTGAAGCTGTTGGCCCAGTCGATGTACGGCTGCTTGCGTGTAATGGTAATGGCTGTGCGATAGAGAAACGACATGGCTGAAGACCGTATCGTGGTCGTTGGGTCGCGATCAACCGCGTAGAATCATGGTCTCATGAGATCGAGGGTGTCTGTCGATCAAGGGCGACTCGCGGAATTCTGCCGCCAGAACGGCGTTCGTCGGCTCGCCGTGTTCGGGTCCGCACTGCGCGACGACTTCCGCCCGGACAGCGACGTCGACGTGCTGATCGAGTTCGAGCCAGGACGGACGCCTGGTTTAGGCTTTTTCTCGATGCAGGAGGAGCTGAGCCGGTTGTTTGATCGGACAGTGGATCTACACACTCCGGCGTCGCTGAGCCGCTACTTCCGCAGCCCGCCAGTCCGGCCACGCAGTGCTCCAGCAGCCCTGAATTCGCTCGTTGACGCGCAGTTGCCAACCGTTCCGGTGATTTGATTTGCAAAGGCAATTGGTCGAACCGCGCACTGATGGCGTGGTTTGAGCCGCTTTGGCCGGTAACGCTGAAGCGGCTTGAACAGGGCGAGCGGCTCATTGAATTGCGCGGCTAGAAAAAAAGGGCGACGACCTCTCGACCGTCGCCCACCAGGCTTCGCTCGCCAGTCCCCGCGCTCCCCGAGCTTCGGCTGGCAAGCCTATTTCTAACTTCTTCCTTCTAACTTCTAACTTCTAACTTTCGACGTCCCCAGTCCTCGGCGTCAGCGCCTCGTCCGGCTCGACGAAGTACTCCATGTCGCGCTCCAGCTCGAGCTCGTCGTCGCTCGGCTGCGGCAGCGCCGGCGGCGGCGGCGGCTCGTCCGCCGGGATCCGCACGTTCCGGTAGTACTCGAAGCCCGTGCCCGCCG